>NZ_JBYUVT010000001.1:0-793149 GCF_058135255.1 Flavobacterium sp. LK-23
AATTACTTTTTGAGCTGCAGTTTCTACGTTTCCGTTCCCGTCGCTAAAACTCCAGTTAATGGTATAAGTTCCCTGAGTACTATATGTCAATGGATCTGTTGTTGTTCCAGTCACCGTTCCTTTACAATTATCTGTCGTAGTCGGAGCTGTTACTGTCACTGAACATTCTGCTGTAATATCTGCTAAAACAGGTTTTACAGGTTTTTCTGTATCACTAACTTTTACTGTTGAAGCAGCAGAAGTTGCTTCACATCCAGTTGAAGAATTTTTAATTTTTACTTTATAATCTCCATCAGAATTTACAACTAACGTAGAAGAAATTTGACTAGGAATCGCAACATTATTTTTGTACCAAACATAAGTTGCTGAACTTGCATTTGAATTGGCTGTCAAAGTCGTAGTCAAGCATGCTGTTAAATTTCCAGATATAGTTGCTGTAGGTAAAGCATTTGTCGTTACTGTATGAGTAGTCGTTACTGGTCCATTACATCCTGCAGCACTTGCTGTGATTGTAGTTGTTCCCAACCATCCAGCAGCATAAGTTACTGCTCCAGTTGTTGAATTTATCGTATTTCCGCCTGTACTACTTGCAGAATCTAGGCTATATGTAATACCTCCTGTTGAATTTGTTGCTGTTGTAGTTCTTGTTATTGTTTCAACTCCTTGGCAACGAGAAGACGTTGCTGGTGAAAATGATGCAATTGTTACATTTGGTGATAAGGTAACTGTTCCTTGAATTGTTACTTCTGCGCAAGGAGCTGTATGACCAACTGTAGTAATGATATAAGTACCAGCTGATGTTGGATTTCCAGAAATTGTTACTGTTTTTGCATTAGTATCAACTGCAGCAGATAATCCTGTAGGCAAGTTAGACACTGTAGCATTTGTAGCACTTCCTCCAAAAGTATACACTGCATTCGGAACTGATGCTCCAGAACAAACTGTTGGATTTTGAGTACCACTTGTAAATACAATGCTTGAAGATTTATTTATAACTGCCGCGACAGCAATTCTAGACGTTGAAGTACAACCTGACGATGTTACTGCTCCTACATAGTAAGTTGTAGTAGCTGTTAAAGTTGGAGTATTGAAAGTTGTTCCTGTTCCTAATACTGTCGAACTTGTAGGATCAGCATACCAATTAATAGTCGCTCCTGTTGATGCAGTTGCAGTTAATTTCACTGATCCAGAACCACATATTGAACCTTCTGTTGTCGAATTTATTGTTGGTACTGTATTTATTGTTGCTTTAACTTCAGTTCTTGTTGGTGTAGTACAACCATTTTCTGTTGCATCAACATAATAAGAAGTTGATGCTGATAAACTTGGCGTCGTAAAACTCTCTCCTGTTCCTAATGATGTTCCTCCTGTTGCTGCTGCGTACCAATTAATAGTTCCTGCTGATGCTGTAGCCTCCAAAGTTACTTCTCCTGCACCACATCGTGAGTTAGAAGTAATTGTTGCAATTGTTGGTTTTGCATTAACAACAAAATTAACAGCCGCTCTACAATTTGAATTACCTGAACAAGCCGCATAATACGTTTTTGTTGTTGCTGTAGCGGTACTTGTCAATCCAGATCCTGTAACTCCCACTGGATTAAAAGAAGTACCTGTATAAATTGATGAACCTCCTGTAGATGTAGTGTACCATTCAATTCCCCCTATAGTATAATTTACAGTAATCTGCATATAATCTACATAGGCAGTAATGTCATTATTTGATGTTCTAGTGATACTTGCAGATAAAGCAATTCCAAAATTTGCATTATTAATATCTGCGGGCGTCCAAGTTGTATTCCATAAATCTGATGATCCACCATAATTTGCCACAGAAGTCGAACTTATTGGCCAATTAGATCCTGTTATACTTTTATTTTCACCAATAACAGTTCCTGCCTTAATTAGACTAACAACATTATCTTTAACATTCACTGTAGAGCTGGCAGTACTACTATAACGACCAATTGTAACTTGAATTCCAGTAATTGTAGCATTAGAAGGAATATTAAAATCAAAATCTGTTCCTTGAAGAGACCTTGTCACAACAGTGATATTCCCTCCACTGCTAACAGTTGCAGATGCATAGCTTGAATCATTAGAATTCACTCTTGAAGGATTAGACCAAGAAAGTGATGCTGTGCCTACACTATTACCTGCTCTTGCAATTTTTGCTCCTGAGCTATTAGATGTTCCACATGGAGAAGTAGCCGTCAATGAACCAGTTCCATCTTGACAAATAGTCACACCTGTCGTCGTTGGCGCTCCAGCAACTGCATTAATAACAATACCAGTGTTTGCAGCAGAAGTACATCCTTGTGCATTTGTTGTAGTTACAGAATAGGTACCTGGTACCAATCCAGAAAAAATACCATTTGTACTATTTACTGAAGCAGAAACAGGATTTGTTCCCGTTAATGTATAGCTTATTCCAGAACCGTTTGCAGGTGTATTAACCGTTATTGTACCTGTTGGAGCAGTACAAGTTGTTTGCGTTACACTCACTGTTGGAGCTGCAGGCAAAGCTAAAATTGATATATCATCAACGGCAGTACTTGTTCCATTAAAATTTACACCTGGAACATTTGATTGGCCTGTGCCTTCGTATGTTTTATTCGCACTACCATAAGCATTTGTAAATGCCGTTATTCTTCTAGTAGAATTGGCTGTTGTACGTGTTGGGTCAAGATATAATGCTTGCGCATTTGCACTATAAGTTCCTGCTGCTATCGAAGCTGCTACTTTTCCAACTAAAGTGATGTTAACAACTCCATTTTGTGCAATGTTAAATCCTCCAAAAACAGGATTATTAGCCGTAGCTGTAGCCGAATTGGCTAGAGTTCCTGCTGGTCCTGAAGCTCCGGTAGAGTAAGTTGCTGTAGCGGAATCAAATTCGATACCTGTTGGAAAACTAAAATCCAACATTACACCAGCAGCATTTCCTGCTCCCGTATTTTTTATTTCGATTTCATAAGAAACTTTTTCATCAATTGCATTACAAATTGCAGTAGTAGATAATGTTTTGGCTTTTGTCTCAAGAACTGGGAAACAATTCGCATTAACTTGTAGATTTGCAGGTACGTCTGCAACTGTAAAAGTTGATACATAACCATCTGTTCCAGCAATAGCTCCATGATTAATTCCGTTTCCTGCATTAGATTTACCAGCTGCTCCACCAGTTACATTTGTTGTAATGGTTACTGAACTTGAAACATTATGACAGATTATTCCACCACCACCACCACCACCTGGTCCGTGCTCATTATTATTATCGTTTTCAGTGTTTCCACCTACTCCTCCCTTAGCTTGAATTTGAATGGTAGCAGTACTATTGTTAGAAACATTCAGCAAAACTGTTCCACCTGCTCCTCCACCTCCAGCACCATCAGGTGAGTTAGCGTAGGTTCCAGGTGCTCCTTTTCCTCCATTTGCATAAATAGTACCATTCCCTAAAACATTCCCAGCATTTATAAGAATAATTGCTCCTCCAACACCACCTTTTACACCAGAAGAAGCATCATTTGCATCACCTGCGCCTCCTCCACCGCCCATAATAAGCCTTGGAAATTTTTCAATCACAGTATACGATTTTGATCCTGGTCTTCCTGCTCCTGTAAGGTTATTGGAGAATAAATCTCCTCCTCCACCTTGCCATCCAGCGCCACCAAGTCCACCAAATCCACCATTTCCACCGCCTCCACCGCCGGTATTATGGTCATTACCACCACCTCCTGCATTCGCTGGAGCTCCTCTTCCTGAAGAACCTCCTGGCATTCCTTCCACTGTATTTGCTACCTGATTAAAACCATCCCACATATACTTAGGCGTACCAGCTATTCCTTCTCCTTTTCCTGAAATTTTGCTATTTGATGAATCACCAACATAAGTTTTTGAGTCATTAGCATCCGAACCTGCTTTTGGGCTATATCCTCCTCTAAAACCTCTTGCACTTCCATCAATACTAAAACCATTAAAGTTGAAGGTTCCAGAAACATTAAATGCAATAATACCACCCGCAACTCCATTAAAAGGAGGAGTAGTAATATTGGCTGTAAGAGTTAAATTAGAATATTGAGGTACTCTAACGACTTGAAATGTTTTCTTTCCTCTTGAAGTAGTTGGATCTGCATTATAAAAACTATTCAAGACACCATTATTAGCACCTGTACCTTTAAACGTTAAATTTCCTCCTGTCAAGGGTACATTATTTGTTGCAATTACATACTCAAAAACCCCGGTATTACCGAGAGCTGTAAATCCTGTTCCTCCTAGATTATCTGGACCGCTGTTCGTCGTACCAGAACCATAACTAGTTGTTTTTGTATAATTTATTGAGGCATCTTGCATTTGAATAATTAAAATCAAATCTCCAGCAGAGATTGGAGTTGTGCCAAAATTATTCGAGTATTGATCCGTTGCTGGCACACCTGCTAGATATATAGATTGTGCTCCTGCATTCAGTGTAACATTTCCTGTGATCGGATAATATGTATTCACTGAACTTGACACCGCAACAGGTCCGTCAACTCCAGGGGTACCACATACTTGTGAGTATGAGAATATTGGTAATGTAATAAATAAAATAAGAAAAATTAGCCTGTAAAATCCAGACTTACAAAAAGTAGAGTTACGCATAGACAACTTGAGTTTGTGGAACAGAAATTTCGGATGCTAAAAAACAGATGATTGTTTTTAGCATATTGATGAGATACGTGAAAAAATATAAAATGGATTTAAAAAAACTTAGAACAGCTTTTTCAAGACATACATATAAAAAAGACATTATGCAGACCATTGTCATATAGTAATTTAAAGACTACAAAAGTCTCACAGGTTTTAAATTAAGTAGATTTGGAAAGTGCGAAAGTATATCTAGGAATGAAATCAATCCTCATTATTTCGACAAAGTGCACATAAAGTCGTTAAACAACATTTTTTAACAATTGTTTACCTATTGAAAATCTAATTTCTGTAAATATTTGACAATAAAACAGCTGAATTTTCTTAAATAATTGAAAAGATGTTCAATTCCTATAGAATTTATTGATATATAGGTAAAAAAACGTAGGAAAAAAAATAGCACAAAGGAGAAAGAGCCTTTAAAATAAAAAACTGATAATCAAAAAGATAAAATAACAACACACATTTGGTTGTTACTGTAAAAATTTAATATTACGTTTTAAACCATCAAATTTGGTTCTTTTAATAGGAGAGTTTTTAAAAACTAGCTTAAAGGTTTCTTCTGTAATCTCTATCCAGTCTTTTTTAGCAAAAGAAAGCAGCTCTGGATTAGGATTAAATAAAGGTTCTGAGTGGGGTTTAGAAAATCGGTTCCATGGACAAACATCTTGGCAGGTATCACAGCCAAACATCCATTCATCGAATTTCCCTTTCATTTCTTCAGGAAGATTTTCTTTTAATTCGATGGTATAATAAGAAATGCATTTGCTACCATCAACAATATATGGTGCTACAATTGCCTGTGTAGGACAGGCATCAATACAGGCGGTACAAGACCCACAATGGTCTGTAACTGCATAATCGTATTCTAATTCTAAATCAATAATAAGTTCGGCAATGAAATAAAAAGAGCCTACCTTTTGAGTAATCAGGTTACTGTTTTTTCCAATCCAACCCAAACCGCTCTTTGCCGCCCAAGCTTTATCTAAAACAGGTGCCGAATCGACAAAAGCACGTCCTGATACCTCTCCAATATTTTCTTGGATTGAGTGCAAAAACTCCTTTAATTTATCCTTAATTACAAAATGATAATCTTGACCGTAAGCATATTTAGAAATCTTAAAACTCTCATCGTTTTGCTTAGAATCTGGGAAATAATTAAGCAAAAGCGATACGACACTTTTACCATCATCAACCAACAAAGTTGGGTCGAGACGCTTATCAAAATGGTTTTCCATATAGGTCATTTGACCGTTTCGATTGTTCTTTAACCAATTTTCAAGTCGAGGAGCTTCTTGTTCTAAAAAACCAGCTTTCGATATTCCGCAAGAAATAAACCCAAGTCTTTTGGCTTCTTCTTTTATAAATTTTGAATATGTTTCTTTTGAATTGATACTCATCGTTTAGAAAATGAAACTTCAACGTTAATAGGTTTTAAAGTAATTAATGGATTAAACTGAACGGTATCATTATCAGCTTTAATATTATACTTTTTAACAATCTGAGATATCGTTAAACACATTTCATAAATGGCAAATCCAGTTCCGATACACATTCTAGGACCAGCCCCAAAAGGATAAAAATATTGCATTGATTCCTTTTTTTGCTCTCCAAGAAATCGTTCTGGAATGAATTCATCAGGATTATTCCAATATTTTGGATTACGATGCAATTCGTAAAAAGAAACTCCAATCAAAGTGTCTTTTTTAATTTTAAATTCAGCCAAAGAATCATCCTCAAGATTTTGTCTGTCAGTAATCCAAGCTGGCGGATATAAACGCATAGACTCGTTCAAAACCGCATTTGTATAGATCATTTTTTGAAGCTGTTCGATACTATTACTTGTTTGCGATTCCACCTCAATGATTTCCTCAAAAACCTTCTGCTGAACTTCGGAATTTCTTCCTAAAAGATAAAGTGTAAAAGTTAATGCGTTTGCCGTAGTTTCATGTCCTGCAATAAAGAGAACTTTAATTTCATCAATCAATTGTTCAATAGACATGCTTTCGCCCGTATCTTCATATCTGGTTTCCAGAAGCATGTTCAATAAATCATTAATTTCTTCATTGGAAGCTTTTCTTTCCTCGATGATTTCCTTAATAATAGCATTATTTTCCTCTGCTAACTTAAGATGTTTCTTGACCTGGCCACTCATTGCAAACCACCAAGCTTTATGCGGAAGTCTGATTTCCTTAATCAAGAAGTTTTGCACTTCTTCTATAATAAATTTAATGCGATGAAATTTATCCTCAGCATTTGAAAGCTGGAATAAAGATTTTGCGACAACATTAAACGCAAGATTACTCATAACCGGAAAAAGATCTATTGGCCTCTCTTCAACTAAATTTTTTACTTCTGAAGCAATAGTCCCATTCATATTATCAACTAGCTGATTCATTTTTTGTTTATGAAATGCTGGCTGAATAAGTCGTCTCTGTTTTAACCAAAAATCACCATCACTGGTTAAAAGTCCCTTTCCTAAATATTTGGAAAGATAAACCGATTGAAATTTAGATTTGTTATAATTCTTTTGGTTCTTAACTAAAATATACTGTGCAATTTCATTATCTCGTGACAAGATTATATACTTGGAAAAACCAATTCGTATAGAAAAAGAATCTCCGAATTTCTCAAAATATCTTTTATGAAAAGGAATCGGATTTCTACGAACACCTTCAGCATCCTTGAAAAATCTAAGTAAAGATAAATTCTGAGGATAAGTATATTTAAACTTGTCTGACATATAATTAAAATAAACCTCCCTGTATATTTGTGTTTATTTTTCCAAGATGCTTATACGCTTTATCCGTAACTTCTCTACCTCGAGGCGTTCGCATGATAAATCCTTCTTGAATCAAGAAAGGCTCATAAACTTCTTCTATAGTTTCACTGCTTTCACTTACAGCTGTCGCTAAAGTTGAAAGTCCTACCGGACCGCCTTTAAATTTATTAATAATAGTTAATAGTATTTTATTATCCATTTCATCTAGACCATGAGCGTCTACATTTAAGGCTTTTAAAGCATATCTTGAAATTTCAATATCAATTCTTCCATTTCCTTTAATTTGAGCAAAATCACGAACACGCCTTAATAATGCATTTGCAATACGAGGAGTTCCACGACTTCTTCCAGCAATTTCAATTGCAGCTTCTAGATCAATAGGCATTTTTAGAATAGAGGCACTTCTTTCAACAATTGTTGTCAAAAGTTCTGTAGTATAATATTGTAAACGCGAAGATATTCCAAAACGAGCACGCATTGGAGCCGTTAATAATCCTGATCGAGTTGTTGCTCCAATCAAAGTAAAGGGATTCAAATTGATTTGCACTGTTCTCGCATTTGGTCCCGATTCAATCATAATATCAATCTTGAAGTCCTCCATCGCAGAATACAAATATTCTTCCACTACAGGACTTAATCGATGAATTTCATCAATGAACAAAACGTCTCTTTCGTCTAAGTTTGTCAGCAAACCAGCCAAATCACCAGGCTTATCCAATACGGGACCAGAAGTAATTTTGATTCCTACTTGCAGTTCGTTAGCCAATATATTAGCCAAAGTCGTTTTCCCTAAACCAGGAGGTCCATGAAAAAGTGCATGATCGAGTGCTTCACCACGCTGATTAGCGGCGGCAACAAACACTTTTAAATTTTCCAAAACTTGATCTTGTCCAGCAAAATCATCAAATGATAGCGGACGCAATCTTTTTTCGAGATCTAACTCTTCTGAGTTATATCCTTTAGTAGTAGGATCTAGATTTTCATTCATCCTACAAAGATATATAAACTAATCAGTTTGTAAAATAGCAAGACTGAACGATTAAAACTTTAACTAAACAAAAAAGGCTATCATTTCTGATAGCCTTTGATTATTTTTAGTGGTGTAAAACTTCTTCACCTTCTTTCATCGGTACATTTTGAGGAACAAAATCTACATCATGATTTGGGTTACTGTAGTCATACGGCCAACGATATACGTGAGGAATTTCTCCTGGCCAGTTTCCGTGAATATGCTCAACTGGAGTAGTCCACTCTAAAGTTGTAGATTTCCAAGGGTTTTGAACTGCTTTCTTACCGTAGAAAATACTGCTAAAGAAGTTGTATAAGAATACTAACTGGAATGCACCTCCTACAAGAGCAAATGTTGTAATTAAAACATTCACATTTTGTAAATCATCAAATAATGGGAAGTTAGTATTTGTATAGTAACGTCTTGGCAAACCAGCTAATCCGATAAAGTGCATTGGGAAGAAAACTCCATAAGCACAAACAGCAGTAATCCAGAAGTGAATATAACCTAAGTTTTTGTTTAACATTCTTCCGTACATTTTAGGGAACCAGTGGTAAATACCAGCAAACATTCCGTAAAGTGCAGAGATACCCATTACTAAGTGAAAGTGAGCAATTACGAAGTAAGTATCGTGAACGTTAATATCTAAAGTACTATCTCCTAAAATGATTCCTGTTAAACCTCCAGTGATGAAAGTAGAAACCATTCCGATAGAGAACAACATTGCAGGGTTAAATTGTAAGTTACCTTTCCATAAAGTTGTAATCCAGTTAAATGCTTTTACAGCAGAAGGAATTGCAATCAATAAAGTAGTAAAAGTAAATACAGATCCTAAGAAAGGATTCATACCTGAAATAAACATGTGGTGCCCCCAAACAATAGTAGATAAGAATGCAATTGCAAGAACTGACATAATCATCGCTCTGTATCCGAAGATTGGTTTACGAGAGTTCGTAGCCATAATTTCAGAAACAAGACCCATTGCTGGTAAGATTACGATGTAAACCTCAGGGTGACCTAAGAACCAAAATAAGTGCTCAAACAATACTGGAGAACCTCCTTGGTAATGTAAAACCTCTCCTGCAATATAGATATCAGATAAGAAGAATGAAGTACCAAAACTTCTATCAAAAATCAATAATAAAGCTGCTGATAATAAAACTGGGAATGAAATAACACCAATAATAGCTGTTACGAAAAATGTCCAGATTGTAAGAGGAAGTCTAGTCATAGACATTCCTTTAGTTCTTAAATTAAGTACAGTAACAATGTAATTTAAAGATCCCATCAAAGAAGATGCGATGAAAATAGCCATAGATACTAACCATAATGTCATACCTGTTCCTGATCCTGGAATTGCTTGTGGCAATGCACTCAAAGGAGGATAAATTGTCCATCCTGCAGATGCTGGACCAGCTTCAACGAATAAAGAACATAACATTACAACAGCTGATAAGAAAAACAACCAGTATGAAATCATATTCATAAACCCAGACGCCATATCTCTTGCTCCAATTTGAAGCGGAATAAGTAAATTACTAAAAGTTCCACTTAAACCTGCCGTCAGTACAAAGAATACCATGATGGTACCGTGAATTGTTACTAAAGCTAAATAAATATCATTTGCCATTACACCATCAGGTGCAAATTTATCTCCTAATAAAACATTAAATATCTTAAAAGACTCTTCTGGCCACGCCAATTGCATTCTAAAAAGCAAGGACATTGCAATACCAATGATTCCCATAATAATACCAGTAATCAAGTATTGTTTAGCAATCATTTTGTGATCAATACTAAAAATATATTTAGTAATGAACGTGTCTTTATGATGATGTTCGTGCTCGTGATCGTGTCCGTGATCGTGATCGTGCGCTTCTGCTGACATATATGTGTACTTTAAATTTTCTAAATAATATTATTTCAATGCAACTTTAGCTACAGCTGCTTTAACAGTATCGACAACAGCTTTAACAGTGTCAATTACTTTTGCAGTAGAATCTGCAGTTGGAGCAGTTCCTTCAGCTGGTTTTTCAGCTGCTTTCGCAGCAGCAATATCCTGAGCCAAAGTAGTTTTCTCACTTAACCATTTTTTATAGTCTTCTGGAGAATCTACAACAACTTTCATTTGCATATTGTAGTGAGAAGCTCCACAAATTTTATTACATAATAATAAATAATCAAATGTATAAGGATCTAAAGCTGTACCACCTTTTGCAGTTAATTCAGCGCTTTTTTCAGCTCTTAATTTGTTGATGTGTGCAACTTTTTCAACCATAAATGGTAACTCTCTATATTCCGCAGTAGTATAAGTTGGAACGAAAGCAAATTCAGTAACCATACCTGGAACACAGTTCATTTGTGCTCTAAAGTGAGGAAAGTAAGCAGAGTGCAATACATCCTGAGAACGCATTTTAAAGTGAACTTTTTTACCTTTAGGAATGTGCAATTCTGAAACTACGATATCATCTTGAGCATTTGGATCTGACATATCAACCCCTAATGTATTTATTCCTTCGATTAAACGTACGTTAGCTTTTCCTAAAACATTATCCTGTCCAGCATATCTTGCAGTCCATTTAAATTGCTGAGCATATAATTCGATTTCGATTACATCTTCATCTTTATCAACAAACATAATGTTATTCCAAGCATATAATCCATAAAGAATTAAACAAGCTAAAACAACAGAAGGAATGATACTCCAAATTGCCTCTAATTTATTACTATCAGCAAAGAATAACGCTTTTTTATCTTTGTTACCTTTATATTTAAAAGAAAACCAATACAATAGACCTTGTGTAATTACTTGAACAGTAAAAATCAAAACCCAAGTAATGTTCATTAAATTATCTACTAAAGTACCATGCTCAGAAGCAGGGGTATGAAGTGCCAAATTACCCCATTTTAGTAAACCATAAATAGTAAATATATAAATGAAAGCTAAAAAGCCAAACATGATATATCCCTGAACGTTATTGTCATTATCTGATGCAACTTGAGAATCGTCCGAAGAAGCTCCTACCTGAGTAAGATCAAATATCTTCGTCAATTGCCATAATGCAACTGCTAATAAAACTAAAACTATAATTACCAACAAACTTGTCATCTGTTTACTTCTTTAAATATTAATAATGAAAATGTTTACTTTCTTCGATGAAAGGATTTCTTTTTGCAAGCAAAGGAGATTTAGTTAATGCAGTAAATACAACAAATATAAATAAACCTAAGAAGAAAAGAATCGATGCAATTTCAGGAACTCCAATAAACCATTTGTCTCCTACAGTACCAGGCATAATCATATTAAAGAAATCAACATAATGACCTAATAATATCACAATACCAGCCATAACAACAACCCAATTAAGACGTTTGAAGTCAGTATTGATCAATATTAATAATGGGAAAACAAAGTTCATAACCACCGCTCCAAAGAAAGGAAGGTTATATAACTGAATTCTTGTTACAAAATAAGTTACCTCTTCTGGAATATTAGCGTACCAAATCAACATAAATTGAGAGAACCATAAATAAGTCCAGAATACACTAATACCAAACATGAACTTAGCTAAATCATGAATATGACTTGTATTTACATACTCCAAATATCCTTTAGATTTTAAATAGATAGTTACTAATGCAATAGCTGTAATACCACTTACAAAGAAAGAAGCAAATACATACCATCCAAATAAAGTACTAAACCAGTGTGGATCAAAAGACATAATCCAATCCCAAGACATAATAGACTCAGAAACGATAAAGAATACTAAGAATCCTGCAGATGCTTTGAAATTCTTTTTGTAGTAAAGATCATCATTTGCTTCATCTTGTGCTAAACAGTTTTTTCTAGAAAAATGACGGTAGATATTCCATCCTAATAAAAAGATAAAAGCTCTTGCAATCCAGAAAGGAAAATTTAAATATCCAGATTTTCCTGCGATGATAGCATCATAATTTGGACTTTTCGGATCTGTAACTCCTTCTCCTAACCATACAAAAATATGATTAAAATGTAATCCACATAATACTAAAAGTATAAAGAAGATTATAGAACCAGCTGGCAAGTAAGCTGTTATACCTTGCATAACTCTAAACAAAACTGGAGACCAACCCGCTTGAGCAACTTGTTGAATTGCATAGAAAGCTAAAACCCCCATTGAAAGAAGTAAAAAGAAAATACAAGCTACATATACAGCAGACCAAGGCTTATTTTGCAATTGGTGCAATACGTGCTCTAAATGTTTTTCGTGCTCATTTGCACCAGAAACTTCTGCATGCTCAGCTCCTTTATGAGAGTCATGTGCAACTTCAGCAGCCTCATGATGACCTGCTTCTTTGTGAGATGCCTCCGCTTTTTCTTCATGCGCAGCGCCATGAGAACCATGTTCATCTGCAGCAAGTATTTTTTCAACTTCTTGAATATCTTTTGGTGCACTTAAAAAACCATACCCAATTCCTAATAGACCAACGGCCATTAAGATGATAGAAAAAGTTTTTAATTTACTTGAAAATGTATACATATCTATTACGATCAGTTTGTTCAACAATTATAATTGGCTTTTTAGTTTCAGAACATAGTCAGCAACTAACCAACGTTCGTGAGCACTTAATTGATTTGCATGTGAACCCATTGCATTTAAACCATAAGTCTCAACATGAAAGATACTTCCTTCAGTGATCTCTCTGTCTTTATAGCTAGGTACTCCAAGAAATTTCTCTCTTTCAACCAATTTACCTTTACCGTTACCAGTTGCACCATGGCAGCTGATACAATAAATATCAAAAAGCTCTTTACCTTTTCCAGAGTTTTTCTCTTCTTCTGTCAAAGGTGATTTTAAATTAGCTTTTGCTAATTCATAACCAGCAGTTGAGTTTTCATATTCATAAGGTTCAAAACCTCTATTGATAGTTCCTTCAACAGGAAGCTGTCCTTCTTTTCCTCCCTTAAATATTTTTGCTTCTGAATATGGCTCGTAAGCAACAGATTCATACATATTAGGGAAATACTGATAGTTCGGTGCCGAATTATTGTGGCAAGATGAAACTAAAATAGTTATACCAACTAAAAGTGTTATTTTATATATCCTTTTCATAGCTACAATTAATTCTTTTCTATTACTTTAACTTCAACAGCTCCAGTTCCTTCAAAGAAAGAAACTAATTCAGCTTCGTTATCATTTACAGCAACCTCCATTAAAAAGTGGTCATCAGTTGTTCTTACATCTGGGTTTTCAGCTTCTTTAAAAGGCCATAATCTACTTCTCATGTAAAAAGTGATAACCATTAAGTGAGCTGCAAAGAATACAGTCATCTCAAACATAATTGGCACAAAAGATGGCATATTTTGGATAAAACTAAAACTTGGTTTACCTCCAATATCCTGTGGCCAGTCATGAATCATGATGTAACCCATCATAGTTGTTGCAACAGAAATACCAACACATCCATATAAAAAAGCACATATTGCTAATCTTGTTGGTGCTAATCCCATGGCTTTATCCAATCCGTGAACCGGGAATGGAGTAAAAACCTCTTCAATATGATGATGAGCAGCTCTAGTTTTCTTTACTGCATTCATCAAAACGTCATCGTCATTATAAATGGCGTATATAACTTTATTACTCATGATGTGAATCTTTACTGTTTGCTCTTTCTCTAATATAATTATCTCCTGTTCCTTTCAAAATTGTTTTAACCTCTGCCTGAGCAATTACAGGGAATGTTCTAGAGTATAATAAAAACAATACAAAGAAGAAACCAATTGTTCCAATGAAAATTCCAATATCAACAAATGTTGGTGAGAACATTGTCCAAGAAGATGGAAGGTAATCTCTATGTAAAGAAGTAACAATAATTACGAATCTTTCAAACCACATACCGATATTTACTACAATCGAAATGATGAATGAGAACATGATACTAGTTCTTAGTTTTTTGAACCACATAAACTGAGGAGAGAACACGTTACATGTCATCATTGACCAATATGCCCACCAGTAAGGTCCAGTAGCTCTGTTTAAGAATGCATATTGCTCATATTCTACACCTGAATACCAAGCTACGAATAACTCAGTGATGTAAGCTACACCTACAATAGATCCAGTAATCATGATAATAATGTTCATTAACTCAATATGTTGTAATGTGATGTAAGCTTCAAGATTAGATACTTTTCTCATAACGATCAACAATGTATTTACCATCGCGAATCCAGAGAAAACCGCTCCAGCAACGAAGTATGGAGGGAAAATTGTTGTATGCCATCCAGGGATTACAGAAGTAGCAAAGTCCATAGATACAATCGTGTGTACAGAAAGTACAAGTGGAGTAGCTAAACCAGCTAATACTAAAGATACTTCTTCAAAACGCTGCCAGTCTTTAGCTCTACCGCTCCATCCAAAACTTAAGATAGAATAAACTCTTTTGTTAAAAGGAGTAATAGCTCTATCACGAAGCATTGCAAAGTCAGGTAATAAACCAGTCCACCAGAACACTAATGATACTGAAAGATACGTTGAAATCGCGAATACGTCCCAAAGTAAAGGTGAGTTAAAGTTTACCCATAAAGATCCAAATTGATTTGGAATAGGTAATACCCAGTATGCTAACCATGGACGTCCCATGTGAATAATTGGAAATAAACCTGCTTGAACTACAGAGAAAATAGTCATAGCTTCAGCAGAACGGTTGATGGCCATTCTCCAACGTTGACGGAAAAGTAATAATACCGCAGAAATTAATGTTCCAGCGTGACCAATACCAACCCACCAAACGAAGTTAGTAATATCCCAAGCCCAGCCAACTGTTTTATTTAATCCCCATGTTCCGATACCGGTAGATACGGTGTAAATTATACAACCTAACCCCCAAAGGAAGGCTATTAATGCGATTGAAAATACAATCCACCATTGCTTGTTTGCAGGCCCCTCAACAGGTGCAGCTACATCTACAGTTACATCGTGATAAGATTTATCACCAATAACTAAAGGTTTTCTAATGGGTGCTTCGTAGTGAGACGACATAATCCTTTATATTGTTTCTTAATTAATAATTTTACTAAGTATTTCTAACTTTAACATGGTAAACCACATTAGGTTTTGTACCTACATGCTCTAATAAGTGGTATGATCTTTCGTCAGCAGCTAATTTAGCAACTTTACTTTCTTTATCATTTACATCACCAAATATCATCGCTCCTGAAGAACAAGCACTAGAACAAGCTGTTTGGAATTCACCATCTCTAACTGGACGGCCTTCGTTTTTAGCTTTTAATTTAGTAGCTTGTGTCATTTGGATACACATAGAACATTTCTCCATAACACCACGAGAACGTACGTTAACGTCAGGATTTAATACCATACGGCCTAAATCATCGTTCATATGATAATCGAACTCGCTGTTTTTGTTGTATAAGAACCAGTTAAAACGACGTACTTTATATGGACAGTTGTTAGCACAGTAACGAGTACCAACACATCTGTTGTAAGCCATATGGTTTTGACCTTCACGACCGTGAGAAGTTGCAGCAACTGGACAAACTGTTTCACAAGGTGCGTGGTTACAGTGTTGACACATTACAGGCTGGAATGCAACTTGAGGATTATCTCCTGCTTTTTCCATTTCATTAAATGTAGATAATGAACTAGATAAACCAGCAATTCCTTCTTTTCTTTCATTATCACCTTCAAAAGTGCTTTCAGAAGAATAATATCTATCGATACGTAACCAGTGCATATCACGGCTTCTTCTTACCTCTGCTTTACCTACAACTGGAACATTGTTTTCTGCGTGACAAGCGATAACACAAGCTCCACATCCAGTACAAGCATTTAAGTCAATTGAAAGGTTGAAGTGGTGCCCAGTTGTACGATCGAATGATTCCCAAAGATCTACAGTAGTAGCCTCAACTTCTTGGTGATCTAAAGATACCATTGGTTTTTCATTCCAATGTTCAGCATCTTTAGTATTAAATATTTCTAAAGTAGTTTCTTTAATAATATCTCCTCTACCCATTAAAGTTTTCTGACCTTGAACACAAGCAAACTCATGTACACCACCAGCTTTAGTAATAGATACTGATTGAACATTATTGAAACCTTTATATAAAGCGTAAGCATTTAAACCTACCTGCATTTCTTCTTTTAGAGCTGCTTTACGTCCGTATCCAAGAGCTAGGCCTAAAGTACCAACTGCTTGACCTGGCTGAACGATAACTGGAACATTTTCCAATTTAACACCATCAACAGTAATAGTAGCATAACTACCATTTAAACCTCCATTTGCAACAATTTCATTTGATAAACCAAGTTTTTTAGCATCTGCATTAGAAACTGTAACATAGTTATCCCAAGAAACTCTTGTAATTGGATCTGGAAACTCTTGTAACCATGGGTTATTAGCGTGTTGTCCATCTCCTAATCCTGTTTTAGTATATAATACTAATTCAAAATCACCCGCAGCTTTAGATCTTGCAACAGCATTTGCAGCAGTAGCAGCATCAATAGCACCTCCAGACAAAGCTGAAGCTCCAAGAACAGCTACACCATCATGCAATACTTTATTCCAAGAAGCTCCTGCAGTGTAAGCTCCAGAATTTGTTTTTAAGTAGTCATAAAAAGTACCAGCAGTACCATTTACTGACAATAAAACATCTTGAAATTGTTTTGTATTAAAGATTGGGCGAATTGTAGGCTGAGTTAAGCTATATGTTCCGCTTGTAAGTTCAAGATCTCCCCAAGATTCTAAGTAGTGAGGAGCTGGCGCAGCAATTGAAACAATTGATGCAGTTTCGTCTTCTTTTAATGAAAAAGCAACAGACGTTTTAACTTTTTTCAATCCAGATACAAAAGAAGCTGAATCAGCTAAAGTGTAAACAGGATTAACTCCACTCATAATTAAAGTATGAACACTTCCAGCATTCAAATCTTTAATCAACTGTGCAACTGCAACATTAGAACCTTTTCTAATTTGTCTAGCTCCAGCAGTACTAAAAGCTTCACTAGCCAATACTTGATTGATAGCTAAAACTAATAATTGAGCATTTTTATCTTCGATTCCAGATACTAAAACTCCTTTTGCCCCAGCAGCTTTAAGCTGTTGTGCAGCTTTTACTACTTCAGTTTTAAAGTTTCCTTCTAAAGCCACAGGAATAGAAGCACCTACAACAATATTATAAATTTGAACTAAAGCTTGCTTTTGAGCAGCTACAGTCATTGGAACACGCTTATCAGCAGCAGCTCCAGATAATGTCATGTTTGATTCAAACTGAAAATGACGAGACATTTTTCCGTTTTGAGGAATACGTCCTTGTGCATATCCTGCATCATATCCTCCACCTTGCCAGTCCCCTAAGAAATCAGCACCAACAGAAACGATTAAAGAAGCTTTTGAAAAATCATAATCAACTAAAGCTCTTTGACCATAAGCAGATTCAAAAGCATCTAAAGCCTCAGATGAAGAAACCGCATCATACACAACGTGCTTAGCGTTTGGATTTTTTGCAATAAACTCAGCAATTAATTTTTCTGTAGATGGACTCGCTAAAGTGTTAGTTAATAATACTACTTGACCACCTTTAGCTTTTGCATCTGCCAAACTTGATTTAATTTTTAAATCAACAGCCGACCAAGAAGAATTTTTACCATCTACTTTTGGCTCTTTCAAACGAGCACTATCATACAATCCTAAAATAGATGCATGAATTCTAGCATTCGCAGAAAATTTAGCTCCTGCAATTGTATTGTTTTCAATTTTAATTGGACGACCCTCACGAGTTTTCACCAAAAGATTAGCAAAATCAAATCCGTCAAAAACTGTAGTTGCATAATAATCTGCAACACCAGGAATGATTTGTTCTGGTTGTAATACATAAGGGATAGACTTGTGAACAGGACCTTCGCAAGCAGCTAATGTTACAGCCGCTGTACTAAACCCTACGTACTTTAAAAAGTCACGACGTGAAGTCCCAGATGTAGATAAAGCCTCAGCGTTACCCAAAAACTCATCAGTAGGAATCTCTTCAACAAATTCGTTATTTCTAAGCGCCTCAACAATAGAGCTATTTTCTAGCTCTTCAACACTTTTCCAGTATTTTTTGTTTGATGACATTGTATATATATATTAAAATCTTAATAAATCGATTAATAGTGGCATTTACCACACTCTAAACCTCCCATTTGCGCTGCAGTTAATTTCTCTACACCGTATTTTTTAGAAAGTTCAGCATGAATTTTGTCATAGTAAGCGTTACCTTCCATCTTAACATCAGTTTTTCTATGGCAATCAACACACCATCCCATTGTTAATTTAGAGTACTGCTTCATGATTTCAAATTCCTGTACTGGACCGTGACAAGTTTGACATTCAATACCTGCAACAGAAACGTGTTGAGAGTGGTTGAAGTAAACAAAGTCAGGCAAGTTATGAATACGAACCCATTTTACAGGCTGTGTTTTTCCAGTATAAGCTTGTTTAGTCTTATCCCATCCAACAGCATCATATAATTTTTGAATTTGAGCATCGTAGAATGCTTTACTGTACTCAGGAGTCGCAGTTGTTTCAGCAACCTCAGAAATATTTTTATGACAGTTCATACAAACATTTAACGAAGGTATACCAGCAGTTTTACTTACACGAGCAGCAGAGTGGCAATACTTACAATTGATTTCGTTATCACCAGCGTGAATCTTGTGAGAGTAGTGAATTGGCTGAATCGGCTCATAATTCTGATCTACACCTACTTGCATTAAGTATCCGTAAACAAAATAACCACTAGCCAAAAGCAAGAAGATTGAAGTTACTAAAACCAAGAATTGGTTTTTAACGAAAGCTTTCCAAATTGGAGTTCTAGCTTCTTTTGAAGCAATTTCAATACCGTTTTTGTTTGCAACTTTAGTTAAAACCTTGTTTACCATAAACAACATCACAACTAAAATAGCCATCACAAGAGCAAGAGCTCCTAAAATAATGTTATTTGAAATAGCACCATCCTGAACACTTGTCCCAGGAGGAGTTGCAGCACCTCCTGGAGCTGCAGCTGGTTCAGCTTTCGGCTCAGAAGTATAAGCTATAATATTATCAATATCACCTTCAGATAACTGAGGAAAAGAAGTCATTACTGCTTTATTATTTTCCTCGAAAAGTTTAACAGCAACAGGATCACCTGACTTAATCATGTCAGAACTGTTATGCACCCACTTATAAAGCCAAGCTTTATCATGTTTATCAGCAACTCCTCGTAAAGCAGGACCTGTTGATTTAGCATCTAATTTGTGACATGCAGCGCAATTTGCATTAAAAAGTTCTTTCCCTTTTACTGGATCACCGCCTCCTGCAGCTGGAGCAGCCGCAGCAGCCTCAGGCGCCGCCGGAGCAGCAGCATCTTGAGCAAATGAAGTTAGGGAGAAAATTAACGTTAGCGATAAGCCAAACAGCAATTTTCTTGAGATCGAATTATGGTTACCCACCTTTTTCATATAGTATAAATAATTGTCTACTAATTTTTGGTATGATTTTTTCTGTACTAAATCCAGTAAAAACCTATACCCTCTTTTAAAACTTGCACAAAAATACGACTTATGAACTATTCTCAAAACCTTAAAATAGTCTTAATTATCAATTTATATCAATTCTAAATAATATTAAAATTTCACACTCAAACTTTAAATAGTATTTTTGCATAAAAACCATCACATTATGAGAATTTTAAGTCCTTCAAAAAACCTTTTCTTAACAATTACAACGATTGCTTTCGCACACAATATTAATGCTCAAGATCAAAATTTAACACTGAACCAAGACCCTAAATTTGAGCAGCTACTTAACGAAAAGCGCAAAATTAACACGTCAATAAATACAAACGACACTTATAGAATTCAAATCTTTAGCGGTAAAAGCGACGAGGCAAAAAAAACGTTATCAGATTTTAAAAGAGAAAATTCGAATATCGACGGAACCATTATTTTCAGCACTCCAAACTACAAAGTAATTGTTGGAAATTTTAAAACCAGAATAGAAGCAGAAAGAAACCTGGCAGAAATCAAAAAAAGATACAAAAGCGTTTTCTTACTTAAACCTGGAAAATAATTCAGTCAAAAACAAAAAAAAGGCGAGATAAAAATCTCGCCTTTTTTTGTTTCATTAACATATCTTAAACACTTATCCTCTAAAAAATAAAACCATTTCACTTATTAGAAACCGTCGCATTTTTAATTTTTAATTTACCACTTTTATTCCACTAGCCAAGAAACGAATTTCCTCTTTAGGCGCGTTAATAGCATCTATTTCTGCTTTTGTTTTTTTAGCATCTTTTGCATAATGCTTCAACTCTTCAACTGATGTTACTTCTCTCTCTACACTTCCTTCTAAAACAACATTCTTACCTTTTACTGCCGTTGGTACAAAAAAAGCATAATCTTTCATTTTAACGAAGAAAGACGCCCCGTCATCCGTTTTAACACTTATCCAACAACCTCTTTTCGGACAAACATCTGTCACTTCTCCCCTAACCGCAACGCTTTCTATTTTATTTGTAGCTTTTAAATCTTTCTGCAATTCCCCTACAGAAATTGCTTTACTCATCAAAGCATCTGAAACATTTTCGCCGTAATAATCTCCAACTAAAGCATTACCTGCTGGTGGAGCTGGTTTTTCTACAGCTTCTTGAGCAAAAGACGAAGTGAAGAAACACATAAACAAAATCATCGAGTAAAATACTTTTTTCATATTTCATTATTTTTAATTCAATACATCAAACTTGAACAAACTAAAATACACATTTATTTCAAATTATTACAAATCAATTTCATCTCAAAATTTCACAAATAAAAAAAGTCCCAATTCAAATTGGGACTTTTAAATTATATAATTGAATATTATTTCAATTTCTTTTTGATTGCTACTTCATGGTAAGCCTCAATAACATCATTAATTTCGATATCATTAAATCCTTTTATCTGGATACCACAATCGTAACCTTTAGTTACTTCTTTCACATCGTCTTTGAAACGTTTTAAAGCAACTAACTCACCTGTATGAACCACAACCCCATCTCTAATAACTCTAATTTTAGAAGTTCTTAAGATTTTACCATCTGTCACCATACATCCAGCAATCGAACCAACTTTAGAAATTTTGAAAATCTCACGAATTTCAGCATTTCCTAAAATTTCTTCTTTCATCTCTGGAGCAAGCATTCCTTCCATCGCATCTTTCAAGTCATCGATAGCAGCATAGATAATAGAATAGTAACGGATATCGATTTCTTCTTTATCAGCAAGCTGTCTCGCATTTCCTGCTGGACGAACGTTAAATCCGATGATGATCGCATCTGATGCGGAAGCCAAGTTAACATCGGTTTCTGTAATCGCCCCAACTCCTTTATGAATAATATTGATCTGAACTTCTTCTGTAGAAAGTTTAGAGAACGAATCTGATAATGCCTCAACAGAACCATCCACGTCTCCTTTAAGAATCACGTTCAATTCTTTAAACTGACCAAGAGCGATACGACGTCCAATTTCATCAAGTGTAATATGTCTTTGTGTACGTACAGATTGTTCACGCATTAATTGAGAACGTTTAGATGCAATTTGTTTTGCTTCTTTTTCGTCTTCAAATACATTAAACTTATCACCCGCCGTTGGAGCTCCATCTAAACCTAAAACAGATACCGGAGTCGAAGGACCTGCACTTAAAATAGTATGCCCTCTTTCATCATGCATTGCTTTAACTTTACCGTGGTGTTTACCAGCCAACATATAATCTCCAATTTTCAAAGTACCTTGTTGTACTAAAATCGTAGACACATATCCTTTTCCTTTATCTAAGTAAGCCTCAACAACAGTTCCTTGAGCTCCTTTATTTGGATTTGCTTTTAGATCTAAAATCTCAGCTTCCAATAAAACCTTCTCTAATAATTCTTTAACACCTGTTCCAACTTTTGCAGAAATATCATGTGACTGAATTTTTCCACCCCAATCTTCAACAAGTAAATTCATACCAGCCAAACGCTCTTTAATTTTATCAACATTCGCGTTTGGTTTATCAATTTTATTGATTGCAAATATAATTGGCACTCCCGCAGCTTGTGCGTGAGAAATTGCTTCTTTAGTTTGTGGCATGATATCATCATCTGCCGCTACTACGATAATAGCAATATCGGTAACCTGAGCTCCACGCGCACGCATCGCGGTAAAAGCCTCGTGACCTGGAGTATCTAAGAATGCAATTTTTTGTCCGTTATCTAAAGTAACCCCATATGCTCCAATGTGCTGAGTAATACCTCCTGACTCACCAGCAATTACATTTTCTTTACGAATATAATCCAGTAAAGATGTTTTACCGTGGTCAACGTGACCCATTACTGTCACAATTGGCGCTCGCGTTACTAAATCTTCTTCTCTATCTTCTACAACCTCGATTGCTTCTTCAATATCTACCGTAATGAATTCAACATCATAACCAAATTCATCTGCTACAATAGTTAATGTTTCAGCATCTAGACGCTGGTTCATGGTAACCATGATACCAAGAGACATACAAGTTCCAATTACTTTAGTAATCGGCACATCCATCATGATTGCAATTTCACCTACAGTAACGAACTCTGTAACTTTAATCGTTTTACTTCCTTCGTCAAGAGCTCTTTGCTCATCATCAGATTTCTGACGGTGCGTTTCTCTTTTATCTCTTCTATATTTTGCCGCTTTAGATTTTCCTCCTTTACCTTGAAGTTTTTCAAGAGTTTCTCTAATTTGGTTTTTTACTTCTTCTTCAGTAGGCTCAACTTTTGCTACAATTGCAGGACGATTTCCTTTTACAAAACCTGGTCTCTGACTTCTGTTCGCATTAAAACCTCCCCCACTATTTTGAGCTGGTTTATTATTCGGATTTGGCGTTCCACCTGCATTACCTGTAGCAGGCTTTGGCGCACCAGGCGTACCCGGTTTTGGACCAATTCTTTTACGCTTATTTTTATTATTTGCGTTGTTATTATTACCAACACCAGGAGCTCCAGGTTTATTCTGAGCCGCTTTAGGATCTTCTTTCTTCTTCTTAGGCTTATTAAATTGAGATAAATCAATTGTCTGACCTGTAAGAGTTGTTCCTGTAAGTTTTTGGTATTGAGTAGTAATAGTTTCCTCTGAAGTTGTTGGATCAGTAGACACGATTGGCTCCTGAGCAACTTTAGATTCTGCCTTAACTTCTTTTTTCTCAGTAATAATAGGTTCTTCTTTTTTTGTTTCAGAAACAGGAGTTGAAACAACTGGTTCAGATTTTACTGTTTCATTTTGAACAGGTTTTTCTGGTTGCACAGGTGCAACAACAGCTTTTGGCTCTTCAGCCTTAACCGTTTCCTCAGAAGGAGTAATCGCAGGTTTTTTTGGATTCAAGTCAATTTTACCCACTTGTACAGGTCCCGAAACAACTGCTCTCGCTTTAATTATTTCTTGCTGTTTTTGACGCTCTTCTTCTTGTCTGCGTTTGTCTTCAATTTCTTTCTCACGCTCTACACGCAATGCTTCTTTTTCCTTTCTTTTTTCTTCTCCAACCTCTTTAGAAGCCTCCTTGTTCCCCTTATCGCCCGCAAATTGGCTTTGAAGGATATTAAATTCGCTATCAGAAATTTTTGCATTTGGATTTGCATCAATAGCAATTCCTTTATCTTTTAGATAATCTACAGCTCTTTCTAACGAAATATTTAATTCCCTTAAAACCTTGTTTATTCTTATTACTCTCTCTTCAGACATATAACCTTTTTATTATTACCTTTTTCGTTGTGTTGTTAGAGCAGATCTAAGCCATTGCTTAATTATCAAACTCTTCTTTTAGTATCTTCATAACATCTAGAATTGTTTCCTCTTCTAAGTCTGTTCTTCTTACTAAATCTTCTACGTCGTGTTTCAAGATACTTTTTGCTGTATCCAAACCGATCTTTGCAAACTCTTCAATTACCCACTCTTCGATCTCATCTGAGAACTCTGTTAATTCAACATCGTCTTCATCTGCAACAGTACCGGCAACATCTCCTTCACGAATAACATCTAGCTCATAACCTGTCAATTGACCTGCTAATTTGATATTGTGACCACCTCTACCAATTGCTTTAGAAACCTCTTCTAATTTCAAGAACACTTCAGCTCTTTTGTTATCTTCATCAATTTTGATAGAAGAAACTTTAGCAGGGCTTAAAGCTCTTGTTATAAATAATTGAATATTGTTTGTATAATTGATTACATCAATATTTTCATTTCCTAATTCGCGAACAATTCCGTGAATACGAGAACCTTTCATTCCCACACAAGCTCCAACTGGATCAATTCTATCATCATAAGAATCAACAGCTACTTTTGCTTTTTCACCAGGAATACGAACTACATTTTTAACTGTAATTAGTCCGTCGAAAACTTCTGGAATTTCTTGTTCAAATAATTTTTCTAAAAACTTCTCTGAAGTTCTAGACATAATAATTTGAGGTTTATTTCCTTTTAATTCAACGCTTTCAATAATTCCACGCACATTATCCCCTTTACGGAAGAAATCTGACGGAATTTGTTTTTCTTTTGGAAGTACAATTTCATTTCCTTCGTCATCCACTAAGATCACTACTCTTGGACGTACGTGGTGTACTTCAGCTGTATAAATATCACCGATAATATCTTTAAATTGCTTGTAAAGATTTGTATTATCGTGTTCATGAATTTTAGATATTAAATTCTGACGAAGCGCTAAGATAGCTCTTCTTCCTAAATCAATCAATTTTACTTCTTCAGAAACTTCTTCACCAATTTCAAAATCCGCTTCAATTTTTCTTGCTTCAGTCAATGTAATTTCCTCATTTTCAAAATCAAGATCCTCATCAGCAACAATTACTCTTCTTCTCCAGATTTCCATATCACCTTTGTCAGGGTTTATAATGATATCGAAATTTTCATCTGAACCGTATTTTTTCTTTAATGCATTTCTAAATACGTCCTCTAAAATTGCCATAAGCGTTACACGATCAATAAGTTTATTATCTTTAAACTCTGAGAATGAATCGATTAATGCTAAATTTTCCATGCGAATTTTTTAATTAAAATTAAAATGTTACCGTAACAACTGCCTCTTTAATTTCTGTATAAGGTATTTGTTGCTCTTTTTGAACTGTTTCTTTTCCTTTTCCTACTTTTTTCGGTTCTCTTGCTTTCCAAGACAAAATTATAAAAACATCATTAGCTTCTACTAATTCTGCTTCTATTTTTTCCGTATTTGTGGTAACAATCAACGTTCTACCAACATTTTTCTTGTATTGTCTTACCATTTTTAATGGCGTTCCTACTCCAACCGATGCTACTTCAAGAGAAAAATCTTGCTCTTCACGATCTAGATTATTCTCGATTGCACGACTAATGTCGATACAGTCTTGCAACGCCACTCCATTATCACCGTCTAAACCAACACTAATTTTAAAAGAATCCGAAACTGCCAAATCAACCAAAAAGACTGATGGTTTTTCCAGAAGAGCTTCTGTAATTAATCCGTTTACTTTTTCTTTAAATGTCATAATTTTATAAAAAGAGGGGACACTTAGTCCCCTCATTATTTAGATTTTAATAAATAACAGTGCAAATATAGTGTTTTTTTTATAAATCAAATAAATTGATTGCTCTAAAATAATTCCGTATCTTTATAATAACATTAAAAACACAGAATTATTCATATTTTAACCCTCAAATCATGAAACGAATTTTAGTACCTACCGACTTCTCAGAACACGCAGAAGACGCTTTAAGAGTTGCCGCTCAAATCGCAAAAAAGAACAATTCTGAAATCATTCTACTTCATATGCTTGAATTGCCACAGCAATCAAATGATGCAATAGTAGGCGGAACAAGCATTCCTGAAACGATGCTTTTTATGAAAAAAGCAAACGAAACACTAGATGAAGTTGCCTCAAGAGAATATTTAGAAGGAATACCGGTTACTGAAATTGTAAAAATGGACAAACCTATCCATGGAATAACACAGATAAGCAAAGATTATGATGTTGATTTAATAATAATGGGATCTCACGGCTCATCTGGCGTTGAAGAACTATTAATTGGCTCTAACACTGAGAAAGTAGTTAGAAATTCAGAAATTCCTGTTTTAGTCATCAAGAAAAACACCCCAAACTTTAACGCCTCAAACATTGTTTTTGCTTCTGATTTTTCTGAAGAAGCAAAAAAACCATTTGAAAAACTTTTAAATTTCAGCAAGCTATTTGATTCAAAATTACATTTAGTAACCATTTGCACACCTAACAGTTTTAAACCAACTCATGTTAGCGAAAAAGCCATGAGTGACTTTCTTGCCGAATTCAATATTACCAATTACACAACTCAAATTTACAACGACACCAATATTGAAAAAGGAATTATCAACTTCTCCAACAGAATAGATGCAGATGTAATTGGAATGTGCACGCACGGAAGAACTGGTTTTGCACATTTTTTCAACGGCAGCATAAGCGAGGGATTAGTGAATCATGCCGTTAAGCCCGTTATAACATTAAAAATTTAAAAAAGAAACCAAAACACTATGCATGAAAAAACTCCTCAATTGAGGAGTTTTTTTTTTAATTAAAAACAAAGCTGAAAACACTACTCAACTCATCATTACAACCCTAGTAAATTACGCAACTCCTGCACAGTCATACCAAGAAATGCTGCAGCAGCATCAATACCAATAGAATTAACAAGTTTTTCAAGCTCATCAATCCAATTTCCTCCTTTTACCTGTTTCATCTCAGAAGGACTCAATTCTGTAAAATCTAAAGTCTTTAAATCATCCATAATCTTAATCATTAAATTATTACTTCAGTTAAAACAAAAAAAATGTAGTATTTAAACTACGGTAAATATATTCAAAATACTGATAAAAAGACTGTTAACTATTTTTTATTTAAAAATATTATAAGCAAACATTACACATACTAAACCTTTTAAAATTCTTTAAAACATATAAAACCAAACAATAAATCTTTAAATCCTCCTCTCACAAAATCCTAAAAAACTTTTTATATAATGCAAACTATCCTTCTTTCGAAAAGCTTCTTACGCATGAGCTTTTCAACAAAGTTCAATTGAGCCTTACAACAAAACCGCAAGCACATTTAATGCAGAAATTTGTCAAATAAAAATTCATTAAAAAAACAACAAAATGAAAACAATAGACAAAATTTACATCAATGGAGAATTTGTTACTCCGCAAGGAACAGAATATTTTGACCTTATTAGCCCTACAACAAACGAGAAACTAGGAAAAGTTCTTTTAGGAAATACCGAAGACACCAAAAAAGCAATCGAAGCTGCGAAAAATGCATTCAAAACTTTTTCAAAAACAACAATCTCAGAAAGAATTCAGTACCTCACAAACATTAAATCTTCTATTGAAAAAAGAAAAGACGATTTTATCAATGTAATGACGGAAGAATACGGCGGAACATTTCAATTTGCAAGCGTAAGCTTTGATTATATGCTAAAGAGTTTTGATTCAGCCATTAACCTTCTTAATAATTACAATTTTATCAAAACAATGGGCGAATCTGAAGTTCAAATGGCACCACTTGGCGTTGTCGGAATAATTATTCCCTGGAATTCAAGCAACGGATTTATTTGCAGCAAACTTTCGACTGCAATTGCAGCAGGCTGCACAACCGTAATTAAACCAAGCGAAATGAGTGCCCAGCAAACACAATTAATTGCCGAATGTCTTCATGAAGCAAATCTTCCGAAAGGCGTATTTAATATTGTAAATGGATTAGGAGAAATTGTTGGAGCAGAAATAAGCCGCAATCCAGATATTGCCAAAATCTCTTTTACAGGCTCAACAACTGTTGGAAAAATCATCGCAAAAGAAGCCGTGAACACCATGAAAAGAGTTACACTTGAACTTGGCGGAAAATCCCCAAACATTATCCTAGACGATGCCGATTTCTCAAAAGCCATTCCGCTTGCCATTGGCGCAGCATTTATGAATAATGGACAGGCATGTATTGCCGGAACTAGATTACTAATTCCAGAAAACAAACTAGAAGAAACAAAACTTTTAATCAAAGAAACCATTTCACAACTTATTGTTGGCGACCCTAAAAACCCAAATACAGCAGTCGGACCAATGGTTAGCGAAAAACAATTTAATCGCGTTCAAGATTATATTCAAACCGGAATTAACGAAGGCGCAGAAATACTGATAGGCGGATTAGGAAAACCAGAAGGATTAGAAAACGGAAACTTCGTTAAGCCAACCGTTTTTATTCATGCAAACAACCAGATGCGTATTGCGAGAGAAGAAATATTCGGACCTGTTTTATCTGTCATTACCTATAAAACAGAAGAAGAAGCTATTGAAATCGCCAACGACACTACTTACGGATTACAAGCCTATGTAAGTTCGTCAGATTCAAAAAGAGCCTATAACGTCGCTTCGCAAATTAATGCAGGCCGTGTTCAAATAAACGGAATTGGCCACGATCCAATGGCTCCTTTTGGCGGATTTAAACAATCTGGAATTGGACGCGAATTTGGAACACTTGGCCTAGAAGCCTACTTAGAACCAAGAGCACTAATTCAGCCAAAATAATCTTCATCAATCTGGAAGTCTTTCTGCTTAAAGATTTCCAGATCTTTTAGTATTTTTACAATCATGAGCATCAAACAAAATACAAAGCCTAAAATCCTTTACTCGTGCTATTATTCACGCAGTCGCGAGGGCGAGCATTTTATCCCGGAGCACGTTTTCAGCTATCAGATTTCTGGCGAAATGATAGCTTCAGACAGCACAAACACCTTTCACTCCAAACCGGGAGAATTTCGCTTTAGCAGAAGAAATCATTTAGCAAAGTTTACTAAAATTCCGCCAGAAGGAGGAGAATTCAAAACTATTTCCCTATTTCTTGATCAGGAAATTTTAAGAGAAGTCAGCAAAGAATACAATTTAAAATCTGACAAAAAAGCCGATACAGAAGCTATGTTCTCATTAGCTCCTAACCCACTCTATAAATCGTTCATGGAATCACTGTTGTCTTATCTTGAAGTCGAAGAAGAGAACAACGAAACTTTATTCAACTTAAAAATAAAGGAAGCTATTCATCTTTTATTAAAAGTAAATCCAGAATTAAAAGATATTTTATTCGATTTTAATGAGCCTGGAAAAATTGATCTAGAAGCTTTTATGAATAAAAACTTCCACTTTAATGTTCAAATGCAACGATTTGCTTATCTAACAGGAAGAAGCTTAGCTACATTTAAGAGAGATTTTCAAAAAGTTTTTCAGCAAACACCCGGAAAATGGCTTTTAAACAAAAGACTTCAAGAAGCTTATTATTTAATCAGCCAAGGAAATCCGCCATCTGAAGTATATATTGGTGTTGGCTTTGAAGATCTTTCGCATTTTTCATTTTCATTTAAAAAGAAATTCGGAATTGTTCCTTCTTCTTTAAATCACAAATAAAAACATCGAAGTAATTAAAAATCAATATTCGAGAAAAGCAAACACAGATCTAAAATTTACAGCATAAAAAAAGCCTCTCATTTCTGAGAGGCTTTTCTGTTGGTCTACTAGGACTCGAACCTAGAAAGACGGCACCAAAAACCGTAGTGTTACCATTACACCATAGACCAGCAGCGCTATTAGCGAGTGCAAATTTAAGTCTTTATTTAGTTTGTGCAAACTTTTTGGGCAAAAAAAATCATTTTTTTTGGTTTTTCTTCGTTTGAAATCTCCATCAGCAATAGAAGTTACTCATAAACAACATATTGCTCTTTCCTGATAGTTTTGTAGAATTTTTTGTTAATGCTCGTTTCTTTACATAAAAAAACATTTTCTTTGTAGGATAGAAAAACACTCAAATTTTTAACACCTAAATATGGCACAATTCAATTTCAATAAATGGAATACAATTATTGGTTGGTTTGCATTTGCAATCGCTTTAATAACTTATACATTAACAGTAGAACCTACAATGAGCTTTTGGGATTGCGGAGAATATATTGCTACCGCAGCTAAACTTGAAGTAGGTCACCCACCGGGAGCTCCACTTTTCCAGATGATGGGTGCATTTTTTGCAATGTTTGCAATAGATGCTCAACATGTGGCTCTAATGGTTAACATGATGTCTGTTTTCTCTAGCGCATTTACCATATTATTTATGTTCTGGTCTTCTTCTATGATCTTAAAAAAGATTGTGGCTCGTTTTACAGAAATTGACCAAAATAATTCGATTGTTATTTTAGGAAGCTCTTTTGTTGGAGCTTTAGCCTATACGTTTTCTGATAGTTTTTGGTTTAATGCAGTAGAAGCCGAAGTTTATGCAATGGCATCTTTATTAATCGCATTGCTTTTCTGGCTTGGTTTACGTTGGGAGCAAGACATGGACAAACCAAAAGGAAACAAATGGCTTTTAATTATTTCTTTGGTTATTGGTCTTTCGTTTGGAGTTCACTTCATGGCTCTTTTGACTATTCCTTCTATTGGATTCTTATATTATTTCAAACATTACGAAAAAGTTACCATAAAAAACTTCCTTATTGCCAATGTAGTTGTTATCGGAATCTTGTTATTTATTTTTAAATTACTTCTTCCATTGACTATGGCATTTTTCGGAAAAACCGAAATCTTCATGGTGAATAGCATGGGACTTCCATTCAATTCAGGGACTATCTTTGTTGCATTAGTATTTATTGCGTTTTTCTATTTTGGATTAAAATACACGAGACAAAAAGGTTTGATATTCTACAACACTATTATATTATGTGTTTTATTTATCCTGATTGGTTTCTCAACTTGGTTAATGCTTCCTGTTCGTGCAAATGCGAATACCGTTATTAACGAAAACAAACCATCAGATGCTACTGAGGTTTTAGCTTATTACAATCGTGAGCAATATGGTGTAAATCCTTTGTTTTACGGGCCTCAATACACAGAACTTTTTGCTGGTCTTGATGCTAAAACACCTTATTTAGACAAAAAACCGAACTACGAAAGAGATTATAAAACAGGTAAATACATTATTACCAATAATTATAAGAATGCAGAACAAAATTCTGACGATAACCAGAAAGCAATTCTGCCAAGAATGTGGAGTACAGAAACGGGTCACATTCAAAACTATATCAACTTTACAAATCCTCCGAAGTTCCGAATCAATCCTAATTACAATTATGATGAAGATTTGGCAAAATACGGAATCGATGCTAGCCAATTAAGCGAAGATGAATACAATAAAGCTACGGCTCAATTGCGTAATGAGGTTGAAAAAACAGTTTCTGAATTCAGAAAAGCTTACGCTCAAAAACAAATTGACAACGAAGGTTACGTAAAATTCTTAAGAAGCTACGGCGAGTATTTACTTATCGAAAAACCAACGACAGCAGACAACTTCAGTTTTATGTTTGAATACCAATTTGGATATATGTACTGGAGATATTTAATGTGGAATTTTGTTGGACGCCAAAACGATGTTCAAGGTAAATACGATAATCTTGACGGAAACTGGATTAGCGGGATCAAAGCTTTAGATTCTGTTCATTTAGGTTCTCAAGACAATTTGCCTTCTGATGTATTAAATAACAAAGGGCGTAATGTTTATTATTTCCTTCCGTTTATTTTAGGATTAATTGGTATTATGTACCATGCCAATAAAGATTTGAAGAGTTTCTATGTTCTTCTGGCTTTGTTTTTATTTACAGGAATTGCACTAAAAATATATTTAAATGAAAGACCTTTTGAACCTCGTGAAAGAGATTATGCTCTTGTAGGTTCCTTCTATGTCTTTGCCATCTGGATCGGATTTGGTGTTTATTCGCTTTATGAAAGTCTGCAGAAATACTTGGCTCCAAAAATTGCTGGACCAGTAATTATTGCTGGAAGTTTATTGGCTGCTCCTGTTTTAATGGCTTCTCAAAACTGGGATGATCACGATAGATCTGGAAGATATACAGCAGTTGCTATGGCAAAAGCTTATTTAAGTTCTTGCGATAAAGATGCTATTTTATTTACCATTGGAGATAACGACACCTTCCCTCTTTGGTACGCGCAGGAAATTGAGCATTTTAGAACCGATGTGAAGATTGTAAATACAAGTTTATTTATGACAGATTGGTACATTGATCAAATGAAAGCGAAGTCTTACGAGTCAAATCCGTTGCCAATTTCTTTTGTACATAGCCAATATGTGGGAGATAATTTGGATTATACAGCTTACATCCAGAAAATTGATACACGCTGGAACATTAAAGATTTTATCGATTTCATCAAAAACCCTAAATCGACTGTTGGTTTACAAAACGGACAAACTATTCATTTCTACCCAACAAACAAGATTAGAGTGAATGTTGACAAAAACACTATTATTCAAAATAAAGTAGTTAATCCTAAATATTACGATTCTATTGTCCCTTATTTAGACATTGATATCAAAGGAAGCGCATTATACAAAAACCGTTTAATGATGCTTGATATCTTAGCAAATAACAACTGGAAAAGACCAATCTATTTTAGTGGTGGTGCTTTTGATGATGAAGATTATTTATGGTTAAAAGATTATCTGCAATTAGACGGAATGGTTTATAAATTGGTTCCAGTTAAAAACACTCCTTCGAAAGATGGCGGACCATTAGATATGGGACAAATCGATGCAGATAAAATGTATGATATTGTAATGAAATGGGATTGGGGCAATAGCGAAAGTGAAAAAATCTATCACGATCCTGAAACTAGAAGAAACAGTATTACATACCGTACGAATCTTTCGAGATTAATGAACCAGCTTATTGCTGAAGGCAAAATTGATAAAGCCAAAAACATAATCAATTTAGCGATGACCAAAATGCCTTTAGACAAATATGGTTATTATTCATTGGTTGAAGCTTTTGGAGATGGTTATTATAAAGTTGGTGAAAAAGCTAAGGCGCAAGACCTTTTAAATAAATTAGTTCAGAAATATAAAGAGAATCTAAACTATTACAGCACATTGCCTCCTTCTGACCAAACTTCTTTAGCAGTAGACATTATTACTGACATTGAACGTTACAGAAGCTTGCTACACGTAATGGACGACAATAAAGACACTGCTTTTTACAACCAGCACAAAACTACATTTAACACTTATGTAAATGTTTTCGAGCGTTTTGGACGTGAAAAAGAATAAATAATATACGTAAATCTTACTTATTAAAAAAATGCAGCGCTGTTTGATAAATAGCGCTGCATTTTTTAATTTTATACATACTAATACAATTTTAATTCAAAATGGGCTTCTATTGGGTAAAAACTAACGCATTTATCAAAAAGGTGTTTTCTAAATATTGCTGGGATATTCCTAACAACGAAAAGAAAATATACCTCACTTTTGATGATGGTCCTACTCCAGAAATTACAGACTGGGTTTTATCTGAATTAAAAAAATTTGATGCTAAAGCTACTTTTTTCTGCATCGGAAAAAACATTAAAGCTAATCTGGCTTTGTTTGAAAAGTTAATTACTGACGGACATTCAATTGGCAACCACACCATGAATCACGTGAATGGATGGAAAATCCATACGAATGATTATATTGAAAATGTAAAAAACTGTGCTGCCGTTTTAGATGAACAAGAGAAAGCTCCTAATCGTTTATTATTCCGTCCTCCTTACGGAAAAATCAAAAAAGCGCAATCTAAAATCCTTAGAAGTTTAGGATATAAAATAGTAATGTGGGATGTTTTGAGTGCCGATTTTGATCAAAGCATTACGCCAGAAAAATGTCTTGAAAACGTAACAAAAAATGTAAAATCAGGTAGCGTAATTGTTTTTCATGACAGTATTAAGGCTTCTCCAAATTTAAGATTTGCCCTGCCTAGAACACTGCATTTTTTAAAAGAAAACGGATATAAGTTTGATATTATTCACTAAATAACATCAATTAAAGAAGTTATTTAGACATTAAATTGTTCCTGAACAATTCCGATTATAGTATTAGCATCAAGCTCTCCAGATTGTCTCCAGATCATTTGTCCTTCTTTGTAAATCATTAAGGTTGGAAGTCCTTTAATACGAAGTGCTTCTGCGAGTTCCTGATTTTTATCTACATCAATTTTGATTACTTTGGCTTTATCGCCAAGCGCAGCCGCTACGTCCTTAATAACAGGATGCATAGAAACCGAAGATTCATTCCAATCTGTGTAAAAATCAATTAACACTGGAACTTGGGCATTTATTAGTTCTCCAAATTTTGACATAAAACCAAAAATTTAAGTTTTTTAAATCTCTTAAAAGAAATAAATATTATACAAATGTAGCATTTTTAACGAATTAAGCGACATTACGGCCTTTTTTTAGTTCAATTACTGTTATTTCAGGCATAATTCCAACTCGTCCTGGATAAGCGTGAAAACCAAATCCGCGGTTAACATAAACGTATTTTCCGACGTTTTCGTACAAACCTGCCCACTGTTTATAAATGTATTGTGCCAAACTCCATTTAAAATAACCTGGAATTTCAATTCCAAACTGCATACCATGCGTATGGCCAGCAAAAGTCAGATGAAAATTCTTTGGATGGTCTTTAATTTCAGCATCCCAATGGCTCGGATCATGGCTCATTAAAACTTTAAAATCGTCTTGATGCACATTTTCTGAAGCTTTGTTTAAATCGCCTGCTTTCTTAAAATTCACTCCCCAATTCTCTACTCCAATCAGAGCAATTTTATCATCCCCTTTTTGAATATAAGTATGCTCATTCAACATTAATTTAAAACCAATCTGACCATAAAGGTCTTTAATCGCCTTAAAATTTTCGTCTTTTTCTTTTTCAGAAGGCCATGTTACGTATTCGCCATAATCATGATTTCCTAAAACAGCAAACTTCCCGTATTTATAATCTTTAATGCGATTAAAAGTTTCCAGCCAAGGATGCATTTCTTTAGCATGAGTATTTACAATATCTCCAGTAAACAAAATCAAATCTGCTTCTTGTGCATTGATCAAATCAATAGCATAATTAATTTTTTCTGGATTATCAAAACTTCCGCTGTGAACATCAGAAATCTGCGTGATTTTAAACCCGTCAAAAGCATCTGGAAGATCTGGAAAAAATATGGTTTGTTTGATTACTTTGAAATTATATTTCCCTTCAAAAATTCCGTAAATAATAGAAAGAAACGGAATTGCAGCCAAACCTAAAGCGATCTGACTTACAAATTTTCTTCTGTCGGGCATCATCTCCTTTCGCGGAGTATTGTAAACAAAATAATTCAGTATACTGGCCCCTACTCTAATAATATCCTCGCCAAACATTATTAATGTCAGTACAATTTTTGGCACATATACGACAAGCATCAAACCTGTAGTAAACATAAATTGCCTAGTCTGACCAACTGATCGGTCTACCTGCGAAAAAGAATAGATAATAAAAATTAAAACCAGCAAGCTTATAACTTGATAGCCAATCAAAACCCAACGTGCTTTGATTAAAGTTCGAAAAGCCTGATAAGAATAGAACTCAATAAATAATAAAAGAGCGCATAGAATTATAAAACGAAAGATCATTTAATTTATAGTTTTAAACAAAGTAACAAAGAATGAAAATTCTATTTCTTTTTATTATAAAAAATTTAACGCTGTTAAAATAAAAAAGCTGAAAGATGGCTCTTTCAGCTTTAACCTACCAACCTTTAAAACTATTTACTCTAAGACCTAAAGTCTTGTTTTATTTTGTTTTTGGAGCTTCTGTTTTTGCAGCTTCTGCTTTTTTCTCCCCTTTAGCTTTTTTGTCTGCTTTCTTTTCTGCTTTTTTATCGTGTTTAGCAGCTTTCACTTCTTTCGTTTGCGTTGGCGCTGGAGTTGTTTGTGCGTTTACCATTGAGAATGTTCCTAAAACTGCTACTGCTAAAATTGCTAATTTTTTCATGACTTTAATTTTTTATGATTGTTTATTTTCATTTTTACAAGTCAAAGATATAATCGCAAAATGAAGACAAAATGAAGAAAAAGTCTTACAGAAAATTTTAACTTTTAATTGGCTTTTTCAAACAACAACGTAAAAGTTGTCCCTTGGCTTAAAGCCGATTTAACTTTGATTTGAATATGATGAAAAGAAGCAATACTTTGTGCAATTGCAAGTCCTAGCCCCTGCCCTTCTTGATCTGAATTAATTCTCGCAAAACGACTAAATATTTTCTCAAGTTGCGATTCGTCCATTCCTATTCCTGAATCTTTTACCGAAATAAAATAATGCTCCTCTACAAAACCGTCTTCTATAATTATTTTTCCTTCGGGCTTATTGTATTTTATAGCATTGGTTACGAGATTATAGATAAGAATATGGACTAAGGTTTTATTTCCTATAAAAACAAAATTATTTTCCATTTCGTTCATAAACTGAATATCTTTATCCTCAATTCGATCCTGAAGATCTTCCTGCAAATCAGTAACAATCTCTCTAAGATTGATTTCTTCATTTGCTTCATATTGATTATTATCTATTCTAGAAATCAACAGTAAATTATTAATGATTTTTTTCAGCATATCTAATGTCTTCAACGAACCTGCAATCTTATCAATTGCATGATCATCCAAAGATTCATTCTGCAACAAGTTTTCAAGTTTGTTTTTAAGCAGTGCAATTGGCGTAAGAAGTTCATGTGAAACATTCGAAATAAACTGTTTTTCCTTTTTAAAAACCTCCGTGATTCTATCCATCATTTGATTTAAAACAAAATCCAATTCTCTAAAATCTCTTGAAGTTGCTTTTATTGGAGTATGATCAAATGTTTCTGGCTCGTTTACACGCCTGATTTTGGTATCGATAATTTTGTAAAATGGCTTTAAAAGATATTCGATATAAAAAGTATCGGCCAAAAAAGTAATCAGAAGAATTACCACAAAAACAATGATAATGAAAAGTTTAATTGCAAAAGTCAGATCATTAACCTCGCTCAAACTACTTCCTATTTCAAGCTGATAGTCTTCGCCTTCATATGTAAAATGATGCTGCAGGATTCGATACTCGCTTTCTTCTCCTTCTATTTTTCTATATTCGTTACTGAAAGTTGTTTTTTTCTGATGTGGTTTTATAGAAACTCTGGATAAAACCAAAAATTCACTGTGAAGTGTCGAAAACTCAGAAAAAGCATCGGTTGAATCGTCTGGATTTTCTATAAAATCATTTATTTCTTCCTTATTCAGATGTTCAATAAATTTTTTCTTTTTCTCTAGCAGTGTATTATTAATGTGATGGTACACCACATTTTCTACCAAAATTGGAAGCATTAGCCATAAAACCAAAATGACCAGCAATCTGGTCAAGGCGTTAAAAATAGCTAATTGATGTTTTATTTTCACAAGAATCGATTTATTCGTTTATACGATAACCAACATTTCGAACCGTTTCAAACCAATCTATAGCAGTATGCTTATCCAGTTTTTTTCGAAGGTTACGAACATGCACATCTATAAAATTAGAGTCAGAATTAACTTCTAGAATATCGCCCCAAATATGCTCTGTTAATTGCAATCTGGTAATAACACGATTTTTATTGAGAACCAAATACTGAAAAATATCAAATTCTTTTTTGGTAAGACTAATTGGCTGATCGCTAAAACTCACCTTATAATCCTGAAGCTGCAATAGAAAACCATGAATGCTTAAATTGTTTAAAGTAAAACCATGAATTCTGCGAACTACGGCAAACATTCTTGCTGCCAATTCTGTCAAAGCAAAAGGTTTGGTTAAATAATCATCAGCACCTAAATGCAATCCATTTATTCTATCATCCAACTCTCCACGGGCAGTAAGAACAATTACAGCAATTTTCGATTTTGTTTTTCTAATTGCCTGCAAAACCTCAAAACCATCGCCATCGGGCAAACCAAGATCTAAGAGCATAATATCGTAATCATTGCTTCCAAATTCTTCAAGAGCTTCGGCACAATTATTTGCAATTTTACAAATATATCCTGCGTTGCATAAAAAATCGTAGACCTCTACGGCAAGTTCCTTATTATCTTCAACAATTAAAACATTCATAAGCACAACATTTAAGCGCAATTAAAATTAATCAATTATAAAAAATTGAGTATCGTATTATTAAAAAATTAACGAATGAAAAAAGCTGATAAATTTCTTCATCAGCTTCTTCAATCGCATTCTCATAATCATTATTCCTGTTTTGCCTTCGTTACAAAGCTTCGAAAACAAAACGAGAGCAATTTTTATTTTTTAGCCTTTGCTGTTTCTGGTTTTACAGCTTCTGGTTTCGCAGTTTCTGTTTTTGTCGCTTCAGTTTTTGCTGATTTTGCTTTTTTATCAGATTTGTGTTTAGGGTGTTTGGTTGCTTTTACTTCTTTAGCTGGAGCTTCTTTTCCATCTTTTGCAGGAAATGCGTGAACCATTGCACTTGTTCCTAAAACTGCTACTAGTAACATTAATAAATTTCTCATGATTTCTAAGATTTAAGAATTAATAACCTTTTATTTTACAGATCAAAATTACCTTCGCAACATGAAGAGAAAATGAAGAAATGCCTGAATAAAAATTTTTAACTTGATATTAACGCTTTGCTGTTTTTTACCATATAAGTTATATAAGCTCACTTTAAACATTCACTTCAATAACATTAACGATAAAATAGGAGACGCACTGCGGTGCGTCTCTAAAGGCGCATCTCAGCTAAAATGAACTTATATAACTTATATGGTAAAAATTTTCTTTTTTGATTAATTTTTGCAATCTCAATTGTTTATTTTTACAGACTAATATTTTTAATATGTCAACTCAAAAACGCCTTTTTCTTCTAGATGCTTATGCACTAATTTTTCGTGGTTATTATGCTTTTATAAAAAACCCGAGAATCAACTCAAAAGGAATGGATACATCTGCAATTATGGGTTTTATGAACTCACTTTTGGATGTTATTAAAAGAGAAAAACCAGATCATTTAGCCGTTGCTTTTGATAAAGGCGGTAGCCACGTAAGAAGCGAAATGTTTGTAGAATATAAAGCCAATCGTGATGCAACGCCAGAGGCTATTAAAATTGCCATTCCGTATATTCAGGAATTATTACGAGCAATGCATATTCCTATTATTGAAATCGAGGGCTGCGAAGCCGATGACTTAATTGGAACAATCGCTAAACAAGCAGAAAAACAAAACTACAAAGTCTACATGGTAACTCCAGATAAGGATTTTGCACAATTGGTTTCTGAAAATATATTTATGTACAAACCTGCCCGAATGGGTAACGGAATCGAAATCTGGGGTGTTCCTGAGGTTTTGGCAAAATTTGAAATTGAAAGGCCAGAACAAGTAATTGATTTTCTTGGAATGATGGGCGACGCCGTGGATAATATTCCTGGATTGCCTGGAGTTGGCGAAGTTACAGCCAAAAAGTTCCTGAAAGAATTTGGAACAATGGAAAACCTTTTAGAAAACACACATTTACTAAAAGGAAAAATGAAAGAGAACATCGAAGCCAACAAAGAAAAAGGGATTCTTTCTAAAAAACTAGCCGCAATTATTACCGATTGTAATGTTACTTTTAATGAAGAAGATTACGAACTTTCTCGTCCTGATATCGAAAAAACAGATGCTATTTTTCAAGAACTAGAGTTTAGAAGAATGGCAGAACAGTTTGACAATTTATTTAAAACGGATGGCACTCAAACTGCTGCTCCAGCTTCTGATGCCAAATTGTACAAAAAAGCACAGCCTAAAAACGAAGACCAATTTGATCTTTTTGGAGGCGGAAATACAAATGGAGAAAATGCTGAAATCGAAAGAACTTCATTTTATAACACTTTAGAAAACACCGAGCATTTTTACCAAACCATTCAAGGTGATTTAGGCATTAAAATGCTTTTACAAAATTTACAAAAACAGACTTCGGTTTGTTTTGATACTGAAACCACAGGAATCGATGCTTTGCACGCAGAACTTGTTGGAATGTCTTTCTCTTACGAAAAAGGAAAAGCATTTTATGTTCCGTTTCCAGAAAGTCAGGAAGAAGCAAAAGCTTTAGTAGATAAATTTGTTCCGTTTTTTGAAAATGAAAATATTGAGAAAATCGGACAGAATTTAAAATACGATCTAAAAATCCTTTCTAATTATGGTGTAACAGTAAAAGGAAAACTTTTTGATACGATGATTGCGCATTATCTGATTAATCCGGATATGCGTCATAATATGGATATTTTGGCAGAAACATACTTGAAATATTCACCAAAATCTATCGAAACTTTAATTGGTAAAAAAGGAAAAAACCAGCTTAATATGCGCGATGTTCCTTTGGAAGACATTAAAGAATATGCAGCTGAAGATGCCGATGTTACTTTACAATTAAAAGAAATCTTCACAACCGAATTAGACAAAACCGAAACTAAAAAGTTATTTGACGAAATCGAAATTCCATTAGTAAGCGTATTGGCCGACATGGAAACGGAAGGAATTCGTTTGGATGTAGATTTCTTAAAAGCAATGTCTTCTGAAATGGAAGTCGAAATAAAATCGTTAGAAGAAAAAATATATGAAACTGCTGGCGAGAAATTCAACCTGGCTTCTCCGAAACAATTAGGAGATATTTTATTTGACAAACTAAAAATTGGTGGCGCAAAGCAAAAGAAAACCAAAACGGGTCAGTACGCAACTGGCGAAGAAGTTTTGACTTATTTGGCCAATGACAACCCAATTGTAAAACAGATTTTAGATTGGCGTCAGATGGTAAAACTGCAAAACACTTATATTTTGGCTTTACCAGAACAAGTTGATAAAAAAACGCTTCGCGTTCATACCGATTATATGCAAACTGTTGCCGCAACGGGACGTTTGAGCTCTAATAATCCGAACTTGCAAAATATTCCGATTCGTACTGAAAGAGGCCGTCAGATTCGTAAAGCTTTTGTGGCACGTGATGAAAATTACACTTTAATCTCTGCCGATTACTCGCAAATCGAATTAAGGATTATCGCTGCTTTGAGTGGTGAAGAAAATATGATTGCAGCTTTCCAAAACGGAGAAGACATTCACAGAGCAACTGCAGCAAAAGTTTTTGATGTGGCGCTGGAAGAAGTTTCCCGCGAGCAAAGAAGCAATGCCAAAACGGTAAACTTTGGAATCATATACGGTGTTTCTGCTTTTGGTTTGAGTAATCAGACTTCGTTATCAAGAAGCGAAAGCGCTGCATTGATTGATGCTTATTATAAAACATATCCTCGCCTTAAATCTTATATTTCAGAACAAATCGAATTTGCACGAGAAAAAGGATACGTACAAACCATTTTAGGACGTCGCAGATACTTAAAAGATATCAATTCTGCTAATGCTGTTGTAAGAAGCGCTGCAGAACGAAATGCCGTAAATGCTCCAATTCAAGGAAGCGCTGCTGATGTGATTAAAATTGCGATGATCAACATTCATAAAAAACTTCGTGACGAAAACTGGAAATCTAAAATGTTACTTCAGGTGCATGATGAGCTTGTGTTCGATGTTCACAACGATGAACTCGAAAAAATCCAGCCGATGATTAAACATGAAATGGAAAATGCATTTAAAATGTCGGTTCCTTTAGAAGTTGAACTTGGACTAGGAAAAGACTGGCTAGAAGCACATTAATTTTATTTTAGATTTCAGATTGTTGATTTTAGATTATTGATTTTAGATTATTGATTTCAGATATCTAAATAAAAAATCAACCCAATCTTGTCATTTCTGACATACATATGTATAAAAAAATCCATTCTTTCGAATGGATTTTTTTGTTTTTATTATTTTTTTCGAGTTGACTCTCTTTCTTTCAATTTTGTTTTGATGACGATTGTTTCGTATTCAGAAATTGTTCCTTCTGGCTCTTCCAATCTTTCAATTAATCTTTTTGCAGCGACTTCTCCAATTTCAACTCCATGCTGACTTACAGTAGTCAGACTTGGTGACAAACGTCTTGAAGCCAAAATTCCGTCAGCAAAACCAATGATTGAAATATCTTCTGGGACTCTGTAACCCTTTTTCAAACTTACTCTTAAAGCCGCAACAGAATCATTTTCGTCTAAAGCAAAAATTCCGTCAATTTTATGATCAAAAAGCCCTTCGATTTTAGCTTTCATATCTTCTTCAGAATCGGTACGAAGAATGATTTTTTCATTAACTGGAATATTATTGTCTTTCAAGGCTTTTAAATATCCTTCAGTTCTAAGCTTTCCAACACTAATATTATCTACAGAAGATATCAGAGCAATATTTTTACAACCTAAATTAATTAAATGCTGTGTCGAATTGATAGCCGAATCATAATCATCTACTACTACTTTATCACAATCAACTTCATCAGCAATACGATCAAACATAACGATTGGCGTTCCGTCATTGATTATTTCAGAGAAATGATTGTAATCTTGAAGCTTTTGAGCTTCTTGTGAAACCGACAAAATAAATCCATCTATAGTTCCATTGCTCAGCATTTCCAGCGTATGAACTTCTTTTTCTAGAGATTCATTAGAAATACAGGTAATTACATTATATCCTTTTTTATCGGCAACTTTCTCAATACCGCTAAAAACTTTCGCAAAGAAAGAATTTAAAATATTAGGAATAATTACGCCAATCGTTTTTGTTTTACGATTCTTAAGATTCAAACCAATAACATTCGGCTTATAATTTTTGAGTTTGGCATACTCTTTAATCTTCACCTTGGTTTGTTCACTAATTTCTGGACTGTCATTCAATGCTTTAGACACAGTCGAAACAGAAACTCCCAGTTCCTTCGCAATTTGTTTTAGAGTTGCTTTAGCTTTCATCCAATTGAATTTTATGTAATTAATACAAATATAGTAGAATTACCTAAAATAAAACAAAAACAAGCCATTAGTATTTAAAAATATAAGTCATTTCGAAATAATAATTAATTAAACGGAGATTTTAAAACCGCTCTTACTAAAATTTCGTTAATAACTAAATACCCGTTAACTAAAAACCAATGTTATTAACCTAATAAAAAACTTGATTATGAAAAACGAAGTTAAAATTCATGAAGTTGACCCTTCACTGAATAGTAGAAGGAGCTTTCTTAAGCTCAGCGGATTAACATTAGTCACCACAGGTTTGGTTCTAGCTGGTTGCAGCGACAATGACAATGATAATGATATGCCAGACACCTCATTGCCTGGAATAAGAAATGGTGTTTTTGATTTAGGCTCTGGAGATTTTGGAGTTTTGACTTATGCGTACGCTCTCGAACAACTAGAAGCCGACTTTTATACTAAAGTTGTTAATGCAAGTAGTTTTAATACTGTATTTAGCAGTCTTGAACGTGAAGTTCTAACCGATTTATATCACCATGAAGTGGTTCACAGAGATTTCTTCAAAGCCGCTTTGAATGGAGCACTTCCTGATCCTAGTTCGCAATTACTGCCTTCTTTAGCTTTTAATTATGGTTCATTAAATTTCAACAGCCGCACCGAAGTTCTCGCAACTGCAAAAGCATTAGAAGATACTGGCGTTGCTGCTTATAACGGAGCAGGAAAACTAATTAAAACAGCGGACTACTTATTATTGGCCGGAAAAATTGTTTCTGTTGAAGCCAGACACGCTTCAGCAATTAGAAGTTTAATTAATCCGAATTCGAAAGATTTTGCGGGAGATGATATTGTAAATATGTCAACAGGCTTAGATGATGCAAAAGATCCATCTAAAATACTGCCAATTGCTGCTGGTTTTATTACCACAAAATTCACAGCTAAATACCTACCTTAATCTTAACCGTCAAAAACTTAGAAATTATGAACATTTTAAAATTTATAGAATCTTTTACTGATGATAATTTGATGAACAGTACTGGTTCTCGAAGAGACAGTTTTGCACAGTTTGGAAATATTGGAAAAAATTTAGCTTTGGCATCAATACCATTCGGATTGTCGGCTCTTACCAATAAAGCTTTCGCAAAAGACATAACAGCAACTCCAGCAACACCTATTGGAGCTTTGCAATTTGCTTTGACTTTAGAATACCTTGAAAATGAATTTTACGCCATGGCATTAGATTCAGGTGTTATTCCAGCTTCAGAAAACGGAGGAAGAGACTTAAAAGTATTCCAACAAATTGCGGCGCACGAATCTGATCATGTTAAATTTTTAATTGCAGGCTTAGGTGGTACCGCAAGTGCCAACTTCGTTCCTAAACCTACTTTTGACTTTACGGTTGGAGGAGCATTTAATCCGTTTGGAGATTACCCAACCTTTTTAGCTTTGGCACAAGCATTTGAAGATACTGGAGTTCGAGCATATAAAGGACAAGCTGCAAACTTGATAACAACACCCGATTTATTGACTGCCGCATTGCAAATACATTCTGTTGAAGCGCGCCATGCTTCTGAAGTACGAAGATTAAGAGGTTTAAAAGGCTGGATCTCTAATGCCGAAAGAGGCGCTGGCATGCCGGCAGCAACTCAAGCCGTCTACGATGGTGAAGGCGTAACCGTTCAAGCTGGATTTAATACCGCAGCCGCTTTTGGTGCTGCAGCGGGCTCAGAAGCTTACGATGAGCCACTTACGACACAGCAAGTGGTTGATATTGCCAATATATTTATTGTATAATCACTTTTTTTCATAAATATTTAACCGTCTTTACTTTATTGTAGAGACGGTTTTTTTGTTCGCTAATTATTTAAAAAACTGAAGCCCTGATTTTCAGCAGATAAAATATTCTTTCAGGTATTTGGTTTTAAAATAATTAATTGTACTTTTGCATCCCCTTTATTGGGGATGGAATGTTTAATTAAAATAATATTATGGACGCATTAAGCTACAAAACAGTTTCAGCAAGCAAAGCCACTGTAACTAAAGAGTGGATTGTTGTTGACGCTGAGGGTCATAACTTAGGACGTCTTGCTTCTAAAGTTGCAATGATTTTAAGAGGTAAGTACAAGCCAAGTTACACACCGCACGTTGACTGTGGAGATAACGTAATTGTTATCAACTCAGAAAAAATTAACCTTACAGGTACAAAATTGAATGACAAAATTTACATGCGTCATACAGGTTACCCAGGAGGACAAAGAACTTTAACTGCTAAAGTATTGCAAGCTAAAAACCCTGCATTATTAGTAGAAAAAGCTGTAAAAGGTATGTTACCTAAAAACAAATTAGGAGCTGAACTTTTTAGAAATCTAAATGTTGTTGTAGGATCTGAGCACACTCACGGAGCTCAAAAACCTAGAACTGTTAACCTAAATGATCTTAAGTAATGGGAGTTATTCACAAAATCGGTAGAAGAAAAACCGCTGTTGCACGTGTATACGTTTCTGAAGGAACTGGAAACATCACTGTAAACAAAAAAGAATTCGCAACTTACTTTCCAACTGCAACTTTACAATACAAAGTTTTACAACCGCTTTCTATGACAGAAAACGCTGGTAACTTTGATGTAAAAGTAAACGTTTACGGAGGTGGTACAACTGGTCAGGCAGAAGCTGTAAGAATGGCATTAGCACGTGTAATGTGTGAAGTTAATGCTGAAAACAGAGGAATCCTTAAACCAGAAGGTTTATTAACAAGAGACCCAAGAATGGTTGAACGTAAGAAATTCGGTCAGAAGAAAGCTCGTAAGAGATTCCAGTTCTCTAAACGTTAATATTACCTGTCTTGTTCAAATGGGACAAGACATTATCAATTATTTATTGAAATTAAAAAACACAGTTATTGTTGCTCTCCTACCGAGGTAGGATATAGTTTAGCATCTAAATGTATAAAGCCAGAGAAATCGCCATTTATACATTGCTAATCAACAGAACGTAAACTAGTACAAAAATGGCAAACAAAATAGAAGTAAAAGAATTACTAGAAGCAGGTGTTCACTTCGGACACATGACTAGAAAATGGGATCCAAACATGGCTCCTTACATTTATATGGAGCGTAATGGTATTCACATTATCAATCTATATAAAACTGCAGCTAAAATTGAAGAGGCTAACGAAGCTTTGAAAAAAATCGCTGCATCAGGTAGAAAAATCTTATTCGTAGCTACCAAAAAACAAGCAAAAGACATCGTTGCTGATAAAGCAAAAGCTGCAAACATGCCTTACATCACTGAAAGATGGCCAGGTGGAATGTTGACTAACTTCGTAACTATCAGAAAGGCAGTTAAAAAAATGTCTTCTATCGATAAAATGAAGAAAGATGGTACTTTCAACACTTTATCTAAAAAAGAGCGTTTACAAGTTGATCGTCTACGTGCTAAATTAGAGAAAAACTTAGGTTCAATTGCTGATATGTCTAGACTACCTGCAGCATTGTTCGTAGTAGATATCAAAGCTGAACACATCGCAATAAAAGAAGCTCAAAAATTAAACATTCCAGTTTTCGCAATGGTTGATACGAATTCTGACCCAAGAGAGGTTGATTACGTGATTCCTGCAAATGATGACGCTTCTAAATCAATTGACAAAATTTTATCTTTAGTAACTACTGCAGTAATCGAAGGTCTTTCTGACAGAGGTGCTGAAAAAGAAGTTGAAGCTGCTGAAGAAGCTCCTGCTGTTGAGGCTGAAGCTGCTCCTGCAACTGAAGAATAAATCAAATTTTAAATTCCAAATTTTAAATTCCAAAGTCCAAATACAAAATTAAAAACGTTATGTTGATAATTTATTAAAATTGGAGTTTGGGATTTAAAAGCTGGAATTTTTTACTTTTAACATTAAAAATTCAAAATATTATGTCAACAATTACTGCTGCAGACGTAAATAAATTAAGACAATCTACAGGTGCCGGAATGATGGACTGTAAAAAAGCTTTAGTTGAAGCTGAAGGAGATTTCGATAAAGCAATCCAAATCCTTAGAGAAAAAGGACAAAAAGTTGCTGCTAACCGTTCTGACCGTGAGTCTTCTGAAGGAGCTGCTGTTTCTTTTATCAATGCTGACAACACTAAAGGAGCTATTCTTACTTTAAACTGTGAAACTGACTTCGTAGGTAAAAATGAAGCTTTCGTAACTTTAGCTAAAGATTTAGTTGAAAAAGCGATCAACTTCTCTACTAAAGAAGAATTATTAGCTTCTGATTTCAACGGAATCACTGTTGCTGAGAAATTAATCGAGCAAACTGGTGTTATCGGGGAAAAAATCGAAATCGGTGGTTTCGAAATTTTAGAAGGTGCTTACGTTGGATCTTATGTTCACGTTAACAAAATTGCTGCTTTAACTGCAATTTCTGCTCCAGTTGCAAACGCTGAAGCTTTAACAAAAGACATCTCTATGCAAGTTGCTTCTATGGGAGCTGACACATTATCTTACAAAGATTTTGATCCTGCTTTCGTTGAATCTGAACTTGCTGCTCGTATTGCTGTAATCGAAAAAGACAATGAAGAAGCAAAACGTTTAGGAAAAACATTAAAAAATGTTCCTAAATACATCTCTTTCTCTCAATTAACTCCTGAAGTTATCAAACAAGCTGAAGAAGATGCTAAAGCTGAATTAAAAGCTGAAGGAAAACCAGAGCAAATCTGGGATAAAATTCTTCCAGGTAAAGTTCAACGTTTTATCTCTGACAACACTACTTTAGATCAAGAGAAAGCTCTTTTAGATCAAAACTTCATCAAAGATGACAGTAAAAAAGTTAGTGATTACGTAAAAGGATTCAATGTTGAAATCACAGGTTTCAAAAGAGTTACTTTAGGTTAATATATTATTTTTTCAATATTAAAAAGCCCGAATATTTATTTATTCGAGCTTTTTTTTATTTCAATACAAGACTAACTTTCAATTGGAAAATTTCTTGCTCTCATCAATGCGTTAGATTGTGGCGAATGTCCTCTGAAATTTTCATACATCTCTTCATTATCAATCGTATTTCCAACGCTTAAAACCGTTTTATAAAGGCGTTCAGAAACATTCTTATCAAAAGGTCCCTCTCCTTCCAAAAATGCTTCGTAAGCATCTGCATTAATCACATCTGCCCATAAATAACTATAATACCCAGCCGCATATCCGTCACTTGAAAAAATATGAGCAAATTGCGGAATCCTATGTCGCATCACAATTTCAGCAGGCATATTAATTTCACTTAGGACTTTCTCTTCAAATGCATTCGGATCGACCGTTTCAGTTGTTAAATGCAGTTTCATATCAACAAAAGAACTTGAAATCGTTTCTACTGTTGCAAAACCTTCGTTAAAATTGGCCGCTTTTCCTATTCTTTCTACCAATGATTGTGATAAAGGTTCATTCGTTTTATAATGAAGTGCAAATTTATTCAACACTTCTGGAGTCCCTAACCAATGTTCTAGCAATTGCGAAGGAAACTCTACATAATCTCTCGCAACAGAAGTCCCAGAAAGACTCGGATAAGTTACATTCGAGCATAATCCGTGTAAAGCATGTCCAAATTCATGAAATAAAGTTGTAGCATCGTCCCATGAGATTAAAACGGGTTCATCACTGTTTCCTTTAATAAAATTGCAATTGTTCGACACAATAGGAAGCACGTTACCTTTTATTTTTTGTTGGTCTCTATGTGAATTCATCCATGCACCTGAACGTTTACCAACGCGCGCATATGGATCAAAATACCACAAACCGATTGGTTCTCCTGTATTTTTATTATTCACTTCCCAAACACGAACATCGGCATGATATACCGGAACATCAAATAACTGTTTAAATCCTAAATCAAACAATTCTCCAGCTACCCAGAACATTCCTTCTCGCAAATTCTCTAATTGCAGATATTGCTTTATTTCATTTTGATCCAAATCATATTGCGCTTTTCTAACTTTTTCCGCATAAAAACGATAATCCCAAGGCTGTATTTTAAAATCTCCACCTTCATTATTTACCATTTCCTGCATAGCAAAAACATCATTTTTCACCTTTTCTACGGCAGGTTTCCATACCGAGTTCATTAAATCCAGCGTTTTCTGTGGGTCTTTGGCCATTTTATTAGACAAACTCCATTCAGCAAAGTTTTTAAAACCTAAAATTTTCGCTTTTTCAGTTCTCAATTTTAAAATAGACACCAATATTTCATTTGTATCATTTTCATTCTTATTATCACCTCTTTTTACGAAAATATCAAAAGCTTTTTCTCTTAAATTCCTTCTGTTTGAGAAAGTCAAAAAGGGCTCGATCGAAGATCTTGTATTTCCAATACATCCTAAAACATTTAGATTTCTTTCTTTCGCTTCGGCAATTGCCGCATTCTTAAATTCTTCAGGCAAACCGTCAAAATCAGCTTTGGTATTTAGCTCGATATATTGATTATTCTCTTCTGCTAGCAACTTTTGACTGAAAGCTGTAAAAAGCCCCGCTAATTCCTGATTGATCTTAGCCACTTTATCTTTATTCGCTTCGTTTAGCTCTGCTCCTTCCCTAACAAAATCGGTATAATACAGCCAAAGCAAGCGTTGCTGTTCTTTAGTTAAATTCTCCTTTTCATCTGATTTGTATAAGGTCTCAATTCTAGAAAACAGCTTTCCATTTTGATACAATTTATCATTAATCTCCGCCAACTTTGGCGACATTTCGGTATCAACCACATTAAATTCTGGAGTACTCAGATTGGACCTGTAAATACCGTAGACCGCATGAATTTGATCTAATTTTCCGCCCGAAAGTTCTAAAGCTTCAATAGTATTTTTAAATGTAGGTTTTTCTGGATTATTGACGATTGCATCAATTTCTTGTAGTTTTTCCTGAATTGCAAATTCTATTGCAGGCTGAAAATCAGAAACTTTATAAGCTTTAAAATCTGGAACGCCTCCATAAGGACCAGACCAACTTTTTAACAATGGATTATTTAATTCTATTGGTGTTTTCATAACAAATACATTAATTAATTCTGTGCAAAATTTCAATTAAAAAAAAGCAACAGAATCTCAAAATTAACCAATCAAAAGCAAACTTCATATCGAAAAGGATTATAAAAATTAATCCGTTTCAAAGATTTAAAAGAAATAGTTTATTTTTGAAATATCAATTTAAAAATGACATGTTTAAAACCAGAAAAGAAATTGTTTTTGTAATTTTAGCAGGAATATTTATAACCAATGCCGTTGTAGCTGAGTTAATTGGAGGAAAGCTAATTCAAATTGGTCCTTTTGTGATGAGTATAGGAATTTTGCCTTGGCCAATTGTATTTCTTACAACCGATTTGATTAATGAATATTTTGGCGAAAAAGGAGTAAAAAAACTTTCTTTCATTACAGCATGTCTGATTGCTTATGCTTTTCTGATACTTTTTATGGCAATTGTTATTCCCGCCGCAAAAGGAATCAGCCCTGTTAACGATCAGCAGTTTGAAGCTGTTTTTGGGCAAAGTATGTGGATTATCGTGGGAAGTTTAATTGCCTTTATGGCCTCTCAGCTGATTGACGTCTGGATATTTTGGTTTTTCAAAAACAGAACTGGCGAAAAGAAAATATGGCTAAGAGCGACTGGCTCTACTGTTATTTCGCAATTGTTTGATTCGTTTATTGTTCTAGGAATTGCTTTTTGGCTTCCAGGAAAAATTGATTTTGACACTTTTATATCTTCAGGGTTAATAGGATATACTTTTAAATTAGCAATTGCTATTTTATTAACTCCAGCAATTTATTTAGGCCATCATCTGATTAAAAAATATTTAGACCAAGATCCTGCACACAAGGGATAAAAAACATATTTAGGTCATGAAAAATAATTACTTACTTATTTTATTCTCTGTTACCTATTTCTTTTTCAGCTGTGGCAATGACGAAAAAAAACAGCCTAAAAAAGTCATTCAATCTGTCAATAAGTTGACACCAGCAGCTATGAAGATACCTCGTAAAATTTCTTCAAAAAACATAACTGCTCCAAAAGAGTTTGGCTCAAAGAAAACTACTGCTCAAAAAAATCCTTTTTCACTTAAAAACCTGATAGAAGTAAACACTTTAAACTCTCAAGCGGAAAATACCGCTGCAAGTGCTCCAATATCTGTAAAAAAAGAAGTCAGCGAGGAATTATTGAATTTTGTTAATGTTCGTAAAATATTAGCAAAATGCAAAATAGGTGAGACTATGACTCAAAAGCAACTAACAGAACAATTTGAAATTCCAGAAGAAGCTGTTAAACTAATAAAAAGCGTAACCAAAACAGCAGAAAATGAATTGGCCTTAAAGTGGCAATCTACTTGGCTTGTTGAAAAAGTATCTGACGCAGAACTTGAAGACGGTAAAATGAAAGTAGTTTTTAAAGCCAATAAAATGTACACTTCCGGAAATGCAATTGGCATTAAATACAACCGAAAAATCTATACCAATCTAGTCATTGTTGGACATTCTGCATATATCCCAAGTGTAAAGGGATATAGTTGGCAAATAGGAAGATAAAAAAAATTCATCAGATTTATCTGAAAATCAGTAAATTATAAAAAAATGTTAAATAAATGCGAAAAAACTGATTTAAAAGCCTAGGTTTTCTTAAAAAAGATTTTACTTTTGTTAAAAAATTTAACAAAACAAATCTACCAAAATGAAAAAACTAAGTATTCTTTTCGTGTCAATCTTGACATTAGGTTTAACAGCAGTATCTTGCAGCAGTGATGATGATAAGAACGGCGGATCAATTGAAGGAAAATGGGAAGTAACCCACCAAGGAGCAGTTATTAGTGGCAAAGAAATATTACAACCTTATGACAGTGAAGGCTGTGAAATTCCAACAATGACATTTTCTAATGATGGTAAATTTGTAGATACTACATCAGAATATTGGGATTCAAAGTGTAGTACTTATACTGAAGATGGTACTTGGAAAAAAGACGGTAATACTGTAACTCTAAAATATAGTGACGAGGAAGTTAAATACGAAATTTTAGAATTAAGTGGCAGCACTTTAAAAATAAAATTCACTTATTCTGAAGGCGGAATATCAATAAGCGCAATTTCTGTATATAAGAAAAAATAATTCTTAAAATTAAGAATTTCCAAATGCCTCAAGCTTTATAGTTTGAGGCATTTTTTATACATTTAAAATAAAAAGATGGAACCAATAAGATGCAGCTGGTGCTCTGCCAGCGATTTGTATAAAAAATATCATGATGAAGAATGGGGTGTTCCTGTTTATGACGATCCTACTTTATTTGAATTTTTAATTTTAGAAACTTTTCAGGCTGGTTTAAGTTGGATTACAATTTTAAACAAAAGAGAAAACTTCAGAGCTGCTTTTGATTATTTTGATTATAAAAAAATAGCCCTTTACTCTGAAGATAAAATTGAAGAGTTAATGCAAAATACAGGAATTATTAGGAACAAACTAAAAATTAAGGCAGCGGTTTCTAATGCTCTGGCTTTTATGAAAGTCCAGGAGGAATTTGGTTCTTTCTCTAATTATATTTGGAAATATACTGATGGAAAACCGATTGTAAACCATCTAAAAAATTCAAAAGATGCCCCAGCTACTACTCCACTTTCAGATGAAATAAGCAAAGATTTAAAAAAACGCGGTTTTAAATTTGTCGGTTCGACGGTTATTTATGCACACATGCAGGCAACTGGAATGGTCAATGATCACGTGGAAGATTGCTTTACCCGAAAAGGAAAATAGTCTCGGTTTTCAGTCACAGTTTTCAGTTTTTTTGAACCTGAAACCTGAAACCTGAAACTTTTAAACAAAAATTACATATATTTGCTTCACACTTTAGGGGTGTCTACAAACTTGTAGGCTGAGATTTTACCCTCTGAACCTGATCTAGTTCATACTAGCGTAGGGAAAAGTAAGATGACTTCTGCACGCATTTTTATGCGTTCTTGTAGCCATTCCTAAGGTGTATCTATACACTAAACTCAATAAGGAATGGAACTTAAAATCAATCAACAAACCAAACAATTCAATGCTGAAACGCTAAGCGTTCAATCATTGCTCGATCTCGAAATTCCGCAAAAACAAAACGGAATCGCTATTGCCGTCAACAATACTGTTGTTCCAAAAAACAAATGGCGCGAATTCTTCGTACAAGAAACTGACGAAATTCTGATTATTTCTGCCACACAAGGCGGTTAATTTTTAAAATTCCAAAACAGAAAATTCCAAATTCCAAATTTTCATCCTTTACGAAGACGCACTGCAGTACGTCTCTACAACAGCTCATGACTCATAACTTATAACTTCTTTTACTATGACTACAGAAGAACAAATATCCAGAACCCCGTTTCCAAATTCTAAGAAAGTATATATCGATGGAGAAATTCATCCCATAAAAGTAGCAATGCGCGAAATTACTTTGAGCGATACCAAACTTTCAAATGGCGGAATTGAGAAAAATCCACCCGTAACAGTTTATGACACTTCGGGCGCTTACACAGATCCGAATATTGAAATTGATATTAGAAAAGGATTGCCGCGATTAAGAGAACAATGGATTCTAGATCGAAATGATGTTGAAATTCTAGACGAAATTACTTCAGATTATGGCTTAAGCCGATTAAAAGATGAAAACCTAAATCATCTTCGTTTTGAGTATTTACATCAGCCAAAACGTGCTAAGAAAGGCGCGAACGTAACACAATTGTATTACGCCAAACAAGGAATCATTACTCCAGAAATGGAATATATTGCGATTCGTGAAAACCAACGTATTGAACTTTTAAATGAACAAACCAAAGCCATGCAATGCCAGCACAGCGGAAATAGTTTTGGTGCAAATACTCCAAAAAACAAAATCACTCCAGAATTTGTACGCTCTGAAGTTGCCTGCGGAAGGGCGATTATTCCAAACAACATCAACCATCCAGAAAGCGAACCTATGATTGTGGGACGTAATTTTTTGGTGAAAATAAATGCCAATATCGGAAATAGCGCCGTGACTTCAAGCATTGAAGAAGAGGTTGAAAAAGCCGTTTGGGCTTGCCGTTGGGGAGCTGATACGATTATGGATTTATCAACAGGAAAAAATATTCACGAAACTAGAGAATGGATTATTCGAAATTCTCCTGTTCCAATTGGGACTGTTCCAATTTATCAAGCTCTTGAAAAAGTAAAAGGAATTGCCGAAGATTTAACTTGGGAAATTTTCCGTGATACGTTGATTGAACAAGCAGAACAAGGTGTTTCGTATTTTACCATTCACGCTGGGGTTTTGCTTCGCTACATTCATTTAACCGCAAATCGCGTTACTGGAATCGTTTCTCGAGGCGGTTCTATTATGGCAAAATGGTGTTTATTTCATCATAAAGAAAACTTTCTTTACACGCATTTTGAAGAAATCTGCGAAATCATGAAACAATACGATGTGGCTTTTTCTCTTGGAGACGGTTTGCGTCCGGGTTCGATTGCAGATGCGAATGACGCTGCACAATTTGCCGAATTAGAAACTTTGGGTGAATTGACAAAAATTGCTTGGAAACACGATGTTCAGGTTTTTATTGAAGGTCCAGGGCACGTACCAATGCACATGATTAAAGAAAACATGGACAAACAGCTGGAACATTGTCATGAAGCTCCATTTTATACTTTAGGCCCTTTAACTACGGATATTGCGCCGGGTTACGACCATATCACTTCGGCAATTGGGGCCGCTATGATTGGCTGGTACGGATGCGCGATGTTGTGCTATGTTACACCGAAAGAACATTTAGGTCTACCGAATAAAAAAGATGTTAAAGATGGGGTAATCACTTATAAAATTTCTGCCCATGCTGCCGACTTAGCGAAAGGCCATCCGGGTGCGCAGTATCGCGATAACGCGTTAAGCAAAGCAAGATTTGAATTCCGTTGGGAAGATCAGTTTAATTTGGCTTTAGATCCAGACACAGCAAGAGAATTCCATGATGAAACACTTCCTGCTGATGGCGCAAAAGTAGCACACTTTTGCTCGATGTGCGGCCCTAAATTCTGTTCTATGAAAATATCTCAGGAAATTAGAGATGTCGCTGCGGCTGAAAAAGGAATGCAGGAGAAATCAGAAGAATTTATTGAACAAGGAAAAGAGATTTACATATAATCAAAGTATCAAGATGAAAGAATTAAGTATTAAGATTTTAAATCGATAAACTTTCAATCCTTCCATCTTGATACTCTCGTCTTAGTACTTAATACTCAAATCTTAATACTTTCAAATAATGATTGTAATTACAAATCCTTTTTTTATTGAAGATGAAATTCAAATTCTTCATTCTTTATTGGAAGAAGGATTGTCTTTGCTTCATATTAGAAAACCTGATTTTTCAGAAGTAGAAATGACACAATTTATTCATCAGATCAAATTAGAATTTCGGACTAATCTAGTTTTGCACAGTCATCATCAGTTAGCCGAAGATCTTGGTATTGATCGATTTCATTTTTCTGAGAAAGAGAGAAAAGAATTTCCTGCAAGGTTTCCAAAACCTTGTAGGTTTAAATGCGAATCAATTTCAACATCAACGCATTCCATCGAAGATTTCAATTCGTTAGAAACGAAATTTAATTATGCATTCTTAAGTCCTGTTTTTAAAAGTATTTCTAAAGAAAATTATTCTCCTCAAAAAGATCTTTTTCAAGAAATAAAATCAAGAAAAAATCATAAAACAAAAATGGTTGCTTTGGGCGGAATTGATTCAGAAAACATTCAAAAAGCATTTGAAAATGGTTTTGATGATGTCGCTCTTTTGGGAACTATTTGGAAAAATGAAAATCCGTTAAAACAATTTAAATTATGTCAGAAAATCGTCCATTCGTACTTACAATAGCAGGTTTAGATCCGTCTGGTGGCGCTGGAATTTTGGCTGACATCAAAACATTTGAACAGCATAAAGTGGCTGGTCTTGCTATTTCTACAGCAAATACTATTCAAACTGAAAATCAGTTTTATGAAATTCAGTGGACTGATTTGAGTTTTGTAATTCGTTCGATCAAAACTTTGTTTTCAAATTATAAAATTAGCGTTGTGAAAATTGGAATTGTGTCTTCTTTACATGATTTAAACCAGATTCTTTCAATTATAAAACAGCTTTCTCCTTCAGCAAAAATTGTTTGGGATCCTGTTTTAAAATCGACTACAAAATTTGAATTTATGAATACTGAAGATCAATTTGATTTAAATAAAATACTGTCAAAAATCGATTTGATTACACCGAATTATCATGAAGCTGAAATTTTATTTCCTGATTATATTTCTAAAGAAAATAAATTTTCAACGAACATTTTATTAAAAGGCGGACATAACGAAAAGGCACTAGGAACGGATCGTCTATTTCTAAAAGATGAAGTGTTAGAATTACTTCCATCAGAAAAAAACTGCTTTGAAAAACATGGCTCAGGTTGTGTACTTTCTTCTGCCATTGCTTCGAATTTAGCTTTAAATCAGCCTGTAAAAGAAGCCTGTAAAAACGCTAAAATCTATATCGAAAATTACTTGAGCTCAACTACAACTTTAATAGGATATCACTATGTATAGCAAACTTCAATATATCTCGCAGGGCGAAACTATCGAAAATCAATTGTATAATATTCACAAGGCGCTCGACGCTGGTTGCAATTGGATACAAATGCGTTTTAAAAACCAAACACAAAAAGATGCTTTCACTTTAGCGGAAGCGGTAAAATGTTTATGCGAAAAGTACACCGCCAATTTTATTGTAAATGACGATTTGCATCTTACCAAAGAAATAGACGCTTGTGGAGTTCACTTAGGATTAACCGATACCAAAATCGACGAAGCAAGGGCGATTTTAGGCGCTGCAAAAATTATCGGAGGAACTGCAAATACTTTCGAAGATATTGAAAATCATGTTAAAAATGGCTGTGATTATATTGGATTAGGACCTTTTCGCTTTACTGCCACAAAAGAAAAACTAAGTCCAATTTTAGGATTATCAGGCTATTTCGATATTCTTCAAAAACTGAAAAAAAATAAAATCGATCTTCCTGTGTATGCCATTGGAGGAATCACATTAAGAGACGTGAGTCCGTTAATGGAGACTGGAATTCATGGAATTGCCGTTTCTGGAATCATTACCGAAAGTGATGAGAAAGAAAAATTAATTCATCAACTAAACGAAAAATTACATGCAAACATCATTGTTTAATATAGGAGACAAAACCCTTCACTCCCGCTTGTTTCTTGGAACGGGAAAATTTGGTTCTAATGAAGAAATGGAAAGCGCTATTTTAGCTTCAGAAAGTGAATTGGTTACGGTTGCCTTAAAACGTATCGATCTGGAAACGGATACAGATGCTATTTTATCGCATTTAAATCATCCAAAAATCAATTTATTGCCCAACACTTCGGGAGCAAGAAATGCCAAAGAAGCTGTTTTTGCAGCGCAACTAGCTCGTGAAGCTTTGGAAACCAATTGGGTAAAACTCGAAATTCATCCCGATCCAAAATATTTAATGCCAGATCCAATTGAGACTTTAAAAGCAACAGAAGAATTGGCTAAACTCGGCTTTATTGTACTTCCTTACATTCATGCTGATCCTGTTTTGTGTAAACATTTGGAAAGTGCTGGGACTGCTGCCGTTATGCCTTTGGGTTCACCAATTGGAAGCAATAAAGGTTTAAAAACGATTGATTTCTTAGAAATTATCATTGAACAAAGTACAGTTCCTGTTATTGTCGATGCAGGAATTGGAGCTCCTTCTGATGCCGCAAAAGCAATGGAAATTGGTGCTGATGCTGTTTTGGTGAACACTGCAATTGCTGTTGCAGGAAACCCGAAATTAATGGCTGAAGCTTTTAGAGAGGCTGTAATTGCAGGAAGAAAAGCTTTTGAAGCTAAAGTTGCCAATCAGCAAAATTATGCTTCGGCTTCTAGCCCGTTGACTTCTTTTCTTTACGAATAAATTTAACCGCAAAGTTCGCAAGGTTTTTTCGCAAAGTTCGCCAAGCTTTGCGGACTTTTTGTCAAAGACAAGAACTCAAAGCTTAGCGAACTTTGCGTATTCTTAGCGCACTTTGCGTTAAAAAACTTTTGCAGTAAAACTAAATAAACTCACATGAATACTTTTAAAACTATTTTTGAGCAATATAATTGGGATGAAATCCAATCCAAGATATATAAAACCACATCAAAAGATGTTGAGCGCGCTTTGGCTAAAACCAAATACAACCTCGATGATTTTTTGATTCTGATTTCTCCTATTGCTCAAAATTATTTAGAGCAAATGGCACAAAAATGCAATGAAATCACCAAAAAACGTTTCGGGAAAACCATTCAGATGTATGCCCCGCTTTACTTAAGCAACGAATGCCAAAACATTTGTACGTATTGCGGATTTAGTTTAGACAATAAAATCAAAAGAAAAACTCTTTCTGATGCTGAGATAAAACTGGAAGTAGAAGCCTTAAAAAACACTGGCTTTGATCATGTTTTATTGGTTACAGGTGAAGCAAATTATACAGTAAACATCAATTATTTTCTAAATGCAATTGATTTAATTAGAAAAGATTTTTCTATTATTTCTGTTGAAGTACAGCCACTTTCTACAGAAGATTACCAGCGTCTGCATGAAGCTGGTGTTTATTCTGTTTTAGTTTACCAAGAAACATATCATCAGGAAGTTTACAAAAAATATCATACAAAAGGGAAGAAATCAAACTTCGATTATCGATTGGAAACTCCGGACCGAATTGGAACTGCCGGAATTCATAAAATAGGTTTGGGCGTTTTATTAGGTTTAGAAGACTGGCGAACAGATAGCTTTTTTAATGCTTTGCATTTAGATTATTTGCAAAAAAAATATTGGCAAACGAAATATTCGGTTTCTTTTCCACGTCTTCGTCCAGCTGAAGGCATTATTGAACCTAATTTTATTATGGATGATAAAGATTTGACGCAATTAATCTGCGCTTACCGTTTATGGAATGAAGATTTAGAAATTTCGATTTCAACTCGTGAAAACGAGAAATTTAGAAATAATATTATTCCGATTGGGGTTACAAGCATGAGTGCTGGTTCTAAAACAAATCCGGGTGGTTATGTTGTCGACCCGCAATCTTTGGAGCAATTCGAAATCAGCGATGAGCGCTCGGCAGAAGAAATTTCAAAAATTATTAAAAACGCAGGCTATGAACCCGTTTGGAAAGACTGGGACAAAGCTTATAGTTGAAATGTTTCAAGTTTCAAGTTTCAGATTTGAAGACTTAACATTTTACAATTCACAGTTCACAATTCACAATTCATAATTTAAAAAATGAGCATTATACAAGAATTTCTTCGTTACAACAGACAAACTATTCTGCCCGAAATTGGTGATGAGGGGCAGGAAAAATTAAAAAAAGCTAGAGTTTTAGTAATTGGCGCAGGCGGTTTGGGCTGTCCAATTTTACAATACATTACAACTGCAGGAGTTGGTTTTATTGGAATCATGGATTTTGACACTATTGAAATTCACAATCTTCATCGACAAATTTTATATACCGAAAATGAAATTGGCCAGTGCAAATCAATTGTAGCGAAAGATGTAGTTTCCAAGCTAAATCCGCTGATTGAAGCTATCGCAATTAACGAAAAACTAACTGCTGAAAATGCTTCAAAAATCATTCAGCAGTATGATATTGTTGTAGATGGTTCTGATAATTTTTCTACTCGCTATTTAGTCAATGATACTTGCATTGAGCACGGCAAACCTTTAGTTTACGGAAGCATTTTAAAATTTGAAGGGCAAATTGCGGTTTTCAATCATAACGGAAGTAAAAATCTTAGAGATTTATTTCCTGAAATGCCCGATCCAAAAGATGTTCCAAATTGCAATTTAAACGGTGTTCTAGGAACATTGCCAGGAATTATTGGTAACATGATGGCGCACGAAACCTTAAAATTAATTTTGGAATTACCAACTTTAAAAAATGAATTGGTCATTTTTAATACTTTAAACTGGAACTTTATAAAGCTGAATTTCTAAAAAACAACCTCATCACCTACGCTAATAATTCCAGAATTTAAACTCACGATATTGGTTCCGAATAAGACAGAATTGTCCACATTTCTGTATTTACTTAACGTTTTCAAAGGTTCTTTTTTCAAACGTCCATTTTCTGGATCATTGTTCACCATAACGCATCTTCCGCAAGGTTTTATGTTTTTAAATTGAACTCCGCCTATCGCAAAAGTCTTAAAATCATCTTCTTCATGAGGGTTTTCGGTGCTTACTACAATGTTGGGACGAAATCTTTTTATGGTAATTTTTTCATCGAGCTTCTCATTCAAAAAATCTAAACTTTTGGATCCAATTAATAAATATGGATAACCATCTGCCAAACTTACATTGAATGTTTCTTTTAATCTGGAACTTTCGTGCTTACGGGCTCCATTTTTAAGTATTTTAACCAATTTGCATTCAAAACCTAAATGCAAGCTAAACCATTTTGATGTTTCTAGATTTACCTCAACAACTTGGCTTTTATCATCCCACACATTTACTTCTATTGCATCTTCTAAACTTTCGTCAGTAGAGAATTCATGTTTTTGATCCTGAAACGTAATACTGATTTTTCCATTTGAGATCTGCGGATAAAACTGGCTCATAATGCGATGTTCTCTCTGCGTCAGCATTTGATTTTCTGCATCAATGAGCATCCAACGTCGATCGTTTTCAAATCCCATTTCTTCAGCTTTTGCAGACTTAAGGCTGATTCCCGCGAAACTCTTTATCGGATAAATATAAATTTCTTTTACGCTGTAAATTGTATTCATTTTCTATTTACTTTTTAAAATGGACATAAACTCTTCACGATCAATTTCGCGACAACCCAAACTATCCAAATGTGGATTATAAACCTGACAATCCAATAATTTGTAATTCTCTTTTTCTAAATGATTTACTAGAGATATAAAAGCCACTTTAGAAGCATTTGACACTTTCGAAAACATACTTTCTCCACAGAAAATATGTCCCAAATCGACGCCATACAAACCTCCAACTAAAACATCGTCTTGCCAAACCTCAACCGATTTTGCAATTCCTTGACGATTAAGTTCACAATACGATTCTACTATATCATCTGAAATCCAAGTTCCGTCCTGGCCAATACGTTGTATTTTCTGGCAGTTCGAAATTACTTCTTTAAAATTGGTATTAAAGGTAACTGTAAATTGTTTTCTATTTAAAATATTCCGCATACTTTTAGAAATAACTAATTCGTCTAAAAATAAAACCATACGAGGATCAGGTGCCCACCAAAGTATAGGCTCACCTTCATTAAACCAAGGGAAAATTCCTCTTTGGTACGCCAATTTTAAGCGTTCGGGACTTAAATCACCACCAACAGCCAAAATACCTTCTTCATCGGCTTCTGAAACGGGCGGAAAATATAAATTATCAAATAAGAAATACATTATTTAAATTTCAATGACAAAATTCTAATTAGAATTATTAATTCAAAAACAAAATTCCAAATCCCAAACTCAAGTGAATGAATTGGAATTTGGAATTTATAATTTGGAATTTAAACCTTTTTTAGAACGGTAAATCGTCTGGTTCGTCTTCGTTTATACTTGTTGCTGGCGCAAAAGTTTCTGCAGCTGGCATTGGTGCTCCTTGTGCAGGCCCTTCTGGAGCTAATCTTTCGATTCTCCAACCTTGAATACTATTGAAATATCTAGTTTCTCCTTGTGGGTTAACCCATTCTCTTCCTCTTAAATTGATAGAAACTTTTACTGCATCTCCTTGTTTATAGCTACTCAATAAATCGCATTTATCTTGTGTAAATTCGATTAAAATATGTTGTGGATACTGCTCCTCAGTAGTAACAACTAACTCTCTTTTTTTGAATGAGGCACTAACTTGCTGCTCTGGGTTAACCACTTTTACTTTTCCTGTAACTTCCATCTTCGTCTATTTAATTATTGTTTCTATTTCTTTTTATTTTTTAGCTAAAAGTACTTTCCAAGCCGATTCTACATCGCCATTATCCAAGTATTTTTTGGCTTCTAAGTGTACTTTTTTCTGGTCGTCTGAGCTTAAAACTCCTTTGACTGCGAAATTTTCTTTCACAAATATAGTAACTTCTTCTTTTGTAGGCAAGGCTTCTATATTACCTAATTTTCCTAAATCATTTCCATCAAAAACATCACTTTCTTTTACATAATCTGGTATTGCATCTACTCCAACCCCTAGTGTTGTCAAGGGTTTTGCAACTTCAAAAAGTCCTTGATTAGATCTTGAATACCAATTATTTCCAAGTCTCGAAACCAAGTCAATTTTATGCTGATCGATTGCTCCGTTTTCATCTAGAATCGATTCGTGGATATGAATTTTCACCACTTCGCACAAAATCAGATTTCCTGCTCCTCCTTCTGTTCCTAACGGAATAATCTGCGTAATCTTACATTCAAACTGAACTGGAGATTCTTTTACTCGATATGGTTTTACTAAATCTGACGGGATTTGAGTTAATCCAGCTTTAATAAATTCGTTTACTCCGTCTCCATATTCTGTACTTGCTAAAGAAGTTTGCTGAACAATATCGTAATTTACAACATTTATCACTACTTCTCTAGTTGCTTCGGCATTAATTAAAGTATGTTTAATCGTATTATCGCGAACACGTCTTGATGGCGAAAAAACCAAAATTGGCGGATTGGCACTAAATACATTAAAGAAACTAAAGGGAGATAAATTTGGAACTCCAGTTTCGCTAATTGTACTTGCAAAAGCAATAGGCCTCGGTCCGATTGAACTCTGCAGATAGCCTTGCAATTTGGCCGTTGGAATTTCTTTTGGGTTAACGCTGATCATACTTTAAAATTTAGACAGAATCTCATTTTAGTAGCTACAAAAGTATTGAAATGGTTTAATTCGAAGAAATAGTTTTGCAGATAAAAACGAAAAATCTTTCCACATAGGCAAAATATAAAATGTGTATATTTCGTTATATTTATACCTCAAAAAAACTGATATGTCTTTTTCTGAAAGAACAAATACAACCCGCTGGATTATTATTTCGGTCTGTTTTATAATCATTTCCCTAATTCTTTGGAATACTTATACTTTCTTCCAAATTTTTAAAAATGAAGAACGCTTGAAAATGAACCTTTTTGTAAAGGCACAAATTTCAATAGTTAATGCCGATGAAAATACCGATGTAGAACTTCCTCTTCAGATTTTTAACAATAATACTTCTATTCCGGGTATAATTATGCTGTATGATAAAGTGGTGAGTGCAGTAAATGTCCCCGACGAAATTCTGAATGATAAGAAAAAAAGGATCGCTTTCTTAAATAAGCTGAAAAATGAAAATGAACCAATCACCTTCGAATATGCACCTGGGAAATATCAGACACTATATTATGGCAACTCTTCATTACTAAATAAACTCAAATATTATCCTATTGCACTGCTTCTGATTATATTTTTATGTATTGCTTTAATTTACAATTTTTATAAAAGCACCAAAATGGCAACCCAGAACAAACTTTGGGCTGGGATGGCAAAAGAAACAGCGCATCAGATTGGTACACCGCTTTCTTCATTAATTGGCTGGGTTGAAATATTAAAAACAGAAGATATAGATCCGTCTATTAGTACCGAAATAGAAAAAGATATCGAACGTTTGCAGACTATCACAGATCGTTTTTCCAAGATTGGTTCGATACCCGTTTTGGAACTTCACGATATCGTACAAGAAACTAAAACGGCTTATGAATATCTACAGTCCCGTTTTTCTAAACAGGTCGCATTTTCGTTTCAAGCTCCAAAAGAACCTATTTTAGGAATGATAAATCCAACATTGCATAGCTGGACGATAGAGAATTTGGTTAAAAATGCTATTGATGCCATGAAAGGAAAAGGAACACTAGACCTTTATCTCGAACAAGATGCAAATCATGTAAAAATCAATATTAAAGATTCTGGAACTGGAATTCCTAAAAAGCAGTTTAAAACTATTTTTGAAACTGGTTTTACAACTAAAAAACGTGGCTGGGGTCTTGGTCTTTCTTTAACTAAAAGAATTGTCGAGGAATATCACAATGGAAAAATAAAAGTTCTGCATTCTGAAATTGGAAAAGGAACTACTTTTCAGATTTCATTAAATAAAAAAGTGCAGTAATCAATTACTGCACTTTTTTGCTTTATATATAATTTTTCAGCTTTATATGGCTTCGACTCCGCTCAGCCTGACAATCTTATTCTATTTGAATCTTATAAATTTGACTGAATATCTTTTGCTAAAGCTTCGAATTCTTCTTTTGAAAGAGAAACTTTATCAATAAAACGCATTTCATCCATATGGTTTAACGGAATCAAATGTACGTGTGCATGAGGCACTTCAAGTCCAACAACTGCAATTCCGATTCTTTTGCATGGAACTGTCTTTTCTAAAGCTGCTGCCACTTTTTTAGAAAATTTCATCAGCCCTAAATACAATTCTTCATCCATATCAAAAATCTTATCGATTTCTTGTTTCGGAATACAAAGTGTATGTCCTTTAGCATTCGGATTTACATCTAAAAATGCTAAATAGTTCTCGTCTTCAGCGATTTTGTATGCCGGAATTTCTCCGTTAACTATTTTAGTGAATATTGATGCCATTGTTTATTTGTATAATTCGGTTAATCGTCAAATCGGTTAAACGAATAAACAATTAACCGGTTAAACTAAAATTTAATCTCTCGAAATTTCTAAAATTTCAAATTTCAAAACTCCGTTTGGAACTGTAATTTCAGCTACTTCTCCAACAGATTTTCCTAATAAACCTTTCCCGATAGGAGAAGTTACAGAGATTTTACCAGTCTTTAAATCTGCTTCACTTTCAGCAACAAGCGTATACTTCATCTCCATTCCGTTGCTTTGATTTTTGATTTTTACATTCGATAAAACCAAAACTTTAGAAACATCCAATTGAGATTCGTCAATTAATCTTGCATTTGCATATACTTCTTCTAGTTTAGAAATTCTCATCTCTAACAAGCCTTGTGCTTCTTTTGCGGCATCATATTCTGCATTTTCAGACAAATCTCCTTTATCTCTTGCGTCTGCAATATCTTGAGATGCTTTTGGACGCATTACACTTTTCAGGTGCTCCAATTCATCTTTTAATTTTTTTAATCCTTCAGCTGTATAATAAGATACTTTACTCATAACTTCATCGTTTATATAAATACAAAAAATCCCATCGCGACGGGATTTTCTTACCACAAATATACTATAATTTTTAATAGTACATAATTATATGTTAATCATATAGATTTCAAATCTAAATAAATTATTTTTGTTTTAACTAATTCTTATTCAAATAATGAAAAAAATCTGGTTTTTTATCGCATTTACTGTTATTTTATTCTCTTGTAGTGACAATAGCAAGAGCAACAACAATCCTTACATTCCTAATTATTCTGTAAACGCATATCTTGATACCAATTTGCCAACTTATAACAAGTTAATGTATCCGAGCAACCCTGTTTATGTTGCCAATTACGGTGCAAAAGGAATTATTGTTATGAAGACTGGCGAAGGAACCTACACCGCTTTTGATGCTGCCTGCCCAAACCAAGCCTTAACTTCTTGCACTGCAATGACAATTGACGGAATTTATGCTGTTTGTTCTTGTGATAAAACTCAATATAATTTATTTACAGGACTTGGCGGAAAAGAATATCCGATGAAACAATATCGTGTCGAATCTTCTGGAACTGTTATTCACGTATACAACTAAATACAAAAAAGCCTGAAAAATAAATTTCAGGCTTTTTTTGTATTTGACTTCATTAGAATTTCAAATTTAAACCAATTAAGAAATTTGTTCCTGCTTGAGGATAATAGTATGGATAAACATCATACATGTATCCGTTTGAAACATATTTTTTGTCGAAAATATTATTAACCAAAGCCGTTATGGTTATCGATTTAAAAATCTTATTAGGAATTATTTCGTAAGAAGCATTAAAATCGTTTACGAAGTAATCTGCCAATTTTGCTGCAGGAAGTTCAATGTTATTCATATATTGTTCTCCAACATATTTCTGCAATAATGAAAGATACAATCCCTTAAGTGGTTTGTATACCACTACGTTTCCTGCAATAACTTCTGGAGAATACGCAATTTTAGTTGTTCCATAGTATTCGCCATCAACAGCCAAATCCACATTTTTATTGCTGCTCAAAGTAAAGTTTGGTCGTAAAGTAAATTTCTCAGACAGCGCAATTGTGGCATCAAATTCAAAACCTAAACGGTAACTTTTCTCTGTGTTGGCACGAATTGGGTTTCCAACATCGTCTAATCTTCCCGTTAAGATTAATTGATCTTTGTAAGCCATATAATACACGTTAGAATTCAGTTGGAATTTCTCTGTATTAAATCTCCATCCTAACTCATAATCATTTAATTTTTCAGGTTTTACATTTCCGCCTTCGTAATCGGTTCTATTTGGCTCACGATTCGCTGTTGCATAAGAAAAGTACAAAGTGCTGTTTTGAGTAAAGGCATAATTTAAACCTGCTTTAGGATTAAAGAAATTGAAATTATCATCTACCAAACCAGTTTCTGCACTATTAGCCTTGTATTTTACATTTCTGTATTGTAAATCTCCGTAGAAACTTAATTTTTCTGTGAATTGGTAATTTGCTTTCGCGAAAATATTACCGTCTGTTTTTGATGAATAATCATCGTAGTAGTGATCTCCTAATTCAGATTGAGAAGCATATCTTGCCCAGATTACTTTTCCAAAATGATCTCCTTCATACTTGTTCCAACCTCCGCCCAAAATCACATTCAAGTCCTCTGTTACATATTTAGCAGAAAAAGTAGTTCCGTAGAAATCATTATCCAACCATTTTTGGCGAATCAAATCTGTTGTTGTTACTGTTCCAACAGGATTTAAACTATAATCGGCCATGTCTGCATCTTCTTTATAATTTTCGAAATAACCTTTTCCTTTTGTATAATGCAATGCAAAATTTGTACTCCATTTATCAGAAATTGATTCGCTCCAATGCAATTGATAATGATCTTGATTGTAATTATCGGTTTCGTTATCATAATAACGCGTTACACCAAACTCGTCTGTATATACTCCTGCCGAATTATACTTTCTGTTTTCGTTTAATGTTTCCCCGTCAATTCCGTTCCAAGATTGATATGTTTTTTGAGTTCCGCCAAAGACCAAAGCTTTAATCAAGGTTGTTTTGCCAACATAAGTCCCTTGAAGGAAATATGATTTTAAGTCTGCGCTTCCACGATCAATATAACCATCTGTTTTTATTGTAGATAAACGCCCCGCAATTTCAAAATGATCATTCATCAAACCAGTACTAAATTTCACTGTATTTTTAAATGTATTGAAAGATCCCGCAGAACTAGAAATTTCTCCAGTTGCTTTATTAGCATAATTATCTGTCAATAAATTTAAACTAGCTCCAAAAGCACCTGCTCCATTTGTAGATGTCCCAACTCCGCGTTGTAGTTGAAGGCTTTCTACAGAAGAAGCAAAATCGGGCATATTTACCCAAAAAGTTCCTTGACTTTCTGCATCATTATACGGAATTCCGTTTATGGTTACGTTTACACGAGTAGCATCACTTCCACGCACACGAATTCCGGTATAACCAACACCGTTACCTGCATCTGAAGTTGTTACAACCGAAGGAAGATAATTCATCAAAACAGGAATGTCCTGACCTAAATTTCTATACTTAATTTCTTTTCTATCCATATTGCTAAAACTCACTGGAGTTTTAGAAGTAACACGAACTGCAGAGACTAAAACATCGTCAAGCTGATTAACCTTTGTAGAATCTTGCTGTTGCGCAAAAGAAAAAAGAGAATAGAAAAAAGAGAATAGAAAAAATAAAATAGATTTGGTTCTGCTCATTTTTTGAGCCTTAGAACCTTTGCAACTTAGTACCTCAGTACCTTTAAAGATAGTTTTCATTCGTAAAGAATTACGAATAAAAGGGGGAATTATTCTTTTGTTAAATTAATAAATGTGTTTCCCGACAAAATAAAGTGTATACGCTCGATTGTGTCGTTTTTCCCTTAGCAACATTACTCGCTCAGGTTCTTTGGGTATGATCTCAGCTCGTTATTTAGAGCACCCCTTTGAGACAGTGCAAATATAAAAAAGTATTAAGATAAATGTATTAAGTATTAAGATTTTTCATCTTTGAATTTCTTAATACTTAATTCTACTGTCTTAATACTAAAAATCTGGTTTTCTTCTAGTCTGTTTTATTTCAGAAATACTTTTCTTGTCTTTAATTCTCTTTTTAATTACCGCTTTCGGAACTTTTGTAGCCTTCCTTACTTTCGGAACATGCAATCCTTTTTTGATAATTTCCAAAAATCGTTTAATTACAATTTCTTTATTTTTAAGCTGACTTCTGTCTTCATCACAATTTAAAATCAGGATATTTTCTGAAGTTAATCTTGCTGCTATATTTTCCTGCAAGAGCAATTTTTCTTCATCAGACAAAGATTGAGAAGCATTCAAATCAAAATTCAGAACAACTTTTGAGGAAACTTTATTCACGTTTTGTCCGCCCGAACCGCTACTGCGAACGGCTTTAAGACTTAATTCTGATATAATTTTTTCTGCATCCATATTATTGTGGCTGATGTGCCGCTTTCAATAAATCGTTTACTGTTTTTACGGGATTAAAAGTAATCAAAGGAACAGCAACAAAAATAGTAAGCCAATTTGCCATTGAACCATTCCATAGACCTGGCAATTCATAACTTCTCACTGTCTTTCCATCAATACTCTTTTCTACAATAAAACCAGCTTTCTGATCTACAAATTGCAATAAATCAAACTTTTCATTTTTATAATTCTTAATACCGCAAACTAAATCTACGGGATTAAAATGAGTCGACTCTGTTAAAATTGACTGTTGCTTTTTACTTGTCAAATCTACTTGAGAAGTTTCAACAATTTGCAGAGAAACCACACCTTTATCATTCATAACCCAAAACGGACCGCCTCCAGGTTCTCCCTCATTTTTTACCATTCCGCAAACACGAATTGGCCTATCTAAAAGTTCTCTAATTTTGTTTATCTTATTCTCAAAAGTAAATTTATTGAAGTCATTACCCATCTCGACATTTAGCTCTTCTTTTAAAAACAAAACAATATCTGCAAGATGGCCTTCTTTAATCTTATTTTGGTCAATTAATTTTAAATAAGAAAAAACTTTTTGTTGTACTTCAATCAAAACACCTGCCAGTGTTTTTTTGTACAATGTAATTTTATCGATATGATTTTGAATTACATTGTCTATATTTTTAATAAAAATTACATCAGCATCAAGACTATTAAGATTTTCAATTAAGGCTCCATGTCCACCCGGTCTAAAGACTAAATTTCCATTTTTATCTTTTACTAATTTCTTTTTCTCATCTATAGTAATAGAATCTGTACTTTTATTTTGATAAGAATATCCAATATTAATTTTCACCCCAGATGGTTCTTCAATTTTTTCTATAACATCATCAACTCCTTTGTAAAATAAATTTTGATGAATTTCTGAAACTGTAAAATGCAAATTGGACACCTTATTTGAAGTAGCATAATGTATACACTCGTTCAAATGCTCTTCTATTGGAGTTGCAATATGTGTGTCATACCAATGAAATGGCAATACGGCTTTTGGTTTATTTGCGAAATCAAAATAGTCTGGAGACAACAATAATTTTATAAAATAGTAATTCTTTAAGTCTCTTTCAAGAGTTTCAAAATCAGGATAAATTTCTCTTAATTTTTGATCTACTGCTTTAAAGAAAGGAAACTTATCCATTCCGATAATAAAAATGGCAAGTTCTTTATCTTTTTTTCTATTGATGTAAGCATTAATCGTTTCTTTCTGAATATCAAAATCATTCAAAAAAGCAGTCAAGAATTTAAACATTCTTGTTGCTGCTCCAGAAGCTGGAACAAATTTTTTGATCTTTAATTCTTCTTTCTGATTATCAAAAAAATCAGCTTTTTCTTCGAAATCAGCTTCTGTTAAACTTAAAATTCCATTACCAATTGTGGCAGGATTTACTAAATTACTTTTAATGATTCCATTATCAAAAAACTCTAATTGTTTTAGAATAGCATCAAAAGAAATACCTCTATTGTATATCTGCACAAAATCATTCGATGAGAAATCATTTTCTTTAGCAATAGTCAAATTCTCAATGATGGATGTTGCTTTTTCCAATCTCGTTTCTTTATTACCGGATAAGATTATAAAAGGCTTTTTTGTATCTATTAAAGTTTGTTTAAAAGCAGAAAAAACAGTTTCTCTTCCTTCGGGAGTATCACGAATATCATCTTTTTCCCACGGAACATCAATATCGGTCAAGAAAAACAAATCGTATTCATGCTTTAATGCCACTTCATTCAAAAGCGGGTCGCAAAAACCATAATACATTTCAGAGAATACTTTAGTCACCATTAAGTTGGTGTCGCAAAACAAGTATCTATTTGCATTTGCAAGCTTTTCGTTTTCTAATGCAGTCTGTCCATAAGCTATTGGCAACATATCATCTGCGACGCAAATATGCTGATTTTCTTCCCATTTTTCTTGCAAATAGTCACGTGCAAACTCAGGAACCCATTCTGTTTCGTAGTAATCGGCAAGCTGTTTTGCTAAGGTTGTTTTCCCTGTACTTTCAGGTCCAAACAAAGCAATTTTTATGATATTTGTTTTTTGCTGTCTAAGATTTTTCTCCATTCTAAATAAGCTGAAATAGCCAAAATTGTAAAAATTATATACTGAAGTGACAGCATCCCTAAGCCACGATAAGCATAAAGAGGCACAACAATAATATCACCAATAATCCAAAGTGTCCAGTTTTCTATTTTTTTTCTGGCCATGTACCACATTCCAGCAAAAAATATCCCAGACGAAATCATATCGACATAATTGTCTTTATGAATTTCATAGTCAAAATATTTATAAATCCCGAAAACTACAAAAACGGTCACAATAAACAGTAAGATTCCGATTATTTTTTCCTTAAAACTTGTACGGGTAATCGGCAGATTGTCTTCAGTTGTTCCTCCTTTTGCCCACACATACCATCCATAAATACTCATTATTGAGAAATAAGCATTAATAATCATGTCTCCTATATAACCCGCAACATAAAGCAGATAAACCGATATTACGGTAGCAATTAGTCCTGTGGGATATACCCAAATATTTTCTTTTTTAGCAAACCAAACGCTCAAAATTCCGCAAACAAATACTAAAAACTCTAAAGCAATATGCCATAGCGGTGCATTTTTATAACTTTCTAAAAAAAAATCTATCATCGGAAATGTGGTATTTGGCGTTTATTGTTCAAAAAAATGACTGTTGTTTTCAAAAGCAGTTCCAATAACAACCAAATCTGCACCAGCCTTATATGCTTTCTGAATTCCGTGCAAATCTACAATTCCTCCACCAACAATAACAGGAATTTTAATATTTTGAGAAATCATCTCAATCATTTCTGTCGGAACGGACTGTTTTGCCCCACTTCCGGCTTCTAAATAAATCAGTTGATTTCCTAACATTTCTCCTGCCTGTGCCGTCGCCAAGACCAAATCAAGATTTTCGCGGCTTAAGGGTTTTGTTTTACTTACACGAGCAACAGCGGTTTCGTTACCGCTTTCTATCAAAATATAACCAGTAGAAATAACTTCTAAATTTGTTTTCTTAAGAATTGGAGCAGCCTGAACTTGATATTCAATTAAATAATCGGGATTTCGTCCAGACAATAAAGACAGAAACAAAATACCATCTGCATTTGGTGAAATCTGCGAAGGATCTCCAGGAAACAAAATAACAGGCAGATTCGTTTCTTGTTTTAATGCCGCAATTAATTCCTCTAAAATATTTTTCTTAACAATACTTCCTCCCACAAAAATATGAGTTGCTGGAGACTGATTAATTTTATCAATTAAATGATTTAAATTTTCCAGTACAATTTTATCAGGATCCAAAAGCACTGCCAGTAGTTTTTGACCGTTGCTTTTAGCTTCTAAAATCTGTTGTCTAATAGTGAGTAATTGTTCTTGCATACCAAGGTGTAAAAGTAAAAGTTTTTTAATGCAGAAGAACTATTTTGAATAAATTATATTTGTTCTACGTCTTTTGATAACATAAATAATACATTATGATTACAGTTGAATTACTAGAAAAGTATGGTGTTGCAAAAAAATCATTTGATAAAAATGACATTATTTTCGAAGAAGGAAATCTGCCATTGCACTATTATCAGATTATTTCGGGTGAAATAAAAATGAGTAATTATAATGATGACGGACGCGAATTTATTCAGGGTATATTTTATAATGGACAGTCTTTTGGCGAACCTCCTTTATTCTTAAATCAAAAATATCCCGCAAATGCTATTGCTGTAGAAAAAGCGGCAGTTTTCATCCTTCCAAAAGAAAACTTTATGAAGCTTTTAGAAGAAAACCCAAAAGTCAGCATTAAAGTAATCGAAAATCTTGCACAACGATTGTATTACAAATCGGTTATGGCAGCCGAAATTTCTACACACGAACCCGAACATCGCGTACTGAAGCTAATAGATCACGGTATTGCCTATTTCAATTTTCAGAAAGACAAAAATGGATATCTGATTAACTTTACAAGACAACAAATTGGAGATTTGACCGGTTTACGTGTAGAAACAGTCATTAGAGCCATAAAAGCATTGGAGAAAAAAGGCGAATTGAAGATTATTAACCGAAAAGTATACAGATAAAAAAAATCCCATTTTATGATTAAAATCATAAAATGCAGCACTATTGTAGGCGTAATTTTGTTGGTATAAAAAACTGAATACCATGACACTATATCAAACAACATTCGACATTTTCAATAGAAACTATATGGGCTCTGCTGCAATGGCAGTTATCGGACAAAGCTGTTTAGGAGGCGCTGCAGCTATGTATGTTTTAGCCAACGGAACTTCAATTCCGCAAATGATTCAGCTAGGCATTATTGTTTTAGCTTGTGTTTTTGCAAACACCTCTATCTTGGCACAAATGAAACATAAAGTAGTTTTCAACCTTATAATGCTAAGTGCATTTTTAAGTTTGTTCTTTATACTTTTAAATAGTTTAATTCTATGAGAAAACAAATAGACAATAGAGCTGATGTTTCCTTTTTGGTTCATCAGTTTTATGCTAAAATAAGAGCCGATCGAGAAATCGGCTTTTATTTTAATGAAATGATTTCGGATTGGGATGCTCATCTCGAAAAACTAACTGATTTTTGGGAAACCAATCTATTTGGTGTTCGCAAATACAAAGGAAATCCTCATGCGGTCCATAATGAAGTTGACGCTCATTTTGGCGAAAAAATCACAACAAACGAATTCGGAATCTGGTTGAATCATTGGTTTCAAACTATTGACGAACATTTTGAAGGCGAAAATGCCGAAACATTAAAAAGACGCGCTCGAAAAATGAGCACTTTTTTATACATGAGTATGTTTCAGCACCGTCAAAAAGAAAGTGAAGTTTAAACAGAAAACTGTCTACTGAGACTGAGACTAAAATCTATTTCTCAAAAGCATAAACCAAAGTAAACTTACCCTCAAAATTATCTGATTGGACTTCTTGATAATGCACATCAAAATCCTTGATCAGATTATCAAAATGAAGACTTGCCTGCGTTTGGGTTTCTCCTAAAGAAAAGTTGCTCACCTTAATATGATCTTTAAAACTGATCCCTTTTTCATTTCTGATTTTAAAGATCGCCTCTTTGGCTCCCCAGATTACGGTAAGTTTTTTTATGTATTCTTCTATAGATGAAGGATCTAAATAATCGCATTCAAAGTCTGTAAATTTATCTGCAATTCTCTGGATTTTTTCTCGCTGCAATTCCATGTCAATTCCAACCTTTTCTTTGCTTATAATTATCGCCGCAAAATGGTAAGAATGTGTAATTGAGATATGATTATCACAATCAAAATAAGGTTTTCCAAACTCATCATAATGCAAATCTTTATCTGTAAAACCCATTTCCTGAATCAGCATACGAACACTCAAAAAAGCACGCTGATGCATTTGAGATTTCATTCCGTCCAATCTCTTTTGTGTTTTTTCTTTTAACACCACTTTACTCAATAATTCTTCGAGAGATTCTGTGATTTCCCAAATTAAAATTTTAGTCGTTTCATTGAATTGTATGGTCTGAAATAAAGGCATTACTTTTTAGTTGTAGATTATGAATGGTGAATGATAAATTATTTTCTTGATTACTAAACCATAAAAGTCATTTAAGAAGATATAACTGCTGGTTCAAAAAATGTATTAGTAAATATAAGCAATTTGCAACAAAGGTAATAGTTTCAGAATCTTTTTTAAAATGAACTTATATTACTTATATGGTTTAAAACGATTCAGAAACTAACATTCTAGAGATTAAGAAATTAAAGATTTCACAAATCTGTCAGAAATTAGTAAAAATAAAAAGCTATTCCTTAAATTTGCAAAAAATTTACAATTCTACAAATATAATATAAATGAGTACAACGACTACGCCTTACGTGGCTTTCAAAGTAAAAGACATTTCTCTAGCGGCTTGGGGAAGAAAAGAAATTGAACTAGCTGAAGCTGAAATGCCAGGTTTAATGGCACTTCGCGCTGAATATAAAGACGAACAACCATTAAAAGGTGCTCGTATTGCTGGATGTTTACACATGACGATTCAAACTGCTGTTTTAATCGAAACTTTAATTGCTCTTGGTGCAGAAGTTACTTGGTCTTCTTGTAACATTTTCTCTACTCAAGATCAGGCTGCTGCTGCTATTGCTGCTGCTGGAATTTCAGTTTACGCTTGGAAAGGTCTTGATGAAGAGTCATTTGACTGGTGTATTGAGCAAACTTTATTCTTTGGAGAAGAAAGAAAACCATTAAACATGATTCTTGATGATGGTGGAGATTTAACTAACATGGTTATTGATCGTTACCCAGAATTAGTTGCTGGAATTAAAGGTCTTTCTGAAGAAACTACAACTGGTGTTCACAGACTTTACGAAAGAGTAAAAGCTGGAACTTTACCAATGCCTGCAATCAACATTAATGACTCTGTTACTAAATCTAAATTTGATAACAAATACGGATGTAAAGAATCTGCTGTAGATGCTGTACGTCGTGCAACTGACTTAATGTTAGCTGGAAAAAGAGTAATCGTTTGCGGATACGGTGATGTTGGAAAAGGAACTGCTGCTTCTTTTAGAGGTGCTGGTTCTATTGTAACAGTTACTGAAATCGATCCAATCTGTGCTTTACAAGCTGCAATGGACGGTTATGAAGTTAAAAAATTAAACACTGTAATTGCTAATGCTGATATCATCATTACAACTACAGGAAATAAAGATATCGTTCTTGGAGAGCACTTCGAGCAAATGAAAGATAAAACTGTTGTTTGTAACATCGGTCACTTCGATAACGAAATCGACATGGCTTGGTTAAACAAAAACCACGGTGCATCTAAAATCGAAATCAAACCTCAGGTTGACAAATACAACATCAACGGAAAAGATATTATCATCTTGGCTGAAGGTCGTTTAGTAAACCTTGGTTGTGCTACAGGTCACCCAAGTTTTGTAATGAGTAACTCATTTACAAACCAAACTTTGGCTCAAATCGAATTATGGAACAACAGCGCAGCTTACAAAAACGAAGTTTATATGTTACCAAAACATTTAGATGAAAAAGTTGCTGCTTTACACTTAGCTAAATTAGGTGTTGAACTTGAAGTTCTAAGAGAAGATCAAGCTGCTTATATCGGTGTTGAAGTTCAAGGTCCATTTAAACCAGAGTACTACAGATACTAACATATTTTAGATTGAAGATTTCTGATTTTAGATTTCTTTAATTACATATTCCAAACCCGATAGGTTTTTAAAAACCTGTCGGGTTTTCTGTTTTAAGTTGTTACTCTAACCTAAAATTGCAAAAATTTAGCGCTTTAAAATGTAAAAAAAATAATACAAAATACTTAAAAACAAAATAAGTTAGTTATTTTTACACTTCAAAAGAACTAAAATAAATTAGCCGTTTATGAAACTTAAAGATATATTGAGAATTGCACAAACAGAATTAGCAGACTTATCTACTGTTGAAAATCCCGATTTCCGACTTGAACAAGCAGTTTATAGAAAGGATGAAAAGATATGGGAAGTTGTTGTTTCTTATCTTGTAGAAAATACAAACAGACCTTCAAAAGCGTTTTCTGCTCTTTCACCTGAATTTGCTTTTGTAAGAATGTATAAAAAACTTGAAATAAACGATAAAAATGAAGTTGTTTCTTTTTTAATGTTTGATAACAAAGCATGATTTTAATAGATTCAAATGCTTTAATAGTTCTCCTACTTGGACTCATTGATCCCAAATTACTTAAGACTCATAAGGCTACATCAATATATGATGAAGAAGATTTTCGTGAATTATTGTTTGTAATCGGGGATTTTAACCAGATTATTGTTTTACCAAACATTTGGACTGAAGTTGACAATTTATTAAACAGTTTTGGAGGAAATTACAAATATCTATATATTCAAAAAATAACTGAAATAATTAAGAACACTTCTGAAAAATACATAGATTCAAAAACTGGTAGTGAATGTGAAAGTTTTTTTGACCTAGGTCTAACAGATTCATTAGTATTAGAACATGCAAAATCATGCAAACTCTTAATAACATCAGACTCTAAACTTTCAGATTATGCAATTGCATATGGTATTAAGGTATATGATTTAATTAAAGTCAAAAACGAGAAGCTAGATTAGTCTTTTTTAAATATCAAATGTATTTTAATTACATATTCCAAACCCGACAGTTTTTAAAAACTTGTCGGGTTTTCTGTTTTTATGCTTCAGTAAAAAAAACATTTCTCTCAAAAAATTGTACTTTTATAAATATCTGCTTACTTTTAATAACCAGAATAAGAATCTATTTATCAAATACTTAAATAGTAAAAAATTGAAAAAAACATCTTATTTATTCGTCTTCTTATTTTTATTAAGTCTCCCACAAATTATTTTTTCTCAAGAAAAAAAGCCTAAAGTTGTCTTAGTATTAAGCGGTGGTGGTGCAAAAGGAATTGCACATATTCCTCTTTTACAGAAATTGGACTCTCTCCACATCGTTCCAGACCTTATTGTTGGAAACAGTATGGGAAGCATTATAGGCGGTTTATATGCAATGGGATATTCTGGTGACAGCATAGAAAAAATCACTAAAGATATTTATTGGGATAAACTCCTAGGCGGAGGACAGGCTCTACGATCTGTAAGTGCCGAAGAAAAAAGAGAATTTCAACGGTATTTAGTCGGAATAGGTGTTAAAGACGGGAAACTTAACAGCATTGGTTCTTTGTTAAATGATCAAAATCTAAGAGAATACCTTTCCGAATTAACTTTCCCTGTATACAATGTTAAAGATTTTGACAGTCTCCCAATTCCCTTTAGGGCCATGGCCACAGATTTGGTCGAAGGAAAAGAAGTTATTTTAAGCAAAGGAAGTTTATCCTACGCTATGCGCGCCAGTATGTCGCTGCCTGCTATCTTCAAACCAATGCCATACGGAAAAACAGTTTTGGTAGACGGTGGAGTATTGAATAATTTTCCAACAGATGTTGCCAAACAAATGGGTGCCAACATTATTATTGGAAGTGACGTCGGAGGCGGAATGGAACCTGTAGATAAGCTAAATAATCTTATGACCATATTAATGCAGACCAGTATGTTTCCGAGCAACATTAAAAATCCTGCAAATCGTGATTTATGCAACATATTGATAGATCACTTACCCAATCTCCGTTTCTCAACAGCCGATTTTGCCGATAGTAACGAAATTTACAAGGATGGAAAAATAGCAACAAATCAAAATCTCCCAGCTTTAATTTCTCTTTCGGAAAAATTAAAAGGATTTCAGCAGCGAACGCATAAATTGCCTGATATGCCAAATGATTTTGTTCTAGACACGATTGTTTATAAAAAAATAAGCCCTGAAAATATGCCATTGGTTGTCGGAAGAGCCAATCTTAAAACCCATGTAAAATATACTACCAAAGATTTAATAGCAGGAATTAACAGAGCAATGGGAACCAATCTTTTTGATGAGATTACATATAGTTATTTCCAAGACGGTGATAAACTAGGCATTACATTGTTTGGTTTTGAACGTGCCAAAAACCAGCTAAATACTTCAGTGCATTATGACACGTATAGAGGTGTTGGAATCATTTTTAACTACACAGGAAGAAACGTCTTGGCTGATGCTTCCCGACTTTTAATAACTGCCGACATTGCCGAACAGCCAAAAGCCAGAATCAATTATCAGAAAAATTTTGGAGGCCATAGAGAATGGTGGTGGGCAACTGAAGCTTATGGAGCTTTCCTGCGCCAAGAAATTTATATAAACGGTAAAGCATCAGACAATATACTTTACAATACTTTTGAACTCAACAGTGAAGTAAACAGAAACATAAATTCTCTGAAAAGCTATGTAGGCTTTGGACTAAACTACAGCTATACGAATCTAAAACCAAAATATGACCGAGAATACAACCCAAATTCTGTGAGTATTAACGACTACAACTTTAACAACATCGAATTCAACCTACATTATTCTTATAATGACATGGATCGAGTTTTCTTTGCCACAAACGGAACCATTATAAAATCAAACATAGCACGGTCATTTCTTACCGATCTTAATGCCGCATTTTCCGATCCGGACTTAACACGTGTTTCTGGCTCAACAAATGGCTACACCAAATTTGGTTTAACCTACGAAAAAAGACTGCCCATAAAAAAGAAAATTACAGGAATTGTAGGCTTTGATTCTTATTTTATTTTTCAGGATAAACTTAAACATGACGATATTCCATTTTCAGGATTTGGTTATGCTGCAAAATATTTCATTGGCGGCATCATACCTAGTTCTGGCAGCAATCGCTTCTCCTTTGCTGGACTCCACGAAGACGAACTTAATGTTACACAATATTTGGGTCTCCGACTTGCGTCTCAAATCAATCTAATCGGAAAAATTTATCTTACCCCTCATTTCAATCTTGCCTCTGTCGGTTTTGAAAGTTTTAACGACTATTTAAAACATGCCTTCAATCCAAAAGGAAATTGGGACGAAAATACCGAGACCAGCTTAGTAATATCGGGAGGCGCCGCAATTTCCTATCAATCCATTTTAGGTCCAATCCATTTTGACACTTCATGGATCAATAATATCGACAAAGTACGATTATTTTTTAGCGTTGGATTATCCCTGAATCCTTAAAAGAAAAACCTAACGCTTAAACTTGAAACCTGAAACTTGAAACAAAAAAAATAATCTGGGCGTGCCACCATCCCGATAAGAGGGCAAAAATACTTTATGCTCATTCGCCCTCTTATCGGGATGCTGTCGGGCTATCCGTGCTACTTCGGTAGCCTACTCCTATCCCTCACGCTCACGTAGATCATGAACGACTTAATTTAACAAGACATTTACAAGGTTTTTAATTTATAGCTTTAAATTTGAACTTAAAGCTTTTAAAATTTAAAAAATGATCGAAAAAATTTCCTGCGACATACACGGCTCAAAAGAAATGTCTTTTACCTGCATTCATATCGCAACTGCGATAGATTCAAAAAACCAAGTTGGATTTTTCTATTCAGAAGCCGAGGAAGATCTTCCACAAATTGCTTGGTGTGGTTCTTGCGAACAATATCTTTTGGATAATGGAGAAGAATGGACAGAAACTTTTCAATCTCTTGCCGATTTTAAAATGTTATGTTCTGCTTGTTTTGAAGAAGCAAGAAACAACGAAACAGAAGTTCATATTCGATAAATGCATTCTCATGAAAAAAATTCTTATCCTCATTTTATTATTTCTCTTTAATTCTTTAGCATTCGCTCAAAGCAATGACATCTGGACTGCATTTCACAACAAAGACACCACATTAACAGGGTTTAAAGACAAAAACGGAACAATCAAAATAGAACCCAAGTTTACTGGTTTTACCATTGCACGCAAATTCGAAAATATAATTGCTGTTACTGAAGAAGAAAATGGCAAATGGAACAGCTATTATTTAACCAAACAAGGAAAGATTGTCGGGCAAGATAGCCTGTATGTATTTGATAATGGTCCAGACTGCGAAAACGAAGGCTTTATAAGATTCACAGATCGTAAAACTGATAAAATGGGAGTATTTAATGCCGAAGGAAAAATTGCAATTCCAGCAGAATACAGCGCCTTAACCAAAGTAAGAAACGGAATGATTATGGCTTTGAAAGACGCCAAAAAGCAACAAGATGGAGAACACTTTTTCTTGACAGGAGGAAAGGAATTTTTAATCGACATCAACAACAAAGTCCTGATTGAAAATTTCTCTTATAATGATAAATTGAATTTTTACTCTTTAGAGAAGTCAAAAGAACCTAGCAAAGATCCAACAAGAGACAGTTTTCTTGGAGTTGATGGACAATATTATTCTTTCATAAATTTTGATAAAGAGTTTAAATATTGGTTAGAAAATACTCTACTTAAGGACTTATCTAAACCCAATTTAGAAAAACATTCCTTCGATAAAATTACCTATTGGAAAGAACCAGACGGCTGGATAAATGCTTCGAAAACCAAATTCATTAATCAAAATTATACCTATTTAAAACTAAAACTTCAGGAGCTTAAAAATCCAAAAACAGATTATTTTATTTCTTCTGGCGGATTAAATCAGTTTATTTTTGAATCAAGTGAATACGACATTTATTTCAACAATTGTAATGAATCTAAAGATTGGATTTATCCAACAATGGATATTGTTATCAATCCAAAAAAGCAAACCGATCGCGGGCAAGATCATTTTGAATTTCTAAGAACAGAAAACGGATATAAGTTAATAAGTGTTTCTTCTAGAACAGATAATCTTAAATAATTTTCAGCTTTAAAGTTTAACTTTGTAAAAAAGTGAACTATGAAGAATTTTATATTTTTAGGCCTTGCCATAATCTTCGAAATTATTGCTACTTCAGCATTAAAAAAGTCTGAAGAATTCACCAAACTTATTCCAAGCATCATCACCATTATTGGTTATTGCGGTGCATTTTACTTTTTAAGTTTTGCCATCAGAACCATTCCAGTTGGTTTTGCTTACGCCATTTGGTCTGGTGTCGGAATTGTTTTAATTACGATAATAGGCGCTCTTTTCTTCAAAGAAATTCCAGATTTGCCAGCAATAATTGGTCTTGCATTGATTGTAATTGGCGTTATTGTAATTAATGTTTTTTCTAAAACTACGGCGCATTAATCAAAACAATGATAGTATCATTTGATACTATCAAATTTTACATTGTTTTAAAAATCAAACCATTATATGTTTTTAAAAAAAGCTACAATCTCAGACCTTCCCGAAATGCAGGATTTATTTGTCCAGACCATTCAATCTGTTTGCAAAAACGACTACAATGCAGAACAAATTGAAGCTTGGACTTATGGGGTAAATAATAAAGAGCGCTGGCTTGAAGTAATTGAAAAACAATACGTTTTATTAGCGGTAATTGAAAACAAAATTGCAGGTTTCGCAACTTTAAAAGACGGAAATTATATTGATTTTTTCTACATTCATAAAGATTTTCAACGACAAGGAATTGCAGATAAACTTTTAGCCGAATTAGAACTTGAAGCTCAAAAACAGCATTCAAAAATGATAACTTCGGATATTAGCATTACTGCCAAACCTTTTTTTGAAAAGAAAGGATTTGTTGCAAAAGCTGAGCAAAAAAACATACGCTTAAATGTTGAACTGATCAATTACAAAATGGAGAAGCAATTAAAACAATAAAAATCTAGCGAAATAAATCTCTCGCAAAGACGCAGAGTCGCAAAGTTTTATTTTTTAAGTTTATAATCTTTGTAGACTTACTTTGAGATCCTTCGACTTCGCTCAGGAAGACAAAATTGAGAAAAATCTTTGCGACTCTGTGTCTTTGCGAGATTAAAAATATTGCAAACTTTGGCGTAAACCTTAGCGCACTTTACGGTTAAAAAAACAAAGCAAGTTTCGGATTTTATACCTTCTAAAACCAATCGATATTTGTATTATAAAATGGAAAGAAGATGAACACACAGGAAACCATAAATTATAATCGTATCGCTGAAGCTATAGATTATATCAAAGCTAATTTTAAAGAACAACCCAATCTGGATGAGGTGGCTGAGAAAGTGCATTTGAGCCCGTTTCACTTTCAGAGACTTTTTAGTGAATGGGCAGGAACAAGCCCTAAGAAGTTTTTACAATATACCAGTATCGAACACGCTAAAAAGTTACTTAAAGAAAATCAAGCCACAATATCTGAAACTGCTTTTGAAACTGGCCTTTCAGGAACCAGCCGACTTCATGATTTATTTGTAAATATCGAAGGAATGTCTCCGGCCGAATATAAAAATGGAGGAAAAAATCTTGAGATCAATTACAGTTTTGCCGAAAGTCCATTTGGGAATATTATTGTTGCGTCTACTCAAAAAGGCGTTTGTTTTATGGCTTTCGCCGAAGATGAAGTGACTGGATTTATCGCGTTGAAAGATAAATTCCCGAATGCTCAATTTTCGAAAAAACTAGATTTATTGCAGCAAAATGCCTTATTCATTTTTCAAAACGATTGGAGCAAATTATCTGAAATCAAACTGCATTTAAAAGGAACCGATTTTCAATTGAAAGTTTGGGAAACTTTACTAAAAATTCCAATGGGACAGCTTTCTACATACGGAACTATTGCACACCAAATTCAGAAACCAAATGCATCACGAGCAGTTGGAACAGCAATTGGAAGTAATCCTGTTGCATTTTTAATTCCGTGCCATCGCGTTATTCAGTCTTCTGGAACCTTTGGCGGTTATATGTGGGGAAAAACCCGAAAAACAGCCATTATTGGCTGGGAAGGTGCGCAAATAAATCCTTAGTTTTTCTGCCACGAATTCACGAATTTTCTTTTTAAAATCTTTGCGATTATTTATTCGAATTAATTCGAATAATATTAGATAAAGTATTTAAAAAAATAATTCGTGAATTCGTGGCGGAAAAAAAATCTCAATCTAAAACTTCTTTATGCAAAATATACAATCTAAAATTGCTTCTCAAGACTGGGAAAGCATTACTGAATCTATGCACGAAAATGGCTTTGCCATTATTCCAAAAGTGCTTAATAACGAAGAATGCGAAGATTTAAAATTTGATTATGATAATCCGAATTTATATCGAAAAACAGTTGTTATGGAACGTTATCGATTTGGTTTGGGCGAGTATAAATATTTCAATTATCCAGTGCCAGATTTAATTCAAAACATTCGTTCATCAATTTATCCTAAACTGGCTCCGATTGCTAATTCTTGGATGAAAGCATTGAACATCAATACCGTTTTTCCTAACAAACACGAAGAATTATTGAAACAATGTCACGACAATAATCAGCTGAAAGCGACGGTTCTAATTTTAAAGTATGGAAAAAGCGGATTCAATACTTTACATCAGGATTTATATGGAGATGTATATTTTCCTATTCAAATTGTGCTTTTTCTAAATGACCCCGATGAAGATTTTACTGGCGGTGAATTTGTGTTGATGCAACAAACTCCACGAGCACAATCTAAAGCGATTGTTTTGAAACCTAAAAAAGGAGATATTCTTGTTTTTACAACCAATTTCAGACCTGTAAAAGGTACAAAAGGCTATTATCGCGTGAATATGAAACATGGAGTAAGCGAAGTTCATTCTGGCGAAAGATATACACTGGGAATTATTTTTCATGATGCCCTTTCGTAAATATTTTTTTTTCGCCACGAATTCACGAATTATTATTTTAAATTCTTTGCGATTATTTATGCGAATTATTTAGAATAATAATTCGTGAATTCGTGGCGGAAAAACAAAACACAAAACAATATGTTTGAACATAACAAAATAACCGATTCAGACCTCCGAAATAAAATTAAAAAAGGCGAAATTTGTTTCGGTGGCAACCAGAAATTAAAAATCTACGGAACGCTCAAATGCTCTTCGGGAAAAAGAATGAAAAGAGAAAATCGTGTTTTCTTTTTATCTGAAAATGACGCCAAACAAAATGGTTTCAGACCTTGCGGACATTGTATGAAATCGGAATATCAAAAATGGAAAAATGGACTTATTTAATCCTCAAACAGACGAAACAACTAATCTGCTTCCGAAAGATGGAACGGTAAATTATTATGGAAAATGCTTCTCCAGACAAGAAGCCGATTTCTATCGCGATGTCTTATTAAATACAATTGAATGGAAAAATGACGAAGCGGTGATCTTCGGAAAATTAATTTTAACTAAACGAAAAGTGGCTTGGTACGGCGATCAGGAATTTGAATATACGTATTCGAATACGACCAAAAAAGCCTTGCCTTGGACTCCTGAACTTTTAAAGTTAAAGAAAATCATTGAAGAGAAAACGGGAGAAACTTTCAATTCTTGCTTACTAAATTTATATCATACTGGCGAAGAAGGAATGGCCTGGCATAGCGATGCCGAAAAAGATTTAAAGAAAAATGGCGCTATTGGGTCGGTAAGTTTTGGTGCTGAACGTAAATTTGCCTTCAAACATAAAGAATCTAAAGAAACCGTTTCTCTAATTCTGGAACATGGAAGTTTATTGGTTATGAAAGACGAAACACAAACGCATTGGCTGCATCGATTACCTCCAACAAAAACAACCCAAAAACCTCGAGTAAATTTGACTTTTAGAACTATTGTGAGATAAAATATTACTTCTTTTTTGTAGCAACATTTTCGTACGAACGTATTAAAGCATCTTCAAACATTTCGGGTCTTACTCTTGAAAGTTCAACAATTGTCCAGCCTTGTTTCCCCCATTTGTTTGGAACCTCATAGAAAATCTTTTCGCTGGAAGCACAAAAAACGGATTGGTCGATTTCGTTTAGTTTTAAAACGGCGCGATTATTTTTTTCGTCAAAAGTGGCAAAAATCTTCTTTTTGATTCGAAAGGAAGTTTTCTCAAAATGGGGCTCTTCGGTCGCATCTGGAAATGATATTGCTAATTTTCTAAATTCTTCAATTGAAACCATAATATCATTTTTAAAGATTAAAGTTTACTTTTTACCAGCCTTGATTCAGTCCGTTTTTAAGAACCTCATCGTATTTTTCTTTATCGAAGGAATATAAGTTTGGAGCTTTGTGTGCTACGTTACTCTTCTTTTCGTCCAATTTATTAAGGATTCCTATATTGGTGATTTTACGTAAAAAGTTTCGGCGGTCCAGTTTTTTATCCAAAATTGTTTCGTACAATTTTTGCAGTTCTGGAATGGTAAATTTCTCTGGCAATAAATTGTAACCCACTGGCATTAAATTTAATTCTGTACGTAAAGTGTCTAAGGCTTTATCCAAAATTTCCTTATGATCTAGAATAAGCTCAGGAACTTCTTTATGATCAATCCATTCCACTATTTCATATCTGCCTGTTGGGTTAGGCAGAATTTTAGAAAAATCCACCAAAGCATAATATCCAATTGTAACAAAACGGCGCGTTAGCCATTTTCCTTTTTCTTCTTCAATTTGGAGATATTCCAAGGTTTTTTTATCAAAATGCTGATGGTTGCGATTTACTTTTCCAAAGGTCGCAAATTGCCTTAAAAATACCCCATCAACACCTGTTCTGCCATTCAGCACCGTGATTGCAGCCGTATCAATATCCTGATCTACAGGAATAAAACCGCCGGGCAAAGACCATTTATTGGCACGTTCCACTTTAATCAATAAAACTTTTAACTGATTATCATGAAAACCAAAAATGACACAGTCTATAGAAAGTCCTGGTTGATAATTTTCGTTATTATCTATAATGTCTTTTAACATCAGATTGGTATAAATTCTTCTTTTAATAACTCTGCAATTTACTTCATTTTTATAAAATGCAAATATGTTATAGAAACAAAGCGCTAACTTTCATTAAAACAGAAGTGTTGAAACTACAATTTTAACGAAAATTTAAAATCAAATTTAAAAAAAATAAGTACATTGCGTCATAATAACACATTAACGATTTTTAACTGTTATTATTAGAATCAAATTCAAAGAAAAATAATACAAGCTGTTTCCATTTTTCTTCAAGTGAGCGTAGAAATTTAAATGCAGAAGTTATGATTACCAATCCTTTAAAAGACATCAATAAAAAAATTAGAACCAGAATCTGGTCTTCATTCGGATTTGTTTCGAAAACATATCTTCTGGAAGAATCTCTAAAATATAGCGAAGAACAGGAGAGAATTTTCAACGAAATGATCGTCGAAACCGATGCAAAAGACAAAAAAGCAAAGCGAGAAGCTTATGAAAAAGCTTTGTATGCATCTTACAAAGGAATTGGCGCAATGGATTTTATAAATACCGTTTTAAAATAAATACCTACACATTTTTATAATTTATAATGCTGGCCTCACTTCGGTGAGGTTTTTTATTATAAATTTTACAATGAAATGAAAGAAAATGGTCATTTATTAGTTATTTTAGCCGTTTTAAAAGTAAGAATATACCCCTATAGACCGAATACATGGAAAACATCATCGAATCAGAGAGTTACAAAATTCAAAAACCAGAAAACTGGGCCCCTACAATTAATGACGATCAACTTATCGACTATATAAAAGAATCCGATTTCTCAAACAAACAAGTTGAAGAAGGTCGTGATTTCTGCTACTTCTTAGATAAAATCTACTACACAAGCGATACTGAAAATAGCGAATATGCTTGCGTTGCCTATACTCTTAACGAGCCTTCAAATCTTGAAAACGCTTCGGTAAAAGATGTTGTTGTAGAAGAAAATGAAACTTATCTGATACACAGAATTAGCGTGCTGAGAGATGGCGTTTTGATTGATAAAATTCCTGATACTAAAATTAAAGTTTTAGATAGTGAAAATCAGAGTGAAGGCGGCATTTTAAGCAGCAACAAAAAAGTAAATATTACGATTAAAGATTTACGTCTTTATGATGTATTAATTACAGAAGATTCGCGTACTAAGGTTTTTACTGATCGCGATTTTATGCGAAAAGAATTTCTTAAGTATGTGTACGTAACACCAAGTACTTATTGGGCTTATGGCAAATACAAGTTTTCTTTTATCAATGACAGAAAGGAAGCGATCACATACAAAAAGACATTCTTTAGAGATGAAGAAGGAAATGTTTTGGAACCAGAAATTAATTTCTTGAAAAAAGGAGAAAAATTTGTAATTGAAAAAGAAGATTATATCAACTCTTTTGATTCAAACCGAGAAATTGCTCCTTTTATTGATTTTGCAACAGATCGTAAATGGGTTGACTTATCAAATTACATTTCTCCGCTTTACGAAGAAATATACAGTAAAGCTTCTTTAACAGAATTTGCTCCAAAACTGGTAGAAAAATTGGATGCCATTGTAGATCAAGACGAAAAATTACAATTTGCAATTGATTACGTGCAGAACCATGTTTACTATATTTATAATGCTGACGAAATGAACGGCCATAAACCGCAAGAACCATCCGTAACGTATGAAAATAAACAGGGAGATTGCAAGGCAAAGTCGGTTTTACTGAAAGTGGTTTTAAATTATATCAATGTTGATTCTTCTGTAGTTTTGGTTAATTTCAATTCAGATCTTTACATTAAATATTACCTTCCGTCATTATTGACTTTTAATCACGTTATTGTAAAAATCAATTACAAAGGCGGAACTTATTTTGTTGATGCTACCTCAAGAGACGAATTCGGGTTAATTGAAAATCGCGGCTACATCTATTTTATGCATTATTTGGAAGTAAAACCAAATCAGGAATTGCAGATTAAGGAGCCTTACAGATTTCCTTATTATGGAATAACTGAAAAAGCAGATTTTAGTGCTCAAAATAATATAGGAACACTAAAATTGGTTTCGACTTACAAAGGAGGTCGTGCCAACTATATGCGTAAATATTTCAAAAACACAAACAAAAGAGAGATCATTGACAGCTGGAATAATTTCTTGTTCTATGCTTTAAATTATTCTAACGATCGAAACGGAACGGATATCAGAACCATTTTTAAAGATGCAACGATTGAACTTGTAAGCGATGATAAAAAGCTAAATGAATTTACGATTCAGTATAATGCTACAGTCGAAAATCCGTATTTTACAGATGCCGAAAAGAATCGCTTTTTAATGTATTTTGATCGCAATGTGGTTAAAAATGCTGCACGCGACTTTATGCACACGGATCTTTTGTTTTGGCATAATTTTGATAACGAGAAGTACGAAATCAATTTAACGACAGATCAAAAAATCGATACTCAGGAAAAATATACAATTCAGGAAAGTACGATCACAAATCCTTATTTTGATTTTACAAGCCGTAAAAAAGTTACCAAACATGGTGCTTCTATAATTGTTGATTATAAACCGTTAATCAACTTAGAAATTCCAAGTGAAGATTTTGAAGATTTTAGAAATGCTCATCATGAAATTGCCGATAGTAATTATGGCGTTGGAATTGACATTATCGAACAAGGTTTAATGAACATGCTAAAGTATAGTTTTAAAAAACGACTAAAATAATTTCGATATAAAAAAACGGGGCTCAAAAAAGAAGCCCCGTTTTTTATTTAATTTACTAATTCAAAATCAGATCTTAATTTAATATCTGCTGATGAAGTTCCGATCATAACTTCAAAATCTCCTGGTTCAGCAACCCATTCTACTTTATCATTATAGAAAGAAAGTTTCTCTTTGTCAATTGTAAATTCGATTGTTTTAGATTCTCCTGCATTTAATTTCACTTTCTGGAAATCTCTTAATTCTAAAACGGGTCTCACAACAGATCCAAATTTATCTTTCAAATACAATTGAGCGACTTCTTCTCCCGCTACTTTTCCGCTATTTTTCAATTGGAAAGAAACTTTGATTGTTTCATTGCTTTTTATTTTAGTTGAAGATAATTTCAAACCTGAATAATCAAACGTTGTATAGCTCAAACCATATCCAAAAGGATATTTTGGAGAGTTTTTCAAGTCGATATAAGCCGAAACATAGTTTGTTGCGTTTTCGTCTTTAGCAGGTCTTCCTGTGCTGAAGTGATTGTAGTAAATTGGAATCTGCCCTACTTCTCTTGGGAAAGTCATTGGCAGTTTTCCAGACGGATTGTAATCTCCAAATAAAACATTTGCAATAGCATTTCCAGCTTCAGTTCCTAACCACCAAGTGTATAAAATTGCTGGAACATTATCTGCAGTCCAGTTGAAAACCAAAGGTCTTCCAGCATTTATTAAAACGACAACTGGTTTTCCTGTTGCCATAACTGCTTTTACTAAATCTTCTTGAACTCCTGGCAAATGCAAGTCGCTTCTACTTTTGGCTTCACCGCTCATGTCGCGTCTTTCACCAATACTCAAAATCACAACATCGGCTTGTTTAGCTGTCGCAACTGCTTCTGCAAAACCATCTTTGTTTGTTCCTTCTATTTCACAACCTTTTGCATACAATAATTTGGTGTTTTTGCCCACTTTATTTTGCAATCCATCCCATTGTGAAACGATCCATTTATTGTAATCAACTTCTGGAAGTTCTACAGACCAGAATCCCATGTTTTCTTTATATTCTTTTACCATTGGGCCAATAAAAGCAATGGTTTTAGCATTTTTTGAAATTGGCAAAGTTTGGTTTTCGTTCTTTAATAAAACGATACTTTTTTCAGCCATTTCTCTAGCTGCTTTTCTGTGTTCTGGATTGTTTAATGCTTTTTCAGCACGTTTTTCGTCTGAGTATCTGTAAGGATCATCAAATAATCCTAATTCGAATTTCTTGCGAAGAATACGTTTTACAGCATCATCAATTAAATCAATAGAAACTCTGCCTTCTTTTACTAACTCTGCTAAATGCTTACGGTATGCATTACTTTCCATATCCATGTCGCTCCCTGCAGTAATCGCTGAATAAGCGGCTTCTTTAAGATCTTTTGAATAACCGTGTGCGACCATTTCTCCAATTGATCCCCAGTCTGAAACTACGAAACCTTGAAAGTTCCATTTTCCTTTTAAGATATCTCTTTGTAAATGTGCATTCCCAGTTGCTGGAATTCCGTTAATATCATTAAATGAATTCATAAATGTTGCTGCACCTGCATCTAAAGCCGCTTTAAATGGCGGTAAATAGGTTTCCCATAACATTCTTTCGCTCATGTCTACAGAGTTGTAATCTCTTCCTCCAACTCCGGCTCCATAAGCTGCAAAGTGTTTTACACAGGCCATAACAGAGTTTAAGTCTCCCAGTTTGTTTCCTTGAAAACCTTTTACTCTTGCGTAAGCAATTTTAGAACCCAAGTAAGTATCTTCTCCCGCGCCTTCCATTACACGTCCCCAGCGAGGATCACGACCAATATCTACCATTGGAGCAAATGTCCAATGAATTCCGCTTGCTGCTGCTTCTGTTGCCGCAACTCTTGCGCCTAATTCGATTGCTGCTAAATCCCAACTTGCCGCTTCTGCTAGAGGGAGAGGAAAAGTCATTTTGTAACCATGAATAACGTCTTGGCCAAACAACAACGGAATTTTAAGTCTTGACTGCATCGCCAATTCCTGATATCCTCTTGTATATTTTGTTCCGATAACATTTAGCATCGAACCAATTAAACCTTGTTTGATTTCGTTTTGCTTGTTCGGATTAATCGTAATTGGTCCCGTTGCCTGATTGTCACCAGTGTACTGATTTAGCTGACCAATTTTTTCTTCAATTGTCATTTTTTTCAACAGATCATTGACTTTCTGATCTATTGACTGCTGCTGTGCCGTCGCAAAAAGCGAGAGCATAAACAGTGTAATTGTAGTTGCTTTTTTCATAGTTTAAGTGGTTTACCAAACGTAAGTAGCAACTGCTCCTGCGTTTAGTGTGGTTGTAGTTTGTTTGTCGTTGTATTTTATATTAAAAGTTTCTGCTGAAGCTCCGTCATTTTCTACAATTAAAACTGTTTGTCCTAACGGAGTTATAAAAGAAACATTGTATAAATTTCCTATAATATTACTACCAATTCTTACTGAACCTTCTGGAACAAATTTAGAAGCATGTCCTATAATATAATATCCTACTTCTCTTTTGATATTTTGATTTTGGTCAATCATCAAAGCACCTTTACAAGTTGAACATCCTCCTGGCGTGAAAGGTTTATAAAACTCATCATTTGCTAATCCCCAAGAAAGCGCATTTTTACTCCAGTTACGCATTGAACCAATTACTACATTTTTTACACTCCATTTCAAGTCGGTTTCGAAATTAGTTCCGCTTCCGGTATACTGTTCTGTAAAATACAGATCCTTATTTGGAAATTCGTTATGAACAGTTGCTAAAGCACTAATGTCTCCTTCATACAAGTGAAAAGCTGATCCTGCTACAAACGGATTTGCTTTTGGATCTCTTAAAATCGTCAAAGGATATTCTGGTTTATTACAGTTGTGGTCGTAAACAATAATTTTGGTTTTGATTCCTGCTTTCGCGAAAGCGGGACCCAAATTATTCCCAACAAAATCTGCTTGCTGCTCTGCCAACATTAGCAAACTTGGGTTATTTCCTGGGTGTAAAGGTTCATTTTGAGGCGTAATCGCATCAATTACAATTCCGTGCGATTTCATTGCCTGAATATATTTCACAAAATATTCTGCATAAACCTGATAGTATTTTGGCTGTAAACTACCGCCTTTTGAACTTCCGTTATCTTTCATCCAAACTGGAGGCGACCACGGAGAACCCATTATTTTGATTTTAGGATTTATAGCTAAAATCTCTTTTAAAACCGGAATTACATCGTCTAAATCTGGACCAAGATTGAAATGTTCCAATTTTAAGTCGGTTTGACCTTCTGGCATATCATCATACGAAAAAACTTTTTCATTCAAATCTGATGCTCCAATACTTATTCTTAAATAACTTAAACCAATAGCATCTTCTTTTCTAGAAAACAATTCCTGAAGCAAAGCTTCTCTTTTTGATTTGTCTAGTTTTTTAATAGCTTGCGCACTTCCTCCAGTTAATGAAAATCCGAAACCTTCAATAGTTTGAAATTTCTCTGAAGGATTTACTTCAATAGTTTGATTTGAATTTGTTTCTGAAGTGAAAACTAACTCTGGTTGTTTTTTAAGTTTTGAAGTTTCATCTGTTGTGGTAATCCAAGAAGAAACTTTTCCAGTATTTTTTACAGTATTTGTTGAAGATCCACAGTTGAACTGCATTGCAATTAATGGCAGCAAAACTAGGATTTGAAGTTTTTTGTTGATGTTTTTCATTTTTAATCTATTTCTATTAAGACAGGCAAATGATCTGACGGATATTTTAAATCTTTGGAATCACTTAACACTGCGTGTTTTTGAACTTTTAGACCACTATTTTTTGAAATAAAAATGTAGTCTAATAATAATGTTACGGGTTCATTGTGTTTGAAATCGTTGAAAGTTCCTGAAGGTCCAAAAGGTTTTTCTATTGAAACATCTTTGGTATCATCCATCACTTTTTTGATTTCTCCAATTTGCGTTGTGTTTGGTTCAGAATTGAAATCACCCATTAAAAAAGCAGGATAATTTTTTGTGTTTAATTCCTTTATTTTAGAAAGAGCAAGCTGTACGCCTTTTACTCTAGCTTCTTCGCCCATGTGATCTAAATGCAAATTGAAAACCCAAAATACTTTCTTTGTTTTTAGATCTTTAAAAAGTCCGTATGTACAAACTCTATTGCAAGCAGCATCCCAACCTCTTGAAACCACATTTGGAGTTTCAGACAACCAGAAAGTATTAGATTGCTCTACTTTAAAACGGTCTTTTTTGTAATAAATCGTACACGCTTCACCTAAACCGCCTTCTTCTCTTCCAACGCCGAATTTGTTATAATTTGGCAAAGCCGATGCAATATCTAACACTTGGTTTGGGGTCGCTTCCTGAACTCCGAAAATATCTGGACTGTAAAAACCAATTTGAGATGTAAAATAATCTTTTCGGTTTGGCCAAGCATTTTCTCCATCTGAAGCAACATCCAAACGGATATTATATGTCATAATTTTTAAATTCTGACCATAAAATGAGTTCACGCTTAAAAGCAGGATTACTGCAAAAACAAGTTTGTTTATCTTTTTCATGTTAAAAAATTTTAATCTTGTAAAGCTAGTGTTTACGAGGCTTTAAAGAAAAAAATCTGTTTAAAAATTATGTTAATTATATACTCTTACATAATCAATTTCGTAGGTCGCTCTTTGAAAGTTTGGATCGACAGCTCCTCCAAAATTTCCTCCCATTGCAAAGTTTATAATCACAAAGAATTTGGCATTAAATGGAGTTGTGCTTGAGTTTTTATAAGTGTAAAATAAATTATCGTCTACAAAAAATTTGATATTTTCGGCGTCCCATTCGGCAGCATAAATATGAAACTCAGTTGTCGAATTTGGAGCCGTTGTTGTTTTGGTATCTGGCGTGTTTCCTGAACGTCCTGGAGAATGCAAAGACGAATGGATTACATTTGGATTATTACCAACCGATTCTAAAATATCTATTTCTCCGCATAATGGCCATCCTGCCGTATCTATATTATCTCCAAGCAACCAGAAAGCTGGCCAAGTACCGCCGCCAGCTGGTAATTTTGCGCGAATCTCTGCTCTTCCGTATTTAAAAGAAAACTTTCCTTTGGTCAACATTCTTGTAGAAGTGTATTGGCTTCCTTGGTAATTTTCTTTGATTGCCGTAATTTTTAAAAGACCTCCTTCGATTTTTACATTTTCAGAACGATTGGTGTAATATTGCAATTCGTTATTTCCCCAGCCATTTCCTGTTCCCAAATCATAACCCCATTTTGAACTATCAGGCGCTCCATCGGTATTAAATTCATCTGACCAAATTAATTTTCTGGCTACGAAAATATTTACTGTTGCAGAAGTATTTGTATACTTTATACCGTTAAATGCTGTAACATCAATCGTATAGGTTTTTGTTCCTGGCTGCGTAAATTCATATGCAAAACTGCTAGTTGTAAACTCTTTTGTTTCATTGTTCACCACTACCTTATACGACTTTGCATTAGGAGCATCAATTTTTAAATTAATTTTTCCGCTTCCATCTCCATTTGGCATTTCGGCAGTTTTGCCCACTACATCAACTTGTACAGAAATTTTATCTGGAGTTACAACGACAGGGGTATCTGTCGTATCGTTGTTACTGCTGCAAGATTGGAATACAAACAACAGAATTAAAGTAAGAACTCCAGCTCTATTTGCGAGATTAATCATTTTCATCTTTTTATTATTTAAATGGTTTAGTTAATAAATTGAATATCAAGATAAATATTATTTCTTCTACTTTTTGTTTTTGTTCATAACAAAAAGTTTTAGATCAAAACGACTTTTAAATTTTATGCGTTTATTTCCAAGTATAAGTTCCGACAGATCCTGCTTCAAGTGAAGTAGTTACCCATTTTCCATTGAATTTAATATTAAAAGTTTCTGTTGCAGATCCATCATTTTCAACAATCAATACTTTTGAACCTGAAGGGGTGATAAAAGCGACATTTTGCAAGCTTCCACCAGAATTGCTCTCGATTCTAGTAGATCCCATTGGAACAAATTTTGAAGCATGAGCAATAATATAATACGCCACATTACGCTGAAAACTATCGCCAGAAGTTATCGTGATAGCTCCTTTACACATTGTACAACCACCATCAGTGTGCGGACCAAAATTTGCATTATTTGCCACATTCCACTCTAAAGCATTTTTACTGTAATTTCTCATTGATCCGATAATTACATTACGAAGATGCCATTTTAAATCACCATCAAAACTACCTTCAGAAGAAGTCCATTGTTCTGTAAAATATACATTTTTGGTCGGATAAGAATTGTACACATTGGTTAGCGCACTAATATCTCCTGCATACAAATGAAAAGCCGATCCGTCTACAAAAGGAAAGGCATCTGCATCTGCCAAAATTGCTTTTGGATAATTTGGATTATCGCAATTGTGATCGTAGGCAATAATTTTTACGTTTAAATTTGCGGCTTTAAATGCAGGCCCTAAACTCTTTTTAATAAAATTCCCCTGATCAGTGGCAGACATATACATACTTGGATTATTCCCGTCATGCAAAGGTTCGTTTTGAGGAGTTACAGCATCGATTGTAATTCCTTCTGTTTTCATCTGTTGAATGTATTTTACAAAATATTTAGCGTAAACATCATAGTATTCTGTTTTCAGTTTTCCGCCTTTAAAACTTGCTACATCTTTCATCCAAATAGGCGCAGACCAAGGCGTTGCTAAGATTAATATTTTAGGATTAATTGCCACAATTTCTTTCAGCATGGCAATTAGATTTTTGTCTTTTTCTAGACTGAATTTCTCTAGATTTAAATCTGTTTCTCCAGCTGCAAGATCGTTGTAAGTAAATGGTGTTGCATTTAAATCTGAAGCTCCGATACTGATTCTGATATAACTCACTCCAATTGAGTTTTCTCCGTTTCCGAATAATTCTTGCAAAAGAGCAGTTCTTTTAGCCGCATTTAATTGGTTTATAACATCTACGCTTCCTCCTGTCAAGGTATATCCGAAACCATCAATAGTCTGGTATTTTTGATTAGCATTTATTTCAATATTAGCATAACCATTTGCTGTTGTACCAAATCCTAATGTCCCTGATTGTTTTGCGAATAAAACACTTTGATTGCCTTTTGTAAGCCAAAAATCAACATCGTTTGTTACCACTACTGGTGGATTTACAACTGGTGGATCTACTGGCGGATTTTCTACCGGATCGCTTGAAGAAGAGCATTTTACTTGAGCCATTACAGCTGCCATAAAGAAAAAAGCTCTTATGGTGTTCTTTAGATTAAATTTCATATTTCGTGGTTATTTAGTTAGCTGACAATTAATATACAATTGTCTGTATAGCGTGTGCCGGAATTGTAATTGTTGTTTTTTCTTTTTGATTTTCTAAAGAATAAACAATCTCTTTTTCAGATTGATTCATTACGATTGTAATCAATTGTCCGTCAGAATTTTTAAAAGAAGTGCTTAACAACGATTTGTCGTTTACGTTTTCAAGTACTCTTTTTGCATTTGGCCTAATGAATTTTGAGAAATGCCCAATATAATAATACATTGGCGTATAAATTAATTCATCTTTTGTGGTATCGGCATGGATTGGTGCAAAACAGAAATTACCGACATGATTAGGCCCTCCGTTCTGGTCTAAAAGAATATTCCAGTCTGTCCAACCTACAGTACCATTATTAAAATCATGAATCATATTGATTCCGTAACGTTCTGCATTTCCCCAAAACTGATATTTTTTGGCATCAAATTTCTCAATACATCCTTCGGTAAAAAGGAGGTTTTTATTTGGAAATGCTTCATGAACTTTCGCTACCGATTCAAATTGAGGCGGGCCTCCATTCCAAGTTTCATACCAGTGAAATCCAATTCCCCAAGCATATTTAGAAACTTCTGGATCTGAGAAAACTAGATTGGCTCTTTTGGTTAGCATATCTCCGCGGTTATGATCCCAAATAATAACGTTTTTAGAACCCAGCCCTTCTTTTTCTAAAGTTGGACCAAGATAATTTTTAAGAAAATCTCTTTCTGCTTCTGGAGTGTAAATACAAGATTCCCATCTTTGTTTAGCCATTGGTTCGTTCTGAACCGTTAATCCCCAGATTGGGATTCCTTCTTTTTCGTATTCTTTTATAAACTTAGCATAATACAATGCCCAGACAGGAGCAAATTCTGGCAACAAAACGCCGCCGTGCAAAATATCGTTATTGTCTTTCATGAAAGCTGGGGGACTCCAAGGGCTGACAAATAAGGTTAGTTTCCCGCCGGCTGTTTCAATTGCTTTTTTAATTAATGGAATTCTATATTTGCGATCGTGGTTTATATTAAAAGTCTTTAGTTCTTTGTCTCCTTCTGAAACATAAGTATAGCTGTCACTGCTGAAATCACAGCTGTGAATGTTTGTTCTTGCTAAAGTATAACTAATACCTTTGTTTTTATCGTAATAAGCAGTTAAGAATTCCTGCTGTTTTTTAGGCGATAATTTTGCGAAAACTTCTGCACTTGCATCTGTAATTGCGCCCCCTATTCCAAGGAAAGTCTGGTCTGTTTTTTCAGTATTTACTCGAATAGATACTGTTGGTGTTTTTTGTTGTGTAGTGTTGTTTTTTGAAATTAAATCATTTGATAAAGACAATTTCAAATTGGTGTTTTCGGCAGTAGTATAAACCTTTATTTTGCTGTTTTTTTGAGCTATTATTTTTGAGCTAAAACCGCTTAATTGAATTAAGACAAAGGCTGATAAAAATATTTGAGAGGTAACTTTCATGTTGCTTAAATAATCGTTTTAAAATTAAAAGCAAGAGAAGACTAAGATGGATGATTCAAATTAGTCCTCTTCATTACTTTACTACAAAATATTAATAAACAAGTGTTTGTATAGCGTGTGGCGGAATTTTTACTTCTGCCTTTTTATCTCCAATAATCAAATTGTAGGTAAGGTCGTTTGCCGATTGGTTCATGACAATTGTTGCCATTGTTCCGTCAGCATTTAAAAAAGAGGTGCTTAATAAAGCACTTTTGCTTACTGCAGTACTTACTCTAACTGCATCTAAACGGATGAATTTTGAAAAGTGTCCGATATAATAATAAGATGGTGTGTAGATTAATTCTCCTGTTGTTGAATCTGCATGGATTGGTGCAAAACAAAAATTTCCAACATGATTAGGTCCTCCAAACTGGTCTAAAAGAATATTCCAGTCTGTCCAAGCTACTGTTCCATTATTAAAATCATTTATCATATTGATTCCGTAACGCTCTGCATTACCCCAAAATTGATATTTAGATGCATCAAACTTTTCAATACATCCTTCAGTAAACATCAATTTTTTATCTGGATAAGCTTCATTTACTTTTCCAACATTATCAAACATCGGCGCACCGCCCGACCAAGTTTCGTACCAGTGAAATCCCATTCCCCAAACATATTTTGATGCTTCTGGATCTGAGTAAATTACGTTTGCACGATAGTTCATTAAATCGCGGTTATGATCCCAAACGATTATTTTTTTATTGCCAAGGTTCTCTTTTTTCAAAGTTGGCCCAAGGTAATTTTTGATAAAGTCTCTTTCAGCTTCAGCTGTGTAAATACAAGATTCCCAAGTCTGCACCGCCATTGGTTCATTTTGTGTAGAAGTTCCCCAAATTGGAATACCTTCTTTTTCGTAGGCTTTAATAAACTTTACATAGAAATTTGCCCAAGTCTGGTAGTATTCTGGAAGTAAAGTTCCGCCTTTCAAAACATTCTTATTGCTTTTCATAAAAGCATTTGGAGACCAAGGCGCAACGTATGTTGTCAATTTTCCTCCCGCTTTCTGAATGGCTTGTTTGATTAAAGGAATACGATATTGTCTATCATGATCAATAGAAAAAGTCTTCAAATCTTTATCTCCTTCTTCGATATAAGAATAGCTTCCGCTGCTAAAATCAGAACTTTGAATTGTTGTTCTTAGCAAAGAATAGCCAATACCTTTTTGCTGATCGTAGTAAGCATTTAAAAATTCGGCTTGTTTTTCTTTTGAAAGTTTAGCAAATATTTCGGCGCTAGCATCTGTAATAGCCCCTCCGATTCCCATAAAAGTCTGAAACTTTTTAGATGGCTGTACAAAAACAGAAGTTTCTATTTCTAAAGGCTGCTTTGCGGCAGAAAAAGTCAAATTATCTGTGGTAGTTAATCGCAACTTAGAGTTCTCTGCGGTAGTATAAACGGTTATTTTTTTGCCGCTGGTTGTAAACTCTTTTTTTGTCTTTGGCTGTTGTGCAAATGCTGCAGCAGAAAACAAAAGGCATAAAATTTTTAGGCTATTTTTTTTCATTCGCTTCCAATTATTGTGTGTTATTAAATTGAAGTTTAGAAGAAATCAAAAATCGAGTTCTACCCTTTGAAGGATTTAAAAAATAGCCCATACTCATAATGATTATGGGCTATTTACAACCAAACTTAAACTTAAACTTAACTTAACTTTTTATTTTCCTCTGAACTCAATTTTTGTAACTGTAATTCCGTCTTTAGTGAAAGTATTACCTCCAGAACGAATCAATAAGTAGATTTTTCCGCTTTCATTGAATTTTACAACATTTGAAACTGTACCTGTTACATCGTTTTTCACACATCCAATTGCGGATAATTTTCCTGAAAATTTCTCTTTTGCGCAACCATCCCACGTACTTAGACCCATTACTTTATTGTCTTTATATTCTACCCCAGGCTGAGGCAATGATTTACCAGCGTAAACTTCAAACCAAGTTTCATCAGAACCACTTGGGCAAGACACTGTCATATCTATAGTATATTCTCTATCTTTTACGACTTCGATTGCTTGGTAGATACCTTCTTGAGCCCATCCTCCAGGCGAATGTATTGTAGCACTGTTGTTACCAAAAGACCAAAAAGCAGCACCAGATGGGCTTAATTGTACGCTAGTCCATTTAGCTTGATCTGCAGCTGTAGCAAAAGTTCCGCCTTGCACTAAGTTTCCTTTTGCAGGATCTGTTTGTGCTACTATAATCTGCTGAGAAGAAGTTGCCATTGCTGCTCCAGCTCCAATAGCTGTATGCGTAACTGTATACGTTCCTGCATCAGGTAAAGAAATCACTTGATTCATTTTTCCTGGACTAGCACCGTCACCAGTATCCCATTTTGAAGAAATAACTCCCTTAGGCTGTGCCGTTAAAAGGTAAGTATTCACAGCACCTGCAACTGGTGTTATTGTAAACGAAGCATCAACATTTGTAGCTACAAGAGGATTCTCATTAACTTCTTCGCTGCAACTGCTTAGTGTTCCTAATGCTAAAGCTAGCATTAGGTATACACTTTTTCTAAAATATATATTTAGGTTCATTTCTTTTTGTTTTGGTTAATTAGTAAATACTATTGGTAATTAGGATTTTGTTTCAATTTAGTACCGTTAAGTTCTGTATACGGAATTGGGAAAATCTCATCTGTTCCAGCATCAAAACCTCTATCAGATAAAGCTGCCGCCGCATCTCCCCATCTTACTAAATCGAAAAATCTATGTCCTTCCCCTGCTAACTCCATTCTTCTTTCATGTTTGATAGCTGCTAATGTTACAGGAACTGGATCTAGGCCAGCTCTTTTTCTAACTGCGTCAAGTAAAGCTTGTGCTCTTGTTCCAGATCCTAAAGCTTCTGCTTCCATTAAGTAAGTATCTGCAAGTCTGATTATATAAGAATTTTGTTTGTAGTTCAACTCTGAGTTACCTCCACCCGTACTTACATCTGACTGTCTTGGAAGGTATTTGTTTAAGAAAAATCCAGTATCTTGGTAAGCTGGAATATAATCTGCTTTCCCTGCTGCTTTTAACGCTTTTAAGTCAAGAATTGTAGCATCCTTACGTGGATCGCCTTGCATTGCATCATATAATTTTTGTGTTGCAACGTTAAATGCCCATCCTGCAGGAAGATTTGGCGCATCAGAACCTTCTGGTCTAGAATATCCTCTAGGTCCAACCATGATGTTTAAAGAGTTACCTTCGTCTCTACCTTGCCCCCAGAATGTCCAATCAGAGTTTCCTGCACTACTGTGAGATACCTCGATTAATGATTCTGCGTTGAATTTATTTGATGTAATCCATAAGTCGCTAAATTTATCTAACAATTTATTGCCATATTGATTCACTCCTCCTGGAGTACCATTTACTTCTGCTAAAACAGCTGCTGCTTCTGCTTTTTTACCTTCAAATAAATATACTTTTCCTAATAGTGCTTGAGCTGCTCCTTTGTTAAATCTTCCAGCTTCAGTTTTTGCAACTACCGTATTTGGTAAAGCTGCAATAGCCTCTGTTAAATCTTTTTCGATTTGAGCATAAATTACCTCTGGTGCAACTTGCTCAGGTGTAAAGATTGTTTCTGTTGTTAATGGCTCTAAAACTAATGCAATGTTTTTGAACAATCTTACTAAGTTAAAATAGTAAAATGCACGCAATGTTTTAGCTTCTGCCGCAAATCTACTTCTAACTGCATCATTCATTGAGGCAGCTGGTAACTTAGACAACAAAATATTTGCTCTAGAAATACCTTGGTAGTGATCGTTCCAGTAGCTTCCTGGAATAGTGATTGAAGAAAGTGAGTGTGTAGAGAAATTTTGAATTCCTGTTCCATCTGTAGAACTACCTCCACCAGCATAAAAATCGTCAGAACCAGCATTCAACATTGCTACTAGGTTTTCAAAACCTCCAGTGTTTTTTCTAATTGGATCGTAAACTCCAATTAAAGCGGCATAACATTGCTGCTCATTAGAAAAGTAGGTACTTGTATCAAATTTTCCTTGTGGGTCAATGGTTACAAAATCTTCAGAACAAGATCCTAGAACAGCCATTGCCACAGCGATATATATATATTTAAATTTTATCGTTTTCATGATTCTTTAATTTTTTAAAATTGAACGTTAGCTCCAAACAGAATAGATCTTGCTTGCGGATAAACTCCTTTATCTACACCATAAACCTGACCTCCAATTTCTGGATCAAATCCAGTATATTTTGTAAAAGTGATTAAGTTTTCTCCAGTTAAATAAAAACGTAATTTATCTGCTCCAATTTTAGATGATAAACTAGCTGGCATTGTGTAACCAAGAGTTACCACTTTTAAACGCAAGTAGTTACCATTTTCAAGATAAAAATCAGACATGTTAGTGTAATTTTTATTTGGATCATTATTTGTCAATCTTGGATAATCGTTTGAAGTTCCCTCTCCAACCCAACGCTCTAAAGCTTTAGTCTGGTAGTTTGCATTCAATACATCTAATCTTCTTAAACCTTGGAAAATTTTGCTTCCCGCAGCTCCTTGAGTAAATGCCATAAAGTCGAAGTTTTTGTAATCTAAATTTACGGTAAAACCAAAAGTATATTTAGGCAAGTTTGTTCCTAAGAATTGTTTATCATCCTCAGTAATATTTCCGTCACCATTTGTATCTACCCAACGGAAATCTCCAGGTCTAGCATTTGGTTGGATTAAACCACCTGCTGCATTTTTGTATGCAGCAACTTCAGCTTCATTTTGGAAAATACCAGCTGTTTTAAAACCATAGAATTCGTTAAATGAATGTCCAACTTGTGTTCTAGTTACTGGCCCCATAGATTGGAAACTAGCATCTCCAACAATGAAATTAGTAGATGATCCTACATAAGTAATTTCGTTTTTCAGGTAAGCAACGTTAGCATTAACACCTAAGTTAAAATCTCCAAGTCTTTTCTTGTATCCTAATTCAAGCTCAAAACCGCTATTGTCCATATCTGCGATATTTGCAGAAGGCGCATCAACAACTCCTACATATCCAGGAATTACAATGTTTCTTAAAATTCCTTTTGTTGTTTTTTTGTAGTAATCAGCAGTAAAAGTAAAATCATTAAATAATTTTGCATCAAGACCAACAGTTGTTTGAGAAGTTTCTTCCCATCCTAAGTTTGCATTTGGAAGAGTAGAGTTTCCGTATCCTGTTGTAATATCTCCTGTATTTCCAACAGCATAATTGTAACCTCCAACTACTAATGCTCTATATTTAAAATCATCAATATTATCGTTACCTACAACTCCATAACCTCCACGTAGTTTTAAAGTATTAACTACATTGTTTTCTTTCCAGAAGCCTTCTTTAGAAAGTACCCATCCAAGAGAGAATGAAGGGAAAACTCCCCATTTGTTATTTTCTCCAAAACGAGTTGAACCATCACGACGAACAATACCAGTGAAAAGATATTTTTCCATGTAATCGTAGTTTGCACGTAAGAATAGTGAAGATAATTTGTGCTCTACTTTATCGCTTGTTCTTGTTGTTCTATCTGCTTGAGGAATATCAAAATTCCAAGAAGCATCTTTGTAGCTTGTAATTGGAAGACCAAACATTGTTGTTCCGATAGTAGTACCAATATTCTCAACATAAGCACCTTGTCCTGCTAAAACACTAAAATTGTGCTCTCCAAATTTGTTAGCATATGTTAAGATATTTTCAAGAGTCCAAGAAAATGATTTCTCATTGTTTTGGTTATAGTTGTTTCTATCCGCTTTCATATTTGGGTTTAAGAAGTTAACCGGAGTAAACATCTCATCTCCCCAATAGGCAATCTTACCACCAAGTGTAGTTCTAAATTTTAAATGACTTGTAATGTTAGCTTCTAAATAAGCATTACCAACAAAATCATCTGACCAGTTATAACCTCCTAATCTTGTTTGAGTATATGCTAGAGGGTTTGTCATCTCTTGCTGCACTAAAGAAGAAATTCCGTAAGGATTTCCGTTTGCATCTCTAATAACATTTGGGTTTGTATAGAAACCTGTATTTGCTACAGCAGGATCAGTAACCACTAGTGGAGTAAGTGGGTCTAAGTTAATTGCAGAGCTTAACGGTCCACCAAACTCACTGTTTGTATTACCAATACCTTTAGACTTTTGGTGTGTATATCCGAAAGTTTGTCCGAAAGTAAAATAATCAGAAATTTTGTGTGTAGAGTTTAATCTGAAGTTTTTCTTAGTATAATTAGAAATTTGAGTAGCTACGATACCTTCTTGATCTTGAATTCCAAAAGAAGCATAAAAAGTAGATTTTTCACCACCACCGCTAATGCTTAATTCATGTGTGTATCTGAAAGCAGAATCGTTAAAAATGGCATCTTGCCAATCTGTACCTTTACCAAATGATGCTGGATTTGCATATTTAATAGCCCCGCCATCATTCAAAGATTTTTCATTCATAAGAGTTGCATACTGAGTCGCATTCAACATATCTAATCTTTTAGCTGGAGCAGAAATACCTGCAAAACCATTATAGTTTACAGAAATTTTTCCTGATTTTCCTTTTTTAGTAGTAACTAAAATAACCCCAGTTGCAGCACGAGTACCATAGATTGCAGCAGAAGCAGCATCTTTAAGCACCTCAATAGACTCAATGTCAGATTGATTGATGAAACCAATTGCACCAGCATCTACAGCAATTCCGTCAACAACCCATAAAGGATCATTTCCTCCTTCTCTAAAGGTAGTGATACCTCTTACACGAACTTTTGATGCCGCACCAGGCTGTCCAGAAGTTGCCGCTACAGAAACCCCTGCTACTCTACCTTGTAGCGTCTGCTCAACTCTTCCGTTTGGCACTTTTTCAAGATCAGCTGCTTTTACACTGGAGATTGCTCCAGTTACAACAGATTTCTTTTGAGTACCATATCCAACAACTACAACCTCATTTAAAGATTGTGATTCTGGTTTTAATTGAATTGTAATTTTTGTTCTTCCGTTTACTGCTTCTGTTACTGTAGCGTAACCAATAAAAGTAATTGTTAATGATCCGTTTGAAGGTGCCTGAATCTGGAATTTTCCGTCAAAGTCTGACGCAGTAGATTTAGTAGTGCCTTTTAATAAAACTGTTGCACCTGGGACAGGCAAACCATTTTCATCATTAATTATTCCATTTACTGTGACATCCTGAGCCACAGCAATAACCGAGAATAACAAAGATGAAATACAAAAAACAAGTAATTTTGTTAATTTCATTTTTCTAAAAATTTTGGTTAATTAATTAGTAATTTGATGCAATACTAAAACTAAATTTTTACTTTTCACATCATAAAGTCATTACAAAAACACATCAAAAACAAAAAAATAATATTATAAAAACACATCAAAAAAACTATAATTACTTAATTATTAGCATTTTAAAAAAACAAAAAATAGTACTAAATAAAAGTTAATATTAAAAAATAACACTACATCAACTTTTTGCTACAATAGTTTATTAAAAATCATTAAAACTACAACGTGATAGTGCCTACTATTACGTCGTAAATAGCTATTAAATAAACAATTAGAAGAATAAAGCTTTCATTTTTACTAAAACCAAAAAAACAGAGAATATCGTTTTTTTTACCCTACTTTTTTTACATTATCAGTAATTATTTTTATTATAGGAAAAAACTTATTTTGCAAAATTTTACAGGAAATTACTTTCTTTTAAAAAGATTTATGGATCAAAATAATGCGAAATAGCAGCTTAAAAAATGGAAAAAACATCTTTTTTAGCGCAAATCAGAATAAGTTTGGTTTTTCATTGGAATTTAATCTCGCAATTGTACTTTCTTTTAAAGCGCTTTTAAGAGTCATTGTAATTTTATTTTAAAAGAAAAAGAGAATAATAAAAGAATCTTAAAAAAAAGCCTTAGAAAGCTTCAAAACACCATTGTACATTTCCTATACTTCCTTAAATGAAAATAAAAAAGAGTTTTGTTGGGATATGGTCAGGAAACTAGATATAAAAGGCCTTTTGAGGCGTTACAGAGCATATCGTTTACAATCACATTCACTTAACTTCTAGGAAAGCAATAAGCAAAAAAATAGCCCATAATCGAAATTATGGGCTAACCAGGCAATAAACTTAACTTAAACTAACCATAGTTTAAATCTTAAATACACTTCTTTCTTAGAATGAAGTATAAAAGGTTTGAAATTCGAAAAAGGAATCTTTTAGTCTTCCTTTTTCGAAATAACTAACACAAAATATTTTATTCAGGTCTATAAACAAATGTCCAACCAGTTCCAGGATCTTTTAAACTTCTTGGCACATATAATACCAATTTATCTTCTGTAAGTGTAACAACATTATACTCATTGGCAGTGTTCCCAGCTTCATATCCTAAAATCTTTGAATTCGTAATAAATAGCTTTTTATTAGCAATATCCAAAACAAAGCTTCCTTTTTCAGCTGCTGCAGAAGCTGTTTGATAATGATTATAATTCGCAGCCCCATTTAAGTCAAAATGCATTTTACCAGCAACGTCTAGAGGAGGACAACAATCTCCTGCATTCCACCATGCAGTCATGGCTGAATCAGGATTATCTGGAGGAGACATAAACCAATACGCTTCACCTGTACCTGCAGCACCATCAAAAACCCAAGTCTTACCTGCCGCAGTGTTAGTACTAACTAAATCATACCAATCTTGATCTAATGGAGTATCAAGTTTGTCGACTTGTACATCTATCGTTTTTGTAAAAAATTCTCCTCCTAATGTTCCTATGAATGTAAAAGTAGACTTACCAGGAATTGGATAAACAACAGTTACTTCATTTGTAAGCGCTTTTCCTAAATTATAGTCCCAATATCCCGTAACACCAGGCGTATCCATACTTAAAGTAATTTTATTTCCGCCAGGAGGGGTTTGCACACTTTTTAATTGAACACCAGCAACGTCTGTAGAATTCTGTAAATGCTGTTCATCTACAATTGGGTCACATGCCGAAAAGACCAGCATAAATGCAGCAATTAGTAAATATTTTATATTATGAATTTTCATCTTTCTAATTATTAATAGTTATTAAATATTACCAACCCGGATTTTGATTGTAAACTCCATTCAATAGTCTGATTTCAGTTTCAGGAATCGGAACCAACCCTTTAGTTTCGGTTCTGTATTTTACACTATAATTAGCATCCACACCAGAATTTCTAACTTGAGTTACGTCATTAAAAGCGGTTTCAACATCTCCCCAACGAACTAAGTCAAACCAGTGCAAACCTTCAAAAGCCAATTCATGCAAGCGTTCTGTTTTAATATTTTCAAGAGAATAGGCAACCGGTCCGAGATGTGCTCTTCCTCTTACCGCATTCATACCGTCAGCTGTTTTAGTAATTTCAGAATGCATTAATAATACATCTGCAAAACGCATAAAAATAAAGTCTTGAGCGTGCATCAACTGCATATCTGTAATTGACCAAGCATACATTTGAACAAACATACCAACATATGATCCTTTACCATTGTCGTGCTGTAATGAAACATATTTTTTATTAAAATACCCTGTTTCATGGTCCCCTTTATCTGCGGCATAGCCATCTGTTCCTTGATCCGCTTTACCCACTTCAAGTATAGAACCTCTTTTTCTTGGGTCGGCATCATCCCAGCCGCTATATAATCTTGGGTTTACGGTACACCATCCCCAGCCTTCTCCGAAAGGCGCCAATGAGTTACCGCGTAATGAATTAAACAGGGCAAGTCTATTAGTATAGCTCTGACCATTTGTCCAATCCCAATTACCAAAAGAATATCTTTGTACAAACATAGTCTCTAAATTTCCTGTCCCAAATGTTGGAGTAACACCGTCTTGACCAACCCATGACAATCCTTCTGCTGCAGCCCAAGGCAATACACTATCGCTTTTTGCACTTTTATTCACATAAGAATACGGCCAAAGGTTTCTGAAATCAGATGCTAGCTTATGACCACTATTATTGATACAATCATCTAAATAAGAGGCAACTTGCGTTCCTGTTAAAGAACCGCCGCCTACAAGAGGTAAATCTGCGGTTGCTTTCTTTTCGATATTGCTCATGTATCCAGTATAAAACAAAAATACACGTCCTAAATAAGCTTCGGCAACCCATTTATTAGCATGTCCATATCTAGAAGTTGGAATGCTTGTAAATGGTGTAGAAGGCAAAGTTTCAATAGCCAATTTCAAATCAGATGCAATTTGCGCAAAGGTCTCCTCATAAGTTGCTCTTGGCACTAATCTATCAGCATCATATGTTACAATCAATGGAACTCCTCCAAAGAATTTAGCTAATCTGAAATAAAAGAAAGCTCTCATAAATAAAGCTTCACCAAGCGCTTGCTTTTTAAAATCATCTGCTTCTTGCGGTGTATTAAAATACTTAGAAAAATCTGCCGTTGGCACTTTTTCTATAATGGCATTTGCTCTAGAAATTCCATTGTACGATTGTTTCCACATGTCGCGATAAGTATCTTCAGCAGGGTCTTCAAAATTATCTACCCATTTTGCAGACTTATCATCAGGACCACCACCGCCAAACATCATATTATCCATTAAGTTGGCAGCAACTTGTTCTTCACTATGAACATTTGGTGTATAAATGGCATTATAAACACCTGCCATGGCTTCGTTTATATCAGTAGGGCTCTTATAAAAACTATTTAAACTCTTTTCTGAAAGGTTCTCGGTATCCAGATAATCATCACAGCTCGATACTGCAAAAATTGCTGAAATTGCTATTATATATCTTAGTTTTTTCATTGTCAATGTTTTAATATTAAAAATCTGCACTTAATCCAAACATTACTGTTCTCGATTGTGGATATAGACCTAGATCTACCCCAGAAGCCCATGAATAGTTTGTATTATCTCCTCCCCAGCGAACCTCTGGATCCATACCATCATATTTAGTAAATGTGTACAAGTTATTTACTGCAACATAAAATTTAAGATTCGAGATAAATTTAAAATCTTTCAGTATTTCATTAAAATTATAACCTACAGTTAAATTATTAATTCTCAAATAATCAGCATTGTGCATGTATATATCAGAAACATAATTTGTATTTCTGTTTGATACAGAACTTAAACGAGGCATTTTGTTCGAAGTTCCTTCTCCGTGCCAACGATCAAAAACATCTGAAGTATAATTTTGTTTCGGACTATCAGCAAATGATCTGTAAGATTGCATTACCTGCATTCCGTATTTCCCTGCCATTGTAGTGTTTAAATACACATTTTTATATTCGAAGTTTAATTGGATACCTAATTGGAAATCAGGATTTGGATCTCCTAACATTGTTTTATCTTTTTCATCTATAACACCATCGTTATTTAGATCGACAAAACGAACATCACCAGGACGCTGATCATTAAAATAAGGCTGACCTGTAGGACCTACATAAGCCTCAACCTCTTGTTGGTTTTGTAAAATTCCTGCTGTTTTAAAGCCATAGAAAGAACCAATCGCATAACCTACTTGTGCTCTTGAAATCTCTGATGTTCCTTGAGATAGTACGTGCGATAATCCGTTAATGATACCATTACCGTTTGCAATTCTTGTAACTCTATTTTTATTGAAAGCTCCACTTACAGTAGCCCCATATTTAAAGCCACCTATTTTATCTTTCCAAGTAACAGAAAGCTCATAACCTTTATTTTCAATATCTCCTCCATTAATATAAGGATCATCAGCACCAGCAGTTCCAGGGTATTGCGCTTTAACCAACCAGTCTTTTGTTGTTTTCTTGTACCAGTCAAATGTTACACCTAATCTTGAATCGAAAAAACTTGAATCAAATCCGAAATCTAACTGTTCTGACGTTTCCCAGCTAACATCTGGATTTGGCACTGTTGAAGGATATGCAGTCTGTCCAGAAACTGGTTTTGTGTCTCCAAAGAAATACCCAGGGAAAGCATATTTAATACTAGATGAATAATAGAAAGCATAATCAGTATATTGATTACCGTTTTGCCCCCAGCTTGCTCTTAACTTCAAGAAATTAAGATATTTTGAAGTACTTGCCATAAAATCTTCTTTTGTAACAACCCATCCTGCAGAAACTGAAGGGAAATTACCATACTTGTGTCCATCACCAAAGTTTGAAGATCCGTCACGACGTATAACAGCAGAAAGAAGATACTTCTCTTTATAATCGTATTGAGCACGTGCAAAATAAGACATAATAGCACCACCACCCGCTGCTTTATCAAAGCCTGTTGTATTAATATCAGCAACAGTTCCAGGGCTCTTAGTGTTATCTAAATAAGAATACTTTGGATCATTTGGAAACAATAAACCGTTTCTTGAACCATATACATTATTATCAACAATTCTTTGCCATAACTCTGTACCAATTACTGCATTAATATTGTGATTACCAATTTGTTTCTGATACGCAGCTGTATTCGTCCATGTTGAGTTAGCACCAAAATACTGAGATTGCGTAGCGCCATCAATAGCATCATTGTAAAGTACTCCCAAATGATAGGTTGGGTTCATTGTTCTATTGTATCCAAACCATGAATCGATTCCATAAACTGATTTAAATCTCAGGTTAGAAATTGGCTCAATCTCTACAAATACATTCCCAATAATTTTATGATCTTTTGGATAATTGTAATTACTTCTGTAATACATTACCGCCAAAGGATTGGTTTGATTTGTATTTAACCCATCCAATGTAGGAGTAAATCCGTATTCGTTGATATTTCTATCAATTGCTGTTTGCCAATAAGCAGGCTGTAACGGATTTTGTGTAAGAGCGTTGTGCAAGTCGTTTCCATAAATGTTTCCATTTGAAACATCTCTCTTTTGAATATTGGTATAAGTTAAATTCTCTCCAATAGTGATAATATTATGGCTTTCATTTTTTTTCAAAACCATTTGGGTATTCATCCTTGCGGTTAATCTTTTAAATCCAGCATCTACTATATTTCCACCTAGTATACCGTCTTGATCAAAATAAGAAACCCCAAATGAATACGTAATATCTTCAGTTCCTCCAGTAATATTAATCGAATGATTCACTACAGGAGCATCCTTTTTAGACATTTCATTGATCCAGTTCGTTCCTGTCCAACCATTTTGCAGTTTATTCCAGATCTCTTCTCCAAGCTGTGTTCCAGCTCCAGGATAATTTCTCTCTAACCAATCGTTGGTAGTCAACATTGTTTTCCAATCATTTGGAGCAAGGCCGTCATTTACTCTTCCTTCATCCATGATGTACATGTATTCTTGTGCATTTAAAGGATCCAGATTTTTGTAGATGTTCTGAATTCCAAAATAAGTGTCATAAGAAATTTTAGCTGGTCTTCCTTTACGTCCTTTCACTGTAGTTACCAAAACAACTCCATTTGCTGCTCTAGAACCATAGATTGCAGCAGAAGCCGCGTCTTTAAGAACATCTATAGATTCGATATCCGAAGGGCTTAGATAATCAATATCTCCAACAGCAACTCCATCTACGATATACAACGGATTTGAAGACCCAATGGTACCAATACCACGAATAACAACTTTTGTACCCGCTCCTGGCGCACCACTATTTCTTGTAATACTAATACCTGGCGCAATACCTTGAAGAGCTTCCATTGCCGATCCTGTATTCAATTCTTTTAGTGTTTCTCCTTTTAAGTTAGTAGAAGCACCCGTAATCAAAGCTTTCTTTTGTGTACCGTATCCGATAACCACAACTTCATTTAAACTTTGAGATACTGCTTTAAGAACAATAGTAAGCTTGGTTTTTCCTCCTATTGCTTCATTTACAGTTTCAAAACCAACGAAACTAATAGTCAAAGTTCCGTTAGAGGGAGCACTAATCTGAAACTTCCCATCAAAGTCAGATGCAGTTGCTTTATTGGTTCCCTTTACTAAAACCGTCGCACCTGGGACGGGTAATCCACTTTCGTCATTAATGATTCCATTTATGGTCACATCCTGAGCTAATGCGACAACAGAAAACAGTAAAGACGAAATACAAAAAATAAATAATTTTGTCAATTTCATTTTTCTAAAAATTTTGGTTAATTAATTAGTAATTTAATGCAATGATAATGTTAAATTTGAATAAACTCTTATTAAAAATCTTTACAAAAACACTTCAAACTAAATATTAACACACTACAAAAACACAACATTTATCTTTTAATCAACTCATTTACTGAGCTTTAATTTTTAAAAAAAATTGTTATAAAAATGTTAATTAAAAAAAACGTATATTACATGAGCAGAAGAGTAACTATTACGTTATAATTTATAAAAAAATCAAAAAACAAGATTTATCGTGATTGATAAATCAACAATTTAAAATCAAAATAAAGCATTTCTAATAAAAATATATTTAAAATTTTATGAAATACATAGTTAGAATTTTTACATTAATTTTGTTATTATTCTTACAAATTAAAGGTTTTTCGCAAGTAAAAAATATTGGAATTCCAGACATAAAAAACTATAAAAGATCAGAATATAAAGGTGGAACTCAAAATTGGAGTATTGATCAGGATAAAAATGGAAATATTTATTTCGCTAATAACAGCGGTTTAATTCAATTTGACGGCTCAAACTGGCACAAATACTCTTTACCAAACAAATCTGAGATCAGAAGTTTAAAAATTGATGCTTTAGGACGAATATTTGTTGGAGGAAATAACGAATTTGGCTATTTCAAAAACGACGAAAAAGGAATATTAAAATATCACTCTCTCTATAATTTATTGAGTCCAATAGACAAAGAAAACATCAACCTAATATGGAGAATTCATATTTTTAATGGAGAAGTTATCTTTCAGTCTTTCAGCAAAGTATTTTTTCTAAAAAATGAAAAAGTCACAACCCTTACAGCTCCTCATAAATTTCAATTTTCATTTTTAGTAAACAACAGACTTTATTTTCAAGATAAAACATTAGGTGTACTCGAATACAAAAACAGAAAGCTTACTGCAATAAAAGGCACTACCATTTTTAATGATAAAGAGATATGGTCTCTTTTCCCATTGCCTAACAATAAATTATTATACGCTACTTTAGAAAAAGGACTTTTTGTGTCCGAAAATGGCATTATTAAACCATGGGCAACTGAAGCCAATGAATTTATAAAGAAAAACACTTCGCTCGGCGGATCTATCATCAAAAATAAATTTATAATACTTAATTCGGTATTAGACGGAGCCATTATCTGCGATCTAAACGGAAAAATAATCCAACATTTAAACCGCCAAAAAGGAATTCAGAACAATACAATTCTAGCTTCATTTGTTGACAACAAAAGTAATATTTGGCTCGGACTAGATAATGGTATCACTTTTATAAATGAAAATTCTCCTTTCTCCTATTTTGATTACAGTTATAATATAGGCACTGTATACGCCTCTACGATGTATAACGGGAATCTTTATGTCGCAACCAACCAGGGATTATTTTATCATTCTTGGGGAGGTTCTTTTAAAGACAGTCCGTTTACAAGAGTTGAAGGAACAATTTCGCAAGTTTGGAACATTCAGGTTTTAAACGATGTATTAATATGCGCCAGTAATAGCGGAGCCTTAATTATTGAAAACAACAGGGTTTCAAAGATATTGGATAATAAAGGATATTTTGGCTTCAAAAAAATACCCGATCATGAAAACTATATAATAGGCGAAAGCTACAATGGGTTTTCTGTCTTTAAACGATCAGCCACTGGGTACGATTATTTACATCAGGTAAAAGGTTTTGATGAAACGACCAATAATTTTTCTGTAGAAATTGATGCGAATTATCTTTGGCTAAAGAAAAACCCTTTCCTATATCAAGTAAAATTATCTGAAGATTTACAACGCTTTGATTTCATAAAAAAGCACGTCAACATATCAGAAAAGTATAAAGGAATAAACAGCCTGCAGAATATAAATGGCAAAGTCTATTTTCAAGTAAAAAATCATTTTTTCAGATATTCTGTTGAGCAAGAAGCTTTTTTTGAAGATAAAAAATTAACAAACCTATTCAACGGAATTCCTACTATTAATACCTTAATTGAAGATTCTGCCGGAAACCTTTGGTATGCATTTAACGAATCTCTGGGCGTATTAGTCAAAAACAAGAATGGAACTTTCACGAAAAAACAAGCTATTTTTTCAAATTTAACGGGGAATTTGGTTAACAATTACATCTCTGTAAATGCAATAGATCCTCAGAATATTTTTATAGGATTAACTGATCGTTTGGCGCATTATAACTCAACCATTCCAAACACTTTTATGACAAAACCAAAAGCTTTTATTGAAAGCTTTACCAATCCTGGAGACACTATTTTAACTGGTAATTTGGCCAATAAACTAGAATCCTACAGCATACCGTATAAATACAATCGTGTCAAATTTACTTTTGCGTCACCAACATATGAAAATCAGGAAAACGTAATGTACTCCTATAAGTTAGAACCTTTTGAAGAAAACTGGCGCGGATGGTCATCTACAGCAATAAAAGAATATACCAATCTTAGAGAGGGCAATTATGTAATGAAACTAAAAGCCCGAAATAGCTATGGTATAGAATCTAGCATCACAGAAGTAGAATTTACAGTATCTCCGCCATGGTACAGGCACTTTTTGGCTTACTTATTTTATCTGGTTCTTATTCTGCTTGGCGCGTATTTAATCTCAGTTAGAATTAAACTGAAGATTAGAAAAAATAGGTATTATGAAACCATCGAACAAAGAAGACTATATCTTGAAAAGGAGTCTAAAATCAGACACGAACAACATGACTTGGAAAAAGAAATTGAAAAGCTGAAAAATGACAAGCTTCAAATCAAAATCCTAGCAAAGGATAAAGAACTAGTAAATAACTCTTTACAAGTTGTAAAAAAGAACAAAGTTTTAAACGGAATCATTCATAAACTGAAAGATATTGACACTGGAATTTTGGACGAAAACACCAAATCTGAGTTTAGCAAATTACATAAAAGCATTGTAAAAGAAGTAAATACAGACAAGAGTTGGAAAGACCTCGAAAAACACATTAAAAACGTTCATTTTGAGTTTCTAAAGCGATTAAAAGGACAATATCCAACCATTTCTCCAAGAGAATTAGATTTATCTACTTATTTATTAATGAATATGTCTACCAAAGAAATAGCCGAAATTATGAACATTTCTACAGGTGGAGTCGAGTTAGCTCGTTATCGTTTAAGAAAGAAATTAGGCCTAAACAAAAAGGAAAACCTAATCGGATTTTTAATGAGTATATAAAAGAGAAGCCATTCAAATTTGAATGGCTTCTCTTTTTAATTAAATATAATCTAAAGTTCGTTCTAAGGCCATGCCTCGCGAACCTTTTATCAATATCATATTAGACTGAAAGCTGAAGGTTTTTAAAAATTCAGCAAAAGCATCGAATGTTTCAAAAAATAGAATATTTTCACTCGGAATCTTATTAGCGAAAAAAGATTTTCCTATGAGAAAACATAAAGCCTGTTTTTGATCTGCTAAAGAATCAATTATAACTTTATGCTCGTGAAGACTTTCATCTCCCAATTCGAACATATCCCCAAGAACCATAATCTTATTTTTCTTGTCCAATTGCAAGAAATTGGTAATCGCCACCGCCATACTGCTCGGATTGGCATTATAAGCATCTAAAATAATCTCATTGGAGCCCTTTTGCATCATTTGAGATCTATTATTAGCTGGAATATAATTCTCAATAGCACTCTTAATATCACTTTCTTTTACCTCAAAATATTTCCCGATTGCAGTAGCTGCATTTATGTTGTTGGCATTGTACAGCCCAATTAAATGAGATTCGATTGAAAAATCATTGTACTCAATAGCAACAAAAGGGTTTGCCGTAATATTCTGTATATTTAAGTCTGCCTTTTCTTTTTTTATTCCAAAAGTAAAAGACTTTATGCCTGCTGATTTCTCTATCTGAATCGGATCTTCTAAATTTACAAAAACAGTTTTCCCGTTTGCAGAAAGATATTGGTACATTTCACTTTTTCCTGCTATTACACCTTCAACTCCGCCAAAACCTTCCAAGTGCGCTTTTCCAAAATTGGTTATATAGCCAAAATCAGGCTGTGCAATCTGACACAAAAATTCAATTTCTTTTTGATGGTTGGCACCCATTTCTACAATTCCGATTTCTGTTTCCTTTGTAAAAGAAAGCAGGGTCAAAGGAACGCCAATATGATTATTTAAATTACCAACAGTCGCTTTTGTCTTATACTTTTTTGACAAAACAACATTGATTAATTCTTTTGTCGTCGTTTTTCCGTTACTACCTGTTAAAGCAACAATTGGTAGTGCTAAATAAGCACGGTGAAACTTTGCCAGCTCCTGAAGCGTCTCCAAACTATTTTTTACCAAAATAGTCCTATCGTCAATAAAATAGGATTCGTTGTCAATAACAACAAATAAAGCTCCCAAATCTAATGCTTCTTTAGCAAATGTATTAGCATCAAAATTCTCTCCTTTAATAGCAAAAAACATCGAGTCCTTTTCGATTTTTCTTGTATCGATAGACAGAGAACTGCACTTTAAATATAAGTTATGAATGTCTTGAATATTCATTTATAATTTTTTTAATATGTCATAAAAGTAGAAAAAAAACAATAAAAAAATTCCAAATTCCATACTGAATATTCAGCTTTTGGAATTTGGAATTTTTGATATTATAATTCCTAAATCTTAGTTTCTAGGAGATTTTCTTTTTTCAGCTTTAGAACCTACTCTAGACATTGCACATCTGAAACCGATGTAATCAGTTGCCATATCTTGTGGGAAATATCTTCTTTGAGCTGGATCTAACCAGTAAGCTCTATCTCTCCAAGATCCTCCTTTGTAAACTCTTACTTTATCATCGATCAAAGTAGTACGTTTACTAGAGTTATCATATTTTCTGATCATTTTTCCTAAACTGTCTGTTGTAACATTATGTTTAGGAGAGTTGTACATTGCCTGCTCTGTTTTAGATCCAGACTCTGAGTCACCAAAATCAAAATATCTAGAAGATTGTTTATCACCATCTCTGTAGTTGATATTGTCGCTAGTGCTAAAGTTTTGTCTTAAATATGTCTCTTGCTCGTCAACCGGAACCTGAGCAATTTCTCCAGGAAGGTTTCTAGCGATAACTTTACCATTACTTAAAGTGTCATATTTAATTGTAGCAGTAGAAACGATTTCAAGTTTACCATCTTTACCGATTTTGTTTTTAGCGTATTGGTTTCCTCTGTAGTAGTTGAAATCATTTGCTTCATTATCAATAATAGGTCTGTAAACGTCAGCTACCCATTCTGCAACGTTTCCTGCCATATCATAAAGACCGAAATCGTTTGGTGCATAACTTTTTACTTCATTTGTAATATCAGCTCCGTCATCTGACCAACCTGCAATTCCACCGTAATCACCGTTTCCTTGTTTAAAGTTAGCCAATTGGTCACCTTTGTTTTTACGTTTGTTAGAACGTGTATAATCTCCAGACCAAGGGTATTTCTTTTGTCCTTTGTAGATGTTGTATTCTCTTTGTCCAACGTCTGCAGCAGCTGCATATTCCCATTCTGCTTCAGTAGGAAGTCTATATTCTGGCAAAATGATACCAGAAGAACGCTGAGCATAAACGTTTTTCTCTTCAGGAACTACACCATCTTTACCAGCTCTAGGTTTTCTTCCGTTAGGATTTTTCTTCAACACTAACTCTTCGTTTCCTCCATAAGTTGTAGATGGAGAAGCAACGTAAGCTTCAGTATTAAATAAACTTTCAGCACTTACATCATTTGTTTTTGCACCTTTTTTAAGATACCCATTTTTCTCTAAAACAGCCTCGTTTACACGGTCTGTTCTCCATTTACTAAACTCAACTGCTTGAATCCAGTTAACACCAACTACAGGATAGTTAGCATAAGATGGGTGTCTTAAATAGTTATTAGTCATCGTTTCGTTGTATCCTAAACGATTTCTCCAAACTAATGTATCAGGAGATGCTCCTTCATAAATATTCTTGTAATTCTCTTCTGTTGGTGGAAAAACTTTCTTTAACCACTCTAGGTATTCTAAGTACATACCGTTCGTAACTTCGGTTTCATCCATATAGAATGATTGAACGTGTTGTTGAGTTGGTGTGTTATTCCAATCATGCATAACATCATCCTGTACTTTACCCATAGTAAACGTACCTCCTTCAACAAAAACCAAACCAGGACCAGCCTGTTGTTTTTTACCTGCATTTCTGGCAGCAGTTCCATTCTGACTATCTACATCCCAGCCTGTAGCTCTAGAAGCATGGCTCGAACTCGATTTTTTGCTACAACTAGCCGTGCCCAACATCAATACCATTGACATCATTAACTGCAAGACTACAATTTTGTTTACTTTCATACTCATTCTTAGGTGATAAATTTAGGTGCTGCAATATAATAATTAACATTTAATTGGCAACATCTGTTCTAATAATTTTATTTAGCTGTTTTTTCCAGAAAATAACCTTTAGTTACGAACGCAAAAATATACTTTTTATTATTTACTGTAACATGAAATACTATATTTTTACTTACTAATTATTTTTTAATTAAATTTCGGTTTTTTAACTCATGAAACAAGCAATTCTTATCTCTCTTTTACTGATCCCAATTCTTTCGTTTTCCCAGATAAATGGGAGCATAACGATAGATTGGCAAAACAAAAAAGAGGTAAATTATGGCGAAAATAAAATTACAATTCCATTCTTCTCAGGAAGTAGTTTTCGCTTCGACACTACAAAAAAAAACATAATGTTCCTCCAAAATCTGAATCAACCTAACGCTTCAGGCAGTAGTTCGGCACAAATTAGTAATGTCATTTATGAATCGGTTTCGAGAGCAGATTTAGGAGATTTAACACTTGAAAACATACCGGAAAAACCAAATGAATCATTAATAGTCACCAATGCAAGAGACAAAAGATATACTTTCCTTTCCTTATCCCCTATAATTAAGGAAGGAAACAGCTACAAACGCATCAAGTCATTTTCTTACTTTATTGGCAACACAACAGGACGAACAGCATCTACTTCTTCCTTTCAAAAATCGGCAGCAATCTCAAATTCTGTCTTAGCATCTGGAGATTGGTATCGCTTTTATATTCAGAAATCTGGTGTCTACAGAATAAACCGATCTTTTTTGCAAAGTTTAGGATTTGACCCTTCTAAAGCTGATCCTAGGAAAATCAAAATTTATGGAAACGGAGGAAGAATGCTCCCCCTTCCTAATGACAGTTATTATCCCGATGATTTAACAGAAAACACTATACAGATAATAGGTGAAAATGATGGCACTTTTAACAATGAAGATTACATTCTTTTTTATGCCGAAGGGCCTGACAGTTGGAGCTCTGAAAACCAAACTAACTTAAATTTATACGATACCAAGTCCTATTATTATATTACGGCTTCTGGCGGAGATGGCAAAAGAATTCAAAACTTAAATCAGCCAGCAGGAAATAGCACCTTAGATCTAAACACGTTTGATGACTATCAATATCACGAAATTGACCAAACCAACATTGTGCACCTCGGTCGTCAATGGCTCGGCGAGTCGTTTGATATCAATCAAGAACAGGAATTTTCATTTAATTTCCCAAACCTTGATGCCACTGTGCCTGTAAAAATAGAAGTAAGCGCGGCATCTGCATCTTTAACCAGCACTTCTTTTTCAGTAGCCGCAAACACACAAAATGTAGGATCCATAAGCTTTCCATCTTTAATTGCAAACTCTGACACTAAATATAGGACGGGAAAACTTCCAGCAAATACAGAATTTACCGGAACAGACAATATCAAAATAAAACTTACCTATAATAATAATGGTGTTCCAGGATCTAAAGGTTATTTAGATTATATCAATCTTATTGCCAAACGAAAACTTTTAGGAACAGGCAAACAATTTCATTTTCAATACAACGATGCTGGCTCTAAAGCAGGAATTGCCAATTACACCATCGGAAATGCATCTGGAATAACGCAAATCTGGGACATTACTGACCTATATAATGTATATAAAATCGAAAATGCCAATCAAGCTTCTTTTAGCTTTAAGGCCAATTTGGGAGAAGTTAGAAAATATATCGCAATAGATGCTTCTGACTATTATACGCCACTAAAAGAAAATCAGTCAAAAGTTGCCAACCAGAACTTAAAAGGAACAATTTTCAGAAACAATCAAAGTTCTTTTCAGGATATTGACTATGTAATTATAACTCCAAAGGCATTAGCGTCACAAGCAGAAAGATTGGCGAGTTTTCACAGAACCAATTCCAATTTAAATGTAAAAGTGATTGCCTTAGAAAATATCTATCAAGAATTTTCTTCTGGCAAACAAGATATTGCCGCTATTCGAAATTGTATCAGATATATTTACAATAATGCTTCTTCTCCAGAAAAAAGAGTACGTTACGTAAACTTATTTGGAGACGCTTCGTTTGATTATAAAGATCGAATCTCAAACAATACCAATATTGTACCTATATATCAATCTCTAATAAGTAATACTGTCGGAGAATCTTCTTTTGCTTCTGATGATTTTTACGGATTAATGGATTCTAACGAAGGAGTTATTATTCCGTCTCTTGCAGGAATAGACATAGCCGTAGGAAGAATGCTAGTTTCAGATAATGCCCAAGCGCAGGAAATGGTGAACAAAGTCTTTGAATATTACGACACAAAATCGTACGGAAATTGGAGAAATAATGTTGTTTTAATTAGTGATGATTCAGACAAAGCTGGCGATCAGACGTTACAAGCAAACCAAAATGCTCTTGCAGATCAAATTGCAACAGAAAAGCCTTTTTTTAATATCGACAAAATATTTCTAGACTCTTACGCACAAGAAGCTTCTGCGGGCGGAGCGCGATATCCTAAAGCCAGAACCGACTTTTTTAATGCTTTCGAAAAAGGCGCTTTAATATTTAACTATTTAGGTCATGGTGGAGAGGACGGACTAGCAAGCGAAAGAATTTGGGAAAAATCAGATGGGCAAAACTTGACCAACCAATACAAATACCCTTTATTTATTACCATTACCTGTGAATTTTCTCGTTTTGACGATCCGACGAGACCAACTGCTGGAGAATATGTTTTCTGGAATCCAAAAGGAGGAGCTATTTCAATGCTCACAACAATTCGCGAAATCGGTCAAGCAAACGCGGAAGAATTCAATAAAACGCTCAGCAAAAACCTTCTTTCTTATGGGTCAAATCAATACAACACTATTGCAGAGTCTTTAAGAATATCCAAAAACGAAAACCCAAGCTCTTCCAGCAATGTTGTCTTTTATTTAGGAGATCCTGCTTTAATGCTTGCTATTCCAAAACCACGAATTAATTTAACTAAAGTAAACGATATTGTGATTTCGCAGGCAATTCCTGATTTAAAATCATTGTCAAAAATTAAAATTTCAGGAGAAATCACAGACGAAAACAATACGCTTTTAAGCAATTATAACGGAGAATTGGCAACGGCCATTTTCGATAAATTAATCACAAACACCACTTTAAACAACGACGGATTTAGCCCTCCAATGCAATTTAAAACTTTGGGAGAAACCATTTTTAGAGGAAATGCATCTGTTACCAACGGACAATTTGAATTTAGCTTTGTTGTGCCTAGAGATATTAGAATCCCTGTTGACAACGGAAGAATCAGTTTTTATTCAAAGAAAAACGAATCGCTAGAAAACCAAACAGGATACAACAATACGATCAAAATTGGAGGAATTAACGAAAATGCACCTCAGGACAATATAAGTCCAAAAGTGAAGTTATATATGAACGACGAAACTTTTGTATCTGGTGGAATAACGAATGAATCGCCTTTTCTTTTGGCTTTTTTAGAAGATGAAAACGGAATTAATACAGCAAGTGGAATCGGACACGATATTGTCGCTATTTTAGACGGAGATGTGAGTAATCCTTATATTTTGAATGATTATTACCAAACAAAATTAGACGATTACACTAATGGAAATTTACGTTTTCCTTTCCGAAATTTAGCCCCTGGACTGCACACTATAAGCTTTACCGCTTGGGATGTTTACAATAATCCCGTAACGAGTGAAATCCAATTTACAGTGGTAGGAGACGATTCCTTGACACTATCACACGTTCTTAATTATCCAAATCCATTTTCAACTTATACCCAATTCTGGTTTTCGCACAATAGACCTTATGAACCATTAGACGTACAAGTACAAGTAATGACTATTACAGGAAAAGTAGTTTGGACAAAAAATCAAACGATTACAACAGAAGGTTTTTTATCTAGAGAAATAACATGGGACGGAAGAGACGATTTTGGTGACAAAATCGGAAAAGGAGTGTATATTTACAAACTGACTGTAAAATCTAATTTAACAAATAAAAAAGCAGAAAAATACGAAAAGCTTGTCATCCTATAATATTATATATATTTGCACCACCAAAAACATTAGTCCCATAAATGAAAAAACTATCACTTTTATTAATTTGTATTTTTAGCATTTACAATTCTAGGGCTCAGGAATCAAGACCTATTGTTACCGGAGTACCTTTTTTATTAGTCGCTGCTGATGCTAGAGCAGCAGGTTTGGCAGATCAAGGTGTCGCCACTTCTGCAGACGTTTTCTCTCAACAATGGAACCCTGCAAAGTATGCATTTTCTGAAGATGCACAAGGGCTTTCTATCAGTTACACTCCTTATTTAACAGATCTTGCCAATGATATCTCATTAGGCCAGATTACGTACTACAACAAAATCAACGAAAAAAGTGCCTTTGCAGGAAGTTTTCGTTATTTTGGTTTTGGAGGAATTGAATTAAGATACACTGGAGACCCAAATGAGGCCGTAAGAGAAGTAAATCCAAACGAATTTGCCTTAGACGGATCTTATTCATTAAAATTAAGCGAGAAATTCTCGATGGCTGTTGCCGGACGTTTCATCAGTTCAAACTTAAAAGTTGCTTCAGAAGAAGTTGATGCTACATCTGCAAGATCTTTTGCTGTTGATGTGGCAGCTTTTTACCAATCTGAAGAAATTGCTTATCAAGATTTCAATGGTAGATGGAGAGCCGGTGTTAACTTCCAAAACATGGGACCAAAAATTAGCTATGATAACGACGACGTAAGCACAAACTTCTTACCTGCAAATTTAAGATTAGGAGGAGGATTTGATTTTATCTTTGATGATTACAACAAACTTACTTTAAGTGCTGAGCTTACTAAACTTTTAGTTCCGACTCCTCCAGGAATTGGAACACCTGTAGACGTAAACGGCGATGGGGATTTTGACGATCCAGAAGATATTTCTCAACAAGAAGCGACAGACATTGGTTATAGAAATTATAATGACATTGGCTGGTTTCAAGGAATCTTTAAATCTTTTGGAGATGCACCCGGCGGATTTAAAGAAGAAATAAAAGAAGTAACGTATAGCGTAGCTGCAGAGTATATGTATCAAGATGCTTTTGCAATGCGTTTAGGATATTATCATGAAAGCCCAGAAAAAGGTGCTAAACAATTTTTCTCTTTAGGAGCAGGATTCAAATACAACATTATGAAAATCGATGTGTCGTACTTATTCTCAGCATCTAAAATAAAAAATCCTTTAGAAAACACACTTCGTTTCTCTTTAACGTTTAACTTTGGAGACAAATACGAAACGTATTAAAGAGAAAGTTTAAAATAAAAATAATTCAATCCAAATTCCGGCATTTTAGGAATTTGGATTTTTTTTCCCTTAAAAACAGATGAAAGAAATCGAAATAACAACATCATTTACCATATTTGATACCCTAAATGAACTTCCAACGGAAATTCAGGATTTAATGCATCAAGCCATCGAGGTTAGAAAAAAAGCTTATGCACCCTATTCAAAATTTAAAGTTGGAGCTGCTTTACTTTTAGACAATGGTAAAGTTATTTTAGGTTCTAATCAAGAAAATGCCGCTTATCCGTCTGGACTTTGTGCAGAAAGAACTGCGATTTTTTACGCAGGAAGCACGTATCCAGAAGCAAAAATCTTAAAAATGGCAATTACAGCAGCTTCAGACATCAATCAGACCACTGCTCCTATTCCGCCTTGCGGATCGTGTCGCCAATCAATAGCAGAATACGAAATAAAACAAGACACCCCTATTGAAATCTATTTTATGGGAGAAATTGGTGAAATTTATAAATCATCATCCCTAAAAAATTTACTCCCATTGATGTTCGACAAAAAGTTCTTGTAAAAAAAAGCCAAAAAGTATCGTTTTAATTTTAGTTCTTAAATGTAATGTCTTATTTTTGCATCCCGACCTTTCGGGCGCAAATTTGTGGGAGGAAACTATTTTGCGTTACAGGCACAATAATCGATAACACAAACAACTTTAGCAAAAGAAAGAATTCAGATGAAAGAAGTTACAAAAGAGGTATATTTAAAGTGGTATGAGGACATGCTACTTTGGAGAAAGTTTGAAGACAAACTTGCAGCATTATACATTCAACAAAAAGTTAGAGGTTTTCTACACCTATATAATGGTCAAGAAGCTGTATTAGCTGGCGCACTCCACGCTATGGATTTGACCAAAGATAAAATGATTACTGCTTACAGAAACCACGTTCAGCCAATTGGTATGGGAGTTGATCCTAGAAACGTAATGGCAGAACTTTTAGGAAAAGCAACAGGAACTTCTAAAGGTATGGGAGGTTCTATGCACATTTTCTCTAAAGAACATGGTTTTTACGGAGGACACGGAATCGTAGGTGCTCAAATCCCAGTTGGGGCAGGTATTGCTTTTGCAGACAAATATTTCAACACTGGCGGTGTTACTATGACTTACTTTGGTGATGGTGCTGCTAGACAAGGTTCTCTTCACGAAGCTTTTAACATGGCTATGTTATGGAAACTTCCAGTTGTATTTATCGTTGAAAACAATGGTTACGCAATGGGAACTTCTGTAGAAAGAACTGCAAACCACACTGACATCTGGAAATTAGGTTTAGGTTATGAAATGCCTTGCGGACCTGTTGACGGAATGAACCCTGTAAAAGTTGCTGAAGCAATGCACGAAGCTATCGAAAGAGCGCGTCGCGGAGACGGACCAACTTTCCTTGAAATGAAAACGTACCGTTACAGAGGACACTCTATGTCTGATGCACAATTATACCGTTCGAAAGAAGAGGTTGAAGAGTACAAAAAAATCGACCCAATTACTCAAGTTCTTGATGTAATCTTGGATCAAAAATATGCTACACAAGAAGAAATTGAAGTAATTGACCAAAGAGTTAAAGACTTAGTTGAAGAGTGTGCGAAATTCGCTGAAGAATCTCCATACCCAGACTTACAACAATTATACGATGTAGTATACGCACAAGAAGACTATCCATTTACACCTCATAAATTATAATATCATGGCGATTAAAGTAACAATGCCTCGTTTGAGCGATACTATGACTGAAGGAACGGTAGCAACTTGGCTTAAAAAAGTAGGCGACAAAGTAAGCGAAGGTGATATCTTAGCTGAAATCGAAACAGACAAAGCTACAATGGAGTTCGAATCTTTTAACGAAGGAACTCTTTTACATATCGGAATTCAAGCTGGAGAAACTGCTCCTGTTGATTCACTATTAGCTATCATTGGTAAAGAAGGAGAAGATATTTCTGCTCTTTTAGCTGGTGGTGATGCTCCTGCTGCTGAAGCTCCAAAAACGGATGCTCCTGCTGCTGAAGCAAAAACTGAAACTGCTGCTCCTGCAAAAGCTGCTGAATTACCAAAAGGTGTTATAGTTGTAACTATGCCACGTTTAAGTGATACAATGACTGAAGGTACTGTAGCAACTTGGCTGAAAAAAGTTGGCGATACTGTAGCTGAAGGCGATATTTTAGCAGAAATTGAAACAGACAAAGCGACAATGGAGTTTGAGTCTTTCAATGCTGGTACATTATTATACATCGGAATTCAAGAAGGAAACACCGCTCCTGTTGACAGCTTATTAGCTATCATTGGACCTGCAGGAACTGATATTTCTGGAGTTGCTGATAACTTTACTGCTGGAGGCGCTGCAACTGCAAGTGCTCCTGCTGCAGAAGAAAAAGCTGCTCCTGCTGCTGAAAAAGCACCTGAAGCTGCTGCTGAAACTTCAAACGGAGGAAGAATTTTAGCTTCACCATTAGCTAAGAAAATTGCTTCTGACAAAGGAATCCAATTATCTCAAGTTAAAGGTTCTGGAGAAAACGGACGTATCGTAAAAAGCGATATCGAGAACTTTACTCCATCTGCTCAAACACAAACTGCTTCTGCACCTGCTGCTAAACAAGAAGCTTCTGCTCCTGCTGCACCAAAAGTTTTTGTTCCTGCTGGAGAAGTTTACACAGAAGAGATCAAAAATTCTCAAATGCGTAAAATCATTGCAAAACGTTTGGCAGAATCTTTGTTTACTGCGCCTCACTACAACTTAGTGATCGAAGTAAGTATGGACGAAGCAATGCAAGCAAGAGCTGCTATCAATAGCGTTCCAGATACAAAAGTATCTTTCAACGATATGGTAATCAAAGCTTGTGCTTTAGCATTGAAAAAACATCCAAAAATCAACTCTCAGTGGAAAGAAGATGCTATCATCATCAACCACCACGTAAACATTGGTGTTGCTGTAGCAGTTGAAGACGGATTAGTAGTTCCTGTATTGAAATTTACAGACGCTATGAGTTTATCTCAAATCGGTGGTTCAGTAAGAGATCTTGCTGGAAGAGCTAAAAACAAAAAATTAGGACCACAAGAAATGGAAGGAAGTACTTTTACAGTATCTAACCTTGGAATGTTTGGTATTACTGAATTCAATTCAATTATCAACCAACCAAACTCTGCTATCCTTTCTGTAGGTGCAATTGTTGAGAAACCAGTAGTTAAAAACGGTCAAATCGTAGTTGGAAACACAATGATGTTATCATTAGCATGTGACCACAGAACAATTGACGGAGCAACTGGAGCTCAGTTCTTACAAACATTAAAACAATACATCGAAAGCCCAGTTACAATGTTGGCATAATTTCAAATTGCCAGCCTGAGCGAAGTCGAAGGTTCATAATAAAATCCCGTCCCGAAGTTTTTCGGGACGGGATTTTTTGTTTAATTTTCATCCTCAAATTCAAAACCTCACAAAATGAAGAAACTAATTCTTGTTACTTTATTTCTGACAGCAATTGCCTGCCAGAAAAAAGAGCAGAAAGAAAAAACAGGTGTCGTTACAGACGAACACAGTTATTCCAAACCAGAACTTGCTGTTGTAAAACATCTTGATCTTGATATTAAAGTTGATTTTGACACGCAAACTATTTCAGGAAAAGCATCTTGGACAATTGACAACATCAGCAAAGGGAACGAAATTATTTTCGACGAAAACACTTTAGACATCACAAAAGTAACTTTAGGCGATGACGAAAAAGAAACCAAATTCGAACTTGGGGCAGCCACTGAATTTCATGGAAAACCGCTTCATGTTACAATCGAACCTAATACAACCAAAGTAAATATTTACTACAACACTACTAAAGATGCCGTGGCATTGCAATGGTTAAAACCAGAACAAACTGCAGACAAAAAGAAACCTTTTGTTTTCTCTCAAGGCGAAAGTGTTTGGTCTCGCACATGGATTCCGTGTCAAGATTCTCCAGGAATTCGTTTTACTTACAATGCAAAAGTTACAGTTCCTAAAGATTTATTAGCCGTTATGAGTGCTGTAAATCCGCAGAAGAAAAATGATACTGGAGTTTATACTTTCAAACAAGACAAAGCAATTCCTTCTTATTTAATGGCAATTGCTGTTGGAGATATCGAATTTCAAGCAATCGACAACAGAACTGGAGTTTACGCAGAACCATCTGTTCTAAAAAGCGCAGCTTATGAATTTGCTGAATTAGGAAAAATGGTAAATGCTGCCGAAAAACTATACGGGCCATACCGCTGGGGACGTTATGATGTTTTGGTTTTACCTCCAAGTTTCCCTTATGGCGGAATGGAAAATCCAAACTTGACTTTCTTAACTCCTGGGGTAATTGCTGGAGATCGTTCTCTTACGAGTTTACTAGCACACGAATTGGGACACAGCTGGAGCGGAAACTTAGTTACAAACGCAACTTGGGATGATATTTGGTTAAACGAAGGTTTTACTACTTATGTTGAGCATAGAATTGGAGAAGCAATCTTCGGGAAGAAAGAATTTGACATGCAGAATGTTATCACCAATAAAGAATTGGTTGATAATGTTGCCGAATATGGAGATACAAATCCAGACACAAGATTAAAAGTTAGCTTGACAGGAAGAAACCCTGACGAAGGTATCAGCATGATTCCTTACGTAAAAGGATATGCTTTTTTAAGAGTTATTGAAAATGCTGTCGGGCGTGAAAAATTCGATCCGTTTATTAAAAATTATTTTGATTCCCACGCTTTTCAATCTATTACAACAGAAGATTTCGTTAAATACATCAACGAAAACCTTATTAAAGGCGACAAAGCTTTAGCAGATAAAATCCAATTAGACAATTGGATTTACAAACCGGGAATTCCGTCAAACATTCTTCCTGTAAGTTCTGCAGATTTTGATGCTATTGACGCAATCCAAAAAAGCTGGAGAGAAACTGGCGTTGCAGGTTTAAGCAAAAAAATCACAACTACAGCAGAAAAACAGCATTTTATTAACCATCTTCCTACTGATATAACTGCAAAAGAAATGGAAGCAATTGATAAAGAATTCAACTTTACTAAAGGCGGTAATTTCATCATTAAACGCCAATGGTTTGTTCAGGCAATTCGCCATCAATATAAAGCTGCAAATCCTGCAATTGAACAATTTTTAATTGGAAGCAGCAGAACTGGCTCTATTATGATGCTTTATAAAGAAATGGTTAAAACTCCAGAAGGAAAAGTTTGGGCTAAGAAAGTATTTGACAAAGCTAAATCTGGCTATCATGCAACTACAATTCAAGATGCTTCAAGTGTTTTGAAATAGTTTTTTCAAGATTATAACTCTAAAAAGTGGCTGTTCTTTAGGAACAGCCACTTTTTTTTACGCCTTATTTGTCATTTCGACGAAGGAGAAATCTTCACAAGAAGCTCGACAAAGATTGGATTCTCATTGCGGAGATACTCGCGAAGATTTCTCCTTCGTCGAAATGACAAGATTGTGTTAATTGTTTTCAGAATTTCTAGTGCGATCCTTCCTTCATCAGGATGACAAACTAAACGAAAACAATCTTATGAAAACGAGAGTTCTAGCCCCGATAGAAGTGGAAATCCTTTTGTGCCGGGGTTCGGCACAAAAGATTGCAACGGATAGCGGGAAATAGCTCCTAAAAAAACCACCGGGGAAAATTATCCATCGCATAGCGTACATTCTCCATGTTTTAAAATCTGTAATCGTCGCAACTTTGTAATGTCAAAAGACAACAACAAATAATAACAATTAAATATTAAATAAAATGACACGATTAACAGCTTTAAACCCAGAAGAAGTAACAGGAAAAACTAAAGATTTATTCAACGCAGTTCAGGCAAAATTAGGCGTTGTTCCAAACATGATGAGAACAATGGGAAATTCTCCAGCCGTTTTGGAAGGATATTTGAATTTGAGCGGTGCATTAAGTCACGGAAAATTAAGCGCAAAAACAGGTGAATTAATTGCATTGGCGGTTTCAGAAAGCAACTCTTGCGATTATTGTTTAGCAGCTCACACCTTTATTGGAGAAAAATTGGTAAAAGCAGATCCAGCAGTTTTAAAAGCAGCAAGATCTGGAAATTCTGATGATGCGAAAACAGAAGCGATTTTACAATTGGCTAAAACACTAATCAGCAAAGGCGGTTTAGTAAATGACGAAGATGTAAACAAAGCTAAAAACGCAGGAGTTTCTGATGCTGAAATTGCAGAAACTATCGCTCATGTAGCTTTGAATGTATTGACAAACTACTTTAATAATGTAGCAAATACTGAAATTGATTTTCCAGCAGTTTAATCAAGATTTAGGCAATCACTATAACAAAAAACAATTTGCAAAGATAGCCACGGATTTATTTCATGGCTATCTTTATACTTTCAAAAACAAGACCGAATATGAGCGCTCAAAATGTTTTTACTTTAATAAATCCGCAAAATGGAAATTTGGCTTTTAAAATTCTTCCTTTTGAAGATAACAGCTATTTTGATCATTTGCAGCGAAATAATTATTACTCTTTAATTTGGGTAACCAAAGGAAAAGGCAAAGTAAAAGCCGATTTTGCAGAACATCATTTTGAAGAAAACTCACTTCTTGCTTTTTCGCCTTACCAGCCTTTTATGCTTTGCGTGAGCGAACCAATTGAAGGAATCGCAATCCATTTTCATTCTGATTTCTATTGCATTCACATGCATCAAAAAGAGGTTTCCTGCAATGGTGTTTTATTCAATAATATTTATCAGCCTCCGTATGTTCAGGTTACAGAACAAGCTTCACAAACTTTTAATATGGTAATTGATCAGATGAAAGCTGAAATTCAGAACGCAGAATTAGCGCAGTATGAATTATTGATTTCTTACTTGAAAATATTTTTAATTACCGCTTCAAGATTAAAAACAGAACAATTGGAAGAGATGAAATCGGTTCCAGATTCCAAAGAACCTGTCATTCTCCAAAACTTGAAAGATGCCATTGAACTGAATTTTAAAACGAAACATTCTGCTGGAAACTATGCTGAATTATTGAACATTTCCCCAAAAGCCTTGGCAAAATTATCTAAGAATTATTTCAATAAAACCTTAACAGATTTAATTTCGGAAAGAATCATCATTGAAGCCAAAAGGGAATTATATATGACCAACAAAACGGTCAAAGAAATTGCATACGAATTAGGCTATGACGACGAACATTATTTTAGCCGATTCTTTAAAACCAATGCGGATGTTTCTCCACAAATTTATCGTGAAACGGTAGGTTTTGGTAAAATGGATACTTAGTTTAGAGTCGCAGTTTTCAGTCGCAGCTTGCTGATTACTATAAAACCGTTACTGATTACTTATTTTTCGCTTCTATCCATTTAGACATGTATCTCGTACTTGTATAAGCGTGATGTTGCAACAGATTTCCCATGAAATTATGAAGTCGGTGGCTTTTAGAATCTACTAAAAGTGAATTTATCAATGAAATCAATTGACTTGAATAAGCGCTTTTCTGATAGCATTTATTAATGATTTCGATTCCATTTTTTTGTGATTGTTTCCAAAGATTTTCATCCTTATAAAGCTCAATCGCTTTTTTTGCAAACTCAGCAGAATCATCTTCGATAAAACCATTCCAAGGCAAATTTTCATGCATTGCTTCAGAACCAATTGACGTTGTCGCACTTGGCGTTCCACATTGCATGGCTTCTAAAAGTTTACCTTTTAAACCCGCACCAAAACGAATTGGCGCTAGAACAACTCTAGCTTTTTTTACAACTTCATTCGCATCTTCTACCCTTCCCATTATATAAAAACCATTTTTAGGCTGATGCAATTGCAGTACTTTTTGCGAAGGATATGCTCCGTAAACTTCCAAAATGGCTTCTGGAAAATCTCTTTTTATAGCAGGCCAGATTGCTTCTTTCAAATATTGAACAGTATTCCAATTTGGTTCATGAAGAAAGTTTCCAATGAAAATGAAATTTTTCCGTTCATCAAAAGAAGGCAATTTCAAAAGTTCTTCCTCTTTCATTTCATCCACCAAAAACGGAAGATAAAAAAGTAAGTCTTCATTAATTTTGAAAACATCTTTTAGAATATTCATTTCGAATTCAGAAATAATCAAAGACAGATCACATCTTAAAATACTAGCAATTTCTCGTTTTGCCACTTCTTCAGACAATAAATCTTCCAATTCGAAAATCCGATTTTCTTTAAAAGCTTTTTGTCTCGCCGTTCTTAAAGAATGTACATCTTCTGTGTCTAAAATTCTAATCGCTTTTGGACACTTTTCAATTACGCGCCACCCAAATTGTTCTTCAATCATAAAGCGATCAAACAAGACAACATCTGGATTTAATTCCAAGATAAAATCATCAAAAGTGGAAGAATTGAGTTCGATGTTCTTTTTTATTACTCCAAACTCAGACAAATCAACCATAAAATTACTATCCTGAGCCGCACTTGCAAAAGTAATTTCAAATCCATTTTCTTTGAAAATAGAAATCAATTGCATCATTCTTCCACCTGCTGCAGAAGACTTTGGCTCGGGCCAGACAAACCCTATAATTAAAAGTTTTTTGATTTGATTCATAATCTTTGTTTCATATTACAAAATAATACTATTTTCCGCGGATTTGCACCCAATTTCCTGAAATTCGGTCGTAAAAAAACACTAATTTTGCAAAATCTAAATGGTGGGAAATTATGTTGGGATTAAAATTAGCTACAGACCCTCGCTGGGTAAATATCGTTGAGTCAAATATCGAAGAAATTTTAACGGATCACGCCTGGTGCGAGCAAAAAGCGGCTTCAAATGCGATTAGTATCGTTACTTACAACTCTGAACTCGAAGAATTGGTAACCGAAATGCTTGAAATTGCTAGAGAAGAACTGGAACATTTTCAGATGGTTCATAACATTATAAAGCAACGCGGACTTGCTTTAGGCCGCGAAAGAAAAGATCATTACGTAAATGTACTTTTTAAGTTCATGAAAAAAGATGGTAGCCGTAGAGATGCACTTTGCGACCGATTATTGTTTTCTGCCATGATTGAAGCTAGAAGTTGCGAGCGCTTTAAAGTACTTTCTGAAAATATTAAAGATGAAGAATTAGCAAAATTCTACCGCGATTTAATGATCTCTGAAGCTGGCCATTACACTACATTTTTAGGATTTGCCAGAAAATACCAAGATAATATTGATATTGATAAACGCTGGAAAGAATGGATTGAATATGAAGGTTCGATTATTACTAATTATGGTAAAAACGAAACCGTTCACGGATAAATTACGCTCTTTTTTATTACTCTATTTTCATATTTAAATACCACTATTCGCTATGCAGAAAAGTAAATCCAGATCAATCGTTTTTAAAATTGCGAAGTATTTCGCAATAACTTTCGCGGTTATTATAGGATTATTATTTTTAACGCCTATCGTCTTTGAGGATCAAATAAAAGAGCAAATAAAGAAAACAGCTAATGAAAGATTAAGCGCAGAACTAAATTATTCTGACGTTTCTGTCTCATTCTTCCGCCATTTTCCTTCTCTTACTTTAACTTTAGATAATTTAAGTTTAAATGGTTCAGCTCCATATACAAACGAAAAATTTATCACTGCAAAAGAGGTTTCTTTCGGAATCAATGTAGCGAGTCTTATTTTCAGCAAATCGGTAAAAATTGACCAGATCTATTTATCCGATTCTTTTATAAATGTAAAAGTGAATCCAAATGGAGAAGCCAATTACAACATTTACAAATCTCAGGAACAGGCTTCGCAACCAAAAGACAGCTCCGACACTGCCTTAAAATTAGAGCGAATTGAGATTTTGAATAGCAAAATTATTTACGACGATAAATCTACAAAAGTCCATTTTGATGCTTACGGATTTAATTATTTAGGAAAAGGAGATTTGAATAAAGCCGTTTTTGATTTGTATTCGAAAGCTAAAATCGAGAAATTGAATATCGTTTATGAAGACGAACCTTATTTAATGAACAAAAAAATTGATGCTGATTTGATTACAAAAGTCAACATCAACTCGCTTTCTTTCTTTTTCCAACAAAACAACCTTAAAATCAATCAGCTTCTGGTTGACTTTAAAGGAAAATTTGACATTTTGAAAGATGGTTATAATATGGATTTTGTTATTAAATCTGACAATAGCAATCTATATGATGTTTTTACCGCTTTTCCTCCAAAATACATTACTTGGCTTTCTAAAACGGAACTGAAAGGAAATACGAATCTTTTACTGACTTTAAAAGGAAAATATATTGCCTCAGAAAATATTGCTCCAGATTTGAACTTAGATGTAAAAATAAACGACGGTTTTGTCAATTATAACAAAAGCGCATTTCCTGTTTCAAACTTAAATTTAGACATTAAAACAAAAGTTCCGTCTTTAAATCCGGATCTGGTTATTGTCGATGCAAAAAACCTTTCCTTGAACATTAATCAGGATTATTTAAAATCTACATTTTTGGTCAAAGGAGTAAATACACCTGAAATTAACGCCAATTTTAAAGCTAAAATTGATCTTGAAAAACTAACCAAAGCACTCGGAATTCCTGATATTGAGCTAAAAGGAGCTTTGGCTGGAGATGTAAAAGCAAACGGAGTATTCGATCAAAAAAACAAGCGTTTTCCTGTTACAAACGGAATTGTTAATTTGGAAAATGGCTATTTGAAAACACCGTATTACCCAAATCCGATTACAAACATTACTATTAAATCGAAAATCGAAAACCAAAAAGGAACTTTTGAGGATTTAAAAATAAACTTAACCCCAACTCAATTTACTTTTGAAGGAAAACCGGTTTTTGTGCAAGCTTATTTAAGCAATTTTGACGATTTAAATTACGACATAAAAGCAAAAGGAGAATTGGATGTAAGTAGAATTTATAAAGTTTTCTCGCAAAAAGGCCTTGATCTTGACGGTTTCGTAAAAGCAGATTTGTTTTTGAAAGGAAAACAAAGCGATGCCGAAAAAGGAAATTACAGCAAACTAAACAATAAAGGAACTCTTGAATTAAGAAACATCGGAATTGCTTCTGAATATCTTCCAAAGAGATTCATTATCAAAGAAGGAATTTTCAAAATCAATCAGGATAAAATGTCCTTCAATAATTTCTTGGCCGCTTACGGACAATCTGATTTTAAAATGAATGGTTATTTACAGAATGTTTTTAATTATGCCATGACCAATACAGGCGTTTTGAGAGGTTCTTTTAAAGTCACTTCTCGATATATCAATATTGACGAATTTATGTCGAGTGTAGACCCTAATACACCCGTAACACAAAGTCCAGCTTCAAAAACAGAAGCCAAACAATCAGACAACACCCAAACTGGCGTTATTATCATTCCAAACAATTTGAATTTACAGTTATTCGCAAATGCACAAAAAGTTAATTTCGACAAACTAAATCTGCAAAATGCAACTGGAAATTTAACCATGAAAAATGGTAAATTAACTATGCAAAATACTGGTTTCAACTTAATTGGATGCAACGTTTCTATGAACGCCAATTATCAAGCCGTTACTCCGCAAAAAGCAAATTTTGATTATGCTATAAAAGCTACTGATTTTGATATTAAAAGAGCATACAATGAAATTGAAGTTTTCAGAAAAATGGCCAGCGCTGCAGAGAAAGCACAAGGGATTGTTTCTTTAGATTATCAATTAAAAGGTCGCTTAAATGCAAATATGGATCCTGTCTATCCTTCTCTTGTAGGCGGTGGGACACTTTCTGTAAAAGATGTAAAAGTGAGAGGTTTGAAAATGTTTAATGCTGTAAGCAAACAAACCAATTCTGAATCTATGAAAAATCCAGATCTTTCGAAAGTAGACATTAAAACAACCGTTAAAAACAATATCATAACTGTAGATCGCTTTAAATTTAAGTTTGCGGGCTTTAGACCAAGAATCGAGGGAACATCAAGCTTAGACGGAAGACTGAACCTAAAAATGCGCTTAGGACTGCCTCCTTTCGGTATTTTTGGAATTCCTTTAACCGTAACAGGAACACAGGATAATCCAAAAGTAAAAGTGGGAAGAAAAACAGAAGACCTGGAAGAAACAAAGGATACTGAAGATTAAAATTTCAAACTACAAAATTCCAATTTTAAACAAATTATCCAGAAGAAAGTAAAAAATGACTATTAAACGAGTAATAATCTTTTTAATAATAATTGCTAACTTAGGATTTCTGTGGACTGTTTTCAATATACTGTATTACAAAGAACACTCTTTTGGTACTTCCAAAAAAGCACATATAATTACAGATAAAATAATCAAAATAAAAAGCGAAGCAGGAAATTGGAAATGGGACGAAAAGAATTATGATTTTTATACCGAATATCACTTTACGTTAAACGAGAACGAAATTCTTGATTTTTGCAAAATTATAAATTCATCAAATACAAAATATATTGAAAATATCAAAGTCGTAAAATGGATTGAAATCGAAATCCTGAAAAACACTTCAGAAACAACAATATATTTAAAACAAAATAGCAAAAATGAAGTATACTTCGAAATCAATCATGAAACTTTCGAAGGAAAACAATTAGAAAAATACATCAAAAAACATATAAAAAGACAGCTTAATTAAATTTCAAATAACATTCTCGAAAAATACAAGATTCCCTGTCCCATTAACCACAGCAATAAAGCAAGTCCCAATAATTTCCAAGCCCAACCTCTTCCTCTTTTCCAATTTGAGAAAAAAGAAAAGACTTCCATATACTTTATTATTACAAATAAGGTTGACCCTATAATGGCAAACCAGATCACTTCGTATAAGCCAAAATAAAAACCGTATAGAAAAACCGCACCAAGAAAAAGGAACGTTACCAATTGTATAAAATAATAATTTCTAAGACTGCGTTTGTGATTCATTTTCAATGACAATATTAAAAATGAAAAAATCTCCAAACTTATGAATGCCGCAATAACATTATAAAAAACAGCATTCCATTGCAGTACAAGAACAATAGTCAAAACAACCGCTACAACTGTACATGCGGCTAGAGAATTGACACTTCTTTCTCTATATACTTCATTCTTAAAAGGAAATAAAATTGGATACATAAATTTTTCCAATGTACGCCAAAACGGTAAAGCATAAATTGCAGTAATTGCTGAAACCACAATTTCGTAGTTATAAAAAATATCTGCGGGAACTTTATACAATACATACCAAAGAGCCAATGTAACCAAAACAGCTGGCAGACATATTGTTTTTATGGTCTCCCACGGATCTTTTCCCCAGAAATTACTTCCGATCTCAAAAACGTATTTTTTAACCCAATATTCTCTAGTAAACAAAGCCGTTGACTGACTCCACAATAAAAATAATCCTAAATGAATAATTACTGTTCGCACTACAAAATCCTCAACAGAAACGGCATAAAAGATACAAGCGACTCCTACTATCAAAAGTTCGAAAGTCAACAATAATGGAGAAAATAAATATCTTAAAACAGGCTCTAAACGTTTGAGAAGAAATCCAATCCATAAACTCCAATATTTTTTAAAGAGCGCAATAACCGCACAAATAGCTATAAAGGCCGACAAATAAAACATCCAGTTGGTAAACAACTGAGTCTGCATCCAAATTTGAACTCTGGAGTTTTTTTGAGGTTCATAGATTACTTTGGAATTTTCAAAAATCTGCTGCGCTAATTCATCTCTCGTTTTAGAATCAAACTCTGGAAACATTTTTTTGTTTTCCTCCCAAAATCGATCTGTTTTACAGCCATTCTTTTTTAGAACTTCAAATTCATATAAAGTTTTTTTCTGTTTTTCATTTAAAGCACTTAAATGACTTACGATATTTTCCGAAGGAGTATTTGCATAAGTGCCAAGACAGCACAACAAAAACAATAATAAAATCTTTTTCAAACTTTTTTATTTAAAGAGGCTAAACAAATGTAAGTTTTAAAGTCTTTCCAAAAAAGCTATAGAAATAAAAAAACCCGATCATTACTGAACGGGTTTTTTATAAAAAGTAATCTTAAATTATTAAGCCTCGAAAGGAATAATAGATACATAAGATTTGTTATCTCTTTTCTTTTGGAACTTAACAACTCCAGCAACTCTTGCGTGAAGAGTGTGATCTTTACTAATGTAAACGTTTTCACCTGGATTGTGTTTTGAACCTCTTTGTCTAACGATGATGTTCCCAGCAATAGCAGCTTGTCCACCATAAATCTTAACGCCTAAACGTTTTGATTCTGATTCTCTACCATTCTTCGAACTACCGACACCTTTCTTGTGAGCCATGACGTATGAGTTTAAATATTGTTATTATTCTTTAGTAGCTTCTTTTTTTGCTTTTGGAGCTGCTTTTTTAGCTTTTGGAGCTTCTACTTCTTCAGTAGCTGCTTCTTCTGCTACAACCGCTTTTTTAGCTGCTGCTTTTTTAGTTCCTCCTGCTGCAGTAATACCTTCAATTACAATTTGTGTAAGATATTGTCTGTGACCATTTCTTTTTTTGTATCCTTTTCTTCTTTTCTTTTTGAAAACGATAACTTTATCACCTTTTAAGTGTTGTAACACTTTAGCTTCTACTGAAGCACCTTCTATAGCTGGGGCGCCTAAAGTTACATTTCCATTATCATCTAATAAAAGAACCTTGTCAAAAGAAACTTTTGAACCTTCTTCATTAGCTAAACGGTGAACATAAACCTTTAAGTCTTTGCTTACTTTAAATTGTTGCCCTGCTATCTCTACGATTGCATACATATCAAATTGATTTATTGAATTTTAAGGTTGCAAATATACAACTAATAATTTACTATGCAACCCATAGAAGGAAAAATATTTTTACCCGAAAAAACCTTGTTTTTCAAGCAGTTCTGCACATAAAACACAATTAATTTAAAGTAAAAGATTGTTAAAATTGTATTTATTTAAAACCAAATCTACAATTCGTAATTAAAAAAAACTATTTTTGATGTAACCAAAATCAACTCTTGTCTACCTACTATATGTTGATATTTTAAAATTATTAATCTTTATGAAAAAATCAGTAATGATGTTAAGTGCTGCATTAATGCTTGGCGGAGTGGCTCATGCCCAAAAAGTAGCTTTCGAAGAATACGACTTAGACAATGGCCTACACGTCATTTTACACAATGACCCTTCTGCTCCTGTCGTTATCACTTCGGTAATGTATCATGTGGGATCAAAAGACGAACGTCCGGACAGAACTGGATTTGCTCACTTTTTTGAACATCTATTATTTGAAGGAACCCAAAATATAAAACGTGGGGAATGGATGAAAATTGTTACTGCAAATGGAGGTGTAAACAACGCCAACACATCTGATGACAGAACGTATTATTATGAAGTTTTCCCTTCTAACAGTTTAGAACTTGGCTTATGGATGGAATCGGAAAGATTAATGCATCCTATCATTAATAAGATTGGAGTTGACACGCAGAATGAAGTCGTAAAAGAAGAAAAAAGAATGCGTTATGACAATCAGCCGTACGGAAATATTCTTCCTGAGGTTAAAAAGAATATGTTCAAAAATCATCCTTATAGATGGACTACAATTGGTTCTATGAAAGATTTGGATGCAGCAACTCTTGAAGAATTCCAAGCTTTCAATAAAAAATTCTATACTCCAAACAATGCCGTTTTGGTCGTTGCAGGAGATTTTGAAAAAACAAAAACAAAAGAATGGATTCAGAAATATTTTGGGCCAATTCCAAAAGGTGAAGAAGTTAAAAAACAAACTTACACAGAAGAACCTATAAACCAAACAATTAAAGCAACTTACGAAGATCCGAATATTCAGATCCCAATGATTGTGGCTTCCTACAGAACCCCTTCAATGAAAACAAGAGATGCAAGGGTTTTAGATCTGATTTCTTCTTATTTAAGTGATGGTAAAAGCTCTAAACTTTACAAAAAAATAGTTGACGATAAAAAAATGGCTTTACAAATTGGCGCAGTAGGATTTAGCCAAGAAGATTACGGAATGTATATTCTTTACGGCCTACCAATGGCACCATACACCATTAATGATATTTTAAAGGAGATGGATGAAGAGATTGTAAAAATCCAAACCGATCTTATTTCTGAAAAAGATTATCAAAAATTACAAAACAAATTCGATAACAATTATGTAAATGCCAACGCAAGCGTAGAAGGAATTGCAGAAAATCTAGCCTCTTATTATCTTCTATACGGAGATGTCAATTTAATTAATACTGAAATCGACATTTACCATTCTATTACAAGAGAAGAGATTAGAGAAGTTGCCAAAAAATACCTGAATCCGAATCAGCGTTTGATTTTAGATTATATTCCTACTGCCAAATCTCAAAACTAAGAATATCGAATCATGAAAAAAATATATCCTTTTTTAATCCTTATTTTCCTAACTGGAATTATGCAAGCACAAGATCGTCCACAACCCAAACCAGGAAATGCCCCAGTAGTCAACATCAAAAAACCGCAGACCTTTGTTTTAGCAAACGGAATGAAAGTTTTAGTTGTTGAAAACCACAAATTACCTAGAGTGAGCTATACACTTACTTTAGATAATGCTCCGTTTACTGAAGGCAACAAAAAAGGGGTTGACGAATTGACCAGCAGCTTAATTGGAAACGGAACTAAAAAAACAACCAAAGAAGCTTTTAATGAAGAAATTGATTTTTACGGCGCTAATATCAACTTTACTTCACAAGGCGCTTATGCAAGTTCACTGTCTAAATATTCTGGCCGTGTTCTGGAGCTATTAGCAGAAGGTGCTTTACAACCCAATTTCACTCAAACTGAATTTGATAAAGAAAAAGCAAAACTGTTGGAAGGCCTAAAAGCCGATGAAAAAAGTGTTCCTGCCATTTCAAACCGAGTGGTTGATGTTTTGGCTTTTGGAAAAAATCATCCGGTAGGAGAATATCTTTCTGAAGAGACTGTAAAAAATGTAACTCTTGCAGATGTTCAAAACAATTACAATACTTATTTCGTTCCAGAAAATGCTTATTTAGTTATTATTGGAGACGTCAAATTTAAAGAAGCAAAAACTGCCGTTGAGAAATTATTCAGCGGATGGAAAAAGCAGACTGCACCAAAAAACACTTACCCAACTCCAGTAAATGTTTCGAGCTTACAAATCGATTTTGTTGATGTTCCAAATGCGGTTCAATCTGAAATTTCATTAGTAAATACGGTAAATTTAAGAATGAACGATCCAGATTTTTTCCCTGCTGTTATTGCCAATCAAATTCTTGGAGGCGATTTTAATAGTTACTTAAACATGAATTTACGTGAACAGCATGCTTGGACTTATGGAGCAAGTTCTAGTATTGGAAGCGGAAAGTATGTTACTAAATTTAAGGCTTCATCTGCTGTTAGAAACACAGTAACAGATAGCGCTGTTGTTCAATTCGTTAAAGAAATCAAGAGAATCAGAACAGAAAGAGTTGATCCAGAAGTTTTAAGAAATGTAAAAGCAGGTTATATTGGAAGATTTGTAATGCAAGTTGAAAAACCGCAAGCTGTTGCGCGTTACGCTTTGAACATTGAAACCGAAAAACTTCCTGCAGATTTCTATGAAAAATACATTCAGACCATTAACAATGTTACTGCAGATGATATTTATCGTGTGGCCAACAAGTATTTCTTGTTAGACAATATGCGTATCGTAATTGTTGGTAAAGGATCTGATGTAATCTCTGGTTTAGAAAAATTACAAATTCCGATTCATTATTTCGACAAATACGGAAATCCAGTTGAAAAACCTGCTACAAAAAAAGAGGCGCCTAAAGATATTAGCGCAAAAACGGTTTTTGAAAACTATATTAACGCAATTGGTGGAGAAAAAGCAGTTACAGCAGTAAAAACATTATACATGAATGGCACAACAACTGTTCCGCAAGCTCCTAATCCATTAACTTTTATTTCTAAATTAGATTCAAAAGGAAAAATGATGGTTTCGCTTTCTATGGGAACTATGAATTTAATGAAACAGGTGGTTAACGAAAAAGGTGCTTACGTTGAACAGCAAGGCCAAAGAAAAAACCTTGAAGGTGAAGATTTAGCCGAAATGAAAGCTAATGCCGCTCCTTTTGAAGAATTGCAACTTGTAAAAAGAACCGATCTTAAAGTAGAAGGAATTGAACCGATTAATGGGAATGATGCCTACGTAATTAAAGACGGCAAAACAAAGTATTATTACGACGTTAAATCCGGATTAAAAACAGCCGAATCTAAAGTTCGCGAACAAGGCGGAAAATCAGTTGAACAAATCACTAATTTCAATGATTATAAAGAAGTAAAAGGCGTTAAAGTCCCTTTTAACTTAGTTCAGAATGTTGGTTTTGAATTGGACATTAAAATGTCTGATATTAAGATCAACGAAGGAGTTTCTGAGAAAGATTTTTTATAGAAGTTTCAAAGTTGCAAAGGCGCAAAGGAACAAAGACTCTGAGATACTAAGTTATCAAGGCTCTAAGCATTCAAGGCTTTGTCAAAGTTTAAAACTTTGACAAAGCTTTTTCTATTTACTAAGTTTTGTTAGGCTCAATGATTTGATACTATTAAAGGAAAAAGCCTCTCTTTTGTCAGGCTGAGCGGAGTCGAAGCCCCGTTCCAATTGGTACGCCCTTCGACTCCGCTCAAGGTGACATTCGCATCAAATTACATTTTACCTTTTACAAGTAACATTTCGCAATTCAAATCACTTCTTCGCCGATAAATAAACCCCAATCAAAATAATAAAAGCCCCAACAGATTGAATTGGCGTCAGGAATTCATTATCTAACAATCCCCAGAAAAAAGCAACTATCGGAATTAAATATGTCACAGATGTTGCAAAAACTGGCGATGACATCTGAATTAGTTTAAAGAATAGAATGTTCGCGATTCCTGTTCCAAGAACACCTAAAATCGCTACAAAAAGTATAGAATGCTGTGTTTCTGCTAAATGTATTTTCTGACTGATATCGGTTGTGCTTAAAATTATTAATGCTGGTAAAAGTAAAACTGCAAAATTTCCTGTTGTGATACTTACAGAATTTAAATCGTGAAGATATTTTTTAATCAGATTTACATTGATAGCATAACTAAGCGTTGCAATAACTACCAATAAAACATAAAGGTAATTTTGAGTTCCGCTTGCAGAATCTCCGCTTAAAACCAAAAGCAAACAGCCTACAAGTCCAACAAAAACACCTAAAACCTGTCGCTTTTGAAACTGAATCCCAAATGCTATAATTCCTAAAATCAAAGTATTTAATGGCGTTAGCGAATTTAAAATCGCAACTATCGAACTATTAACCTGAGTTTCTGCAATAGCAAAAAGATAAGCCGGTATAAAAGTCCCGAAAAGCGAAGTTATGGCGACAAATTTCCATTGGCGACGAGAAATCTTTTTCAGACTATTAAAACCCACAATCAATAAAAACAAAGCAGCAAAAATAATTCGGAACGATCCTACTTGAACAGCACTTAAGCCTATCAATCCTTTTTTTATCAGAATAAAAGAGCTTCCCCAGATAAGAGAAAGAATAGTCAAGTAAATCCACTTTAACTGTTTTGTTTCCATAAATTGTTATTTACTGCAAATTTGTAATTATTTTACGAACTAAGCATTCTCTTTTTATTAATTTTGCAAGAATCATATTCGCAATTTTTAAATTTATATATAATGAAAATTTCAAAAATCTTATTCGCTGCAGCAATCGCTGGTTTAGTATTTGTTGGATGCAAAAAAGCAGAAGACAAAAGTCTTGAAGTTGTAAATGCAGAAAAAAGTGCTCCAAAAGAACACAAACCTATTGCTGCCGAAAATCTTCAAACAGCAAGCTTTACAATTGACGGAATGACTTGTGCTATGGGATGCGCAAAGACAATAGAAGAAGAATTAGCTAATCTTGACGGAGTTGATAAAGCAACTGTCGATTTTGACAAAAAAACTGCAACGGTAAGTTTTGACAAAACAATCCAAAACTCAGAATCTTTAACAAAAGTGGTTCAAGAAACTGGAGATGGAAAAACATATAAAGTTTCGAATTTTAAATCTTAAATTCTAGATTAAAAATCAAAAAGGCACTCAATTGAGTGCTTTTTTTTTGTAAAAACATTCCGTAGGAATGTCTGGTTGGTAGTAGAATTAAATTTGAATTATGATTATACGTTCCGTGGGAACGTTTGATAAACACATTCGATTTTTCTAAAAATCAGGTGTCCCTACAGGACACGATGCGGCACAACATTATCTTTTTTCTACCGACGAGATATTCCTACGGAATATTATACATAGCTATAGATATAACTAATAAAAAATAATCTTTTAAACGTAAAAAAAAAGGATTCAAAATTGAATCCTTTTTTTTATTTCCATTTCAATGTTTCCATCAAACGTTGCATATCATTTTTAACATAACTCGCAGCCGGCATAATCGAGTCGAAATTTGGTTTTGCATAAAAATACACAGAGCCTATTAGAAAATGTTTTGTACTGTCGGTAACATAGAACTGAGAGTTTGTCGCTGCATTTCCATCAACTTGATAAAACATTCCGTAAACCTTTTTCTGCGGATTTAAATATGGCTGTTCCAAAATATCATCGGCTTTAATAACGTGTTCGTAAGTCAGTTTTTGTGCGTCACGCAATAACTTATCAATATTTCCATTTACTGGCTTATATGTCAAATAAATAGTTGCTTTCATCTTTGGATATGTGATAGCAAATCCGCATTCTTTCTCTCCTTTGATAATTGCATCTTCATTCATTTCGAAAGAAAACGGACAATTGTTTTCAAAATTCACATATTTTGCTTCCGGATAATCTAATCGCAGGTAACTTGCTGGTTTTGGCAAAACATCATTTTTACAGCTTATAACCGTTAGAGCAAGCAAAATTGCTGATATTGAAAGTATTTTGTTAAACATTTTTATTTATGGTTACTTTTATTTGTTTTACACGCTTTTTATCCACTGTTTCTACGGTGAAAATACAGTTTTCAAAAGGCACTTTTTGATCTTTTTTCGGGAAATTACCCAAAATCTCCAGAATGAATCCGGCCAATGTTTCGGCTTCTCCTTTGTGAGCTTCAAAAACATCTTCGTCGACATCTACAATTCTGTAGAAATCTTTCAGGTTTATTTTTCCTTCAAAAAGAAAATTATTTTCATCGATCTGTGAGAAGTTTAGATTTTCATCGTCAAACTCATCACTAATATCTCCAACAATTTCTTCGATAACATCTTCTAAAGAAACTAATCCAGAAGTTCCGCCATATTCATCAACCACAATGGCTAAATGGCTTTTTAAGCTCTGAAAATCCTTCAGCAGATTATCTAGTTTTTTATTCTCAGGAACAAAGAACGCTTCTCTTATTAATGATGTCCAGTCAAATTCTTCCTTATCAATATGAGGCAGTAAATCTTTTACGAAAAGCACTCCTTCAATCTGATCGATATTATCTCGATAAACCGGAATTCTCGAAAAACCTGTTTCTATTATTTTAGGATAAATCTCCGCAAATGTTTCTGATATTTCCAATGCAAAAATATCAATTCTCGGGCTCATTACCTGTTTTGTATCGGTATTTCCAAAAGAAACAATTCCTTCCAGAATTTTCTGTTCTTCTGTAGAAGTTCCTTCCGAATCTGTAAGTTCCAATGCCTGAGAAAGTTGATTAACAGAAAAATTACTTTTTTGCTTTCCTAATTTATTTTGAAAATATATAGTAACGGCACGCATTGGCAAACTAACTGGAGAAAGCACTTTGTCTAAAAATGCCAGCGGATACGCAACTCGCTTAGCAAAACGAATACTATTTCTGCTAGCGTAAACTTTAGGAAGCACTTCGCCAAATAATAAAATTAAAAAAGTAACTAAAATTACCTCTAGAGTAAATTTAAAGGCTGGCGAACTTATATTGGCAAAAATATTTTGTCCTATGTAAGCAAATAGGATTACTACGCCAATATTAAAAAAGTTATTCGCAACCAATAAAGTTGCCAAAAGCTTTTTGGGCTTTTCTAGTAGATTCGAAATAATTTTACCTTTTGCTGGACTATCATTTAAAGAATCATCGATGTCTTGCTGCGATAAAGAAAAAAGAGCTACTTCGGCACCAGAAACGATTGCTGAAAGAAATAATAAAATAAAAATTCCGACGAAACCAATAATTAAATTGGCGTCAAGATTTGTAGAAAAAAGTAAACTGGGCTCCGGGTCCAAATTGCATAAAATTAGTTAAACATCGCTTAAAAGGGCAGATCGTTAATTGGAAGCCCTTCAGGAGCATCAAAGTTAGTGTTTTTTGCCGACTCTGTATCCTGGTTTTGTTTAGTATACGCAGTTTCTTTTTTAGTTGTCAGGAAAGTAAACTCCGTTACCTGAATTTCGGTCGTATATTTTGTCGTTCCATCTTCTGTTTGCCACTGGCGAGATTTTATTCTTCCTTCGACATAAATTTTGTCTCCTTTAGAAAGATATTTTTCGCAAATCTCTGCGGCTTTATTACGCACAACCAAATTATGCCATTCTGTAGAGGTTATTTTTTCATTAGTCGTTTTATTGATATATACCTCATTGGTAGCCAGCTGAAAACGTCCGATGCAGTTTCCTCCATCAAAATAATGCATCTTTACATCATCGCCTAAATGGCCAATAAGCATCACTTTATTTAATGTTCCGTTCATAGTTTTGGTGGTATTTCTCCCAAAGATACATTTTTTTAGCAATTTATTTCTTGCTTTTCTATAAAATTATACAACACAATAGGAAAAGGAAAAGTTTTCAATTTTTGAGCATCCACTCCATTTTCTACTTCCTCTTTTACTTTAATTTTCCAAAACTGAATATGTAAATGTTGGTGCGAAAGCTTGTGTATAAGGGTCGATTCGCTGCAATCTTCTATACTTATAATAGTGTACTTTGTAAAAATCTCATTTTTTACTGTTTGAGAAATCTCGTCAAAATCAACAATTGATTGCGTTTCCAATAACGGAAACTCATATAAATTATGCCAAATTCCTTTTTCGGTTCTTTTTTGAATTAATGTATTTCCTAAAGCATCTTCTACAATCAAATAATTAAAGTAACGATTGGTTACTTTAATCTTTTTTGACTTAACGGGCAGCGTATTTACTTTTCCTTTTTGCAAAGCAGCACAGCTTTCGTTAAAAACGCAAATCGCACAATTAGGACTTTTAGGAACACATTGCAGCGCACCAAACTCCATTATAGCCTGATTGAATATCGCTGGATTATCTTTAGGCATTAATTGCTGCGCCAAAGCGGCAAACTCTTTTTTGGTTGCTGGAAGCGCAATATCAGACTCAATATCAAAATAACGAGCCAATACCCTAAACACATTTCCATCTACAACAGGAACCGCTTCATTATAAGAAAAAGAAGCTATTGCAGCAGCTGTATATTCGCCAACACCTTTGAGTTTTAGCAGCTCTTTATAAGAATCAGGAAAAACTCCATTTAAGTCATTAGATATATATTGAGCTGTTTTATGAAGATTACGAGCTCGAGAATAATACCCCAGACCTTGCCAAAGTTTCAAAACTTTCTCTTCTGAAGCATCTGCTAAATGTTTTACGGTAGGAAATTCCTGAGTAAATGAAAAAAAATAAGGCATTCCTTGCGCAACTCGAGTCTGCTGAAGCATGATTTCTGAGAGCCAAATCTGGTACGGATCGACCGTTTTTCGCCACGGTAAATCACGCTGGTGCTGTAAATACCATTTTATCAATATGTTATGAAAATCCATTGCAAAATACTTAGATTGCAAAAGTAAATGTTTATGTAATTAAAATTTAACGAATTAGCTTGATTAATTATTTTTTTAATTCCTATATTTGCAAACTCAAAAAAATAGTACACCATTTATAAAATAAAATAGGAAAGAAAATGACGAAAGCAGATATCGTAGCGAAGATTTCAGAGAAGCTAGGTCTTGAAAAAGGAGACGTTCAAGCAACAGTAGAAACTTTTATGGAAGAAGTTAAAACTTCTTTAGAGACTGGAGACAATGTATACCTTAGAGGTTTTGGTAGTTTTATCGTTAAAACTAGAGCTGAAAAAACTGGAAGAAACATTTCTAAAAACACTACTATTAAAATTCCAGCACACAACATTCCTGCTTTCAAACCTGCAAAAGTTTTTGTAGAAGGAGTTAAAACCAACAACGAAGCAAAATAATATTAATTAACATAAATCTGACACAATATGCCAAGTGGTAAAAAAAGAAAGAGACATAAGGTAGCTACTCACAAACGTAAGAAAAGAGCGAGAGCTAACCGCCACAAAAAGAAAAAGTAGTTTTAAACTACTTTTTTCTTTTTAAACGTTCATTGAAATTTGGGAAATTTCAAAAATTCCAAAAAATAAAATCCAAAATCCAAAAATTAAGAAATCAATATTGATTTAATTGGAATTTGGAATTTAAAAATTTGAAATTTAAGTTTCCCTCCCGGGTTCAATACCTGTTAAAATATTGTTTAATCCATCTGTAGATAAGATTTTAGATTTTAGACTTAAGATTTTAGATTTTTACTAATCTATACTCTTCTCTCTTTTTCTATTTTCTGAAAAAACAGATAAAAATTTACAGTGTGAATAAAGAATTAATCATTAGATCTAGTTCTGAAGCAGTAGATTTTGCCTTATTAAAAGATGGAAAACTAATTGAATTACACAAAGAAGAAGAAAAAAGCAACTTTCAGGTTGGTGATATTTTTATTGCCAAAATTAGAAAACCAGTTGCTGGACTTAACGCCGCTTTTGTAAATGTAGGCTTCGAAAAAGATGCTTTTTTACATTATCACGATTTGGGTCCAAATCTAGCTTCTCAGTTGAAATTCATAAAACTTGTAAGCGCAGGTAAATTAAAAGATTTCTCCCTAAAAACCTTTCAGTTTGAAAAAGAGATTGACAAAGATGGCATCATTACTGATATTTTAAGTGCCAATCAATCTGTCTTAGTTCAAGTAGTTAAAGAACCTATATCGACCAAAGGCCCAAGAATAAGTGCTGAGCTTTCTCTTGCCGGAAGATTTATTGTTCTAGTTCCTTTCTCTGATCGTGTTTCTATTTCTCAAAAAATAGAGGACAAAAAAGAAAAGGATCGTCTAAAAAAACTTGTTCTATCGATCAAACCTAAAGGATTTGGTGTTATTGTTCGTACAGTAGCCGAAGGCAAAAACGTAGCCGAATTAGAAAAAGATTTGCAGAACCTGCTTGGCAGATGGTCTGCAATGTGTAAAAAATTACCAACTGCTCATCATCCATCAAAAGTGTTAGGAGAGCTTAATAGAGCTTCTTCGATATTAAGAGATGTATTTAATGATACCTTCAGTGGTATTCAAATAGATGATGAAGAGTTGTACCATCAAACGAAGGAATATTTGCAAGAAATTGCGCCTTCAAAACAATCGATTGTTAAGTTTTATCAATCAAATGACACTCCCATTTTTGAGAAATACAATATAGAGAGACAAATCAAAACTTCTTTTGGACGAACTGTTTCCATGAGCAAAGGTGCGTATCTTATTATAGAACACACTGAAGCGTTACACGTTATAGACGTAAACAGCGGAAACCGTTCTAATAAAGCGACCAACCAAGAAGACACAGCCATGGAAGTGAATATGATTGCCGCAGCAGAAATCGCACGACAACTTCGTTTGCGTGATATGGGCGGAATAATCGTAGTTGATTTTATCGATATGTCTAATCCAGAAAACAGGAAAGTTTTGTTCGACTTCTTGCGAGAAGAAATGAGCGACGATAAAGCAAAACATAAAATATTACCGCCGAGTAAATTTGGTTTGGTCCAGATTACAAGACAGCGCGTAAGACCAGAAGTGAATATCAAAACCAGAGAGGAAGATCCTAACAAACATAATGGTGAAATTGAAGCTCCAATTTTAATCATTGATAAGATCACCGCTGATTTAGAAAGACTTTTAAAAACCCACAACAAGGTTGTACTAAACACACATCCGTTTGTGGCTGCATACCTCAGTAAAGGTTTTCCATCATTACGTTCAAAATGGTTTTTTGAACATAAGAAATGGGTGAAAATCATACCTCGTGACGCTTACACGTACTTAGAATACCATTTCTATGATAAAAAAGGAAATGTTATTTCAGAATAAAAACAAAACCGCCTTTCGTGAGATTGGCGGTTTTTTTGTGGCTTTTTTTTATTTAGAAGCAATTTCCAGCTATCCGCTTATATCTTTTCCTGGCTAAAGAAGCCAGAAAAAGGATACCGCTCCTATCTGGGCTAGGCTCTCGTTTTCATAAGATCATTACATAATAAAAAGTCATTCTAAGCACAATTGTCACCCTGAGCGAAGTCGAAGGGCGCTCCAATTGGCACATGGGCTTCGACTTCGCTCAGCCAGACAACCTAACCTCTTTTTTTTGGAATTTGGAATTTTAAAAATTGGGCTTTATATTTACCGTTTAGTCTCTCACAATTTCAATTCTTCGCCTTATTTCATTTCCAGAAGCATCCACAACTGTAACATAATGTATTCCTGTTGTTGGCGTAATAGGCAGTTCATGAAAGGTTTTGGTTGTGGCTTTATAAACATCATCAACATACCAGAATAATTCTTTATCTCTTTCAGAATAAGCCACTTTTAAAATTACAGGCTGTACATTACTGTTAAAATCTTTCGTTAAATAAATTTTACTATTCGCTTTCGGATAAATAAAGTCCATTGTAGTCGTTTGCGTTCCTTCGCATCCTTCTTTAAATGGCGGTAACGGCAAATATTCAATATGCTGACTTTTGTAATACCAAGCCATAACAGGAGGCAGTATAAACCAGTTTTTAGTCACAATATTATCAATACTCTCACAGCTACTATTGACTTGAAATTGCTCTGTTTGATCTAAATGAATTGTTCTGTGATACGGACAAACTTTGGTCGATTTACCTTTTTTAGTAACCCATTGTTTAATTTTTGGGCAATTTTCTTTTGCCAGATAACCGCTTAATCGGCAGACCTCAACTTCTGCTAAATCATTATACGGCGTATCAAACCATCTTTGCCTTGGCAGTAAATTAAAAACATCAAATAAAATTGGCGCAGCGCTCGTAACTCCCGTTAATGTCGGACGCCCCTCACCTGTTGCATTTCCAACCCAAATTCCTACTACATATCTTGAGTTTGTTCCAATTGCCCACGCATCTCGATTCCCGAAACTTGTTCCTGTTTTCCAAGCAATTTTAAGCGAACTGTCATAAAACTTCCAAGCTTCATCTCCTTCAGGCCTGTTGACTTCCTCCATTGCGTTGTATGTTAGCCAAATTGATCCAGCGCCCAGAATATTCTTCTGGTCGGTTTCTGAGCCAAAATCCGGCTTAAAATCATTTTTATAATTGAGTTCGGTAAATTCGTTAGTCCGATACTTACTCTTATTTTTAGTATAATAATTGACCGTAGACGAAAGATTTGCATACGTTCGGCATAAATCCCATAAATTACTTTCAGCACCTCCCAAAATAAGCGATAGCCCATAATGATCGGGAGTTTTATTTATGTTTTTTAATTTAAATTTTTGAAGTTCTTCATAAAACTTGTTTACAGTAAATTCCTGAAGCATTAAAACCGCAGGAATGTTCAACGAACGTGATAATGCACGATGTGCAGGAACAGCGCCATCAAAAGTTAGATTGAAATTTTGAGGCGTATATCCAGAAATCTGTGTTGGAATATCAGCTACTAAAGTATTGGGCAGTAATTCGCCATCATCCAACATTGCTCCATACAAAAGTGGTTTTAGAATACTTCCTGTACTTCTTGGCGCATCGATAATATCTACGTCTTTTTGATGATCTGCATCTGCCGGAGAATTTCCAACATAACTCATTACATTTCTACTCTGAACATCAATAACCAAAATCGCCAGATTATGAACCTCATTCTGTTTATACTGGTTGTAATAATATCTTGCAATTTGATTGACACGATTTTGCAAGCCATAATCAATAGTAGTTTTTACTCTTGTTCCTTCTTCATTTTTTGAGACTCTCTGTAATAAATGCGGAGCGATTTGAGGCAGATCGTATGGCTTTTGAGGTAATGGTTCTTCTATTGAAAGTTCGTACGTCTGCTTATCGATAATACCTTCCTGATGTAGTTTTAATAAAAGTCGGTTTCTTTTGTTCAATAATTTTATCTGGTTTTTCCCTGGATAAATTAAACTTGGTGCATTAGGTAAAACAGCCAAAACTGCATTTTCTGCCCACGATAATTGATTGGACTGTACGCCAAAATAACGCCACGAAGCCATTTCCAATCCCACAACATTTCCACCAAAAGGCGCATGTGCAGCATACATTTCTAGAATTTCATTTTTAGAATACCCTAATTCTAATCTCGTGGCGAGAATAATTTCTATTATTTTTTCAAAATACGTTCTGTTTTTTCCTTTGCGGGATAATCGAATAACCTGTTGTGTTAAGGTACTTCCTCCTCTGACCACTTTTCCTGCTTTTCTGTTTTGTTTAAAAGCATTAATCATTGCACCAGGATTGAAGCCGGGATGTTTATAGAAATACTCATCTTCAAAATACACAATGCATTTTTTAAACTTTTCTGGAACGCTATCTTGTGCTGGAAAACGCCATTGTCCGTCACGGGCAATTTTAGCTCCAAGTAATTCTCCTTCTTTGCTTTCAATTACGGTTGAATAAGGCTCTTTGAATAACGTTCGAGGTATCGAAAAATAGTAAATCAGCAAGAGCAGAAATGCAATTGCTGATTTTTTTTTATTTCTTTTTATCCAGTTTAGAATGCGCTGAAAAAACGCTTTAATTTTATTTTTCAATGCTTATTTTTTTAACCGCAAAGACGCAAAGATTTACGCAAAGTTCGCAAAGTTTTTCTCTCGCAGATTTAGGAAATCTTATATTATCTGCTTGATCTGCAAATCTGCGGGAAACTTTTTTCCTAAGTTCGCAAAGTTTTTGCCACAGATTAAAGGATTTAAAAAGATTTTGAAATCTGTAATAATCTGTGCAATCTGTGGCCAAAAATTTTATTTCACAACCTCAACCCAGAATCCTTTTGTTCTGGCTAAGAATGTATTATCATACATCGCTTCACATTGTAGTCCAGGTAAATAATAGTTTCCTAAATACGATGCATTTAGCAGAATTCGGAAAACTTTAGTTTCTCTTGCTTTCATTCCGAAATAGAAATTAGTCCTGTCATCTCGGATATCAATATAATCTGCAATGTTGTTTACAGCGTCTCCATAATCGGTAAAACGAGTATTTACAATTTCAAATCCAGAAGGCAGAATTTGAGATAACGCTACGTTTTGAACGCTTTCTCCTCTTTGGTTTTTAATCGTAACCTCGGCCACAAATTCAGTTCCCTGATTAATTCTTGAAACATTGATTACACTTCCTTTTCTGTTTTTGAAAACAATAGAAGCCGTAACATCACTTTGAACCGCATTTTCTTGTCCGATAGGCAATATTCCGGTGTTCAATACACGAACATAAACGGTATTAGCTTTATTGTTCTTCAGCGTAATACTGTTTGAACCCGAAGCAACAGACAAACTGCGATCTGCAACCGATTTACCTATATTGATTGTCTCTCCTTTCCCATTTTTACTAAATTGGATATTGATTCCTTTCGGACCATTACTCACTGCAAATTTCGACATTGCATACAAACAATAAGCTGTTGTCTGCGTACTCATCCATTGATTAGCCGACATTTCTTTGGCTAATTTTGCTGCAGTAACAAATGCTTTTTGTTTTTGATCTAAAAGAAGCATCGTTTCTAAAGCCATTGCTCGGTTTCTTTCACTTGAACCATAATAGTAATAGCTGTAACCATCTGAACTACCATCAATGCTGGTTTTCAGGAACAAACTTTGCCCAGCCGATTTCTGACCTGCTAAAACATAAGCTGCTGCTAAACGAAGCATACTTTCATTTGAAATACCTTTTGTTTCACGCAATCTGTTCATAGACGACAAATCGGCATTTCCTGCTAATGCTAAAGTGTATAAACGATATGCCTGAGCTAAATCATTTCCGTATTTAGGTTCAAAACGCCATTGTTTCGCTTCTTTCTGCTGATAGGAAAGCCATTTCGATTTGAAATTAATTGGCAGTACATATCCTTTTTTCTCTGCTTCAATTAAGAAATGTCCAGCGTATGAAGTTCCCCAATCGTCTGCAATTGCATTTCCTTGCCAGTACGGCATTCCACCATTTGATAATTGGAAATTACCCAATCTGGCAATTCCGGCTGCAATGTTTTTCTGAATCAGATCTTTGCGTTTTGCATCAATATCAGCCACATCTCCCAAATACAATTGCGGGAAAACAGATGAAGTCGTCTGCTCCACACATCCATGCGGATACTGAATCAAGAATTGCAATCTTCCATTCAAATTCATTGATGGCATAGATGAAACTTCTAATCTTGCTTTATTACTTCCGGCAATTCCGAAAGTGTTCCATGAAATTGTCTTTGTGCTATTTGGCGTTAAAACAACATCGGTAAAAGTACTCGTAACCGGATTTGGATTCGTCATATCGATTTCAACATCATAAGTTGATTTCTCGCTTCCAGATGTTGCGATTACTTGAACTTTTGCAATTCCGGTTGCAGAACCGACAACTAAATTAAAATAAGCCATTTTCTCATCTGGCTGTGCAAAATTTAGTTTTTGAACTGCACTTCCCATTACTTTCAATCCGTTGCTGGTTTTTACCTGAATTGAAACATTTTTGATTTTATTTTCAGTTGCAAAAACAGTTACAGGAAGTGTTACTTTCTCAGATGGAGAAATTTTTCTAGGCAACGAAGCCAATACCATCAACGGACTCTTAACCTGTGTTGCTTTTTCCACACTTCCGTAAGCACTAGTCGCTGCATCTCCCGCTACTACCATAGTTCGAACAGAACCAATATATTTTGGAAGCTTTAAATCGTGCGATTTTGTTTCTCCTTTTCCTAATTTAAATGGTCCGTAATACAATACTACAGGTTTAAAACGATTAGCTTTTTTAGCTTTTCCGCCTCCTAAATCCTGGTCACCACCAATACTGAAAATCTGATTTATTTTTCCGCCGTACGCTCCAATTACATCATCGTAAATGTCCCAAGTTTTTACTCCTAAAGCTTCACGTACATAGAAACTATCCCATGCATTAGGCGTTTTAAAACGAGTTAAATCCAAAAGACCTTCATCTACAACCGCGATTGTATAAGTCATTTCTTTACCTGATTTTTCACCCACTTTAACCGTAAATGGCTGTTCTGGTCTTAATACATCTGGCATAGTAAGAGTTGGTGCCAAAATGGTGTTTTTATCTACGACTTCGATTGGAACAATTCCGTACATGCGAATCGGAGAATCGTTTTTGGTTGAAGCGTGAGGCTGTAATAAGGTGATATTGAAATACACGTTTGGCGCCATAGCTCCTGTAATTGGAACTTCAACTTTTGTTTCTCCGTTTTTAGTTTCAGCCCAAATAGTCTGTACAACTCTTGAACCATTTTCGATAGAAATCAACGCACGGCCACCTTCACTTGAGGGGAAAGAAATCTGTGCTTTTTCTCCAACAGCATAATTCTTTTTATTGGTAGAAAAAACTAACATATTGGCTGTAGAAGCATCTCTATTACGTGTTTTTCCAGACCAGATTGGCCAATCGATATTTACGGTTAAAGATGTTGCATGACCATCTTGCTGATCGGCAACACGAATTAAATAACGTCCCCATTCTTCATCTGTCAAGGCAAATTGGAAACTTCCTTTTCCGCTAGAATCGGTATTGATAACAAAAGTTTTGTACGAAGTAGTTGCATTCGAAGAATTATAATTTGATAAATTATCGCTTGAAGAATCCCACCACCATCTCCAGTCTACTTTATAAACTCGTACTTCGAGATTACGAACCGATTTTGGTCTTCCGTTTTCGTCAACTGTTACCACATCAAAACGATTGTTTGTTCTCGTTTCAAGCATGCTGTATTTATTCAGTTCCGGCGTTTTTAAACCTACATAGGTTTTGTACGGAGAATAGGTCGTTGACATTACATCTGTACTAAAATCTCCTCCTTCTTCGTACACTTTTGTAATGAATGAAGCACGAAGCATTCCAGGCGCCTGACCTTGTAATCTTGGTTGAATGTTTACTGATGCTTTTCCGCTTTCATTTAATTTGCCAGAGAAAATATTAATTTCTTCTGTACTGAATTGACGTGCTAAATCATCAAAAGTATATTTTTCATAACCTTTAAAAGTCGTGCTTTGTTGAGAGAATTTAGCCTGCATTTCTACATTCAAATTCTTAGCAATTGCACCGTGAAGCCATGTTACCTCAAGATTGTCTGTATTTGGATACGAAGCCGAAAGTGTTTTTCTGCTAAATGTATTCTTGATTTTTAAACGATTTGGTTTGATGGTTTCGATCTTAATGCTTTTATAGAATTTAGCTCCACCAACGCTTACCATTGCCTCCCAATTTCCTGTTGGCGCATCTTGGTTTGTTGGTACTATAAAGGCGTAATGATTTAAATCATTCGTTTTTTGAACAGTCTGATAAACCGTCTTACCGTTCGGGTCGTTTAATCTGAATTTAATTGGATGTGATTTTGGAAGTTTATTTACTGCATCATTCAAAATAAATGACAGATACAAATTATCTCCCGGACGCCAAACGCCTCTTTCTCCATAAATAAATCCTTTCAGTCCTTTTTGCAAAGTTTCACCTGCAACATCAAAATTACTTACAGATAACGAAAGTCCATCGTCTAACTTCACATAAGTCGACTGATCGCCTAAAGTAACAATGGCAAAATAGGCGAATTTATCCAATTGGAAAGATGCAATACCTTCACTGCTTGTTGCCTCTGTCGCTATTTTTTGCTGTTGGAAGTTGTATAAATCTACTCTTGCGTTTGAAACGGGTTCGGTCGTAACGATATTGTTTACAGCAAATAAGTACGATTTGTTTTCGCCTCTTTTGGCAATAACTCCTAAATCTGATGCTAAAATATTGGTTGCAATTCTAGCGTTGTAATAATAAGAACCTGTACACGGATCTTGACTTTCTCTCCAGTCATAATCATCATAATAATAGTAATCGTCATAAGAGTTTCCGCTGTAGTTTACGTCGTTTTCATCAACTTCTTCTTCCTCAGCTTCATCATCGCTATTGTCTGATGTTTCACATTTATAAAGTGAATATTTCTTTTTATAAACAAATTCGACTCTGTAAATTGCTCCTGGCTCTGGTTTAATGATTTTAGATAAATCTAAGGCATACGTATTCCATTTCGCCAGATTTACGAGCGTACTTTCTTTTAAATTTAAAGTGGTTTTGGCAATTGGCTGTGCGACTTTTTTAAGATTTTGCCCGCCATTTAGTTCATTGTATTGAAGGAATTGCAGAATGTTATTTTTATAAATCTTATACACTTTTACATCTACAGCGCTTAGATTTACGGCTTCGAAATTCAATTTTAAATTGTTTGAACTTGGCAGAATTGTTCCGTTTTTAATGAAACGAATGTTTGGTTTTATCTGATCAAAAGAAATTTTCTCGCTGTAATTGTTTTCCAGTTTTTTACCATATTGACTCTCGATTCCCTGAAAAACTTCCAATAATAGTTCGCCCGTAACAACTTGTTCTGGTTCTTCGTCTGGCACATATTCAACAGCTTCTTCTACAACTTCGGCGGCTGAATCTACGGCAACCGCGGCTGAATCAACCACTACCGCAGCCGAATCTAATGCTACTGCAACTGGCTCCTGCACAGCTACTGCTACAGGCTCTTGTTTTTTAGAAGCATTTTGGTTTGTAAAATATACTTTAAGTAAATTTCCTTGTGTAGAAAATTTCAGATTATTGGTGTTTTGAATTGAAACCAATCCTGCAAAATCTTGACCTTTTTCTAAAGGCTCCGAGAAATTAATCAAAACCTGTTGATTGTTTCCATCTGGAATTTCAACTTTTATAACTTTAAATTCGTTGATGCTTGTAATCGGGAAATCTATTTGCCCTTTTTGATCTATGTCAAAATCATTTCCGTCATAAATAATCTCTAAGTTTGAAGCTTCTGACTGGCGTTGAATACTGTCAATTATAAAACGAAATTCTTTTGAAGGTCCAGCTACTTTCTCAAATTTAATTTTAAGATTATTGCCTTTGTGTTTGGCTTCAACCAGCTTTTGAGCTGTTTCCAAATCAATATTGTCGGCTGTTTTCAAAATGCAGTTTAAATATTGGTATTCTTTGCTGTACGATTGAATATCACCTGTATTGATGGTAAAATCTTGTTTAACCGTTTTAACTGTAAAGTTGAATTTTGACAGTTCTTTTTCTTTCTCTTTCGGAATGGCAGTCAGTTTATCTAAGTTTAAAGTAACCTGATATTCTGTTCCCATTTTGAGTTTTTTCTCTGGAATAAAAGCTAAAGTATTTGTTGAAAGCGCTATGACTTTTCCGTGAACACTTGGCGAAATATCAAACAAATCGTCATCTAATTCCTGATTTGGTTTCCAGTCGTTTTTATCGAAAGCCAAAACCACACGAATGTCAGAATCTGCAGAAACGATTCCGCCCGTAAAACTGGTAATGTAATCTTTAAATAGTGAAAAATCTGAATTGAAATCTGCTGCTGATTTGCGCCCGCAAGATTGAAAAATAAAAAACACAAAAGATACGAGAATTAGTCCTTTTACTTTCACCTTTAATTAGAGTTAATTGGTTAATAAACTAAGAATTTAATACAATTTACCGTCAAAAGTTGTAACAGCAAAAACGCAATTAAATTATTATAAAAGTAAAATATTTTCTGAATCTTTTAAGAAGAAAATTCTCTAATATGATTATTTAACTTTTGTTGAAGTTTTATCATTGCACTCAAAGCTCAGAACCTAATTTTGATAAAACTTTATCCATTTCCAAAAAATGATTTTCTGTGTTTGAGGAATAAAACATTTGATTACCACCCGTAATTATAATAACCTCATCATCATGGTTTCCGTAAAATTGTATTCCTTCAAGCCATTGCTTAAATGATACGCCTTTGTCTGAGTAATTTTTGATAATAAAATCTAGATCGTTCGGCTCTATTTCATAAAATGTATTGCTGGGAAATTCTAGCGCAAAACCAGCCTGAAGAAAAGCCATTGCAGTAAAAAAGTCTGTCAAGGTCTCTGTTTCCAAATTCCATTCCTTTTCATCATAACTCATATAGACTGGCGGATTCGTTTTTGACAAATCGTCTTTATGAATTCCCCAAACACAAGCACGTTGATTTTCATAATAAAAAATCAAATAATCATTATGCTTAAAATATTGAAAACGTTTTGGAACAATCAATAAATCTTGGGTCTGATTTAGATTTTCAATTTTACCCAATTCAGTAAAGTAATCAACAAAAACTGCTGGAAGATCTCCAAAAATATCTTTTACAACCTGAATTTCATTTTCGGTAAAACCATTGGGTTCGGTAATGCCAAAAAGCTTTTTTATTTTTGAAAAATCTGTCATGGTATATTGGAATTATTTACGCCTATCAAGAAAGAATCGTTTCATCAAATCTGCAGCTTCATTTGCCATTACGCCAGAAACGACAGTCGTTTTAGGATGCAATTTTGTTCCCATATTGATAAAACCGCGTTGTTCGTCTCTTGCGCCAAAAACAATTTTAGAAATCTGGCTCCAATACAAAGCGCCAGCACACATTTGGCAAGGTTCAAGAGTAACATAAAGCGTACAGTCTTTTAAGTATTTTCCGCCTAGGAAGTTTGCTGCTGCTGTGATAGATTGCATTTCAGCATGAGCGGTAACATCATTTAATAATTCGGTTAAGTTATGACTGCTTGCAATTACTTTATCTGCAACGACAATTACAGCGCCAACAGGAATTTCGCCTCTTTCAAAAGCTATTTCTGCTTCCTGCAAAGCTTTTTTCATAAAATATTCGTCTGTAAAAGGATTTATCATAATTGCAAAAATAGGATTTTAGAACTTATTTTTATTACATTTAATCTTTGATATCTGAATATGGAAAGAAATTACAAAATCAGCATTCCTGAACCATGCTCTGAAGACTGGAACAAAATGACGCCAAATGAAAATGGCCGTTTCTGCATGAGCTGTTCAAAAACTGTTGTTGATTTTACCTTGATGTCTCCAGAAGAAATTCAACAATACATTATTAAAAATCAAGGCCATAAAATGTGTGGCCGATTTAAAAAATCTCAACTAGATTCGATAACAATCCAAATTCCGAGTAAGGTTCTTTATACGCAAACGCATTTTCATAAAATGTTTTTACTGGCTTTATTTATTGCCATGGGAACTACTTTGTTTAGCTGTCAGAATAAAGAAGGAAACAAACAAAAAATCGAGAAAATTGAAATAATTGAAAATGCTCCTTCTCCAAAAACTGAATCCAACGAAAAGCAGGAAGTATCTACTACTAAACCAACAACCATTAGCAAAACAAAATCTAAAAAGGTTTCTACTCTAAAAAGCAAAAAATACCTTTCTTTAGTAAAAACAGAATGCGCAGAAACGCTACCCAATGAGGATATTTATGAAGACAATACCGTCTATGGAGGAATGGGAATTGATGTTATACCTGATTATCCTGGAGGGAAAGATGTATTTTACGAAGCTTTTAAATCTGAATTTAAAATACCCAAAGAGTTAAAAAAATCTACCGGAGTAATCAAAATGTCTTTTGTTATTGAAAAAGACGGAAGTTTAAATGAAATAAAAACCATTGAAGATCTTGGTTTTGGAACTGGAGAAGAAGCTATCAGAGTTTTACAAAAATCTATAAAATGGACTCCAGGCGAAATCCAAGGAAGGAAAGTTAGAACTTTTTACAATCTACCCATCACATTGGAACTCGATACTTTAAATCCGAAAAAAAGGAAGAGAAAGTTTTCAAAAATTACGACCATGCAAATTGTTAAAACTGGTGATAGTCAGGAACAAACCGAATTAAGTTTACAACCATAAAGGACTAACTTTAAGAGATTTTTCTATAAAAAAATTGCTTGTGCTTATTATTTATTACATTTAATTCTCTGAATTTAGAAATGGAAAGAAAAGGAAAAATAACAATACCTGAACCATGTCATGAAGACTGGAACAAAATGACGCCAAATGAAAATGGCCGTTTTTGTATGAGCTGTTCTAAAACGGTTATAGATTTTAGTTCTATGCTTCCAGAAGAAATTCAGCATTATTTCATTCAAAATCAAAACAAAAAAATTTGCGGTAGATTTAAGCAATCACAGTTAGATACCATTACCATTCAAATTCCTAATCGCGTTTTATATTCTCAGACCAACTATCATAAAATGTTTCTACTTGCTTTGTTTATTGCCATGGGAACAACTCTTTTTAGCTGCCAAGATAAAGAAGGAAACAAGCAAAAAATTGATCAAATTGAAATCGTCGACAATCCGACACAAAATCAAGATGAAGATGTTTACTCCTGCTATGGCCATGAGATTGAATCTAAAAAAGAAAAAACAAAAAAGCCAAGAGAAAGAATCACAATGGGAGCGGTACTTCCTCCTATAGCTAGTGAAAATGAGAGACTACATTTTAAATATAGTATTATATATAATGCCGTTGATTTGGATATTCTACCCGCTCCAAAAAACGGAATGAAAAAATTCTATTCTTATTTTGCAAAAAATTATACTGCTTCAAAAGAAGGAGAAATGTCCGTTTTATTTGTTGTAGACAGAGATGGCACTTTGAGCAATTTTAGAGTAACTCAAAACAAGTCGTCAGAAAATGAAGCAAAAGTTATTAAAGTATTAGAATCTGGCCCAAAATGGATTCCTGGAAAAACAAACAATCAGTTTGTTCGATCAACTTTCATTTTGCCAATTACATTTAAATAATGAAAATAAAACATAAAATAACTACTTATATGAATCGCAAATCGTTTTTGCCAACGTTGTATGTAGTTATAGCTGTAGTTTTTTTCGGTTGTCAAAACAAAGAAGCCAAACAGCAAGAAATTAAAAATATTGAAGTTATTGAAGATACTTTGACAGCAAAACCAGAAGTGTTAGACGGAACTGCAACTAGTACAAAAAAAACAGATCAAGCGCCGTCAGATTTATCAAAAATTGAGCAGCTTAAAATAAAACAAACGACAACAATACAATCTGAAAAAACAAAGAAAAACAAAAGCAATACTTCAAAAACAGCTATTTACGCTTCTCCCACAGGAGAAATAGCTTCTCAAACAAATGCAGAATTCCCTGGCGGAATAGAACAATTCCATAACTTCTTCATGAGAGAATATAAAAAACCAGAAGACGTAAGCTATTGGAAACTCAATTTCACTCTCGCATTCGCAATAGAAAAAAACGGTTCGGTATCTTTTCTTGAATGTTCGCCAGCTGTTGAAGAATCACTGCAAAAAGAAATCATAAGAGTTTTAAACTTATGTCCTAAATGGCAGCCAGGCGAATCAAACGGAAAAAAAGTCAGAATGCAATATTCTGTGCCTATTCTTCTAAAATAATACGCACAGAGAAATTAAATTTAAAACCGTAAATTTGCTTTTTACCATACAATGAAAAGCGATTTACTTTCAAACATATACAATCCTGCCGATTTACGTCTTTTAAAAGAAGAACAGCTTACTCAGGTTGCTCAAGAACTACGTCAATTTATTATTGATATCGTTTCTGTAAAAGAAGGGCATTTGGGGGCTAGTTTGGGCGTTGTAGAGCTTACAATTGCTTTGCATTATGTTTTTAACACTCCAGATGATTTATTGGTTTGGGATGTTGGACATCAAGCTTACGGACATAAAATATTGACCGAAAGAAGAGAAAACTTTCATACCAACAGGCAAATCGAAGGTATTTCTGGTTTCCCAAAAAGAAGCGAAAGCATTTACGATACTTTTGGCGTTGGGCATTCTTCCACTTCTATTTCTGCAGCTTTAGGAATGGCGATTGCTTCTAAGCTAAAAGGTGATTTTGACAAAGAACATATTGCTGTAATTGGCGATGCTTCTATTGCAAGCGGAATGGCGTTTGAAGGACTTAATCATGCTGGAGTTACCGATGCAAATATTTTGGTTATTCTAAATGACAATGCGATCGGAATTGATCCCAGTGTTGGCGCTTTAAAACAATATCTGACTTCTGTTAAAAACGGAAAAAATCCAAGACAAAATAATATCATCAAGTCTTTAAATTTTGATTATTCTGGTCCAATAGATGGTCATGATCTTCCGAAATTAATAAAAGAATTAAATCGTTTAAAAAAGATTAAAGGCCCAAAATTCCTTCATATCGTAACTACAAAAGGGAAAGGCTTGCTTCAGGCTGAAGAAAATCAGGTAAAATATCACGCACCTGGAAAGTTTGATGCTTCGACTGGCGAAATTCATTTAAAATCGGAAGAAAATCTTCCTCCAAAATATCAAGATGTTTTTGGCTTGACCATTTTAGATTTAGCCAAAAAGAATGAAAAAATAATCGGAATTACTCCTGCAATGCCATCTGGAAGTTCATTAAAATTTATGATGGACGAATTGCCAGATCGTGCCTTTGATGTTGGAATTGCCGAGCAACATGCTGTTACATTAGCAGCTGGTATGGCAACTCAGGGAATGATTGTTTACTGCAATATTTATTCGACTTTTTTACAGCGTGCATACGATCAAGTGATTCATGATGTGGCGCTGCAAAACCTTCCTGTTATTTTTTGTTTGGACAGAGCAGGTTTAGTTGGAGAAGATGGAGCAACGCATCACGGTGTTTTTGACATTGCGTATCTGCGTTCGATTCCGAATATGATTATCTATGCGCCTTTAAACGAAATTGAACTTCAAAACATTTTGTATACTGCGCAATTAGGATTAGATCATCCAATTGCAATTCGATATCCAAGAGGTCGAGGTGTACTGCCAAATTGGGAAGTAGAAAATTTCGGACATTACAAAAAAATAAATTTAGGCGAAGCAAAATGTTTAAAAGATGGTACAAAAGTTGCTGTACTGTCGACCGGAACAATTGGAAATAATGTTATAGAAGCACTCAAAGAATCAACCCATTCTGATGAGATTGCCCATTACAACTTTAGCTTTATTAAACCACTAGATACCAATACATTAACCACTATATTTAAAACTTTTAAAAACATTATTACAATCGAAGATGGAGTTAAAAATGGTGGTTTTGGAAGTGCTGTTTTAGAATTTGCAGCATCAAATAATTTTAAAAATTCGATTGAAATTTTGGGTGTTCCAGACCAATTTATTGAGCATGGAACAGTAAATCAATTACAACAATTGTGTAAAATTGACGTTAAAAATTTAATAAATCTTTTTTCTAACGGTTCAAAATAATTATTTTGCGATACCAAAACAAAAATTACCTATAATGAAATTATTGCGTTCTACCCTTTTGCTATTATTGCTTTTGTGTACTTCTAATAACTTTGCCCAGATTATACAAACAACTCTAAGCCCCAATCAAGCACCTAAACCGCCTTCAAACTGGACAGAAAAAAACCAACTTGGTTTTGACCTTTCACAAATAGCTTTTGTAAACTGGAGCGCGGGGGGAACAAGTTCTATCTCTGGATTATTTAAAGGAGAATTCTCTAGAACTTATTTGAAAGGAAATCATAAATGGTTCAACGAACTTATTATGAAATATGGTCTAAACAAACAAGAAGATATTGAAACGAGAAAAACAGATGATGCGATTCAATTGAACTCTACGTACGGTTTTAGAAAAGATACCGCTTCAAATTGGTACTACTCAGCAAAGTTTAACTTCAATACGCAGTTTACCAACGGTTACAATTATCCTAATCGAGACGTTCCTATTTCTAGACCTTTTGCGCCAGCATATGTCTTTTTAGGAGCCGGAGCAGAGAATTCAAATAAAGAAAAAAACAGAACATTTTATTTCTCACCAATTACTTTAAAGACTACATTGGTATTAGATCAAAATTTGGCAAACCAAGGTTCTTTTGGTGTTAAAAAAGCCGTTTATGCGCCAGATCCTTTAGATCCAACTCAGCAAATTTTGATTGAAGAAGGTCAAAAGGTAAAAGCCGAATTTGGTATCCTTTTTACTGCCTACATGAAAAACGAAATCTATAAAAATGTTTTTTACGAAAACAGACTTTCCTTATATACTGACTATTTAAATCGATTCGGAAATGTCGACATTGATTATGATACACGTCTAGATTTGGTTGTAAATGCTTATGTCAAAGCAAATATTGGCGTTCATTTAATTTACGATGATGACATTAAAAACAAAAAAGACGTTATTGATCCTGCCACAGGAACAAAAAGTCAAGTTACTGAAGGTCCAAGAATGCAGTTAAAACAAGTCCTTGGTGTTGGTTTGGTTTATGCCTTCAAATAAAGAAACCAATAAAAATAAAAAAGCTTCTTTTAGAATATTTATTTCTGAAAGAAGCTTTTTTATTTAACGCTTTTTTTGTCCTTGAATCATTTCATAGAGTTCAAGCGCATTTCCGTCTGTTAAGAGCGAAACATAATGGCAGATATGCAATAAACGCTCATATAAATTGGTTTTCTCTAAATGATGTTTTTCTGGAAGCATTTTCAAAATCAACTTATCGTAGTTGGAGGCAGTTCCATCATATTTATTATTAAATGCTGTAATAAATTTATCCAACAGCGTTTGAATAATCTGGTAACCTACAATTTCTTTTTCGATTACTTCTCTGCTCTGGTATATTTTTTCAACACTCAGTTTGATAATATCATTCATCTGCGCTTTGTATTTGCTTTTATCTGTTAAAGCATAAGGAAAATTTCCCGCCAGAATTGCTTCTTCATTTTCAACAAAAACATTTACAGCATCATTAATCAAAGTTCCAATTGCCAAAGCTCTCAAATAACTGATACGATCTTCTTTTGTAGTTAACGATTTGTATTTAGAAACCCCAATATTATCTTTTACAAGATTAATTAAATATTCTAAAGCAAAATCTTCAGAAACCAAACCTAAATTAATTCCGTCTTCAAAATCAATAATCGTATAGCAAATATCATCTGCAGCTTCAACCAAATACGCTAGAGGATGTCTTTCAAAACCAATATCGTCTCCAGATTTATTGGCAATCATTCCCATATCTTTGGCAACTTCTTCAAAGAATAATTTATCTGTTTGAAAGAAACCGTATTTCTTATCGGCGATATTATTGGTCGGCTTTTTCGGAAGACTCTCTTTCGGATATTTCATAAAAGCCCCCAAAGTAGCATACGAAATACGAAGTCCGCCTTCAATTCCAGGGCGGCTTGCGGTTAAAACTGAAAATCCGTTTGCATTTCCTTCAAAATCAATTAAATCTTGCCATTGCTTATCTGTTAGCTGATTTCTATATTTCTGCCCATTTCCGATAGCAAAATATTCGCCAATTGCTTTTTCGCCAGAATGTCCAAAAGGCGGGTTTCCGATATCGTGCGCTAAAGAAGCCGCAGCCACAATTGCACCAAAATCGTTCATATGATAACCATGAACTTCTTTTAAATAAGGGTATTTTTCAATGATTTTTTTTCCAACCAAACGTCCAAGCGAACGACCTACAACAGAAACTTCCAAACTATGCGTTAAACGCGTGTGCACGAAATCGGTTTTAGAAAGCGGAATAACTTGTGTCTTATCTTGCAAACTTCTAAAAGCGGCAGAGAATATAATTCGGTCGTAATCGACTTCAAATCCTAAACGAGTATCATCTTGTTCTACACGTAATCTTTTGCTTGTATCTCCCTGACGTTTTAATGATAAAAGTTGTTCCCAGTTCATTTTAATTTTTGATTGTAGATTAACGATTTTAGATTTTTGATCTAAATTGCTGATTTTAGATTTCAAAAATACGTTTTATTTTAGGATTTTCTTCTGCTTTAAAATTCTAAAGCGGTGCTGTGTTTGATTTCTCCCATTACAAAAATACTGTTGGTATTTCCAATGTTTTCAATCGTTGACAGCTTATTCATTACAAAATCCTGATAACTAGTCATATCTTGCACCAAGATCTTGAGCATAAAATCGTAATCGCCAGAAATATTGTAACATTCTATAATTTGACTTAATACCTTTAAATAGTTTTTGTTTTTTATGTCAACAAATAAGGCCGAATATTAGTTCTGATTCAATTGTTGTTTCTTTTTGCAAACCTTGCATTTATAACGCTGAATTCCGTTAGACTGACCTCCATTTTTATTACATTTTCCTCCGCAAAATCTACACTCTACATCCATGCCCTAATTTGATACACTTAATCAGTTTCACCTTATTTTTCAATGCTTAAAAAATAAGAAAGGCACCCCTAAGGTTGCCTCATTTTTTATAAAAATTAATATTCATTCTACTCTAATGTTCTTAAAAGTTCATTTATTTAAATTGCCCTAATCTGATACATTACCCCTAATCTGATAATTATACCCTCTATCTCAAAAAGTTTTCCTTAAAACTATTATTTTCTAATAGTTCTGGATAATATACCGTTAATTCTGTAATAACCTTTTTCCTGAAATTTGCATGAGCTTTTTTAAACGAGCTATATTTACAATTTATAACGTAAATCCCTCCATTTCCCTCCTTAATTTCTAAATTATCAGGCAATGTATACTTAAAGTAATTACTATTACTATAATAATCACAAGATACTAAAGAAAAAACATAGTTAGGTTCTTCTTTGTAAGAAAACATATTTTCAAACTGCAATAAATAATCAATAACTCCTGTTTCAAGTAACATAAAATTTCTCTTTTGACTATTTGCTGAATCAAAAAAAATAAATATTCTTCCGTTACAAATTCCTTTTAACCAATCAATATCATATTCTTCGATATTACCAGCTTTTCTCTCAGACTCAACAACATTTAAATCTAATTTATAATCAAAAATTATTTCTCCCATAATATCATTATTACCCGCTGTGCGAAGTCTCCCGACTTCTTACCCGCTCCAATATAACTTATACAACTTTTATACTGCTATCTTTCAAAGATTGCTTTATTATTCAACATTAACCACCCTCAAAAGCCTAATCTTAAACAGAATAAGACAAAAAACCTTTTATTTTTATGCCCTAATCTGAAACACTCGAGAGTAAAAACCTCATTTTAAAACCGTTTAAAACTCTAAAAACAAAAAAGACAGCCCGAAGGCTGTCTGATTTTTTATAAAAATTAATATTTATCCTTTACTCTAAAGCTCTCAAAAGCACATTTCTTGAAAATGCCCTAATCTGATACATTAATTACCACACATTACCAATATACAATTGGAAAATAAGGCTTTTTAAAATCTTTAATAATATTAGAAAATTGAGAGTCATTTGCATCAAGCCAACCATATTTATAACTTTGAAGCCCTTCTCTTTTACTATCTATAACAATGTAACTTCTAAAAACTATTGTATCGTTTCTATAAACTATCAATTCGTTTAAGACCGTTGCCATATCACTTTCAGCATACTTAAGTGAAACTGTATTTAGCTTTCTAATTAAGTTAATATTTTTCGTTGTTAAATATTTTCCATACGGTATCTTTGTAGATATTTCATCTCTTTCTTCTATTATTATCGAAGCTTTCCAGTCGTTTCCATCGTCAAAATTAAAGGAATTAAAAAGATTTATTCTATCTCCTTTACTGAATTTATTATAGATTAAATTATCCGATATGTCAGGTCTTGTGTGAATTAGGATCGGATTATATATAAAGTATATATAAATAAAGATCACAAGAAAACTAAAAATTACTTTTTTATTCATCTCTTGTTCCTTTAACAGTTACTATTTTTCCATTATTTTCTTTTACTAATTGTTCATCAGATCTAACCCCACCGTCATATTGAACTCTGACACTACTGCCATTAACCGTTGACTTGCTATCAACTTTTGATTGAAGTTTATCAACAACACTATCATCAAAAATCCATGATTTATCAACATCTGTTCGACAACCACCAACTACATTTATCCACGATCCGCTAGAAAAAGAATCAGCGTTAAAGTTATTTGGATCTAATGCACCTTTATCTTCTGGATATCCTGGGTTTAGGTTACTCGGTTTTGCATGTCCAATATAATAAAAACTTGTAATTTTATCATTACTTCTTGAACTACCACCTGACTTATTATTTACATAATCAGTAATTTCTTCAACAGTAGAAATAACCTTCATCGTAACACCAGCCTTTTTTGCTAATTTTTGATACTTAGACAATAGTTCCTTCGTATAACCATGTTTCTGTGATCCATCATTGTAAACTAACCATGTGACTTTCTCAGATTTTGATTGTCTGTGTTTTAATGCTCCTTTTACTCTATCTAACCCATTAATTAAAAAATGTTCTTTATTAGAATGAGATCCCGGTTGTCCTGAAAGAACAATTCCTTCCTTCCCATTTGGATCAATAACGTTCAGTGGATTATTGTAACAATAGGTATACGAAGAATATTCGGGGTATTTCTCTCTCAAAGGATCCACAGATATAAAAATCGAAAGTTTCGGATCTTGGTAACGTGCCCCAAAGTAGTAAAGTCCAGTCTCTCTATCCAACTCCTTAGAAGTAAACAAATAAGGCGTATTCCATTTCGCATTTTTCTCTTCTAAGAAAACTTCCCCGAAAGGCACATACTCAATATGCTGAACTACTTCACCATCTAAGTTGCTAATGTACGAAGAACTTCCCAAATAATCAGGATGGTAATAAAACTGTTGTAGCTCCGCATTATCATTTTTACCCGCCATAAGTTTACCAGTTGTAGAACCTGATGTCCCAGAACTTGTTTCCCCAGAAGGATTACAACAGAAACCAATTCCATTTACATAATCATTGTTGTCCAAACCATAATAAGGCACTTCAAAAGTATCATAATTAGCTTTTACAACTTCTAAAGACTTTTTATACTTAGCATCATAATTCACTTTCACGCCAGAGAATGATTCTCCCGCTTTTTCTACTCTTCTCGGATCTGCTCCGTAAGAATCAAAATCTCCAAGTTTCGAAACTATTCTTTGGCTTCCAATATAAATGTGTTTCGTATATCTTCCGCCGTTTTGTGCAACCAAATAAGGATTTACATAAAGCGTAAAGTCTGATGTAGAAGTTTTACCTCCCGCAAAAACAGAATTTACAAAAATACCCTGTCCGCCTCCTGAAAGTTTCGTTACTCGCTCGCCTCCCGCATCGTAAGTATAGTTAGAAACATAACCATTAATGTCAACAGCACCTAAACAATTTTCTTCATCCCAGATAAATTTCTTCTCTTGGGCTTTTTCATTTACTTTACTGTCAGTTTTAACCTCATCAATGTTCACATAAATCATGTTCCCGTTTTTTAAACAACCTTCTTTTTAACAACACATAGCTTCAAAGATTGCACAATTATTTTATAACAAAAACCCGCAAAAGTTTAATCTTGAACACAATAAGACAAAATTTTTTCCTAAAACTTATATAACAAAAAAACCTCGCATTACTGCGAGGTATAATTTTCTATTCTTAAATTTTATAGTTTAATATGTGACCTAATCTGATACATTACCCATTACCGGCACGTTCTTTATTTTTTTATTCCATAGCGTTCAGGATGTTTTCTTATAAAGGAAGGAATCGTGTTTTCATAATCTATTAGCTTCTTAATTAAATCTAACATTTCTTTATCATCTTTCACTTTTACGCCATTTTTATAAGTATTAAAATATTCTCCTAAACATAATGTATCAACTTTACCTTCATTATGAATAATGACTTTTATCCTAGCATCAATACCAGTTGTATCCTCAACTTTTTCATACCGATTGCATAGTGTGTTAATTTTTTTAAAATTGATTTCATCATCTATTTTTTTATAATTTAAATCATCTTTTAAAGCATAGTCAGCAATCATCCCGCAAGGATAACTCATTGGTGTACTTATATTGGGACCTAAATAATAAACTTCTAAATATTGGGAACTTTTTTTAGTAGAACACCCAAATATTAAAAACAACAATATACATATATATTTCATAAAATCATTTGTTATATTTTTCTGTATCCTCAATTCCAAACCCAGGATAGAAAGTCCCTTGAGAATGTTGTTCCATCAAAATTTTATACGTTTTTTTATTATCGACTTTGGTGGAAGTAGGAGATACGGTTATAACAGGTAGGCCTTTATGATTCTCTCTAGTTTTTTGTGCTCCCCTAATCTCTCCATTAGCTTTAGCTGTCCTTTGCTCTCCTCTAGATATAACTCTTTTTTCTTCCTTATTATCATACATTATATCAGTAGCAATTTTGAGTTTAAACTTTGATTTAGGGCTAATTGCATCTGCTAGAGCATGATCTGCTTCATGTTCTAATATTGTAGCTGGAGATAAAACAAAACCATTTGTTGTTAATAAACCAGAATTTGGATTCCAATCTACTAAATTAAAATTATTCCCGAAACTTTCTTGCTTACTTATCCTATTTTCTTGGATATTTACTACTATACTCTTAGTCTCAGCAATAATTTTCATGGCGTCTCCTCCTCCATTTCCTACAGTGTAATTATATGCGTCAACAAAATCCCTTACAAATTGATTGTCTGGTAATACTGTAGCACCTCCTGTAAAAACAAATATTTGATCTTTTCCTTGCTTATCAACATAATTAATAAGCCAATCTTTACCATCTGGATCAATAAATTTCACAGGATTATTAGCAACATAAGCATAAGAAGAATATTCAGGATGTTTCTCCGCCAACGGATCAACAGAAATAAAAATTCCAAGTTTCGGATCTTGGTATCTCGCCCCGTAGTAGTACAATCCTGTTTCTCTATCAAGCTCTTTCGAAGTAAACAAATACGGTGTATTCCATTTCGCATTCTTTTCCTCTAGGAAAATTTCTCCAAAAGGCACGTATTCAATATGCTGGACCACTTCTCCATCCAGATTGCTAATGTACGAAGAACTTCCCAAATGATCAGGGTGATAATAAAACTGTTGCAATTCTGCATTGTCATTCTTGCCTGCCATCAGTTTCCCTGTTGTAGAACTAGATGAACTAGAACTTGTTTCCCCAGAAGGATTACAGCAGAAACCAATTCCATTTACATAATCATTGTTATCCAAACCATAATAAGGCACTTCAAAAGTATCATAATTAGCTTTTACAACTTCGAGAGATTTCTTGTATTTAGCATCGTAATTCACTTTCACGCCAGAAAAAGATTCTCCTGCTTTCTCTACTCTTCTAGGATCTGCTCCATAAGAATCAAAATCGCCAAGTTTCGAAACTATTCTTTGGCTTCCAATATAAATGTGTTTCGTATATCGACCGCCATTTTGCGCCACTAAATATGGGTTAACATACAATGTAAAATCACTCGTAGAAGTTTTTCCACCTGCAAAAACAGAGTTTACAAAAATGCCCTGACCTCCGCCAGATAACTTCGTTACACGCTCACCGCCTGCATCGTAAGTATAATTGCTCACGTAGCCATTAATGTCAACAGCTCCAAGTCTGTTTTCTTCATCCCAGATAAATTTCTTCTCTTGGGCTTTTTCTGCAATCTGACCGTTAATCTTAACTTCTTCGGTATTTACATAAATCATGTTACCATTGGCATTATAAACAAAGATTGTTTTATTCTTTAAAATTAAAAGCAAGCAAAAGTTTTTTTTACAACAATATAAGACATAAAAAAACTGCTCATGGCTGAGCAGTTTTCTTTTCTATTCTTTATCGATTCTCTTTACGGGCACGGAAAGAATTTCCGCGCTATCGTTGCGCATATCCGAGCCATCTGGGATCTAACGCTTCAATTTACCATTATCGCGGGCATTTTTTCAAAAAAAATGCAGATTCTCATTGCTTTTTTTACATAAAAAAACCTCGCATTTCTGCGAGGTTTAATTTTTCTATTCTTTGTCGATTCCCTTTGCGGGTACAAAGTCGGGAGACTTCGCACAGCGCTCAAAACAGCTTATCAAACTCTTCGAAGAGCGGGAGGTTTAATTTTTATTTTATATAAAAATACCTAATCTGATACATTCCCAAATATTGTATTCTTTTTCACAAAGTCAACATCATATGTGTCAGTAATTATATAAATTACTGAATTGTAACTTTCTTTATTTTTCTTATATTCAAATCTATAATTATGAGATTTCGAATTAACAACAAAAAAATCTGAATTTTGAAGATCGTCTGGAATCGCTGTATACAATTCGGCTGTATCGTCTTTTATTCGATAAGGATAAATTCCTCCTTTTAAAATCTTATCGAATTCCTTAACGCTAGATTTCGTAAGTTTTAACCGAATAATTCCAAAAGAATGATTGTCAGATTGTTTAATATCTGTCACAGTTCCTTCAAAAAAAACATTGTTATCTAAATATTTATCTAAATTATCCCATTTTTTATCAGATTGCCTATTAAAATAAACTACTATAAATATAAAAATAATAATTAAGATTATGTATCGCATGTATTTCATCATTTTCTTTTATTATATGTTTTTACCTTATCAATCGTACCCGTCGTTATAGCAGAAGCCCAAGGGCTTACTGCATTAAAAGCTCTATCCATAAAACTTCTTTCATTTGTAGGTTTAACATCATTTATTAACCAAGTTCTAGATAAACTTCCATTTGCTGAGCCTAAATTTCCTCCAGCTCCAACTCCAACATTGAAGCCTACTGAAACGCCTCTCCATCCAGTCTTACCTCCACTTGTAAATGAATTGATACTTACACCACCACCAACAATAAATTTAACATCAGCTGATACTCCTTTTGAAAAAGATATCCCCTCATAAGATGTAGGATTAAAAGGCTTGGTATCGGTATTATATGCGACAAACACACTTCCCCCAATACTTGCTGAAATATTTGCTTGTGCTCCAAAAGAAAAATTCTCATGAACTCCTGCATAAACATAATTGTAATTACTATACTTTTCATTAGAAAATTGTACTGTAGATATTTCTAATCCGACTCCTCCTCCGAAAGCAGCTGCTGCACCCGCATCTCCCTGCACTGTATATCCAACCGCAAATCTACTTGGGTCAACATTTCCAATACCAACATCTACTGTAGTATTCTTTTTTATGTCAAATGGAACATTATAAACTTTGTCCTTGCCCGCAGTTTTTATACGTAATTCTTTTTTATCAGTCCCTCTAATAACAATATCATCAGGATCATTACCATCAGGATCTACAAACTTAACTGGATTATTAAATGCATAATTGTATGATGACCAATTTGGATATTTTTCAGCCATTTGGTCAACTGATTTCATCATTCCATCTTTCGGATCTTGGTAACGTGCCCCAAAGTAGTATAAACCAGTCTCTCTATCCAACTCCTTAGAAGTAAACAAATACGGCGTATTCCATTTCGCATTTTTCTCTTCTAAGAAAACTTCCCCAAAAGGCACATACTCAATATGCTGTACAACTTCGCCGTCTAAATTAGTGATATAAGATGAACTTCCCAAATGATCAGGATGGTAATAGAATTGCTGTAACTCTGCATTGTCATTCTTTGCTGTCATTTTCCCTGTTGGAGAACTGGAAGTTCCAGCATCTCCCAAAGGATTACAGCAGAATCCAAGACCATTCACATAATCATTATTATCTAAACCGTAATATGGCACTTCAAAAGTATCATAATTAGCTTTTACAACATCTAATGACTTCTTGTATTTAGCATCGTAATTCACTTTCACGCCAGAGAATGATTCTCCTGCTTTTTCTACTCTTCTCGGATCTGCTCCGTAAGAATCAAAATCTCCAAGTTTCGAAACTATTCTCTGCGAGCCAATATAAATATGTTTCGTATAGCGACCGCCATTCTGCGCCACTAAATATGGGTTAACATACAATGTAAAATCTGATGTAGAGGTTTTTCCTCCAGCAAAAACAGAGTTTACAAAAATTCCCTGTCCTCCGCCAGATAACTTAGTTACTCTTTCTCCTCCAGCATCGTAAGTATAATTACTCACGTAGCCATTAATGTCAACAGCTCCAAGTCTGTTTTCTTCGTCCCAGATAAATTTCTTCTCTTGGGCTTTTTCATTTACTTTTCCGTCAGTTTTAACCTCATCAGTATTCACATAAATCATGTTCCCGTTTTTGTCGTAAACATATTTGTTGTTTTTATTCTTGTCGACTTTCGGGTCGGTGTTTTTAGTTCTGTATTCCGTTTCTGTTACATTGTCCAACTGGTGTTTGTTCGTACTATTATAATTATAGTTCATTGTGTAACCTGCTTTCAATGCGCTTGTTTCTGTTACTTTATTCTGCATCACGTTTTGTGTTTTGCTCACAATATTGTGCAGATCGTCGTATTTCATTTCCAGATTGTAATTGGCTGTTTTCTGGTCGGCTCCTGTGTAAACTCCACTGGCAGATGTCAGCTGGTACAGATTATCATACGCATAATTGTGCGCCATCATTCCGCCCATTTTATTGCTTACGCCAGCTGCGCTGTTAGTAACATTGAGTACGTTACTTACTTTATCATACTGATACTTATTGTTCATGAACATTCTTGGTGTATTATTACCCTGATATCCTGTTCCTGAAGCCACAGTCATATTATCGAGTCTTCTTCTTAATGGCTCGTAATTGTACTTCGTTTCCGTTCCGTTGCAATATTTTAAATAGCTTCTCTGCTCAAATTTATCGTAGCCAATTTTGTTGACATAGTTGTAGCTGTACGCTTTTTTTCCTGCAACGGTTTGTAACAATCCGCCTGAATTATAGGTGTAACTTATTTTCTCCTGATCAGGATAAATCATTTCCTGAAGACGGTTCCACGAATCGTATTTCCAGCTCGTTACATAGGTTGCTACAGCAGAATTAGGTACAATTACCGTTCTGCGGATGCTCTCGATCTCGCCCATCACGCCATATGAAAACTCTTGCGCTCCTGTGGCATCTTCCATCAGAATCAGTCTTCCTTTACGGTTCTGGCTTTCGTTTTTAGAACCAAAAACATAACGTACATCGTTCTGGGGATTCTCCGGATAATGGATATTGGTTAATCGGTTAAACTCGTATTCATACGTAATCTTTTTGCTTTTGGCTTCCAGATTTGCCGTTTGCCTTTCCAGTAAATTGCCTAAAGCATCAAACTTAAACGTGCTTTTTCCTGCATCGGGCTGGATGACTTCTATTCTCTTGTCGGCTAGATCGTATTTGCTCAATGTCTGCTGTCCCTGAGCATCGGTTACGGCAATATTTCTTCCTATTCCGTCATAACCAAATTGTGTCATTACACTATTGGCATCCAAAGTTTTCATGGTCAGTCCTGAACCGTTGGCATAGCTTGAATTGGTATTATTCAACGCATCGGTTACTTCTGTTTTCAATAAACCGCTTTCAATCGTGTACGCCATTTTGGTTTCTGCACCGTCAGGCAGAGTCGTTGCAACTGGTCTGTCCAGAATATCATACGTGGTTTTAGTCGGCTCTACCGAATCAAAACTGTCCATCAATTTATTCCAGTCGCCAAGCGGTGCAGTCTGCGGGTAATATGCCGCTTTTACGCGCCCGAAAGCATCAAACTTCGCTCGTCCCGAAACAATCATCACATCACTCTGCTGGTCAGGTGTTTTAGTATCGGTAATTGCCCCATCTTTTTTCACCTGGATCGCTCTTCCCAGTCCGTCCACAAAAGTCACCGTTTCAATAGGATCATTCGGGTGCTGTGCATCAAAATGTTTGGTTCTTGCATAAGCCGTTCGGGTTATATTCCCGTTAGAAACTGTTGTTGTCGGGAAATATTCCATCGCGATGGTATACGGCTGTGCTGCTGCGGCTTCTTTCGGGCTCTGAACTTTGGTCAGACGTCCAAATTCGTCGATTTCTTTTTTGATCACATAACCGTTTACATCTTCTGTTTCCAGAGCAATTCCGTAACGGTAATCGTAATTTCTCGCATAACTGCGGTATTCAAAATTATCGGAGATTTCCTCTACGTACATTCTAAATTTATCGTCGTAACGGTATTTATAAAACGGACGTTCTTTTTTGTAATTCTCTGGTAATGTTTTCTGCGTTATGTTTCCGTAAGCATCGTATTTAAGATCTGTAACTGCCCATTGGCTGTCATTTAATTTCTGGCTTATTTGCGTGAGATGATTAGCATAATTGGTATCATAAACTGCTTTTACCTCATGCACGGTTACGCCGCCCATAGTGACTTTACTGCTCGTTGGAAGTCCCAGAATATGTTTTGACAAATTAGTAGTATATCCAATTTCTGTCTTATAATTTCCGGTACTGTTGTCTTTAAAACTATAGCTTTTTAAATCCCCAAAATCGCCTGAACCCACATAATACTCATTGTGAATTTCGTTTAATTTCAAAGGTGCTGTACCGCCTTCATATGCCAATGAAGTTATATTTTTAACAGGGTTAAAACTCACTCCTCTGTCTGAACAAATTTTAGCTGTCGGTGTAAAATCGTATTTGTCTCCACTTGCTTTTACGGCATACGAATAATAATCCTGAGTACTCTCTGTATATTTTGCTCCTGTATTGGATCTAGCATTTACACCTTCATTACTTTCCAGAACAGTACTTAGTAATTGTCCGGCATTGTAATAATCGGACACATCATAGTTTTGCGTTAAGGTTCTGTATACTTTATCGCCATTTTCGGTATCGATGTTTTGTGTTTTCACTTCGCCAAAGCCAAGGAAACTTCTTTCGTGGCGTTCGTATCTCCCTTTTGCATAAGCAAATTGTGTTTTCATATCAGGACCGTCACTTGCAATTCCGTCTTTTACCACCACACTCTGCATGACCCATTTTCCTCCCGGATGATCATAAGTTGGTGTACTGCGACTGTAGTCGACAATAAATTCCCCTCCCAATGGCGTATGAACTGATTTTAATTTATTGGTACGCGCAATGGTAGAACGTTTTACATTCAATAAATCATCTGTAGTCGAAGTTAAATAATCCGGGAATCCGTCACCATCAATATCCTGCAGTTGTGATTCTGTACGATTGCTTGAAAGTCCTGCACTATCTCCTGGGTTTAAAGCCAATTTCATTAATGTAACAGGAATAGGAATTGTGTAGGATATATTTAGGGATTCTGCTGTCGAAGAAGATTTTCCTAAAACTCCTAAGCCATTCCATGCCATTGGTGCGCTGTAACGGTCTCCCAAGTTCAGACGGACCAAATCATTCTTGAATACCTGATCAACCAGTCCGTCACCATTGACATCCTGCAGACTAAAATCATTTGAGTTAATGTTTTTTACTATACCATAACCTGCACTAAGTGAGGATGAACCAAAATCAACTCCCAGTCCAAGATTATATGAAAATGTCTCGCCTTTTGTTATATCTTCCAGACCATAGTCTATTTCTTCTGTAAAACCGTATCCTAAATTAAGTTTTACTTTTTTATTATTTAATATTTGATCCGGTAATCCGTCGCCATTTACGTCAATCCAAGTTTGTACTGTTTCTTCCTTGCTCGTATCAATCCCTCCTGAAGGTGTAAAATCTGTTTTGCTTTTAGCTTGTTCGGAAGCATTTGTACCACTGTTAGCGTCTTTTATATTCCCTATTTTTGCTGTAACTACGGCAATAGTGTGTTTTACCGCTGCTCCCATTGATAAACCATCAGACTCGCTCTTGCTATTATGCCAGCCATTAATTGAGACGTTTTCTCCGTCAAAACCACCTCTGCTATTGGTCATTTGAATGTTTCTTGTGCTAATAATATCCGGAAAACCATCACCATTCATATCCTGAAAATCACTTACAACTTGTAAGGTTCCCTGTGCTTTACTTCTGGTAAATGGGGTTACACCCGTTTGTGCAGCTGTACTATTTGTTTTTGTTACTTTATCTATTGCAGATGTTCCTGAAGCTTGGGTACAATACAAACTATTGGTATTTATTGTTCCTGTCGAAAAGTTTTCAAGCGGGTTGGTCAACACTACATTGTCTTCTCCCAAACGTGAACTTGATACTATATTTCCATTTACATAAGTTAAATTGTCGGCACCAGACCAATATTTTTTTGTTGTTAGATCCGGAAACATCATATTAAAGATCATTTTTCGAGGATCCATCTCTGCTTTATCAGAATCTGGCAATACCAGTTTACTCTCGTCGATAGGTTTGTTATAACGTCCATCCATGGCATTATAAATAAATTGTCCCCAATGACGCTGCATAGGTCCAAATTTTTCTGTATCGGCTAAAATTGGTGCAAATACCGCTGCTGTAATTGGAGTTCCGTTTACAGTTACGGTTGCTTTTGTAGCTGCCGATACCGGAATAACCCCTAATGCTTCACGATCTGCAAGGGTATATTCGATCCAGATTTTATCACCTTCATTCACGTTTACCTGCAATGGAGCTGCAGAGGTTAATACTCCATTAAGCATATTATAATTGCTTTTTCCGAGCAAAACTCCTGTGCTTGTTTTTGCAGAAAGGGTTACTTTATAGGTAATTCCGTTTGTATTCACTCCTGTTAAATTAGGCACAATTGTAAGGGTGGCTTTTACAGCTGAAGGATACAATTTTCCTTCTATTAAATGATCGGCAAAAAGGCTGTAATCTTGAAAAGGTATCGTTTCATAATCTGATTTCCCGGTAATTACTGCACTATTTAATCCCGTACAATTTGTATCTGAAGGAGTAGGAGTAATTACTGTAAAATTCCCCAAAGGATAATGGGTTAATTTTGCATCCCACATTATTTTATCCCAGGCTACATTTGTATCGCTGGTTATGGCAATTTTCACTTCCTGATAATCGGCTGCAAGAGCAGATAAAATAGTATTGGCCGTCAGTACACTATTTACCGTTTCGACTGCAGAATAGGTTTTACACCAAAGTGTATTAAATGTACCTTCATTGTTTTTGCCTAAAAGGCTTACAGTAACAGCATCACTGGTTACAGGTTTTGTAAAAACGCCTGTGACCTGTACAGCTCCTGCTTCATTTGCTTTCTGGATTACTATATTGGGCGTGCTATTGTCCAGTACAAAACCTTCTGTAGCTTTATAGCTGTAACGCTGCTGTCCGTCAGGATTTGTTGGCAAGCCCGTTCTCGCTACATCGGTGTAGGTAATTACGGGATTCCAGTCGACCTGATCAAAAGCTCCATTGGCCAGATCTGTACGTCCGGACTGAACCCTGAAATATACTTTTTCTCCTTTTTCTATTGTCTGCGAAACTGCCGAAAGATTGGCTGTTGGTGCGACTTTGGTCAAGGATTGTGGTGCGGTAATTTGAACTGCGCCTTTTTGAATTCCAACAAAAACACCGTCTGCCAAGTCATATTCTGCCTGGTCATAAGTTCCTGTTGGCGGTATAAGTGTAGCCGTACTTTCTATTTTTATGGTTCCTGTAAAAGGTGCTTCCCAAACTCTCACTACATCGTGTAAAGGCGAATTGGCTATAGCCTCTGCCTGTTCTGCCGGATCTACTACTGTAAAGCTGGGATCTACTTTTCCACCGCCCATTATAGGACTGGCAGTATCAGAACTTGAAGTGGTGAAAGTTGGAATGGCGTTGCCGTTAAGGTTTACAATATGATTAAAGTACACAACACCGTCGCGCACTATATCTACCAGACCATCATTGTTGACATCCTGGAAATAGGTACTATTGGTAGTTGTACTAGTTTGAAGGCTGGTTCCCGTTGTAGCCATTAATCCTCCAAAACCTATTTTTATGTTCATGCCAAAAGTGAATGCTTTGGATTTAACAAAGCTAAAGTTAGAAACTCCATGTATCTCCAGACGCTCCCCAAAGGTACCATTACCCAAATTAGGTCGATAATATAGGTTACCTGAATCTTTAAAAATTTTATCTGGTAAACCGTCTCCATTAATATCAACCAAAGCCAAAAGTCCTTTTGATTCAGAAGGGGTATATGAAAGACTGGCTCCTGCTGTATTACTTGTAGTTGGTTGAGAATCTACGGGTCCTACACCAACATAGGAAGAAAAACCTCTGGAAGTAGAAACACCTCCTCCTAATGCCGAAATTTTATCGTTAAAAATTACACCATCTTTTGTAAGATCTTTTTTGGTAATCACACCATTTCCGGTTACTCCATCATTTCCAGTATTCCAATCTTCTGTAGTACTACTAAAAGGCACATATCCTTCCGCAGCTTTTACATCATCGTAATAGTCAAAAACATGCTCGTTGAATTTTGCTCCGCTGGCGTCATTCTGCACTATTTTTTCTAACAAGGTTTTCTTGAAGGCTCCATCGTCTTTTTTATAAACAAAATCATAACTACGTAAAGTGGCGCCAAATTGCGTTACTTTAATATTAGTCAGTAATTTATTCTGAGCGATTAAAAACCCATAACGTCCATTATTTGTTTTTACCGTTTTTGTCCCTCCATTGGTAAACAAGATTGCAGCTTGTTCAGTATTATCTTTAGTTCTGTATACAATAGATTCCAGATACATCGACTGACCCGCTAGTTTACCTCCTATATTTTCCGTCGCCGAATTGTACGTATATCGTATGTAATCTCCATGTGTATCTGTCACAGATGTCAGATACCACTCTGCATAACTGCCTCCACCATTTTTATCTTTGATAGCGTACTGATAAGAATATAGAATACCGTTTTTATCTGTTACATGCCAGATATAATTGTTAAAATCACCTATTCTTACAATTTTAGCAAAATTACTTTCTGTTCTTGGGTAAAATTGAACTTCACCTGACTTACGGGCAATTTTATCTCCACGGTGGGCTACACTTGGATTTTGATTGTCCATCTGAACCAGCATTACACCATTCAAACTATAGGTTTCTGTTTCTTCTGTTGCGCTGTAACGCGGTACGCCCCAGCGGGTATCAACGGTGATTTTAGGTATTTGTATGTCCCAGCCTTCACCAAGCCAGCCACTGCCACCATCACTATTATACGTAACGTTGATATCGGGTATCATACCATTTCGAGCAGGAGGCACTTCAATATGATAACTTAAATTGGCTGAACCTTTTTGATTGGCTGTTGGCGGTTGTATCACTTGAATTGCCGCTGTCGGGTCTGCTGCTTTAATGTCATTCATCATCGTTGCTGCAAAACCTTGTGTATCGGGAGATTCTGGTGTTTTGATAACACCATTGATCATATCTGTAAAATGAGTTGTTTTAGAAATAATAATCTGATGGACAACATCAAGACTATCGCGCTCCAAAGCTTCCCAGTGTCCTGTATTTTTGTCAAAAAAGAAGGTACGGATATCTTCCTCGGTATAGCCTGGAGGCAGCAATTCCTTATTATATCCTAATTTTACTAGAGCTCCCTCTGCAAAATGTTCTCCATGAGGCAGGAAACGATATCCTCTTCCGTTGGTTAAATTGGTCATTGTAGGATCTAATGCCGGCAAATCTAAAGATCGCAAAGGTGTAATACTTAATGTTTTATTTTCTAATAAAGCTGTATTGTTCACTTCGATACTGGCTGCTCCTACAGAAAGCATCATTTTTTGGCCTTTTACAAATGTTTTAGCTTGTCCTGCAAGAACATTCATTAAGGGTTCCTGATGCATTACCGAAACAGGTTTTACACTAATATTTTGTTGTAAAGTCTGGCCGTTAGCCGTTATCGTTACTGTTGCTTTTGAATTGTTTTCGATTGGCAAAACCGTTTCAAAAAATCCATTATAATGCGGAATCATTTTTCCGTCAATACTAATTTTGCTGTCCGCAGATAATCCATCAACAAAACCACTTACATAGCTTTCGCCTTTGTAACTTAAGGCTGTCATGTTATCTAACCTAAGTGATTTTGCTTTTCCTTTCTCTATAATAATAGATAAGTTACGAACCTGATATCCGTAAGAAGCATTTTCTGGAAGTGAAAATAATACTGTATTATCGCCAAGATGTAAACTTGAGGCACTGATATATTGTTCCTGCTGGCTCCACTGGTCGCTTTTTTGCACCCAGTTTCCTCCTCTTGAAAATTCATCATTGATACTTATAGCTGCTCCATGATAATCTGAAATTCCTTGTAACTCGTAAACCAGTTTCACACGGTCTTCTGATGCTGGCTTTTCTTTAAGACTAAAATGAAAAATATTGTCTGCCGGATTATCCAAAAGCTTGCCTGCGTAAACTCCAATAACTCCTGCTTTTTCTTCTGCAGGAATAATTTTCTGAGTTACTTTAGCAAAAGTTTTATCTGCGTTTCTAACTAAATTATTAGATGCTGATTGATTTGATACCCCAGCAGATTCAGTATGTTCTTCACTATTGCTAGAACTGCTTTTAGAAGATGTATTAAAAAATACTTCCGTTGCCGATTTAAAATTATAAGCAAGGGCACTCTGCCCAAATATTATAACGGCCAGAACACTTGCGGTGATTCTCTGTATTGTTGATTTTAAGTTTTCTTTCTTTTCCATTTTTACTGGTTTTGGCGTATAACTAATTTTTATTGACTTGCTGTCTAATTGATGATGATTGATTTCGAGAACTCACCCTCTGTTGTCAAAACTTTTATAAGATAAATTCCTGGTGCTGGAAGACTGGTGGTAATTACAGCTTCTTTTTGCAATTGAGGATTACGCAGCTGCTGTATTAAGGTTCCTGATGTATTAAATATCAAGACCATCACTTCTGAAGGATTGTTTAATTTGACATTGATATTAAAATTCGCCCCTGCTTTTGAAGGTACTGGCGACACAACAAGGTTGTCTGTTACTACCGGTGTAACTGGAGGTAGAATTTCATTACATTCGGGAGCTGTAAGTATTATTTTTTGTGTTACTTTACTTGAGATACCATCACCTTCTGTGATATTAAGATACGTTGCTGTTCCCCAAACAAGCTTGGCTGGACTGGTTACAAAACCGGTATGGACTAAATTGTAAATTGCATTGCTACCTGCATCAAGAGCGACAAATCCAAAATAAGTTAATCCTACATCTGCAGTCGCGATATTTTGAGTTCCTTTCAGAATACCATCCACAGAACATTGTAAAATGCCATTTTGGATTTCCAGTTTTATTTTACTGCCTTTAGTTAATGTCGCTAAAGAAGTAGCAGATGCGACTCCTTTATTCCAGAAATACAATTGATCTTTTTTGATCTGAACACCATAATTTAATACCGCCGATGTTTTTGTCGTTTTTTGATTGATAAAACCAATATATTTATCTGAAGCAAAATCGATTACTGCCCATTCTAAACTTCCATTTCCTCCAGCTGGCAATGAAGTAGTTGTGGTTACACCAACCTGACTGCTTCCTCCCGATCTTTCAAAATTGGTTCCTATCATTTCTAATGTCAAATCATAACTACCTGCTTCCAGGTCTGTTATTGTTATTTTAGAATCATAAAAAGTGTCTGACTTCAAAACCGTAGCAACTCCTGTTTTGCTTAGAGAATATTTATATCCTGGAATTCCTTCTTTTACTTCAATATTAATTTTTCCATCCTGCTGTAGAATACCATTTGCACAAGTAGGAGAAATTCCATCTTCCAACGCTATTAGTTTAACTGTCGCGTCTTTATATCCAAAAGAAAAAACATCTTTTCCGTTACCATCTGCATCCCAAATGACATTGTTGAAAATAATCTTCTTTCTATTTTGATCTATATCACTAACAGGATAATATTCTACATTTTCAACCTCAAAAGAACCGGTACCCGAACGGTCTATAATTAGAAAACTTCGATCAGTATTGTTTGCAAATTCAGCCGCTCTTGAACTATCATACGAAAGTTCTACTTTTGATCCTGTGGCTGCAAAACCACCATGAATCAAGTTTATTGAAAAATCTGTTGTTTTTTTCTCTAACAAAACAGCCCCATAAAAAGCCTTGTTAGCATCTGAAGGCAATATCGTCAGAATTTTTGTAGCACTATCTTTATTGCCAACTGGATTATAGATATTTATAGCAACTTCATTTTCTTTTTTCTCAATGGTAATTTTATGATAATTGGCAATTATGGTTCCCAGTCTATAAGGTTGTTTGGTATTTTCTATCGCATAAATAGCTCCACTTGCATCTATTCTTACACCATAATCTGATGCATCTGCTGTACCACTTTGCGATCCAAATTTTACTATCATTGAACTTCCTATAGCTACCGGTTTAAATTCTAAATAACCATTTAATCCTAATAACGGCGTTTTTGTTACTCCTGTCCCAATGCTTGAGTTTATCGTATTAGTAAATGTCGCCTTGCCAAAATTTGATTCTATAACTAAATCTGTAGTATTAAAAAGTAATGTTTTTTGCTCTGCTGTTGGAGGCAAAGTATTAGTAATAAGCTTCCACGTTCGTTCCATCCTTTTAATTCCTGCAATACCACCTGCATTTTGCGTAGTTAGAGCGCCACCATCATCTCCCCATAAAGAAGCATTTTTATCTGCTAAATCATTCGCAGGAAATTGTCCCATTGCCAACAAGCGATAACGGGTAGATAAATCTTTATAATTGGGTTCCTGATAAGAATCATAGCCATCAGAAAAATAAGGACCTTCTTCATAACTTGTGGTAGAAAATGGCTGATTTAAGGCACTTGCATCATCCCGTATAATTCCGGTTATTCGATTATTATACGTTTTATTGGCATCCCAGTCCCATAGTAGTTTGTCATCACTAGAGATATAAGAATTACTTAAACTGACACCATACTTTATAGCCAGATAGGTTTCTGCTTTTCGACGTTCAAGAGGATTTAAAACACGACTATAAACCAATAATTCTGGAATATAACCGTAAAAATTATTGCTGAAATTTTTTAGTGCGTAAGTAGATAGCCCGTTTGCAGTATTAAGATATCCATATCCCAAAGTCAAATTTGATTTTTGATCTTCGCCCCACACCGAAATGTTAGGCTGCTGGTATTGGTAATAGGAAACAATTTTTAAGGAACGTTCTCTAAACTTTGCTTCTGTTCCTTCACTATTGTCTTGTTTACGGTACAAATCTTCACCATTAGTACTTCCATAATCTAGAATTTCCCCATCTCTTTCTGTACTATTAGCTACTTTGTCATTAGTGATTATAGTCCCTTCATTGGCTCGGCCTGTGATACCAAATAAAATATTTTCATAATTAAAATAAGCTGCTGTATAACCAAACAACCCTATAATAGTTCCTTGCTGCAAATTGGTTTGATTTAAAAAAAACTGTCTGCTCCCTCCATCAAGATAAAGAGCTTCATTAAAATTAAAATACCTTCCGCTACTTGAGTATTCATTCTCAGAATTCCATTTATTTAATTTGACACCATCACCACTGAAATCTTGCCAATTGAAATACCCATTTGACAGTTTACCAGTTTTAAACCAAGCTTGAAATCCAGAAACACCTCCAGGAGATTGGCTAAAGGATTTAACATTAAAAAACAAAATAAAACTTAAAATCAGTAGGGTTTTAATTTTTCTCATAAGGCTTCATTATAAACAACATTTTTTTTAATATAAATTTCCTACAATTTTATGTTATTTTTTTGAATTAAAAAACTAAATTGAATGATTTTTCTTATTTATTTAAAAAACTAGATGAAGTTGATTACAAGGGCTTAGTATTCGATCAATGTTTCTAACATTGAATGCCGCATTGAAAAAAATAAAAAAGACTCTAAAATTGAATAATTTTTAAAGCTGTATTTTGTTAACAGAAGATTGAATTATAGATTTCGGTTTGGATTATACAAAAAAAAAGCATCTGCCACGACAGATGCTTGATAAGATTAAATAATGTAAAAATCTAAATCTAGAAGTTTTTAGAAATTCCTATGTTTACGGTTTTTCCAAAATTGACGAAAAATTTACTATAATCAACATCAGTACCACTTATATCATAGTTTAATGTTTCATATCCTAATCCTCCAATACTAAAATTTAGGCCAAAACCTTTTTTCATATTAATAAAAAGAGCTGGAGTGATGCCTGTATAAAAACCATCCGCTTTGTTTTCTGATACAAGCGATCCATTTTCGTAATTTTTGATTTTTTGATTTTGAAACCCAGCCCCCAAATCAGCAAAAACTGAAAAAGTTTCGTTCAATGGCATTGTATAACGTACAAAGGCTCCTGTTTTAAAAGTATTCGCTTTACCTTCACCCTCTCCAAGATTACTTTTTGAAGATTGTACCGAAAATTCGACTCCAGCTGTCCAGTTATCATGAAATTGATATCCGATTTTTGGAGAAAACTCAAAAAAATTGTTTTTTGCTGATACAATTTCTCTATCCGTTTTTTCAGAAGTATAACCAATATTTCCTCCAACTAAAATTGTTCCCTTTTGGGCATTTGCAAAGCCAAAAACTGACAATGCAAGAATAAGTAGCATTTTTTTCATAATGGTTTATATTTAAAATTTGTAGGTATTAACCAACAACAATGCCAGCAGACAATCAATAATAATCGAAAAACCAAACATTTACAGTTACTTAATACATTCTAAACACATTCACCATAATTGCGTTTTTTATTACAAATTGGTAAACAATAAATTTACATTAGAGCATAAAAAAAGCGCTCCAAATGGAGCGCTTTCTGAAATTGAATATAAAAACTAAGATTAGAAGTTTTTAGAGATTCCAATGTTAAATGTTTGACCAAAGTTGAAGTAGAATTTACTGTAATCAGCTCCATTATTGTCATAGCTTAAAGTTTCGTATCCTAAACCACCAATGCTGAAGTTAAGACCAAAACCTTTTTTCATGTTGATGAAAAGAGCTGGAGTTACTCCAACATACATACCGTCTCCTTTGTATTTTGAGAAAGCATTTCCAGGACCGTATACTTTGTCTTTTTGAGTTTGGAAACCTGCACCCATATCAGCAAAAACTGCAAAAGTTTGGCTTAATGGCACAGAGTAACGAACGAATGCTCCTAATTTGAAATTGTTGTTTTTTTCTTCGATACCAGCTGTAGTTTCGTTGTTAGATGAACTTACTGCAAATTCTCCTCCTACTGTCCAGTTATCGTTAAATTGGTAACCTACTTTTGGAGAAAAAGTAAATGTACTTGTTTTGTCTTCGCTAAATCTGTATTCTGATTTTTCAGAAGTGTAACCGATGTTTCCACCAACTAAGATTGTACCTTTTTGTGCGTTTGCAAAACTGCAGATAGCTAAAGCAGCCATCACTAGAATTTTTTTCATGATTTGGGTTTTTATTTTAATTTTAGCATTCCTTTAACAATAACGATGCCGTGAATACTGGGCTGCTCAATTTTTTTATAATTACTTTAAGAGATAAATTTTTAGCAATCGAAACTATTTCTCGCTACTTTTGTAACAAATAAAAAGTCATGTCGATAGAAGTAAACAGTATATCAAAAAGTTACGGAGAGCAAAAAGCTCTAAATGAAATTTCTTTTAAAATAGAGAAAGGAGAAATCGTAGGATTTCTTGGTCCAAACGGAGCTGGAAAATCTACTTTGATGAAAATTTTGACCACTTATTTACTTGCCGATAGTGGCTCAGCCCTTGTAAATGGTCACGATGTCATGACAAACGCAAAAGAGGTACAACGCTCAATTGGTTACTTACCAGAGCACAATCCGTTATATTTGGATTTGTATGTTCGTGAGTATTTGGCATTTAATGCTGATGTTTATAACGTGCCAAAATCAAGAATTGAAGAAGTAATTCAACTGACAGGACTGACACCAGAAAGTCATAAAAAGATTGGACAGCTTTCTAAAGGATACCGCCAACGCGTTGGATTGGCAAATGCTCTGCTTCATGATCCAGAAGTTTTAATTTTGGATGAACCAACTACTGGACTGGATCCTAACCAGTTAATGGAAATTCGAAATGTGATTAAAAATGCAGGGAAAAATAAAACTGTTTTTTTATCGACACACATCATGCAAGAGGTTGAAGCAATTTGCGATCGTGTCATAATTATTGACAAAGGACAAATCGTTGCAGACAATAAATTGGATCATTTGGTTACTGCCAATAAAGAGCAAGTAATTGAAGTAGAGTTTGATTACAAAGTTGAAGAACAGCTTTTGGCTAGACTAGAAAATATTTCTTCTTATGTAAATACGCATGACATGACATGGGAGCTAACTTTTATTACAGAAAAAGATATGCGCCCTGCTATTTTTGACTTTGCCAACGAAAATGGATTAAAAACTTTACAACTCAATCAGAAAAATAAAAATCTAGAAGCTGTTTTTAGAGAAATTACTAAATAAGTTTTCAGTCGCAGTCACGGTTTTCAGTTAGAAAAGCGGTTTGTTTTTAAATAAAACAAACCGCTTTTCTTATTCTCTTTTTTCTGTAAATCAGTAAAATAGGGAGTTTTCAAAAAAAATAATTACTATTTTTATTTAGACTTGTTATAAATAATGTTATATTTGGCAAATCAAATTTTAAATGCCACGGTATGTTACCTATTCTCCTTACTCTTAAAAAACTTATTTCTGTTGTTCCAAATCAAATAATACATCTTCGAAAAAGATTATCAGACAAATTAGAACAAATTGTACTGCGCTAAACTCTGATTTTAAAAATACAAAAGATTATTATGTTCTAAATCTCGGTTTAGAATAGGCCAAATTTAAACAACATGAAAAAAATTATAACCTCTCTTATGCTCGCTTTTTCGGTATATGATGGATATTCTCAAACAGAAAAAGAAACCGATAGTATTGTTGAAACCACTATAAATGCTTTAGATGAAATTGTGATTAGTAAAAAGAAAGTACTTTACACTCAAAAATCGGATCGTCTTGTTTTTAATGTAGAAAACAGCATCGTTTCTGAAGGCGGGACCGCGCTTGACGTCTTATCACGTGCGCCAGGCGTTGTTGTGTCTCAAGATGGCGATTTGTCTATTCGCGGACAACAAGGCGTTGCTGTAATGATTAATGGTAAACTAACGCAGCTTTCTCAAAAAGAATTGGCCAATTATCTAAAAGCTACAACTTCATCGAACATCAAACAAATTGAAGTAATTACCAATCCTTCTTCTAAATATGATGCAGCCGGAAAAGCTGGAATTATTAACATCATACTTAAAAAACCAAACTCATCTGGTTTAAAAGGCACTGCTTTTGCGAGTTACGGAAGAGGGCGAAAAAACAGAACCAATTCGGGTTTCAATTTAAATTACAATAAAGATAAATGGGGCGTTTTCGGAAATTACAGCTATACTTTCCGTGGCGAAGAAGAGCATAAACAATTCAATCAGACTCAATATACAAGTCTTACACATCAGGAAATTGCTTCTACAAATCATCAAACTTCTATAACAGACGAACCTTTGACTTCTAATAATTTTAAGGTTGGAACTCAATATGAGGTTTCGCCTAAAACCAATTTAGAGTTCTATGTTGATGCCAAAATCGGACGCTATGAAAATATGGCTGACGGGACAAATAAAGTCTTCAACACTTCGAATCAGCCCATTTTTGATGCTTTGACTTACAATGATAGTAAAGAAAAATGGAACGATTACACGTATGCTTTTTCTGGCACGCATAAATTCAACGACGAAGGAAAAAATATGATTTTTGATTTTGAATATGAAACTTCGAAGTTTAGATCTAATCAATTTCAGAGTGCAGATAATACGGCAAATGCTACTGTTGTAAACGATCGTCGCGGTTATATTCCTTCTCAATTAAAAGTCTTTACAGGAAAAGTCGATTTTGTAAATCCGTTCAAGGAAAAACAATCTATTGAATGGGGTTTTAAAGCCAGTATTAAAAACAATGATAATCCATCTGTTTACGAATATTATGAAAACAACGAATGGCTTATTGATTTTAACTCGACCAATCATTTTGAATATAATGAACAGATTTACGCCGCTTACGCCAACTACAAATATCAGTTAGAGAAATTAAATATTCAGGCGGGTTTAAGAAGCGAATACACCGCAATCAATATTGATCAGAAAACATTGAATGAAGAACACAAAGATGATTATTTGAAATGGTTCCCGAGTCTTTCTTTAAAATATGAATTCACGAGTAATCATTCTGCACATGCATCGTATAGCAAAAGAATTAATAGACCAAGTCAGTTTGATTTGAATCCGTTTCGTTTTTACGATGATTCATTCAATTATTCGCAAGGAAATCCGAACTTGATTCCAGAGATCACACACGCTATGGAAATTGGTTATGCTTGGAAAAGCAATTTTATGGCTTCTCTATATTTTAATAGTACTAAAGATGTTTTTACAGAAGTGTACAACTACAATCCAGACACGAATACAACCGTTACCACTCAAATAAACGTTGATAAATCATACAATTACGGAGTTAACATTACCAATACTTCTGAGTTAAGCAAATGGTGGTCTGTCAACACTTTATTGAATGTTTTTGAAAATAAATTTATGGGGCAAATTTTAAACAGCAATACAATTGATCCTATTATGACAATCAATCTGAGTGTTCAAAACTCTTTTACTATAACCGAAACCTTGAAAGCAGAAGGAAACGCACAATACCAGTCAAAATCTAATCTTGGAATTTACCAAAGAGATGGTTTCTTTGATTTCAGCATTGGGATTTCTAAGCAAGTTTTGGCTAAAAAAGGGAATATCAAACTCAATTTTACCGATGTTTTTAATACCAATAATTTCTACATTAAATCTGCTGTTGCACAAACTACTATTGATAAAAGATATGATCTTGACAATCGTATAGCGACAATTGCATTTACATACCGCATATAAAGTTTCGTTCTTTAAATACCTTGTTTTTTGTTTTTTTTTGTGTTAGTCAAGAGCCTGTTCCTTCAAACAGGCTCTTCTACTTTTATAAAGTTTATAATTTTAAAAGCACTTCTCGCATTTCGTCGATTACAAGTTTTACATCATCTTCAGTAGTTCTCCAATTCACAAAAGAAGCTCTAATTCCTTTTTTGTTCTGATAAACTGTTGGCGTCATAAATACTTTTCCAGTATCATTTAAAGCAGATAAAAAGGGAGTTACTTTTTCCTGATTGTGTTCTCCTTTTAATGTAAAGCAAACATTATTTAAACGAATTGGCGCTAAAAGCTCAAAATCATTTTCTATTAAAGCATTTGCAAAATGTAAAGCCAATGCTGTACTATCTTCAATAAGATCTCTAAAACCTTCTTTTCCGTAGGCTTTAAGCGAAAACCATACTGGCAGCGCACGCAAACGGCGTGAATTTTCAGGAAGTACATTCAGATAATTAAAATTCTCTAAAGGATTCCCTAAATAAGGCGCATTAGAATTTTGGAATGTTTCAATTTGCAGATTAACATGCTCTTTTTTAACCAAATAAAAAGCACTTTCGTATGGAACATTCAGCCATTTATGACAATCAATCGTAATACTGTCTGCTCCTTCCCAGCCTTTTACATAATGTTTGTATTTTTCTGAAACTGCCGCAAAACCGCCAAAAGCACCATCAATATGCCACCAGAAATTGTATTTTTCTCTTAGTTTGGCAATGGCTTCAAAATCATCAAAATCTGCGGTGTTTACCGTTCCAGCACTTGAAATCAGGATAAAAGGTTTTCCGTTTAAAGCTTTAATCTTTTCTTCTAAATCGGCAATATCCAAAGCTTCACGATTTCCTTCAATTGTTTTTATAACTGTATAATTCTGGCTTCCAATTCCTAACATCGATAATGATTTTATGGAAGAAGAATGTGGAGTCGCCGTTAAAATATTGATGGTTTCAGAAATTCCATTTTTAGCAAAATCTTTTCCATACTGTTTTCCAAACCATTGTCTCGCAACTGCTAAACTGGTGAAATTGGACATTGTTGCCCCTGTTACAAATCCGCCTAAAAACGAATCGGGAAGTTCTAATAATTGCAATAATAAATTAATAGTTTCAAACTCTATTAAAGCTGAATTATCGCCCTGTGAAGTCACCGATTGTGTATTTTGATCGTAAACCGATGCCAACCAATCTCCAACAATAGAAGCGGGAGTTGATCCCCCTGTCACAAATCCCCAATATCTTGGACCAGACGAGGAAACCATCAATGGAGCCAATCTTTCATTAAATTCCTTTAAAGCTTCAATAGACCCTAAACCTAACTCATTTAGCTCCGTTTTAGGATTTATTGAATAAGTATTGGAGGTTGGAATGTTATCGATATTACTCAAAAAATCAATTCCCTGCTGTTTTGTTTTTTCTAAGATATTCTCAAAATTGTCGAGATCGTGCTGTAATTTTGAATTCATATTATATAGTGATTTACATCACGCATTGTCAGGCTGAGCGAAGTCGAAGCCATTTCACGCGAGATAAGTTGTTTTTAGTATTTATTTTAAGAATTGGAAATTTATAGTGAAGCTACTACTTTGTCTTTTCTGAGAACCGCGAAACCATCATCGAACAAATTACGTCACCGTTTGCGTTTAATAAAGTAGCAATTGGATCAACCAGAGTTCCTAAAATCATGGCAACTGGCAAAGCTTGTTCCATTGGAAAACCATAAACTGTTATGGCTAAAATTTCTCCAATATAACCTCCGTTTGGAATTCCGCCTTCGACAATTGAAACTATAACTGTAATTCCAAGTGCTAAAAGAATCGTCATCGGATCTGAAAAATCTTTGCCAAACATGGCAAACAAAAAGGTTATTTTTAAGATGGATGACATACTCGAACCGTCTTTGTGTAGAGGCGCACCAAGCGGAATTACCAGATTTCGTACATGTGCCGGAATTCCCATTTTTTCTGCAGCCGCTAAATTGGCTGGAATGGTTGCAATACTACTACAGGTTCCTACAGCGGTTAAAGAAGGCATTATGTTATTGCTCCAAAAAACTTTAAAAGCTCTTTTTCCGCCAGCGACAAGGGCATATAAACTAAAGAAAACAAAGAAATAGAAAATACAGGCGGCGTAATAAACTGCCATTGGTTTTGCATAAACGCCTAGCAATTGTGGCCCAAAAACTCCAACTTGATAAGCAAAATACGCTCCTAAACCAATTGGCGCAAGTTTCATGATGATGTTTAAAAGTTGTTTCATTACCTCGTTTCCTGAATCCAGAAAACTCTTGAAAGCATTTCCTTTTTCTCCAGATTGTAATGTAGCGAAACCCACTAAAAAAGAAAAAATAATCAACGCGAGCATACTTTTTCGAGACAATAATTCGAAGAAATCATTGGCTGTAAGCAGTTTGGCAATTTGATCTCCCGCCGATCCTGATGCTACTTCTTCAAACGGAACTTTCGCAATCGCAATATCTTCATGAATTGGAAAAAGATAAACAGCAAAAATCATTACAATGGCAGAAATTAAAATTGTAGCGAGAAAAACCAATAACATTATGACAAATAGTTTTCCTAGCTTTTCTGTTCGTTCCAAATTCGCAACCGAAGAACCGATTGTGAAGAAAATAAGCGGAATAATGGCTGTAAAAAGTAAATTAAGGAATATATCGCCAAGTGGTTTTATAATCAAAACATCTTCTCCAAACACCAAACCAAAAATACTTCCGATTATGATTCCGCCAAGAAGCCATAAAATACTGCTGTAACTCTGCAAAAAATTGATTTTCTTAACTTCCATAATGTAGAGAATTATAATTCAGAAAGATTAAATAATAAAGTAATGAAAGTACTCAAAAAAGGATTGCAAAAATTGATTGGTTATTTTTTTGCCACAGATTATAGGGATTAAAATGATTTTCTAATCTGTGCTAATCTTTATAATCTGTGGAAAAAAAAATTATTTCTCCAGAACAATGGTAGTAAAAGCTCTATCGACTAATTCTCCTGTTTTGCTTTTTACTTTTTCGGTTTGTGTTTCTGTATACACAATTTTAAAATCCGATTTTTTGATTAATTCCTGCGCTTTTTCTGTACTGTACAATTCAAATTCGAATTGCGTAAAAGGCAGTTTTTTCATAAAATCTTCTTCGGCAAATGTCAGGCAGAAATTTCCATTTGGTTTTAAAACCCTGTAGATTTCTGAAAGTAATTCTTCAGGCTTCTGCCAGAAATAAATCGTATTTACAGTAAATATTTTATCGAACAATCCATCTTCAAACGGAATCGTATTTCCGTCATAAAGTGAAAAGAAAGCCTGTTTTTGAGAAACGAAATTTCGGTTGATTTGTCTTGCTTCCTGAAACATCAGTTCCGACATTTCCAGTCCGTAATATTTTAGATTTTTGGCTTGTTCAAACAGAAATTCTACATGTCCTGCATTTCCATGTCCGAGTTCCAGAATTCTATTTTCGTTTGAAATATTTAGATTCTGAATCGAATGTTTGGTCATATTGATGTTCGTCTCGTTCATCATATTGCCCATTTCGATTCCTTTTTCCCCCGATGGCTGTTTTAATTGAGAGGCTATGGCTTGTAGTTCTTCTTGTTTCATGGTTGTAAAAATTTAAAATCCAAACTTAAAAAATTCCAAATTCCAAGACTGCCTTCTTAGTGCTGAACAACTTTGTCAAAGTTTAAAACTTTGACAAAGTTCCTCGCAAAGACCTTAAAAAACCTGACTTGCAATCTGGCGGATATTCTCCGATTTTCCCATTGAATAATAATGTAAAAACGGAACTCCAGCGGCTTTCAATTCTAATGACTGCTGAATCGCCCATTCGATTCCGACTTGTTTGATTTCAACATTATTTTTGCATTTATCTACAGCATCGATTAAATCTTCTGGCAAATCGATTCTGAAAATTTGCGGTAAAACTTGTAAATGTCTCTGAACTGCAATTGGTTTAATTCCAGGAATAATCGGAATTGTGATTCCCATTTCTCTTGCTTTTTCTACAAAGGCAAAATATTTTGAGTTGTCAAAAAACATTTGTGTTACCACATAATCTGCTCCTGCATCTACTTTTTCTTTTAATCTTTTTAAATCTGATTGTAAAGATGGTGATTCTAAATGTTTTTCCGGATAACCCGCAACACCAATACAAAAGTCAGCTTTATTATCAATATCCATCACTTCGTGCAGATATTTTCCACAATTTAAATCTTTGATTTGACGAACCAAATCAACTGCGTAATGATTTCCTCCTGCTTTCGGTACAAAAGATTGTTCATCTTTCATTGCATCGCCGCGAAGTGCCATTACGTTGTTGATTCCTAAATACTGACAATCAACCAGCATGTATTCGGTTTCCTCTTGTGTAAATCCACCGCAAAGCAAATGCGGCACCGTATCTACATTGTATTTATGTTTTATAGAAGCGCAAATTCCAAGCGTTCCTGGACGCATACGAGTTAATTTCTTATCCAAAAGTCCGTTACCTTTATCAATATAAATATATTCTTCACGAGAAGTCGTTACATCAATAAACGGCGGTTTAAACTCCATTAACGGATCAATATTATCGTATAATTCCTGAATGCTTTTCCCCTTTTGAGGTGGAATAATTTCAAATGAGAATAATGTTTTTCCTTTGGCGTTTTCTATATGCTCTGTTACTTTCATTTTTTATTTTTTGTTTCAAGTTTTAGGTTTCAAGTTTCAAGTTGCTGTAGAGAACTTGAAACCTGAAACCTGAAACCAAAATAACTTTTATTAATCTGCTATATTAGGGTTTAACCATTTCATGGCGTAATCTGTTGAGACATTACGTCGTTTGGCGTAATCTACAACCTGATCTTCTTTTATTTTTCCTAATCCGAAATATCGGCTTTTTGGATTTCCAAAATAATATCCTGAAACCGAAGAAGCCGGCCACATCGCCATACTTTCTGTCAGGGTAACTCCAATTTCTTCGGCTACATTTAAAAGCTTCCAAATCGTTGGTTTTTCCAAGTGATCAGGACAAGCTGGATAACCCGGAGCCGGACGAATTCCTTTATAATTTTCCTTAATCAATTCTTCGTTGGTTAAAGATTCTTCGCTGTCATAACCCCAAAAATCTTTACGAACTCTCTCGTGAAGATATTCGGCGAAAGCCTCAGCAAAACGATCGGCAAGCGCTTTAACCATAATCGAATTATAATCGTCTAAATTCTTTTCATATTCCGCAGCCCATTCATCTACACCAAAACCTGTGGTTACGCAAAACGCTCCCATATAATCTTCAATTCCGCTTTCTTTTGGCAGAATAAAATCGGCTAAAGCAATGTTTGGAGCACCTTTTGTTTTTTGTGATTGCTGGCGAAGCGTTAAGAACTTTTCTAAAACTTTTCCGTTTTCATCACGCAATTCAATATCGTCATCACCAACTTGATTCGCAGGGAAAATTCCGTAAATACCTTTCGCTTTTAGTTTTTTCTCTTCTAAAATTACTTTAAGCATCGCCTGAGCATCTTTAAAAACAGATGTTGCTTGTTCGCCCACAACCTCATCGGTTAAAATCGCTGGATACTTTCCGTACAATTCCCAAGTCTGGAAAAACGGTGTCCAGTCAATATACGGAACCAAAACATCCAGTTCAACTTCGACAATTTGTTTGCCAATTACTTTTGGTTTAGTTGGCGTATATTCAGACCAATCCAATGGCAATTTGTTTTTACGGGCATCTTCAATCGTCAGGAAGTTTTTGTCTCTTGAACGATTTAAGAACGTTTCTCTAAACGAATCGTATTCTGCACGAATATCTGCCGCATATATTTTTCGGTTATGATCTAAAAGATTTCCTGCAACCGTAACAGCTCTCGAAGCATCGTTTACGTGAATTACAGTTTCTCTGTATTGAGGTGCAATTTTCACGGCAGTATGCGCGCGCGAAGTCGTTGCCCCGCCAATCATAATCGGGATTTTAATATCTTGTTTGTCTAATTCTTTGGCTAAATAAACCATTTCGTCAAGCGAAGGAGTGATCAATCCGCTTAATCCAATAATATCTACTTGATGTTCAATCGCCGCTGCAATGATTTTTTCCGGAGGAACCATTACACCAAGATCTACAATCTCATAATTGTTACAAGCCAATACAACCGAAACGATGTTTTTACCAATATCATGAACGTCACCTTTTACAGTCGCCATCAGGATTTTTCCGTTTCCTTGTTTATCTCCCGCTTGTTTGCTTGCTTCTATAAAAGGCAATAAATAAGCCACCGCTTTTTTCATTACACGAGCCGATTTTACTACCTGAGGCAAGAACATTTTTCCGCTCCCGAATAAATCTCCAACCACATTCATTCCGGCCATTAAATTGATTTCGATAACTTCAATTGGTTTCGTTGCTGCTAAACGGGCTTCTTCTACATCTTCTTCAATAAAAGCATCGATTCCTTTTACCAACGAATGTGTAATACGATCCTGAACAGATCCTAAACGCCATTCCTGAATCGCTTTTTCATCGCTTTTTACTTCGCCTTTTACATTTTCTGCAAAGTCTAAAAGTCTTTCAGTAGCATCGTCACGTCTATCTAAAATTACGTCTTCAACGTGTTCTAATAAGTCTTTCGGAATATCATCGTAAATCGTAAGCATCTCTGGATTTACGATTCCCATCGTCATTCCTTCTTTAATTGCGTGATACAAAAACACCGAGTGCATCGCTTCACGAACAACATCATTTCCTCTAAACGAGAATGAAACGTTACTCACTCCACCACTGATATGTGCGTGTGGCAAATTCTCACGAACCCATTTTGTTCCTCTAAAAAAGTCCAGAGCATTCAGGCGGTGTTCTTCCATTCCTGTTGCAACTGGGAAAATATTCAAATCGAAAATAATATCCTGCGGAGGGAATCCTACTTTATTTACCAAAATATCATACGAACGTTGGCAAATCTCCACTCTACGATCGTAATTATCCGCCTGACCCACTTCGTCAAATGCCATAACAATAGCAGCTGCTCCGTAACGTTTGATTAATTTGGCGTGGTGAATAAAGGCTTCTTCTCCTTCTTTTAACGAAATCGAGTTTACAACGCTTTTTCCTTGTACTACTTTTAGACCTGCTTCGATGATTTCCCATTTCGAGCTGTCGATCATAATTGGCACTCTCGAAATATCTGGTTCTGCAGCAATTAAATTCAAAAATTTAGTCATCGCAGTAACACCGTCAAGCATTCCCTCATCCATATTAATATCGATGATTTGTGCTCCTCCTTCTACTTGTTGTCTCGCAATATCAAGTGCCTCGTCATATTTCTCTTCCTTGATTAATCTTAGGAATTTTCTTGAACCTGTTACATTCGTACGCTCACCAACATTAACGAAAACACTTTCGGGCGTAATAATCAACGGTTCTAATCCTGATAATACAAGGTCTCTTCTTTTTTCTGTCATTTCTTTTTAAGTTACTAAGATTCTAAGATGCTTAGATTCTGAGTTTTTTATTCTATATTTTTTTAGGTGTTTAAACCTATAATCTTTTATTAATTTGGGCGTGTCCCTCTGGGCCGGGCTATCCATTACAAGTCCTCGCTCTTCCTTCGTCAGGCTGTGGGCTTTTCACTTCTATCCCTCACGCAGATTCGGTTTCAAAATGAACTCTATTTTTCTTCAATTATTTAAAATGAATATCCGATTTATCTATTCCTCTTACTTCTTGTTTTTTATACAAGACATTCCAAATCTCAGTATATAAATCTAAAAAAGGTTTCGCTTTTTTTTCATTTAAAGTATTTGTCCATCCATTATTATAACTCACCCATTTTTTTTCTCCACTTACATTAGCAACTATTACTCTTGTAAAGCTTGGATCCTTAATTACTATTTCGCCTCTTGGTTCAAATTTCATTGGCATTTTCAAAAAATTACTTCTCTGAATCAATGAATATATTTTTTCTTTTTCCTTTTCTGTTAATTCAATTTTTGTAACTCTTTCTCCTTCTGAATATTTTCGAGAAAAAGTACTGTTTTGAGAATTATAAGCATCACATCTACCATCGTTAATTACAAAATAAAAATCAGATGGCTTCTCTTTTTTCTTACTTCCGAAACCAAGCAAACCAAAAAGGACAAATACTGATACTATTATTCGTAATTGCTTCATTCAATAAGTTCTTCATTTAAGCATTTAAAATTATTATCTATAAAGAAATTTCGTTTAAAGATCGGAGTAACTCATTTATATTATTTTTTGCCGACACTTCGTTCGCTAATCGCAACCTTTTTACTCCTAAAATGGCATCTGATGTTGTAGCACTTCCAGATTGTTTAATATTCTTGCTGAACCTCAATTTATTTTGATAATACAATTTATATTCTATTGTAGTTTTGACCGTAAAGGTCATACCAAAAAAAGGTTGATCAACAGAAATCAAATTAATTTCAAGAACCCAATTCTCATCATTTGCAATCGAATCTATTTTCGAAAATACTTCCGATTCAATAACAGATTTTTTAAATGCTTCTCCAAAATTTTCATTAGAAATCTTAGATGTCCATAAAGGATTTGTTTTTTTTCCGCCTGTAACAGACTTAATGAAAATTTTATCTCCAATTTTCTTTTCGGCTTTATAATCTTTAACTGTCATTCCTTCGATGCTTGCTGACGAAGCACATTGCGTAAGTAAAGTTGAAAGAAAAACTAATAAAACCAGATATTTAAATTTCATATTTAATATTTCAAAAATTAGACTATACAGTTACTGGTGCCACTCTAGGCTTATAATCCTTCGCAACTTCAGCCATTAATCTAATATGATCTGGAGTTGTACCACAACAACCGCCAATAATATTGATTAAATTATCATCTAAATATTCTTTAATGAAAGCCTGAGTTTGTTCTGGCGTTTCATCATATTGTCCAAAAGCGTTTGGCAATCCTGCGTTTGGATGCGCCGAAACATTAAAACTTGTATTATGTGCTAATGTTTTTAAGTATGGTTTCAACAAATCGGCCCCAAGAGCGCAATTGAATCCTACACTTAATAACGGAATATGCGAAACTGAAATCAAAAACGCTTCTACAGTTTGTCCAGAAAGTGTTCTTCCAGACGCATCTGTAATTGTTCCCGAAACCATGATTGGAATATCGATGTTTCGTTCTTCTTTTACTTCTTCAATTGCGAAAAGTGCTGCTTTTGCATTCAGTGTATCGAAAATCGTTTCTACTAAAAGTAAATCGCATCCACCATCCATTAAAGCTTCTGCTTGTTGTTTGTAAGCAATTCGCAAATCGTCAAAAGTTACGGCTCTGTAACCTGGATCGTTTACATCTGGAGACATACTTGCTGTACGGTTTGTCGGTCCGATTGAACCGGCTACAAAACGTGGTTTTTCCGGTTTTTTTGCAGTAAACTCATCGGCTACTTGTCTTGCAATTTTTGCCGATTCGTAGTTTAACTCGTAAACCAAATCTTCCATATGATAATCGGCCATACCGATTGTCGTTCCAGAGAAAGTATTGGTTTCTACAATGTCAGCACCAGCTTCGTAATAAGCGGCATGAACATCGCGGATTGCTTGTGGTTGTGTTAGGGATAGTAAATCGTTGTTTCCTTTTAACGGATGCGGGAAATCTTTGAAACGCTCTCCTCTGAAATCTTCTTCGGAGAAATTATAGCGCTGCAACATTGTTCCCATTGCTCCATCTAGGATTAGGATATTCTTTTTTATTGCTTCTTGAATTGTAATTGCCATGTTTTTTTGTTTTAGCTGCTAAGACGCTAAGGTTCTAAGATGCTAAGTTTTTTTTATTATGATTGTGAAGTTTAAACCTAACAGGTTTTAAAAACCTGTTAGGTTTGCTTCGGATATTTTTTTCACATTAATTCCAAAAGTGCACTATTGCTGGCTCCTTAGCCCCGATTGAAGTGGAAATTATTTTGTCCGCCGCGGCGGACAAAATGATTGCAACGAAAAGCGGGAACTATTGACTGCAAAAATGCGCCAATGATTCGCTCCTGATACAGAATCTGTTTCAGTAAATATTATATGTTATCGAGAAAAGTTTTGAGAAATACGAGTATGTATTTGTGTTATCTATCTTTAATACTGGAAAATGTCGTATAAAGTAGAATTTAGCACCTTCTTTATGATAAAGGGTTGCTAAGGTTTCATCGGGTCTATCCCTCCGCCTTTCGTGATAACTGACAATAATTTTAAGAACAGTGCAAAGGTATGAAATAGGGTTTCTATTTGCAAATGTTTTTTTTGAAGTTGCTGAGAGGCTAAGATACTGAGATTCTAAGTTTTTATCTTTTACGTGATTTAGCTCCAGAGGAGCATAATATTTATAGAAAAAAGACAAGCACAACACAAGAGCTCCAGCGGAGCGAAATATATTTCGCTCCGCTGAGCTCTTGCCCAAACGAATAATTTCTTTTCTATAAATATGTCATCCCTCTGGGATTAATAAAAAAGCTAAACCTGTTTTTCTAATATAGCCCGTGGTTTCAACCACGGGAAACGTATTGTGATAATCTGTTTTGTTTTGTTATCATGTAAATTGATTGTGCGTTGTGTCTATACGTTGTGTTCCAGTGGTTGAAACCACTGGCTATGTTTGAATATGTTTTATAAAAAAAAGCTCAAACTTTAAAAAAGTTTGAGCTTTTTTTTTATAAAATCTTAGTGTCTTAGAAACTAAGAATCTTAGCAACTTAAACAATCGCTTTCACAACTGCTTTTGGAGCTTCTTTACGTGTTCCGTCGAAACCGTCTACTCCTGAAACTGTTGTATATTTCAATACGTATTTTTTACCTGGATTGATGATTCCGTATGCAGCCTGGCACATTAAAGTTGCTTCGTGGAAACCACAAAGGATCAACTTTAATTTTCCTGGGTATGTATTTACGTCTCCAATAGCGAAGATTCCCGGAATGTTAGTTTGGTAATCTAATGCATTGTTTACTTTAATTGCATTTTTCTCAATTTCTAATCCCCAGTCTCCAATTGGACCTAATTTTGGTGTTAATCCGAAAAGCGGGATGAAATAATCGCATTCGATTTTACGGTGTGCGCCGTTTTCTTCGATGTCTAATGACTCAACATGCTCAGCACCATTGATTCCGATAACTTCTGCTGGAGTGATTAATTTGATTTTTCCAGCTGATTTTAATTCCTGTACTTTTTCTACAGAATCTAAAGCTCCTCTAAATTCGTTTCTTCTGTGGATTAAAGTTACTTCTGAAGCTACGTTTGCCAAGAAAATACTCCAGTCTAATGCTGAATCTCCTCCCCCTGCAATTACAACTCTTTTATCTCTGAATTTCTCAGGATTTTTGATGAAGTATTTTACTCCTTTATCTTCATAAAACTCGATATCTTCAATAAGTGGTTTACGAGGCTCAAAACTTCCCAAACCTCCAGCGATTGCGATAACTGGGGCGTGGAATTTAGTTCCTTTATTTGATGTTACAATAAAAGATCCATCTTCTTGTTTATCGATGGTTTCAGCACGTTCTCCTAATGTAAAACCTGGCTCAAATTGTTTAATTTGCTCCATTAAACCATCAACTAAATCTCCGGCTAATACTTCTGGAAATCCAGGAATATCATAAATTGGCTTTTTTGGATATAACTCTGAAAGTTGTCCTCCTGGCTGTGGTAAAGCGTCAAGAATGTGGCATTTTAATTTTAATAGTCCTGCCTCGAAAACGGCAAATAAACCTGTTGGGCCTGCTCCAATTATAAGTATATCAGTTTTAATCATTATGTTGTTGTTTATAATCATTCTTAATAATACAAAGAAACGAATAATTTATTCTACTGACAATGATTTTTATCATTCATTTCTATGCTGTTTTTACTCCTTGTTTTTGAGTGAAGCCGTGATCTCATTCATTCGTTTCACTTTATCCTCAAAATTACCTTTAAGGTTTTTTCTATATTCGTTAAGGTTCTCAACCATTTGGTTGATATCCTCAGGAATTACTTCTTCAAAAAACTCCCGAAGCCTTTTGGCTGTTGTTGGTGATTTTCCGTTGGTTGAAATGGCAATTTTTACATTTCCCTTTGTTACGATTCCGCCCAAATAATAATCACATAAATCTGGTGTATCGGCTATATTGCAAATCAAATAACGTTTTCTCGCCAAATCGTAAACCTTTTTATTTACTTTCAAATCGTCTGTACAGGCAATTACCATGTGACGTTTTTTGAGCATTTTCTTTTTAAACTTCGATTCTGTTAATTTAATCGAAGGATGTTTTTCGGCCAGAACTTTTATTTCTAAATGAAATTCTTTTGCCACTACCTCAACATTTGCGTTCGGACTTGACTTGAGCAAGAAAGAAAGCTTTTCCAGACCTACATTTCCTCCGCCTACAATTAGTACATTTAAATTGTGAAGCTTTAGAAATATTGGATATAATTCGTTTTGTTCCATTTTAATTTAATTTCATCTAAACAAAATTATACCTTTTTGTTCTTTAATATACCTTTTTAAAAATTAAGAACTTTTCTTAATTTTCTTTTTACCATTAAGTTATTAAGAAAGATTAAGCATCGCTTTATTAACTTTATGCTCTTAATGGTTAAATTCTAAAGTTATCTTGCGATTTCTTTTGATAGAAATTCTTCGTAAAATCCTTTTAGTTTATTGCTTTCACGGACAACTTCTCCTAGAACAATAATCGCTGGCGAACCTAATTCTTTTTCTTTTACAACTTCTAAAATCGAATCTACGGTTCCTACGCCTACTTTTTCTTCTGCTGTTGTTCCGTTTTGAATGATCGCTACAGGTAAATTTCCTTTATTTTCTTTTTGAAACAAATCGATAATTTGAGGCAATTTGTGCATTCCCATCAAAATCACAACGGTTGCAGAAGATTGTGCTGCCAAAGCTACATCTGACGATAATTTTCTATCAGAAGTTGTTCCGGTAATTGCCCAAAAGCTTTCTGAAACGCCTCGTTTTGTAATCGAAATTCCCTGACTTGCAGGAACGGCAACTACTGATGAAATTCCTGGAACTACAATGGTTTCGATTCCAAAACTTTCTGCAAAATCAATTTCTTCTCCGCCTCTTCCAAAAATAAATGGATCACCGCCTTTTAATCGCACTACGTTTCCATAAGTCAGTGCATTATCAACAATCAATTGATTGATTTGATCTTGCGTGTAAGCATGATTTCCAATTCTTTTTCCAACAAAAATTCTAATTGCGCTTTTTGGCACGTAATCCAGAATTTCTTCGTTGGCCAAAGCATCATACAAAACCACATTTGCTTCAGCCAATGTTTTTACAGCTTTTAGCGTCAGTAAATCGGGATCGCCCGGACCTGCACCGACTAAAGTTATTTTGGGTTTTATATTATGCATTTGCTAATTCCTGTGCTCTGAAAGTTTCGATTTTGTCAAAGAAAACTGTTGCTTGTGCAATGTAATCTTTAGCGAAAGCGTCAGATGGTTCATTTTTATTGATTTGGTAAACCAAGTCTTTAAAAGTTGAGTTTAATTCAATTTTATTAGTATCGATAAAAACAGTATCAAACAAGTCTACAATTCCAGCGTGGTGATTTGTTTTTTGGTTTTCTGACAATAACAAAGCTTTTGCTCCATTTACAAATCCTGCATAAGCATGATAGATTGCATCTGACCATTTTTTCTCGTCGAAAGATTCTTGAGCCAAAATCAATTTCTCTTTCGCTTCAAACAATAATGTCGCCACTAAATCGATCACAACTCCAGCACATTCTCCAACTCCAACTGCTTTTACGTAATTGTCTGCATTACCCCAATCTACAAAATCAGCTTCTGTTAAATTGGTTACATCTGCAAAAGGCTTTAAGATTTCGTAGAAATATTTTTCTCCTTTTGTATCATAATAATCTAGGAATTTTTGTCCGCTTCCGTTAGCATCAAAATCATTTAAAATGGTACGCAACGCATCAGGACCTCTACGACTAGGCACTTTGATTACTTTATCAGCAAAACGTCCTGCTCCATTTCCTAATCTTCCTCCACCAAGTAAAACTTGTAAAGCCGGAGCAACGAGTTTACCTGAGTTGATAGACATTCCTTGGAATCCAATTGCAGACATATTATGTTGTCCGCAAGCATTCATACAGCCTGAAATTTTAATTTCGATTTCGCGGTTGTTTAAATACTGAGGATATTCTGCCGTTAAAACTCTTTCTAATTCTTCTGCAATACCGGTACTACTTGCAATCCCCAAATTACAAGTATCAGTACCCGGACATGCCGTAATATCTCCAACTGAATTATATCCTAATTGAACAAAATCCAACTTGGCTAATTCTTGGTAAAAGAATGGTAAATTCTCTTCTTTTACGTGACGAATTACAATATTTTGACGCAATGAAAAACGTAATTCATTTGCTGCGTAATTTTTAATTAAAGCGGCTAATAATCTGGCTTTATCAGTATAAAAATCACCTAATAAAACTTTGATTCCAATAGCATAATAACCGTCTTGTTTCTGCTTGATTACATTCGATTTTTTCCATGCTTCATAAGCTTCTGTATCTTCGATTGTGACTTGCGGAACTTCTAATAATGGTTCTGGAATTGGACCATCAAAAGCTGTTGTATCAATTTCGTATGTTTCAAACGCGATGGCTTTTTTCTCTTGTTCAACCAAATCAAGGAAAACATCTTTCCCCATTTCTTTGATTAAGAATTTCATACGCGCTTTCATTCTTTTAGCACGTTCTCCATATCTGTCGAAAATACGAATGATTCCTTCCGCTGTTGGGATGATTTCGTTTACTGGAACAAACTCCGAAAGCAATTCAGCATGTGCTGGCTGAGATCCTAAACCTCCTCCAAACATGATTTTGAAACCTTTTTGTCCGTCTTTAATTTTAGGAATAAATCCTAAATCGTGTAAATAGCTCAGCGCCGTATCTTCGTACGAAGAAGAGAACGAAATTTTGAATTTACGTCCCATTTCTTGACAGATTGGGTTTCTTAACAAATATTGAAAAAGTCCGTGCGCATAAGGCGAAACATCAAATGGTTCGTTTACATCTACACCTGCCAATTCGCTTCCTGTAATATTTCTAACTGTATTTCCACAAGCTTCACGAAGTGTGATATCGTCTTTAGCTAAATCTGCCCAAAGTTCTGGTGTTCGGTCTAAACTCACGTAGTGAATCTGGATATCCTGACGCGTTGTAATATGCAAACGCCCTGTAGAATATTCATCAGAAACTTGTGTGATACGCACTAATTGCTCGCTGGTCACTTTACCATAAGGCAATTTGATACGAATCATCTGAACGCCTTCCTGACGCTGACCGTAGATTCCGCGCGCTAAACGAAGACTACGAAAACGCTCATCATCAATTTTTCCTCCACGGAATAAGTGAATCTTTTTTTCTAATTCGATAATCTCCTTCTGAACTACCGGATTTTCTATTTCTGTTCTAAAACTTTCCATTTTCTTTTTGTTGCTTTAGGCTTTAAGCTGTAGGCTATAAGCTTTTTAAACTTTGTGTCTTCAATCTTTTAAGCTTAAGGCTTATTGCTTAAAGCTTATAGCAGGTTTACCTAATAAATCCTACTCCTGCTGTTGTGTTAGTTGCTGTATCAATTAAGATAAAAGCTCCGTTTGATTTGTTTTCGTTGTATGAATCAAAATATAACGGTTTGCTTAATTTGATCGTTACTTCTCCAATTTCGTTAATAGCTAATTGAGAAGCTTCTGTCGTTCCTGAGTAATCTGTCGCAATTGTGTTTTTAATACTTTCTACTTTTGCTAAAACTCTGTTTGTATTGTGTTGTACCAAATATTTAGTTCCTGGAACCAGTTTTTTACTGTCCATCCAGCAAACTGTTGTGGTAATATCTTTTTCAATTTTTGGAAGTTCCGATGATTTTACAATCATATCACCCCTTGTTACATTGATATCATTTTCTAATTCGATTGTAATTGAAGAACCTGCAACGGCTTCGTCAAATGTTTTATCGAAAAAGTGAATTTTAGATACTTTTGATTCCGTTAAAGAAGGAAGAACCGTTACGGCATCTCCAACTTTAATTGAGTTTCCGTATAATTTTCCTGCGTAACCTCTAAAATCGTGGTATTCTTCTGTTTTTGGACGAATCACAGTTTGAACTGGGAAACGTGCTTTTCCTGCTTCAAAAACATCAGAAGCATGTAATCCTTCTAAATGTTCCAATACCGTTTGTCCATCATACCAAGGCATATTTTCTGATTTATCAACCACGTTTCCACCGTTGATTGCACTTAACGGAATGTAACTTACGTTTTGCTCTTTGAAAGTACTTTTTGCATTTAATGCCTGAAAATCAGCTTTGATTTTATTGAAAACTTCTTCAGAATAATCTACTAAGTCCATTTTGTTGATGGCAACGATTACTTCTTTTACTCTCAATAAATTATTGATAAAAAAGTGACGGTAAGTCTGCTCGATTACTCCTTTTCTAGCATCAATTAAAATAATAGAAACCTGAGAAGTCGAAGCTCCTGTAACCATGTTTCTAGTATATTCTACGTGCCCCGGAGTATCGGCAATAATGTAACTTTTCTTTGCAGTCGAAAAATAAATGTGCGCAACATCAATCGTGATTCCTTGTTCTCTTTCTGCTACTAAACCATCAGTTGCCAAAGAAAAATCAAGATAATCGTATCCTTTTTGTTTACTGCTTTTTTCGATTGCTTCTATTTTATCAGTTGTCAATGATTTTGTATCGTACAATAATCTCCCGATCAAAGTACTTTTTCCGTCATCTACACTTCCTGCTGTTGCTATTTTTAAAACGTCCATCTTATATATTGTTTCAGGTTTAAATTTTTGTTTCAAGTTTCAGGTTTCAAGTTGTTGAAAAACTTTATCTAAAAATTAAACCTGTATGTTTTTGTTTTCTTGATTTTTACTTTAATTAATTCTGAATTGCATTCATAATTCACAATTCATAACTCATAATTATTAAAAGTATCCCTGTTGTTTTCTCTTTTCCATTGCAGCTTCCGAACGTTTGTCATCAATTCTGGCTCCTCTTTCAGAAATGGTTGATGATCTGATTTCTCCAACTACTTCTTCGATTGTTGCTGCGTAAGATTCAACTGCTGCTGTACAACTCATATCTCCAACGGTTCTGAAACGAACAATTCTTTCTTCGATTTGTTCGTCTTCTTCTTGGTACACAAAAGGAGAATGTGACCAGATTAAACCGTCTCTCAAAAAAACTTTTCTTTTATGTGAGAAGTAGATTGATGGAATCTCGATGTGTTCTTTCTCGATATAGCTCCAAACATCTAATTCTGTCCAGTTTGAAATTGGGAAAACACGAACGTTTTGTCCATTTTCGATTTTTCCATTTAAAATATCAAACAACTCAGGTCTCTGATTTTTTTCGTCCCATTGTCCGAAATCATCACGAACAGAGAAAATACGTTCTTTTGCTCTTGCTTTTTCTTCATCACGACGTGCACCACCAATACAAGCGTCAAACTTAAATTCTTCAATTGCATCCAAAAGCGTTGTAGTCTGCAAGCTGTTACGGCTTGAATATTTTCCAGTTTCTTCAACCACTTTTCCTTCATCAATAGCATCCTGAACATTACGAACGATTAGCTCTAAACCTAATTCTTCTACCAATTTATCTCTGAAAGCAATTGTTTCAGGGAAATTGTGTCCCGTATCAACGTGTAATAGAGGAAACGGAATCTTAGCAGGGAAAAATGCTTTTTGCGCCAAACGCACTAATGTGATAGAATCTTTTCCTCCTGAGAAAAGTAAAACCGGTTTGTCAAACTGTGAAATTACTTCTCTGAAAATGTATATCGCTTCACTCTCTAAAGCGTTTGTTTTTAATACTGAACTCATTGTTTTTTTGTTTGATATTTTGTTTGTGAAAAATTTTGTTTCAGGTTTCATGTTTAAAGTTTCAAGTTGCCTGATCTAAAAATCTACACTCTTTATTCTATAATCTATATCCTATTCTCTGCGAAAGTCTCGCCTCTTTCTTCTTGCTTCTATCTACTCTTTCTTAGCACTATGAAGTCCGCACTCTTTATGGCTTGATTCCCACCACCATCTTCCGGCTCTTATATCTTCTCCAGGAAAAATTGCTCTCGTACACGGTGCGCATCCAATACTTACGAAACCTTGTTTGTGTAAAGCGTTTTGCGGAACATTGTTTTCGGATAAATACGTTTCAACTTCTTCTAAAGTCCATTTTAGCAATGGATTGAATTTGATGATTTCGAAGTTTCCGTCGTATTCAAACAAACTTAAATCGTGTCTGTTTTCTGATTGTTCTGCTCTTAAACCTGTAATCCAAACTGAGTTTCCTGCCAAAGCTTTTCTTAACGGAACCACTTTTCGAATAAAACAGCACTCTTTTCTGTTTTCAACCGAATCGTAAAAGCTATTTGGCCCTTTTGTTTTCAGAAGATTTTCTACTGAAGCAGCTTCTGGGAAAAAAACTTCGATTGGTCTTTTGTATTTTTTTAATGTTTTATGAAAAACATCGTAAGTTTCCTGAAATAATCTTCCAGTGTCTAAAGTAAATACCGTAATATCTGTATTACTTTTTGCAATAAAATCAGTAATTACCTGATCTTCCTGACCGAAAGAAGTTGAGAAAATTACTTTTCCCGGAAATTCTTTTGCTAAAAAAACTAAGGTTTCGTCAAGCGAAAGAGCTGCAGTTTTCTCTAATAATTCTTGTACAATAATCGCACTCATAATCTCTCCTTTCTAAAATTATCTTTACAATAATTTAGATAATGTTTTTAAACTCAATAATATAATTAGAACTCCAACCGCAACCATCATTGGTTTTCTTTTGATTCTATTTACCAAATAAGCTGCTATTGGCGCTGAAATAACTCCTCCTAAAATCAATCCGATAATGATCTGCCAACCGTGAATTCCGCCAAAAAGCATGAAAGTAATTCCGCTTGCAAATGAAATGGCAAACTCAGCCGCATTCACAGAACCTATGGTATATTTCGGATTTCTTCCTCTTCCTAACAATGTTGAAGTCACAATTGGCCCCCAGCCTCCTCCTCCAACAGAATCCATGAAACCTCCAAACACTGCCAAAACTCCTAGTTTCTTAGTTTTCTTTTTAACAACACTTTTTCTCAAAGCTTTTCTGATAATTACAACTGCCAGAATAATCATGTAAACCGCAATAAAAGGCTTAATAATATCTCCGTCAATAACATCTGATAATAAATAAGCTCCTGTAATTGATCCTAAAACTCCGGGAATCAATAAATGTTTGACTAGTTTTTTATTGATGTTTCCAAAACGGTGGTGCGAAAGCGCCGATGCTCCGGTTGTAAACATTTCTGAAACGTGAACTGCCGTACTGCTCAAAACTGGCGAAACTCCATAAGCCAATAAAAATGACGTAGAAGTTGCTCCATATCCCATTCCTAAAGCGCCATCTACCAATTGAGCAAAAGCACCAATTAAAAAAAACGCTAAAAGATTTTCATCAAGCCCCTGAACAAAACCATCCCACGAAAATTCAGCGTGATGATTATAAATTAATGTAACTGCCAAACCTAACAATAAAACAACAGGTATTACAACCCACAATTTTTCCTTTAATAAAGAATCAGACTTTACTATCGTGTTGTTTAACTTAAGTTCATTTTCCATATTTTAAGAATTGTTTTTGTTCTTAAAAATCCATTACCCTATCGGCTTAGTAGATTACTTTGCAAAAGTACTATATATTTCGAAATATCAAAACAATATATTTACTTTTTTACATAAGCTATCTTCTTATAAACCAAGTTAAAAGAGATTTAAAAAAGAATTAGTGATTATTTTAACAAATTAAATGCTGCCTCTTACTATTTTAACAACATGATCCCATTTTGTGATCCACAAAAATACACATTTAATCTCTACAAAATCTATAGGATAATTATAAAATTGTTATTATTTTAGCGGCAAATAATTTTTCATGGATTTTCAGATCGGTCTTGTAATTGCAGGTTTAGCAGTTGGATTTATTGTTGGGTTAACAGGTGTTGGTGGTGGCTCTTTAATGACTCCTATTTTATTATATTTCGGCATTTCTCCAACAACCGCAGTAGGAACCGATTTACTATACGCTGCTTTTACCAAAGCTGGAGGAATATTTGTACACAATAAAAAAGGAAACATCAACTGGAAAATCACAGGCTGGTTGACTTTAGGTAGCGTTCCAGCCGCTTTAGTAACTTTATGGATTTTACATAGCATTAAAACCGATATAGAAACTATAAATCGAGTTATTAAGTACAGTTTAGGATGGGCTTTATTATTTACTTCGGTAGCGATAATATTCAAAAAGAAACTTTTAGTTTTTTCTCAAAAACATGCTGGAGATAAATTTCATAGTGAAAGCACTACACAAAACATGCTTACCATTGGAATTGGAGTTTTATTAGGAGCAACCGTAACCTTAACTTCTATTGGCGCTGGAGCATTAGGCACTGTAACTTTATTTTTCCTTTATCCATTATTACCAACTCCTCGTTTAGTCGGAACCGAAATTGCACACGCTGTTCCTTTAACTTTAGTAGCTGGAATTGGCCATGCTTCTATGGGAAATTTAGATTTAGGATTATTGGGTCAATTATTAATGGGATCACTTCCTGGAATATACATGGGAAGTATGCTAAGCGGAAAAGTGCCTGACCAGTTTCTTAGAAATGCAATTGCAGTAATGCTATTTTTAGCTGGATACAAGTTGATATTCTAATGCATCATAAATAACAAAAGACCATTTCAAATTTAGAAATGGTCTTTTGTTTTATAAATTAAAGTATTTTCTAAAACGCAATGTCTGCCAAAGAATTACTTTCTAATATTTTAAGTGTATTATCACGCACTTCTGTCATTAAACGTCTAGCAGCACAAGTTGATTCATCATCGCAATCGTCACATCTTTCGTAAAAATTATGACTTGCACAAGGCAGTAACGCAATTGGACCTTCAAGAATTCGGTACACTTTGGCCATGCTGATATCTTTTGGATCTTTTATCAGATAATAACCTCCGCCTTTTCCTTTTTTAGCACCAAGGAAACCCGAGTTTCTTAACAGCAATAAAATGCTTTCTAAAAATTTTATCGAAATATGTTCACTTTTCGCAATTTCAGCTATTTGTACCGGTTCATTATTCTCACGTCTGGCTAAATAAGTTAAAGCTTTAATTCCGTATTTTGTTTTCTTTGAAAGCACTAATGTAAAATTTTGATTGCAGAATTTAATTTCAAATCAAACTCTTGCAAATTATTGAATAACAAAAGTATGCTTTTTGTTTGAACTATCACAAAGAATAAAGTTAAATTCTACTAAATCTATCAGATTACTTCCTTTTTGCCAATTAAATCTAAAGAATAAAAATTTTCCATATCTTGTTCTAAATCTTTTTTCTCCACAACGTAGGTTTTAGAAAAAGAATCATGCCAAAATCTTGCTGATTTACTTAAAAAAGATAATACCTCAAAAGGAATTAAACGACATAAAGTTCTAATAAAAATAATCTTGAAACTTGGTTTTAGCCCATTTTCATCTACCACAACACTTCCTGTAACAATTTTTCCAATTGTTCTTCCAAAAAGACTTTCCAAAAACAAATAATAAATCGTTGCAAAAGAAAGATATGTTCCTACTGCTCCAAGGCTTATCATGATTTCCACCCAAGCGCTATAAATCTCCCATTGAAAAACATTTCCTATAATTACAACGAAAAATGAAAAAACAAATATGAAAACTGAAATAAAAACAAAATCAATAATGCCATTAAAAAAACGATCACGATCAGACGTTAACAATTTCTTTCCCAGCACATATGTAGAATTAGCCATTTTTCGCTTTAATTATTTAATATTCTAGATTCACAAAAATATGTCTTTTGCAGCATTAATTACAAAAAATTACTACAAAAGAGAAAAGCAATCTCTTTTTCCTTATATAAAAGATGATCTCGATTTTCAATAGTTTGATTTGAAATTTTTAAGTCCAAAAACCACTCTTCATTAGGCTTATTCAAATCTTTTTCACCATAATAAAGTTTGACTTTACAATTAGGCATTTCAGTTTCAAAACGCAATCTTGTAGAAGAAACAGCCACTAATTCTGTAATCTTTAAGCCTTTTAGAGAAGCTTTCCACGCAATAGTTCCGCCAATGCTAAAACCTAAAACGGCAACTTTTTCTTTTTCAAAATCCAATAAATTGCTTACTGCTTTTTCAATTCCGTCATTTAAAAATTGGTTATGAATTTCGGTCTCATTATTTGTTGAGCTCATCTGAGCTAATTTTAAAACATCATAATATTGAATATCATATTTAACTTCCAATATTTTGATATAATACTCAACCCATTCAGGATTGCCTCCAAACAAATCTGATAACAAAAGCAATCTTGTTTTTTTCATATTTTGATGTCTCGTTTTAAAAAAGCAATTTTCTTTATATAAGAAAGGGCTATTTTAGAAAAAATAGCCCTTTCAAAAGTATTATATTTTATTTTAAGCCAATGCTTGTTTTAAATCTGCAATTACATCTTCAACAGTTTCCAAACCAACAGAAACACGAACTAAACCTTGCGTGATTCCCACTGCCAATTGATCTTCTTCAGATAATTTGCTATGTGTTGTAGAAGCTGGATGTGTAACAATTGTTCTTGTATCTCCAATGTTTGCCGATAATGAACAAAGTTGAATTGAGTTCAAGAATTTTCTTCCTGCTTCGATTCCGCCTTTAATTTCAAATGCGATGATGTTTCCACCAGCTTTCATTTGTTTTTTAGCAATTTCGTATTGTGGATGCGATTTCAAGAACGGGTATTTTACACTGTTTACATTTGGATGGCTTTCTAAAAATTCAGCTACTTTTAGAGCATTTTCGCAGTGTCTATCAACACGAACTGCTAATGTTTCTAAACTTTTTGAAAGAACCCAAGCATTAAATGGTGACAAAGCTGGACCTGTATTTCTAGAGAACAAATAAATCTGTCTAATTAACTCTGCATCTCCAACTGTTACTCCTCCTAAAACACGTCCTTGTCCATCGATTAATTTTGTTGCTGAATGGATAACCAAATGTGCTCCAAATTTAATTGGCTGTTGTAAATATGGTGTTGCAAAACAGTTGTCGATTATTAAAATCAAGTTGTGTTTTTTAGCAATATTTCCTAACAATTCTAAGTCAATTACATCAACTCCTGGATTTGTTGGAGATTCGGCGTATAATATTTTGGTATTGGGCTTAATAAAGCTTTCGATTGTTTCTGGCTTATTAATTTCGAAATAAGAAGTTTCGATATTCCATTTTGGAAAATAAGTCATAAACAAAGCGTGAGTAGAACCAAAAACACTGCTTGCAGAAACAATATGATCTCCAGAATTTAACAAAGCTGCAAAAGTAGAATATACTGCCGCCATTCCTGTTGCAAAAGCATAACCAGACTCAGCCCCTTCCATTTTACAGATCTTATCTACAAACTCCGAAGTGTTTGGATTACTGAAACGGCTGTAAATATTTCTCTCTTTTTCTTCTGTAAAAGAAGCTCTCATATCCTCAGCATCTTCAAAAACGAAGCTTGATGATAGGTACAAAGGCACCGAATGTTCTAAATATTGAGATCTTTCTAATTGTGTTCTAATGGCTTGTGTTTCAAAACCAAATTCTTCTGTATTCATTGTGTGTTGTTTTGTTTTTTTGTTTCAGGTTTCATGTTTTAAGTTTCAAGTTTTCCAACGAGGCAAAAGAAATCTAAAAACCTAAACCAAAACGAGTCTATTATTTAACTCAATCCAAGAATTATCTAATTCCCTAATTGACTAATTATCTAATTTACAAAGCTTCGTTGTTCAAGACAACTTTGTATTTAATTGTTGCAGTCGGTTCAACTGTTTTGGCAACTGAACAGTATTTCTCGAAAGAAAGTTGTGCTGCTTTTTTGGCCTTTTCTGGGTTGATTTCTCCTTCTAAATAAAAAACCACATCGATTTCTTTAAAAGGTTTTGCTTCTTCGATTTGAACTCTTGTTCCCTCAACCTCAGCATTAAAAGAAGTGATTTCTTGACGCTGTTTTTTTAAGATCGAAATCATATCAATAGCGCTGCATCCTGCAACTCCCATTAATACCAATTCCATTGGACTTGCACCTAAATCGCTTCCGCCAAATTCGGCTCTGCTATCAACGTCAACTACGTGTCCGCGTTCATTTTTTACTTTAAAATGAAATGCGTCATTTACTCTGTTTAAACTTACTTTCATTGTGTTGTTATTTTTTTGTTTTTTTTAATTCTATTCAATTTTGTCATTTCGACGAAGGAGAAATCTTGGTTGCTAAATCGACAAAGATTGACATTGCTTTGTAGAGCTACTTGCGGAGATTTCTCCTTCGTCGAAATGACAAACTAGGCTTGCAAATCTTAAATCTAAACTCTAAAATCTGCAATCTAAAATCGTCTTATCCTTTATCAGACAATCTCAAGATATCTCCGAAAACCCCTCTCGCCGTTACCGCAGAACCTGCACCGGCTCCCTGAATAACTATTGGACGATCTCCGTATGATTCTGTATAAATTTCGAAGAAAGAATCTGAACCTTTTAATCCGCCTAATGCAGTATCTTTTGGCACTGAAACTAATTTTACTTCTAGATTTCCTTTGTCATTCTGCAAATCTCCAGACAACTCACCGATATATCTTAAAACGTGATTTGGCTGTTGCTCTGCTTTTATTTTAGCGTAAACTGGATCGAATTCTTTCAATTTCGTCAAGAAATCGGCAGCACTTCCTTCACGTAAGTGTTCTGGAATTAAATTCTGAATTGAAATTTCTTCAAACTCATTTTGCAAATCTAATTCTCTAGCTAAAATTAATAATTTTCTACCTACGTCGTTTCCGCATAAATCCTCACGCGGATCTGGCTCTGTATATCCGTTATCAATTGCTTCTTGCAAGATTTCGCTAAAAGGAGCATCTTTCGCAGAAAAATTATTGAATAAATAACTTAATGTTCCAGAGAAAACCCCTTTAATTTTTGTGATATTTTCTCCCGAAAGGTGTAATAATTTAATCGTATCAATTAACGGCAATCCTGCACCAACATTGGTTTCGTATAAGTAATTCTTTTGGTTTTCTGCCAAAGCTTTTCTCAATTCTTTATAGAAACCGTACGTCAAAGTATTAGCTACTTTATTCGAAGAAATCAAATCGAAACTGCTTTCTACAAGCGGAATATAATTCTCAACGAAAGTTGCACTTGCTGTATTATCAATTGCAATTAAGTTTTCTAAATGATGTTCGTTTGCGTAAGCAATAATATCTTTAATCGTGTAAGCTTCGCCTTTTGTTTGAATATCGTTTTTCCAGTTATCTGTAACACCGTATTTGTTCAAAAGCAGTTTTTTAGAATTCGCTATAGCGAAAACATTCAACTTAATATCTTTACGTTTTTCGATTGCTGCAGCCGATTCTAAAATTTGATTAATCAAAGTTCCTCCTACTAGTCCATGGCCGAAAATAGCAATGTTGATTTTCTTAGAAACTCCAAAAATCTCTCCGTGAATTACGTTTAAAGCTTTATTTAATTCTTCTTTTTTAACAACCAAACTCACATTTTTACCCGTTACGGTGTTGTTAAACAAAATCGGAACAATTTTATTTTTGATTAAAGCTGTGTACGGTTTATGGAAAGTGCTCAAATCCTGACCAATAATCGAAATTACCGATACATTGTCTGTCACCGTAATCTGATTTACGTCTTTAGAATAGAAGTCATTTTCGAATTCTTTTTCCAATTCGACCATTGCAAGAGTAGCTTTTTCTGTTGCCACAACCAATCCGATTCCTCTTTCTGAAGAACCTTGCGAAATGATGCTTACACTGATATTGTGATCGCCCATTACTTTAAAAATTCGAGCATCAACTCCTGCTTTTCCAAGTAATCCGCGTCCTTCAAGATTTACAAGAGAGACATTTTCTAAAACAGAAAGCGTTTTAATTCCTTCTTTAGAAGAATCAGATGTAATTAAAGTTCCACGGTTTTCGTGATTGAAAGTATTTAAAATACGAAGCGGAATATTCTTTTCTAACAAAGGAATAATTGTCTTCGCATGAAGAATCGTTGCGCCAAAATTTGCCAATTCGTTCGCTTCATTAAACGATAAATACTCAATTTTCTTAGCATCGGCAACCAAATCTGGGTTTGCCGTGTAGATTCCGTCTACGTGCGTGAAGTTTTGTAATTCTTCTGCATTTAAATAATTTGCAATTAACGAAGCGGTATAGTTACTGCCATTTCTACCTAAAGTAGTTGTGTCGTTGTTGTTGTTTGAGCCAATGAAGCCTGTAACTATATTAACCGTTTCGCCGTTATGTTCTTTAAAATAATTGACTACGTTTTTCTTTGAAAGCTGTTCTAAAGGCTGTGCATCACCAAATTTAGAATCGGTTTTCAACAATTCTCTTGTATCTACAAAATTGGCTGGAATTCCTTTTTCCAATAAAATAGCTGTTAATAATTTAGCCGAAAGCAATTCTCCTTTAGACAAAATCTGATCTTTGATTTTCTTGCTGTAATCGCCAATTAAACTTACCCCTTCAAAAAGTTTGTCTAAGACACCAAATTCTTCCGATAAATCTACATTCGGATAATCTGATATTTGATATTTTTTAAAATTCTCTAATAATTCTTTGTAACTGCCGTTTTTAGCAGCAATGCTCAAAATAAACTCTAATTCGTCTGTAGCATTTCCGCGTGCAGAAACTACAACGGCAATTTTTTCACCTTGACTTACTTTATCAGAAATGATTGAAACAACTTTGTTAAGTCCTTCTCCGTTTGCTAACGATTTACCTCCAAATTTTAATACTTTCATTTTATTTCTTTATTGTTTCTGCCTTAAAAATATCGCTAAGTAAATGATCTAATTGTTTGTACTCGATTAAAAAAGCGTCATGTCCGTGAACCGAATCAATTTCGCTGTAGAAAACATTATCTTTAAATTTCTTCAATTCTTCGTAGGTTTCTACGTTCTCCTTAGCTGTAAAAAACAAATCCGAATTGATTCCGATAATATGAATTGAAGCTTTTGTTTTAGACAATAAATTTTCAAAACTTTCACTATTTCTAGTAATATCAATTGTTTTAAGCAACTGATTCATTAATTTATAAGAAGACAATTGGAATCTTTTCTGCAATTTTTTCCCGTGATGCGCCAGCCAACTTTCTATATTAAAAATCAAAAGGTCTTGATTGATTGTACGCTGAAATTTTTCTTTGAAAGATTCTGGCGAACGGTAACAAAGCATTGCATGTATTCTGGCGTCTTCAATTGGCTTCGAAGAATTATTCAGAATTTGCTCTTGTAAAAAGCAATTTGCAATAAGCCAATCAGTAGATTTCCAATCACTCGCAATCGGAATAAGGTTTTCTGTAATATTTGGCGCTAATGCTAAAATTTCCCAAGCAATTCCGCCACCAACAGAACCTCCAATAACCGCAAAAAGCTTTTCGATATTTAGAGTTTTTACACCTTCGATAAAGATTTTGGCAATGTCTCTCGCTGTAAAATCTAAATAGTTGTCAATTAAAAAAGAATTGCTTCCGTTTCCTGGAATATCGAAAGCTAGAATGGCATAAACATCAGTATCAATGGTTTTACCTTTACCAATCAAGTCATTCCACCAGCCATTTTCGCCAGTAACTTGCGAATTTCCAGTTAAAGCATGATTAACCAAAACAATAGGCGCGCTGTGCAAAGGTTGTCCTGCCAGCGTAAAACTTAATGGTATAGAATGATAAGTTGCACCACTTTCTGTGATGAAATCTTGAATTATAATGGGATTTGGTATATTTTCCAATTTCAAATCTGTTGTATTATTGATTTGTATATGGAAATATTAGAAAGAAAAACTAGGTTTAACTAGAAAAAATCTTGTTGTTATCTTTCCACGTTTGGCGTGGTAGAATGTAGCACCTTCTTCGTTTTACCGAAGGGTTGCTAAGGCTTCATCGGGTCTAATCCCTCGTCCTTTCTTTATAACATTTCAATACGTGTTTGAACTTAACGAGTGCAAATTAACTACTAATTTCGCTAACAAACAAATTTTATCTAAAAGTGTTTGTTAAATTTCTGTGACATACTTTAGCAAAAACTATTATACGCAAAAATTTACCGAACAAAAATGCCCAGTAAAATTAAGCAGGTTTTCACCTAGTTTATGATGCTTTTCCGTTTAGATAAAAAGCGTTTCATTTTCTTTTGAATACATCAAAAACAATAAAGAATTTGGTGCTTTTTTCTCAGCACTTTTATCTTCCTCTGTCATTCCGAATCTTGGGTGAGCCAATTCGTTTGTTGGCGGTGGATTACTATTTTTTGTCCTTCTATTTTTCAATTTAGAAATTTTTTCTGCGAAGTAGTTCAATTTGCTCATGATATTAAGTTTTAGTTAAGTTGTGTTTTATAATCTTTATTTCTCGTTTATCTTTTTGTTAATTCGTTTTACCGAATAAAAAAACCCTTTTGGATTTTTAGATACCAAAAGGGTTTAAGTTTTTACACTCATGTATGCTTTTAGTATCAACAGACGTATGCGCAAATAAGCGCGACAGTAAACATCTTGTTCATCTGTAAGGATTTATTCATCTGTGATTTATATTGTATTTTAAAATTTTGCATTTCTGTTAAATTAAAAAGCCTCCTAATATTTCTATCGGAGGCTCTTACTATATTGTTATTGTATTCTTACAATTTTTTTAAGCAATAGACACCCCAGCCTCGGTCTTAACCGAAATGGCACAAAACATTTTGTTGACTTTTAAGTTCATTTGATTTCTAGTAGTTTTTGGGTATAACAAATATGCAAATATTTTTTTTATTACACAAATAAAATTCAAGAATTTAATTACAAAATTCGTTGAAAATGTGTTTTTTAACGACAAAAAACATCTTACAAAAACGAAAACGAAATAACAAAGGTAAAAAACTTACAAAAAAGCTAATTTTTTCTTCATGACTCCATTTGACAAATCAATTTATCAAAGAACTTTTTTCTCTTTTTTCTTTTTTTTAACTAAAAAATTAAAGCCAAACAGCTTCTTTGCTCCTAATTCGCTCCGCAATTTTCAGAATATCGGTTATAATTCCTCTAGAAATTGCTTGTTTGCAAGGCGGAGCACTTTGAATTACGATAGGAATGTCGGCATAAGATTTAGTGAAAATTTCAAAAATGGCATCAGAACCTTTCAATTGTCCGATTGGAGAATCTACTGGTTCCGAAATCAACTTAACTTCCAAAATGCCTTTTTCTACATCAAATTCTCCTACATATCTCAATACATGATTTTCTGCTTGAGTAATTTTGGTGATTTTAAAAGATTTATCGAGGGCGTCTTTGTTTAGCACTCCGTTTTTCTCCAAATGCTCTTTGGTTATAAATGGCTTGATTTTAATGTCTGAAAGCTCAAAATCTTTTCCTATCTCTCTGGCCAAGATCAAAAGTTTTCTTGCAGTATCGTTTCCAGACAGATCTTCTTTAAAGTTTGACTTCATTAATCCTAAAAGACTCGCATCTTTTAAAACAGATGAAAACGAAACTTCTTCTGATGAAAATCGATTAAAAACATAACTTAGATTATCAGAGAAAACACCTCGAATTTTTGTGATTTTTTCGCCCGAATAGTACAAATCTCTTAAGGTTTGCAAAACGGGAATCCCAGTTTCGACAGAAGTTTCATACAGAAACTCTTTGCCATGCTTTTTAAGATCTGATCGTAGTTCTTTATATAAGTCAATCGGGAGCGTATTGGCTTTTTTGTTTACCGCTACGATATTGAATCCGTTTTTGATTAGCGTGTTGTAATGCTTTACCAATTCATCACTGGCTGTTGCATCTACGGCAATCAAGTTTTCAAATTCATTTTCTTGTGCAAATTCGACAATATCTTCTACTTTAAAAGGAACTGCCAATTGTCTAAAATTGGTTTCCCAAGCATAACCAACACCTTCTTTCTCAAAAAAAGCGACCGTCGAATTGGTTATTATGGGAAAATGAAAATCGACATTTTTGCTTTCAAGAAAAAACTCCTGACTTTCGACAATCTGATTAATCAAAGTACTTCCGATATTTCCAATTCCGAAAAGGATAATGTTTATTTTAAGCTTTGACATAATTTCTATTTTTTAATTTTTGAAACCATATAAGAGATATAAGTTCATTTAATATTCCAACGTTTATCAAGGTAGACGCACTGCAGTGCGTCTCTACAAAATGCAATTATATTCTTTATAGGGTTTAAATTTTATAAAGATGCTTTTCATAAAAAATTACCTTTAGCAAAACCACTCGCTAAAGGCAATTTTTCAAACAAAAAACAAAAAAACCTAATTTTTATTGATGCTGAATTGAGAAAGCGAAACGCTCTCAAAAACAGTTTGCAAATCAGCAATCAAATCTTCAATATCTTCAATTCCCACAGACAGACGAATCAAATCTTTAGAAACTCCTGTTTCTATTTGTTCTTCATCTGTTAATTGCTGGTGCGTAGTGCTTGCTGGGTGAATAATCAGCGATTTTGTATCGCCAATATTGGCTAGCAGAGAGAATAATTTAGTATCATCAACCACTTTTTTAGCAGCATCAAAACCTCCTTTTAATCCGAAAGTGATAATACCGCTTTGCCCTTCTGGGAGATATTCTTTGGCCAAAGCATTATATTTACTCGATTTTAAACCTGGATAATTTACCCAAACCACCTCATCTTGTTTTTCTAACCATTCGGCTAGAGCCAAAGCATTTTCACTGTGTTTCTTAATTCGAATTGGAAGTGTTTCTAGTCCCTGAATAATCTGAAAAGCATTAAATGGACTTAAAGCAGCACCAAAATCACGCAAACCTTCAATTCGAGCTTTTGCTATAAAAGCTGCATTTCCTAAGGCCTCATGATATACTAATCCGTGGTATCCTGCAGATGGCTCGGTAAATTCAGGAAATTTTCCGTTTGCCCAATCAAAGTTTCCAGCATCAATGATAACGCCTCCTAATGAAGTTCCGTTTCCTGCGATATATTTAGTTAAGGAATGAATTACAATATCGGAACCATATTTAATTGGATTCAACAAATAAGGTGTCGCAACTGTATTATCTACTATAAATGGCACTTTGAATGCTTTGGCTTCTGCCGAAATTGCTTTTAAGTCTAGTACATCTAATTTTGGATTTCCAAGAGACTCCACAAAGAAAGCTCTTGTATTTTCTTTTGCTGCTTTGGTAAAATTTTCAGGTTTTGAAGGATCTACAAATGTGGTGGTAATTCCTAATCTTGGCAAGGTAACTTTTAATAGATTGTAAGTTCCTCCGTATAAACTATTTGAAGCAACAATATGATCTCCCGCTTTTAAGAGTGTCAATAAAGTTGTTGAAATTGCAGATGCTCCAGAAGCAGTTACTACAGCTCCAATTCCGCCTTCAAGAGCTGCCAGACGTTGTTCTAAAATATCGTTTGTCGGATTATTTAATCTAGTGTAGATAAATCCAGCTTCGGCAAGACCAAATAAATTGGCTGCATGATCTGCGTTGTTAAATACATATGATGATGTCTGGTAAATAGGCACGGCTCTTGTTCCTGAATTTTTAGTAACGTCGTGACCTGCATGTAATGCGTTTGTTGCGAATTTTTGTGTACTCATGATTTCTTAGTTTTTTAGGTATTTTTAATACGTTTATATATTGTTATATGTAATTGATATTGATATTGATATTGATATTGAAATCGCTTTTTGAAATTGCTATTGAATCTGAAATTGATTTAAGCCAAAATATCTTCAGCTTCTTCTTCAAGATCATATAGATGGAACAGTAATGATTTCTGCGTTTTTATCTGCTGTGCAGGATCATATTTTGGAGTTTCAGTTGATGTTTCTTCCGAATTATTATTTCTTAATAAGTATTGAAATGCTATCGTATTTATATCTAGTGTATTCATGATTTAAAATTTAAAATGTTGGAAATAAAAAAGCCCTTTCGGATGGCGACCAAAAGGGCTTATAGTTTAACTATAACAAAGATTGTCTCTTTCACTTTTGGCAACAGCAAATTGGGATGCACATTTGCATCATCTCACAACACATCATATTTCTTTTTGCTATTGTTTTCATTTTGATTTAAAATTTGAATTCGACTATTTTTTAAATTCGACTAATTCGATAGAGTAAATGTAATAAGTATTTTTTTAACGACCAAATTAAATTTGAAATTTTATACTATTTTTTTTAGAATCCCTTTCAAGCCTTTTAAATAAAGGCCTGAAAGAGCCTATTTTAATTAAAATTTAAAGCTCAAACGAGCAAAACCAAATCTTCCGTTTAATCCGAATTGAGAAACTGCTCGTGAATAAGCAAACTGATTCGCATTTGTCAAATCGGTACTTGGCGCTGGCGACAAAGTTGGAGTTGTATTGGTAAAGGCCGGAGTTGCAGGATTATTTCTGTCTGGATAAACATCTCCTATATTATTAACTCCAATTGTAGCTCTCAAATGCTCGTTGATCTGATATCCTAAAGACAAATCGGTAACCAATTTTGCGCTGTATTCTGGATGTTCGTACACAGAAGAAAATCCGTCCAGATTAACATCTGTTGCTCCTGGATCTGTAACTTTTCCGAAATAGCTATTTCTTAAATAAATATCCAATTTTTTAATATTGAAAGTAGTCATCAGATTGGCTTTCAATTTCGGAATCGCTTCTTCTAAATACACTCGGCTTGATTCTGGAAAGAACGAATAAATATATGGTTCTCCTCCTGCATCAACAATCGATTTTGGAATGTGCAGATCTCCTACTCTTTTGGTTTCGTTGAAACTAAATGCAAAATCGTTTCTAATTGTGAAATCCTGAATTACATCGTATTTCTGAGAAATTACCAAATCAATCCCTTTTGTTTCAGAATCGATTCCGTTTGTCCAGAATGAAGCTCTTTCTACACCTTTCAAATCAAATGCTTGTTGAAACAAAGTCAATGCCTCTGCTTGTTCTGGCGAAGTTGCAGCGCCAATTTGCGCATCTGTTGGTCTAGAATATTGTCCAGACAATACAATTCTGTCGTCGATTCTTGTAAAATAAGCATCAGTTGCAATGGTTATGTTAGCTTCAGGAATTTTGAATGTAAATCCTGTACTGATGCTTTTTGATTTTTCTGGTTTTAAGCTTTCAATTCCAATACTTTTTGCCGCTTGCGAATCGTTTGTAAAATAACCCACTTGGTATGGAGAGCCGTTGATAAACTGAGTAGAGCTTGACTCAAAATATCTTTGCTGCAAAGAAGGCGCTCTAAAACCCGTTTGTCCAGAAATTCTCCAATTGATATTATCATTTAATTTTAAAAGAGAAGCTAGTTTGAAAGTCACTGTATTTCCAAAATCTGAATAGTTTTCATAACGCGCAGCTCCATTTATAAGCCATTTTTCAGTGGCATTCAATTCTAAATCAACATAAGCGGCACCACTTTTTCTGTCTTTTTCTTTAGCATCAGAAGGCTGAAATCCTGAAAATCCTTGCGCTCCTGCTCCACGTTTGTTTCCGAAGAAGTCAGTTACAATCAATGGCGAATTGCTTGGCAAGATTCCCGAAACTAAATTTCCGTTTACATCATATAATCCGTAAGAAGCTTCTTCTCCTGCTTTAATTTGGTAATTTTCATATCTGAATTCACCTCCAAAAGCAACGTTTAGCCCAGAAAGCACATCCAGTTTTTTGCTAAAGTCCAAATTGGTAGTGCTCTGTAAAAACGAAACTTTTCCAGCATCAAAACTAAAAGGAGAATTGGTTCCTAAAGTTGCGTTGATGGAATTATTCACATCATAATTAAAAGAGTTTGTTCCTAAGTTGGTGCTTAAATCGGTATCAAACCCAAATAATTGCGTATTTACACCAACTGCTGCTGAAGCATCTAAAATCTTAGATTCAATTTCTGGCAAGAATCCGTTTTGATACACTTGAGTGAAAGTACCAGAACCATTTGGCAATCTATTGAACGCATACGATTTACCTCCTCTATAAGAAACCCCTCCAAAAGAATATAAAGAAGTGGTTTCGCTCAAAGGATATTTAGCATTAAAATACAATTGTCCTGCAGCCAATTCTGACTGTCCAACACTCATATTATAATCACTTCTTTGCTGACCTCTGTAAGCCAATTCATTATTAGTTACGTCAAAATTTAAAGCCGTCTGCATTTGCGCAATTGTTGATGCCGATGCAATAGCATTTTGTTGTGCTGTTGTAAAATAACCTACTTGCGGAGCATATTGTTTTAAAGAAGACAAAATCTGAGCCGAGTTTGCAGTTGTATTAATATTGCTAAACAAAGAGTTGATTTCTACTCCATTTTGCGCCGCTCTATTTTCAACGGCATTGTAAGCATTAAAAATTCCATTACTTCTTATTCCTGCTCTACTAGTTGCTTGTCTCGTCACCGCAGTTCCTGTAACATTTAAGAAACTTCCCGCTTTACCCAATGAAGTTCCGTAGTTTAAATCGATTTGGGCAGTTTGACCGTCTGCTCCTCCTTCAAAATTATTTGATCCGGAAGATAGATTGGCTCCATACTGAATTCCTCCTGTCAAATAATTAGCGTTTTTCTTTAGAACAATATTAATGACTCCCGCAATCGCATCAGAACCATATTGGGCTGCTGCTCCATCTCTTAAAACTTCTATTCTTTCTATTGCAAAAGACGGAATTGCATTTAAGTCTGTTCCTACAGATCCTCTTCCTGGCGATCCGTTTATGTTTACTAAAGCACTTGTATGTCTTCTTTTTCCGTTTACTAAAATTAAAACCTGATCGGGTCCTAATCCTCTTAATTGTGCAGGATCAACGTGGTCTGTTGCATCTGCTGTAGATGTTGGGTTACTCGTAAACGACGGCGCAACATAATTTAAAATTTGAGTTACACTCGTTTGCGGTGCCCCTTTTGTTATTTCTGATACGTTAAAAACATCAACCGGAACCGGCACATCTGTTTTAACTCTGTTTTTACTTCTTGATCCAATAATAGTAACTTCAGACAGTTCGTTGTTTTTTAAACTATCCTGCTCTTTTTTATTGTCCTGAGCATAAAGTCCTGAAAAAGTCACAAGACCTAAAACGATTAGTACATTTTTCTTCATTTCTTTTTTTACTGATTAATTATTGTTTTTGGCTTAAAAAAAATCTTACAGGTTTATTTTTGGCATAAAAAAAACCTCTGCGTTTCGGCAGAGGTTCTATTTATATTTTATTGAAAAATAATTACAATAGCGTCTCTGCGGATAACTCCGGCATCTTACAAGACATCATATTGCAAACTGTAAATTTCATTTGTTTCTTTTGTTTTAACGGGGCAAAGTTGCAAACTATTTTTTAATCGACCAAACAAAAAACAAATTATTTTCCATTACCCTATCAAAATAGTATATTATTGTTAAATTTCTGCTAGAAAAAATAAAAAAAGTTGAACTTTAATTTGCAAATCAAAATGGTTTCATACCTTTGCACCCGAAACAGAGGAAAAATTTGAACTGATTGCAACCTCTTCATAATGAAATGATTTCGTTATGAATGCTGAAAGATTCATTTCAGTAGTAAAAAATGCTAAAGCAGGAACTCTCCTTTAGCCCTTTTTAGCAATTACTTTCCCTGCTTAAATTTTTAAAAACTAATATTTTATTATTACATTATTATGGCTTATTTATTTACGTCAGAATCTGTTAGTGAAGGGCATCCAGACAAAGTTGCAGATCAAATTTCGGATGCATTAATCGATAACTTTTTGGCATTTGATGCTGATTCTAAAGTAGCATGTGAAACTTTAGTTACTACAGGTCAGGTTATTTTAGCAGGTGAAGTAAAGTCGAATACTTATCTTGATGTTCAGCAAATCGCTCGCGAAGTAATCCGTAAAATTGGATATACTAAAAGTGAGTATATGTTTGAAGCGAATTCTTGTGGAATTCTTTCAGCTATTCATGAGCAATCTGCAGATATTAACCAAGGTGTTGACAGAGCTAAGCCAGAAGAGCAAGGTGCAGGTGACCAAGGAATGATGTTTGGTTACGCAACAAACGAAACTGAAAACTTCATGCCATTGGCATTAGATTTATCTCATAAATTATTACAAGAGTTAGCTATTTTAAGACGTGAAAATAAAGAAATCACGTATTTACGTCCAGATGCTAAATCTCAAGTAACTTTAGAATATAGCGACGATAACAAACCAACTCGTATTGATGCGATTGTAATTTCAACTCAACACGATGATTTTGATGAAGAAGCTACGATGTTGGCTAAAATCAAAAAAGATATTATCGAAATTTTGATTCCAAGAATTATCGCTAAAAACCCAGAGCACGCTCACTTATTTAACGATAAAATCAACTACCATATTAACCCAACAGGAAAATTCGTTATTGGAGGACCTCACGGAGATACTGGTTTAACAGGAAGAAAAATCATTGTTGATACTTACGGTGGAAAAGGTGCTCACGGTGGTGGTGCGTTCTCTGGAAAAGATCCAAGTAAAGTTGATAGAAGTGCTGCTTATGCAACTCGTCATATCGCTAAGAACTTAGTTGCTGCTGGTGTTGCTGACGAAATCTTAGTTCAGGTTTCTTACGCAATTGGAGTTGCTGAGCCAATGGGAATTTTCATTGAAACTTACGGAACTTCTAAAGTAAACTTAACTAACGGTGAAATCGCTAAAAAAGTAGAGGCTATCTTCGATATGCGTCCTTACTTTATCGAGCAACGTTTAAAATTAAGAAACCCTATTTATAGCGAAACTGCTGCTTACGGACACATGGGACGTAAACCTGAAACGGTTACTAAAACTTTCTCTGCTCCAGGAGGAAACGAAAAAACGGTTACTGTTGAGTTGTTTACATGGGAAAAACTTGATTTTGTTGACCAAGTAAAAGCTGCATTTGGATTGTAATTCAATCTAAATTTTAAATACTAAAAAAGGCTGTCTAAAATTTTAGACAGCCTTTTTTTTACTTCTATAATTACTAAAACTAGTAAGTTCCGTTGCTCATTTTAGTTAAAACTTCTTTCATTTGATTTGCAGTTTCTTCATCCATATCACTAGTGATAAACTTTACTGCTAAAACTTGCGTTTCAATAGCTTTGTCTTTTTGTCCATCTTTATAATACAATTGCGCTAAAGTGTCTAAATAATACGGATTGTTTTTAGAGATCACCAAACTATATTCAGACCATTTAATAGCATCTTTAATAAAGTTTGAATTTTGTGGTTTTAACACAACTGTCCATGCCGCATTGTTACAGATATCTGAATGGTAAAGTTTGAATGAATTCCATCCATCATAAGAATAGCTTGAACTTGAATCTAATCCAGAAAAAATAGCGTCTAATTTTTCTATCGGACTTGTTCCTGCCAAAGTATTATCAAAATAAGTGTTGAACTCTTTTAAATAAGTTGTGTTTGAACCGTCCTGATCTTCAAGCTGGCTTAAGTAATAAAAATAGTTTCTGTACGAATCGAAATTCCCTTTTCCAGAAGCAATAATCTTTTTATAAATAGAATTGATCTTTTCTTTATTCATTTCTCCAGAAACTCCATCTTGAGCAAGATATAGGTTTTGCTGCAATGCATCTGAAACTTCAGAAACCACATTCCCAATGGTATGAAGTTCTCCTTGTTTGCTATTAAAATCTGCACGATTACGTTCAATATCTTCTGAGTGATTTAGCAAATAATCGATTGCTAAGAAATCGGTATCATTTAGAATTCTATCTGTACTAAAAAGCTGTTTTGTAAATCCTTGGTTTTTGATTTCTTTAATAATCGTTTCTACCAAATACATATTGGCAACTTTATCTTTTTGATGCGCTTCAATCAACTTTTTCCAAGTTTGAGCCACCTCTTTTTGGTTTAAAGCTGTTTTTGTAATTACAAATTCAGTCGAATTAGGATCGTTTACTGTATAATCTGAATCATAATCATAAGATGTTTCTAATAAGGCTGCCTTATTAAAAGCTGCAATTAAATCTGAGTCTGGAGCTTTTTTGTTCTTTAAAACTTTATCTACAGAAAGAAACGCATTTGCTCTCTGAAGTTTTCTATAGAAATCGCCATAATAACTAAATTGATATTGTTGCGTAGTTAAGTCTGATTTTGCAACAGCAAGCAGATCACCATTTCCATTTAAAATAATTACACTTTGGTCGCTTGCAATTTTATTGTTTTTAAGCCATTTTTTATCATCGGCTCCAGCAAAATAATAATTGTAGATATCATAAAGAGCATTATAAGAATCGTACATATTATATCCCGTCTGGGTTTCCTGCTCTTTTACAAAAGCATCAAAATTTTCTTTTGCAGACTTATCCTTATTGTCAACTACAACAACCAAAAATTTATTATTTGCCGTTTTTGTAGATTCTATTGCCTTTTTTAGATTGTTTTCAACTTTTAATTTAAAATCATATTTGGTATACGCTGGCGGAGGAATTGTAGCATCAATGGCGGCGGCATCTACTATCACAGCGGCACTATCTACAGCTACTCCAGAGCCAAAATCATCATTTATTAAAACATTTTCTTTTCCTGGATACGTCCAATTTTTTATGGTTTGATTTTCTATAGGAACAACTGTCGGAGTTTTAGCAGGTTTCTCCTCTTTTTCATTTATAAATACCAAAGGATCTTTTCCGTATTGATCAGAAATTTTCAATTCTTTTGTTCTTTTATCAAAAGATCCAATAAGATTTAAATCGCTTAAAACAGCCATATCATAATTGATCGTTACTTCTGAAACATCTTTTGGCAATGCATATTTACTTACATCGCTTTTTCCGTCATAATCTTCGTAAACCAAATAAAGGAAATCTGTTTTCTCTATTTCAAAATCTAAATCTGTTTTAAGATATTCAGGATCTACCTTCGTTTTTATATCAGAAATTCTCTCGTAGCGAACCGATTCTGCACCTTTTTGGGTTCCAATGTAAAAAGAATAATACGATGGATTCAAGAATTTAATCTTAACTTTTTTTGCCTTTTTATCTTTAGCAAAAACAAGATCAAATCTATTTGTTTTATTTTCAGTGCTTTTTAAAAAAACTAGCGAATCGCCTTTAATCTCATAACCTCCCGAATAAAAAACCAATTCGTATTTATTATCCTCTAATAAATTTAGCTTAATCTTTCCTCCTTTATTTGTAGATAAATAAGTTCCTTTTTCGATGCCATTTGTTTGAGAGAAAGAGATAGAAATTCCAGCAAACAGGAGCGATACACTCCAGATAAAATTGCGCATGATTACGTTTTTTGTCGTTAATACTATATCGCAAAGATATTTGATTCTTCATTAAACAAATCACAAAAACCACAATATTAGCACCAAAAATACTACAAATTGTATTTCATCGAAAATATGATGTAACGCGGCTGAACTGTGTATTGAGAAACTCGTGTAGAGAACTGAGAAAAGCTGTCGTCGTTAAGATAAGTCGTGTTTAACAGGTTGGTTGCCGAAACTTTATATTCCCATTTGCTATTCTTTTTTTGATAAACCAAACTTGCGCTTAAAAAATCATATTCATTATCGACCGTTTTATCTCCATTATAGTAATGATAAAATTCGTATTCCGAAACAAATGAAAAACTATCCAAGAAATAATAGTCTAATCTTGCAAATGGCTTGTCGGTGTAAAAAGTTGAACCACTGTATTTGTTAACCAAAAGATTATAACCAAATTCGATATTAGGAAGGTTTTTATAATTTGTTGAAGCTTTAACGGTATAACTTTGACTGAAACTTTCTGTAGTTGATAATTGATTGTTTTGAATATTGTTGAATTTCGACCAATTAAAACTAGCATTGACAGAAGCTTTATAATTCTTTAAAAATGAGCGCCCGTAATTTCCCATTCCTGTAAAAGTTTCATCGGCTAAATTGGAATTGTAAGGAACAGAAGACTGATTAATTCCGTCAAAATTGGCTTTTGTCTTAATTGCGTCTACTTTTCTGGTATAGGTTGCATTGGCAAAAATATTCTCAAAATTGAACATATTATATTTAAAATAACGAAGTGAATGCACTTGTGAAGTCGCATTTTCTAAGAAGCGATTTCCGCGAAACAAACTACTGTAATCTGACAGAACATAACCCGAAGCCAATTGATTAATATCGGTAAAATCGTTTGTAAAAGAGAAATTATAGGTAAGCGTTTCCGATTTTTTGATTTGATATAAGGCAAAGAAATCAGGAAGGACCTTTACGAAATTCTGAGAATAATCGGTTCCCAATTGCCCATTTGTCATTTGATACGTATGCAAACTCACTCCAGGCGTTAATGTAAATTTTCCTGTTAGAATTTTATAATGAAAACCTAAAAATGCGTCATTAAAACTGTAATCAACATCATTGTTATTTTCGGCATCATTCAAATCATTTTTATCCCCATTATCTAAAATTTGAAAAATGTGAGAATTGAAATTCTGATACGAATATGTATTTCCTACCGTAATATTGATGTTACTTTTTGGCGTTACCATATAATAGTAATCCAATTTGGCATCCAATTTATTGGTTTTTACAAAACGATCTTGATTTAAGTCGTTTCGATTTTGTCCCGTAATATATCCTGATAAATCAAAAGGCTGTGTTCTTAAATTGGCATTATAAAATGGATTTTCATCTTGATACAAATGTTGCATTTCGAAAGCAAAAATATTTTTACTGCTTTGCGTATAATACAAACTCAGATTTTGATTGATAGAAGTTGGATCTTGTTTCTTTTGAGTTAAAATTGTTTCAACTGCCGAAACATTATCAACAACCGATTCACGAAGCAAGTCTGTATCTTCATTCTGCTTTGATAATTTGGTCAGGATATCATAATCAAACTGAAATTTATCATTTGGCTTGTAAGTCGAACTCAGTTTAAAAAGTCCCAAATTATTCTTTTGATGCGTCAATTCATCCCGTTTCTGCTGATCCCCAGAATCTAAAATCGTGGTTTGAGATTTCGTTTCTAAATCTGTTTTTGAAGAAGAAAGAATTCCAAAACCGCTTATATTCCAAGCTTTATTTACAGAATAAGCAAAGTTTGTTGCGCCAAATTTGGTTTCGATTTCTTTAGCGCGATTATTTCGAAGCAATGAAATTCCTAAATCATTTGAAGAAACATTAAAACTGCTCCCTCCCTTTTTCATCATGTTTTTAAATCCGCCCGTGAACTTAAAATAATCTTGTGCAGTAAGCGGTAATTCTCCAATATTATTAAAATTAGTGATTAAATTTATACTGTATTTTGGACTGTAATAGAATAATTTCGGATTAATAATATAGCGACTATCCAATTCTGCAACTCCAATTCCAGCAGTCACATCTCCAAACCAAAAGTTCTTTTTTCCTTCTTTTAATTTGATATTCATTGCCACATTATCTTGATCGTTTTCTAGACCTTTAAGTGCGCTTACTTCATTGTAATTTCTTAAAACCTGAACTTTATCAATAGCATCGGCCGGAATATTTTTAACGCCTAATTTGGTATCTCCGTCAAAAAAATCTTTTCCTTCCACCATCAATTTACTGACTTTTTTCCCTTCAACTTCAATTTCACCATCGGCATTTACCTCAACTCCTGGCAATTTCTTCAGAACATCTTCGAGCTTTTTTTCTGTTCCCGATTTAAAAGAATCTGCATTGTAAACAATTGTATCTCCTTTTATAGAAACAGGCATTTCTCGAACAATTTCTACACCTTCCAATTCGATTCCAGCACCATCCATAATAATATTTTGAGTCATGTTCTCAGCTTTTGTAACTAGAGCAATTTCCTTAGATTTCATTCCCAAATAACTTAATTTAATAGTATAAGCTGTATTAGGTTTTAAGGTAAGCTGGAACTTCCCTTTATCATTCGTGATTCCGTATGAATCCATTGCTTTGGTGCCATTGTTAATCGCCATGATATTGGCCATTTCCAACGGATTTTTCTGTTCGTCTTGAATTAAACCATCAAAACGGATACTTTGCGAAAAGGAAATAGATGTAAAAAGTAAGGCAAATAAAAAAAGTGTCTTATTCATGATAAGAATATTGGAAGTTTCGATTTTGGAATTTGGATTTTATAAATTTTATCTTCCCATTGGAGGAGGTCCACCAGCTCGACCACGGTTCATCTCCCTAAATTCTTCCATTTTTTTAATTACCGTTTCATCGTATTCTTTTTGAGAAATTACTTTTCCTTTTTTAGAAGGTTTTATTTCCACTTTCTCTTTAGCATTCAAAACGATCTTCGAACACAAAATTGTAGTGGTTCCGTCGTTAATTTCTAAAATTAAACCAGGAAGTCCCCAGTAATTTTCTGGCCCTTGATTTATAGGAATTTCAGGTGTATACCAAGCTGTTACTACAATTTCTTTTGGAATTTCGAAGTTATCAGCAAAATTCGTTTTGGTATCTCCCGAAGTCTTTTTAGTCTCGTCTTTTTTATCGTCATCCTTTTTAGGTCTGAAGTTTCTAAAATCGGTTTTGCTAGCTTGTTTTACCGCTGTTGCTTTATAACAATTGTAGCCTCCAATTTGCTTGGTTTCTTGCTCCAGTTTCCAGTCTAATTTTGGCAGCGAATCAATCACAAGAAATTCTTTACCCATAAACTCTTTATCAACTGTATACGTTTTTGTTTTTACATCTTTATAAAAAGTACCGCCTCCACCTGTAAGCGACCCAAACATCATGCGAAAACCGCCTTGCTGCTGACCTGGGGCTTCTAGTTTTTCTTCTTCTTTATAAATCGATACTGCTTTATCGAAATTTAAAATGAATGTTTTTTCGAGCATCTTTTTCATACGCTCCTCCATGTTTTTCTGCATTTCTGGAGTAATATCTCTATTGCCGCGCATGCCTTCAAATTTTGGAGCCTGTGTTTTTGACTCATAAACAGCCATTCCTTGAAAATCTTTTTGCGCTTGAATTTGTGCAGAAACAAGCAGTAAAGTCATATAAAAAAATATCTTTTTCATTTCATTTTCTTTAAGTGAGTAAATCCGATAAAGCTTACATTCAAATGTATTACTTATTTTAAAATTCAAAAAACTAAATATATAAACGGCATTAAGGTATAGATAGAACCGCTTATTTTTTAGACTATTAGATTTTAAAAAGGTTTAAGACTCCAAATTGAAATTTTAAGGAGAGTTTTTTGTAATTTGGTGCTCTTGTAAATTAATTTTCTAATGTATAGAAACGTGCAAAAAATTTTATTTTCCGTATTTCTTTTCTGCACTTTTCATGCGGTTTCAGCTCAGGATTTGAGCATAAATCCAACTTTAATTTCGCAGTATAAAAGCACTGCTGATGAATTTTTAGGATACGATTCGTTTGGATATTCCTATCAGATTACGAACAACGTTTTTAGCAAAATTAAAGGAAAAGAAATCTTCGAATATAAGAATGTTTCTTTGGGAAAAATAACAAAAGTCGATCTTCAAAATCCGTTAAAAATTGTTTTATTTTATGAAGATTTCAACAGTGTCGTTTTATTAGACAATCAATTGAATAAAATGACCGAAATTAACTTTTCGCAAAATGCAGCGCCAATTGTAGTAAGTGCCATCGGAATGTCAACGCAAAACCAGTTATGGATTTACAACACTTTAAATCAGCAAATTGGACTTTTTGATTATTTAAAAAATGAATATAAAACGGTTTCAATTCCGTTGACTGAATCAATTCAATATTATCAAACCGATTTTAATACTTTCTATTGGATTGATAAAAAAAACAACGGGTATTCTTGTGATATTTTTGGAAAAATAACTTCATTAGGCCCAATAGCAGATTTTGATAAAATTGTTATAATTAGTCCTTCGCAATATCTTTTCAGCAAGAATCGTTTACTGTACTTTAAAGGTATTAATAAGTCGAATCCAGAGGTAATTTCTGAGATTAAAATTTTAGAAAAAACCTTTGACAATTTTTATTACAAAGACCAAATTTTATCTATTTTTACAGCTACAGATATATCAAATTATAAAATCGTAACACCGTAATGCACATAGCAATAGCAGGAAACATAGGCGCAGGAAAAACCACTCTGACCAAATTATTGGCGAAACACTTCAAATGGGAACCTCATTATGAAGATGTTGTTGATAATCCGTACTTGGATGATTTCTACCATCAAATGGAGCGCTGGTCATTTAATCTTCAGATTTATTTCCTAAATAGCCGTTTCCGTCAAGTGCAGCAAATTCGCGAAAGCGGAAAAAGAATCATTCAGGACAGAACGATTTATGAAGATGCTCACATCTTTGCTCCCAACTTATATGCAATGGGATTAATGACGAGTCGTGATTTTGAAAATTACACATCTTTGTTTGAATTGATGGAATCTTTGGTTAAAGCTCCAGATTTATTGATTTATTTAAGAAGTTCTATTCCGAATTTAGTGGGACAAATTCATAAACGCGGACGCGAATATGAAAACTCTATTTCGATCGATTATTTAAGCCGTTTGAACGAAAGATACGAAGCTTGGATCCAGACTTACACTAAAGGAAAACTCTTGATTATTGATGTTGATAATATCAATTTTGTTGACAACCCTGAAGATTTGGGTGATATCATTAATAGAATTGATGCTGAATTGAACGGATTGTTTTAAAATACAAATTCACATAAAAACACAAAAGCCTCTTAAAATTCAAGAGGCTTTTTTATTTTTTAAAATTTCAGAATTACCTTATTATTGGTTTGTAATATAAAATCCTGCATTAGAAAAAATAGAATATTTTTTCCAAATTTAACAATTAAAATACTACTTTAAATAATTAAATCGTGATCTTTATACTTAAAAAAGATTATGTTTAAAATAAAAATCATCTCGAGTGGTCTCTTGCTAAATATTATAATATTCATTATCGGCGCTTTAATGATTGACAGAAAACTCGATAATCTGTATCCCATTCTACCTTTACTTTTATTCATGAATTTTTGCTTTCAATGGTATGTCCTTTCCAAAAATCCAAAGTCTCTTAATAAAACAAACTGGCTGATTGCATTGATAAATTTTGTTTCAACTATAATTCTTTCTTTTCTCACTATAGCAGTTTGGTATCTACTAATTGCACTTTCAGGAATACCTAAAAATAGAGCTCCTGAAAATCACAATGCGCTTTATAAAAAAGAGTTTTCGAAAGATTTCAAAAAAAATATTTTAAAGGAAACCTATATTTTACACTTAGAATAAAACGATTGTAAGACTTTATTAAAAGGAAAAGTCTCTCGAATAATTTGAGAGACTTTTTTTGATTATTCTGGCAGGTTTCAAAACCTCTCAGATAGATTATTATTTTGCAGCTTCAACTTTTGCTAGAACTTCTTCTTCAGTTCCTTCAAAAACTTCAGTTGTTGTTTTACCATTTTCTGTTTTAGTAACAGTTCCTGTAGTTTTTCCGTTTATATTTTTAACCTCAACACGAACCGATTGGCTTTCTGTATGAGAGTATTTTCCTTTCGCATCAAAATGAGCTAAACATTTAGCTGTTTCTTCTTCAGAACAACCTTTTTCTTTACACATTTTAATACATTCTTCTTTTGTCATTCCAGACATATCTCCACATTTAGAAATTCCTGCATGCATTTCTGCTTTTGCACAGCAAGAAGCTTTTGCAGCAATATCTGATGGCGCGTGACCTTCGCCTAAAATTGGAGCGATTACCAATCCAATCAAACAAGTTAATTTAATTAAGATATTCATAGAAGGCCCAGAAGTATCCTTAAATGGATCTCCAACTGTATCTCCTGTTACGGCAGCTTTATGAGCATCAGAACCTTTATAAGTCATTTCTCCGTTGATCATAACTCCTGCTTCAAAAGATTTCTTCGCATTGTCCCAAGCACCTCCTGCGTTATTTTGGAAAACTGCCCAAAGTACTCCAGAAACCGTAACTCCTGCCATATATCCTCCTAACATTTCAGCAATTAACTGATTGTTGTCTGAGTAAACTAACTTTCCTATAAGAACAATTAAAATTGGGAAACCAATCGTTAAAATCCCTGGAAGCATCATTTCTCTTAAAGCAGCTTTTGTAGAAATTTCAACACATTTACCGTATTCTGGTTTTCCAGTTCCTTCCATAATTCCAGGAATTTCTTTGAACTGGCGACGAACTTCGTACACCATATCCATTGCCGCTTTTCCAACAGAATTCATTGCTAAAGCAGAGAAAACCACTGGTATCATTCCGCCGACAAATAACATGGCCAAAACTGGAGCTTTAAAAATATTGATTCCGTCTATTCCTGTAAAAGTTACATAGGCTGCAAATAAAGCCAATGAAGTTAAGGCCGCAGAAGCAATAGCAAATCCTTTTCCTGTCGCTGCTGTTGTATTTCCAACTGAGTCTAAAATATCGGTTCTGGTACGAACTTCTTTTGGCAATTCGCTCATTTCGGCAATTCCTCCAGCATTATCAGAGATAGGTCCGAAAGCATCAATTGCTAATTGCATGGCAGTTGTCGCCATCATGGCTGAAGCCGCCAAAGCTACTCCATAAAATCCTGCTAAAGCATACGAGATCCAAATTGCCACAGCAAACAACAATACCGTTGGGAAAGTCGAAATCATACCTGTTGCTAAACCAGCAATTACGTTTGTTCCTGCTCCTGTAGATGATTTTTGAACAATTGCCAAAACGGGTTTTGTCCCTAATCCTGTATAATATTCTGTCACTGAAGAAATAGCTCCACCAACAACTAATCCTACCAATGTAGCGTAGAAAACACGCATTGACGAAATAGCTTTTGATCCTTCTCCAAAGAAACTCATCTGCATCGTTTCTGGAAGCATGTGCTGTACCAAGAAGAAACAAGCCACAGCTGTTAAAACAATCGAAACCCAGTTTCCTACATTTAAAGCTTTTTGAACTTGTGCTTCTTTGGCATTATCATCTGAGATTTTCACTAAAAGTGTTCCTATAATGGAAAATATAATTCCAAAACCAGCAATTGCCATTGGAAGTAAAATTGGGCCGATTCCGCCGAAAGCATCATTAATACTTCCGCCCATATCTTTTATAACATAATTTCCTAATACCATTGCAGCAAGGACTGTTGCTACATAAGACCCAAATAAATCGGCTCCCATACCTGCAACGTCCCCCACGTTATCTCCCACGTTATCTGCAATTGTAGCGGGATTACGAGGATCATCTTCTGGAATTCCCGCTTCTACTTTACCAACTAAATCGGCTCCAACATCGGCAGCTTTAGTATAGATTCCACCCCCAACACGGGCAAACAAAGCTATTGATTCTGCTCCTAATGAAAATCCTGCTAAAGTTTCCAAGACAACTGTCATGGTATCTGTATCTTTCCAAACTCCGTCAGAAAATAAATGAAAGAAAATGATAAAAAAGGATGTTAAACCCAAAACAGCTAGACCAGCAACGCCAAGCCCCATGACAGTTCCACCGCCAAAAGAAACTTTTAAAGCTTGCGGTAAACTAGTACGCGCCGCTTGGGTGGTTCTAACGTTTGTTTTAGTTGCTATTTTCATTCCGATATTTCCAGCATAAGCTGAAAATAAAGCACCAAAAATAAATGCTATTACGATTAATAAATGTGTTTTTACTCCCGGAATAAAAGTAATTCCTGCCAAAGCTAAACTGGCAATAATTACAAAAATGGTTAATAGTTTATATTCGGCTTTTAGAAAGGCTAAGGCTCCTTCGTAGATGTAATCTGAAATCTCTTTCATCTTACCGTCTCCAGCATCTTGTTTTAAAACCCAAGTCCTTTTTATTCCCATGAAAAGTAATCCTAAAACTGCCATTACAATGGGCAGGTAAATCATAAATGCATTCATAATATTTTAATGGTTTTGGTTAATAGTCAACAATCTAACTAAAACGAATTTAAACAAAAAAGCAATACTCCTGACGGTAGTATTGCTTTTTTTATATTAGAATGCGGTTAAAATTATTTAATACTAAATAATCCTGCCGGTTTATTTTCAATGTCATCAAAACGCTTTGTACACTCTGCGATAATATCATAAGCTTCTTTAACATCTCCCCATCCTTCAACGTCTACTTTTTTGTTTTCAAGATCTTTGTAAACTTGGAAAAAATGCTCGATTTCTTTTACTAAGTGTGGGTTAATATCAGAAAGATCATTTAATGAATTCCAAATTGGATCTGAAACTGGTACACAAATAATTTTCTCGTCTGGTCCTTTATCATCTGCCATGTGGAATACACCGATTGGCTTAACTTCCATAACACATCCAGGGAAAGTTGGTTCGTTTACCAAAACTAATACATCAAGAGGATCACCGTCTAAAGCTAAAGTTTCTGGAATAAATCCGTAATCTGCTGGGTACATCATTGAAGAGAATAACATTCTGTCAAAACGCATTCTTTTGATTTCAAAATCGTACTCATATTTATTTCTGCTTCCTCTTGGTATTTCGATTAATACATCGAAAGTCGTTAATTTGTCTGCGGTCATTTTCGTTTTTTATTATTTCTATAATTTCGGTTGCAAAAATAACTAAAGAATCTAGTTCTACAACAAAAAACAAGGTTAAATTATCGCCATTAGAGTTTAAAAAACAAGCATTTAATAGGTAATCTTTCGATTTCTCTTCTTCAGGTAATAATGCCAAAGCAAATAAGTCGCATAAGATCGATACGGACTCCATTGTTCTGCATGGATTTCCATTTCCTGTTTATCGTGAATATTAAGCAATTCTTTGATGGTATTGATTACTGCAATATCGCCAAGCGGAATCAAATCAGGCTCTTCCAGACAAAACATTAAATAAATATCGATTGTCCAATTACCGATTCCTTTTAATTTAATGAGTTCTTCGCGAACTTGTTTTGCAGGTTTTGAGGCTAAACTTTCAATATCTAATTCTTTGTTTAAAACTGCTTCCGCTAAGATTTTGATGTATTTTGTTTTCTGACGGCTTACTCCTAGATTTCTAAATTCTTCATCAGGCAATTCGGCCATGTTTTCAGGATTGCAAGTTTTGTAAGCTTTAATTTTTAAAAATGTGGCTTTCGCCGAATCAATAGAAACCTGCTGTTCGAGTATAAGCAAAACCAAAGTTTCAAAACCTGGTGGACGTTTGGGAATTGGAGGCAATCCGTATTTTTCTATTATTTCAAGAAATATTGGATTTTTAGATGAAAGAAAATCAATGGCTTCTTGCATTGTTTTGGATTTTGAAAGTAAATCAAAAATAAGAAAAATGAAATTAGTTCTCGCAAAGGCGCAAAGGCGCTAAGTTTTTTTCATCACAAAAAAAGCCGCAAAGATTTTAAACCTTTGCGACTCTGTAACTTTGAGCCTTTGCCCCTAAATACAACTAGAAATAAAATCCAAAAGATCCTTTTACTGCAAATTTGTGAGCATCTGGCATATCTAAATAATTTCCTCTCCAAGAAAAATCAATTCGGAAAACTTTAAATATATTTCCAATTCCTGCATGATATTCATAATACACTTTTTCTGGAGCATTATAAGGCAATCCAGAGGCATTAATCGCGCGGTTGGCATCAGAAATTGTTCCGTGAACCGCTCTTACTCCAACAAACTCTCTCCAATTCAGTTTTCTCATAAAAGGAACTCTTGCGAATAATCTTCCTCCAAAATCATGATTCCACTGCAGGGTCGTATATTGATCCGTAACGAATTCGTAGAAATTCAAGTTACTGAATGTATTCTCGATTGTAAAATAAGTCTGGTTACCCGGAATTACACTCATCAAACCTAACGGAATTGTACCAAATGTTTTTCCTGTCTCAACTGTAATATTACTTCTTCCTAAAGGTCCAATAATGATTGGCTGTCTGTAGAAAACTTGAATTTTTTCGTAAGCAAAATCACTGTCAAAAACTCCTTTTAAACCATAACTAAAATTCACAAAGAAATGACTAAAAGGGCTATCAACTAAATCTCTTTCAACACCATAACCAATAGTTTTACGGTTAGGCATATATTCAAATTGAATATTTGCTTCAGATTGTTTTACTGCATTTTCAATAACTCCAGCTGGATTTTCAGGAGTTGGTAAAGTCGAATAATAATCTAAACTAAATGTTTTTGATGCCGATTCTAATGTTCGATAAGAGAAACCAGCCTGAACTATAAAGTTCTTTTTAGCCTCCATTTCAACAGAAACATTACTCAGATTAATATTGGTCAGCTTACCATTACTTCCCGTTGTAAACAACGCAGAAGAAGCAAAACTTCGCCCTAAAACATCATTTGTTGTGGTTAAGCTTGCACCAATTTGTTCAATATCCCGCCTATTTCCTCCAGAGATAATAACACGGTTTTTCTTGTCAACCATCCATTTTCCAGAAACTCCGTATTTGAATTTATTATCATCAAATCCGTAAGCTGTATAGGCTTGAATACGCCAAGGATCATTTGGTCCAAAATAGGTCCTTCCTCCCACTCTCAACCTTAAACCTTCGACTTCATTATATCCAAAAGTTGAAAAAATTGGTCCGTAATCGAAGTTTTTAAACTCAACATAACCACTTCCTAAAATGGAGACGAGATTATACAACTGCTTAAATCTCTTGACCGTTTGTAATGTATCGAGCATTTTATAAATTCCCTGCTCGTCTTTATTTAATTTTTCAAAACGATTTTCGTCCCAGAATTCAGGCGGTCGATCATAAACTGCATTATCAATAAAATTGACTTCTTCTTTGTAAAACTTCTCGGGTTTCTGAATATTGAATTTATGATTGCGATATAAAGTTGTTCTTTTACCGTAAACTCCTTTTGATTTTTCTTTTTTATTTAAAGCAAAATCGGACATCATATAATCACGCGTCAAAAGGAAAATTGAATCGTTTTGCACATCAAATTCCTGTTCGATATAAATATCTTTCACCCAGTTAATATTGGCACTTTTGGTTACGCCCATATTAATTTTTTTGATCGCAAAAGTGGTATCGTTAACCCAAAAATCTCCTTTAAAAGTTAATTCGTTTTTACGTCTAGGATAAAAGACAATATTATAACACCATTTTTTATCTACAAATGCACTGTCTTTTAAGACATAATTGTAAACATCAATTCCTGTTCTTGAAAGTGGGCTTGTAAAACTTTTATCAAAAAATTTAAGGTGATTATCATAAATATTATACTCTGAATAAAGGTCTTTTACAAAGGATAGAATCTGCTGATTTCCATTAAAACCAGACATTTTATTTCCTGTTATATTTTCTTTTACTTTCTTTAATTTATTATCACCGTAAACATCATAAACAGATTCATTGATAAAAATTGGCAGATACGTTTTTCCTGTAACATCTGAAGTATCAACATGATTGAAGATAAACTCCATTCCTTTAAAAAGCTTGTTTTTCATGAATGCACTATCAATAGTGTTCATGTCAAACTCTACTTTTTCATACTTCTGCATTTGATATTGATTAAACTGATAAAGTCCGTTTTTACGTTTTCTTTCCCAGATTTTTCTTAAAATATCCAATGCGGGATTGTTCTTTTTAGAAGTTTTACCCGTATAAATTACAACTTCATTTAGCGCTTCGGCTTCGCCTAAAACAATTTTGAAATTATAATTAACTGCTTTTTCTAAAGGAACTTCTTTATCTGAAAATCCTGCCGAAGTAACCATAAGTGCCGTATACGTATTTGGCGATTCTAAATAAAAACGTCCGTCTTCATTAGACACAATTCCGATATTAGAACCTTTAAATACAACATTTGCAAAAGGTATTGGCTGGTTTGATTTATCCAAAACAACTCCACTCACCTTAGTTTGTGCAGTAGCAACATTCGCAAATGCAAATAAAAAATATAAGAGAAGTAGAGTTAATTTGTTCATTATAAAGTAAAAAAAAACTTCACCAATCCATGTTTGTCTGATGAAGTTTTATGAGTATTATGTATTTGTATTATTTATATAATACTTTTTTTACTGCTTTTACTACATCACCTGCATTTGGCAACCAGTCTTTAAGCAGTACTGGAGAATACGGTGCAGGAGTATCTGCAGTTGTAATACGTTGAATTGGCGCATCAAGGAAATCAAACGCTTGTTCTTGTACGATATAAGATATTTCAGAAGAAAGGCTGGCAACTGGCCAAGCTTCCTCAAGAATTACTAAACGGTTTGTTTTTTTAACTGATTTTAAGATTGCATCTTTGTCCATTGGACGAACTGTTCTTAAATCGATGATCTCACAAGAGATACCTTCTTTCGCTAATTCATCAGCAGCGATAAAAGCTTCTTTGATGATTTTTCCGAAAGAAACAATCGTTACATCTGTTCCTTCACGTTTAACATCAGCAACACCTAGAGGAATTGTGTATTCTCCGTCTGGCACTTCACCTTTGTCACCGTACATTTGCTCAGATTCCATGAAAATAACTGGATCGTTATCACGGATAGCAGATTTCAAAAGTCCTTTTGCATCGTAAGGAGTTGAAGGAACAACAACTTTAAGACCTGGAGTATTAGCAAACCAGTTTTCTAAAGCTTGTGAGTGAGTAGCTCCTAATTGACCTGCAGAAGCTGTTGGTCCGCGGAAAACGATAGGCACATTAAACTGTCCTCCTGTCATTTGACGCATTTTAGCAGCGTTATTTATAATTTGATCAATACCAACTAAACAGAAGTTGAATGTCATATATTCTACAATAGGACGGTTTCCATTCATTGCAGAACCTACTGCAATTCCTGAAAATCCAAGCTCAGCGATTGGAGTATCAATTACTCTCTTTTCACCAAACTCAGCAAGCATTCCTTTAGAAGCTTTGTAAGCTCCATTGTATTCTGCAACCTCTTCTCCCATTAAATATATGGATTCATCGCGACGCATTTCTTCACTCATCGCTTCGCAAATGGCCTCTCTAAATTGTATTGTTCTCATATTTTATATTGTATGTTGAATTTTCTGAAGAGCAAAAATAAATATTTTAAATAACTTAAAAGCATAAATTGAATTTAAAATCGCATGAACTTCTATCTGTTCTCTTGTTTTAACTTTTTAATCTTTATTGTGATAATTACGAAATCGATATAATAACGTATAAATCACACTTAATCTCCTCAAAATATTTTTCAGACAAACTTTTATGGATTTGTTTAATTCTTATCTCTCCAAAATTCATTCATCATAACGCAGAAAACCAAAAAATAGTATTTATAAGACAAATTTAATTCGCTTTCCAACCATCAGCCATTGCAAAATTCCTAACAATCAGACAAAATGACTATCATTTCATTTTTGGATTACGATGAAAATCCCACAAAATTGCACAATCTTCGAAATCGTAATAGTTTTGAAAAATATTATGCGTGCATAGTATAATTATTCCAAATTAAATTCTAAATTTGTAAAAGCATATTATAAATTCAAAATATATACTTATGAAAATACTAGTTTGCATCAGCCATGTGCCTGATACTACTTCAAAAATCAACTTCACCAACGGTGACTCAGAATTTGACACCAATGGCGTACAATATGTAATTAACCCTAACGACGAATTCGGTCTTACACGTGCTATCTGGTTCCAAGAACAACAAGGCGCAAATGTAACGGTTGTAAACGTCGGAGGTCCTGATACTGAACCAACTTTACGTAAAGCTTTGGCAATTGGAGCAAACGAAGCAATTCGTGTTAATGCAAACCCTACTGATGGTTTTTTTGTTGCAAAACAATTGGCAGAAGTTATCAAAAACGGTGGTTACGACTTAGTAATTGCTGGTAAAGAATCTTTAGATTATAATGGAGGAATGGTTCCTGGAATGATCGCTGGTATTTTAGGTTCTAATTTCTTAAACTCTTGCACTTCTTTAACTGTTGACGGAAATAATGTAAAAGCTGTTCGTGAAATCGACGGTGGAAAAGAAACAGTAAGCACGACTCTTCCTTTAATCATTGGAGGTCAAAAAGGTCTTGTTGAAGAAAAAGATTTACGTATCCCGAACATGAGAGGAATTATGACAGCAAGAACTAAGGCTCTTACTATTCTTGAGCCAGTTGATGCTGCTGTAAATACAAAAGCAGTGAAATTTGAGAAACCAGCTCCAAAATCGGCAGTAAAATTAGTTTCTGCAGATAATTTAGATGAGTTAATCAATTTATTACACAACGAGGCTAAAGTGATTTAAGATTGTAGAGTTTAGATTTTAGATTGCTGATGCAAACGAAATCTAAAACTCAACATTTGATTCACTTCAAATCTAAAATCAATAATCATTTTAGATTTCAATTTTTAAAAATCTGAAATCTAAAATCTAAAATCTAAAATCTAAAATTGTTATGTCAATATTAATATATGCAGAATCTGCAGAAGGAAAATTTAAAAAAGTTGCTTTCGAATTAGCTTCTTATGCTAAAAAAGTAGCTGAATCATTAGGAACAACTGTTACAGCTTTGACTGTAAACATTAGCGATGTGAGCGAATTAGGCAAATACGGAGTTGATAAAGTTCTAAAAGTAAGTAATGATAAATTAGCCGGTTTTAATGCAAAAGCTTACGCTGATGTTATCAAACAAGCTGCTGAGAAAGAAGAAACAAAAGTAGTATTGCTTTCTTCTACAACAGACAGTATTTATCTTTCACCACTAGTGGCGGTTGCTTTAAATGCTGGTTTTGCTTCAAATGTAGTTGGATTGCCTGTTAGCACTTCTCCATTTCAAGTAAAAAGAAATGCTTTCTCAAACAAAGCTTTCAATATTACAGAAATCAGTACAGACGTAAAAGTGCTTGGTTTAGCTAAAAACTCTCATGGTCTTTTTGAAAGCGCAGGAGCAGCTACAGCAGAAGATTTCAATCCAACAATTGGAGACAATGATTTTGGTGTAAAAGTAGAATCTGTAGAAAAAGTTTCTGGAAAAGTTTCTATCGCTGACGCGGATATCGTAGTTTCTGGCGGACGTGGATTAAAAGGTCCAGAAAACTGGGGATTAGTAGAAGATCTTGCTGCCGTACTTGGTGGTGCAACCGCATGTTCTAAACCAGTTTCAGATTTAGGGTGGAGACCTCATAGCGAGCACGTTGGACAAACAGGAAAACCAGTTGCAACAAACTTATATATTGCAATCGGTATTTCTGGAGCTATTCAGCATATTGCAGGTATTAACTCATCTAAAGTAAAAGTGGTTATCAATAACGACCCTGAAGCACCTTTCTTTAAAGTTGCAGATTATGGTGTAGTTGGAGATGCTTTTGAAATTGTACCACAATTAACAGAGAAATTAAAAGCTTTTAAAGCTCAGCATTCTTAACACAAAGAATTCTCTTTAAATTTTTTGCTGCCTAAAAACAAGATGTTGTATCTTTGTTTATAGGCAGCTTTTTTGTTCCATATTTTTTGATTAAAATTGCAGCTTTATTTTTCAAACCAAAAAAGCATTAAAATAAGGTGCTAAGTACCTTTTTTACAAACATATATGAGTCTAGTAAAATTATCCATAAAAGGAATTTCATACAGTCAAACTCAAAATGGCGCTTATGCCTTAATTTTGAATGAAGTTGATGGCGAAAGAAAATTACCCATTGTTATTGGCGCTTTTGAAGCCCAGTCAATCGCTATTGCTTTAGAAAAAGAAATAAAACCTCCACGTCCTTTAACTCACGATTTATTCAAAAATTTTGCCGAAAGATTTGATATTGTAGTAAAGCAAGTCATCATTCATAAATTAGTTGATGGTGTTTTCTACTCTAGCTTAATTTGCGAAAGAGACAAAATCGAAGAAATTATCGACGCAAGAACGTCTGATGCTATTGCTTTGGCATTGCGCTTTAATGCCCCTATTTTTACTTATAAAAACATTTTAGATAAAGCTGGTATTTATCTAAAATCAAATACTGCTGAAACAGATTCTGGAGCTCAGGAAATAGATGATGTTCTTTCAAATCCTGAAACTTTCGGACACGAAGAAGAAAGCAACCAATCTGGAGATGTTTACGCAAAACATTCTTTACAGGAATTAAACGAGCTTTTAGATCAAGCCGTTTCTCAAGAAGATTACGAAAAAGCAGCAAAAATTAGAGACGAAATCTCTCGAAGATAAATATATGTTTAATCGTTGATTTGTTTATTCGTTAAATCGATTAAACAGTTAAACGAATAACCGAATACACAAAACATGAAACAATACTTAGATTTAGTAAAACACGTTTTAGAAAACGGCAATCAAAAAGGAGACCGAACTGGAACTGGAACAAAAAGTGTTTTCGGTTACCAAATGCGTTTTGATTTAAGTGAAGGTTTCCCAATGGTTACAACTAAAAAACTGCATTTAAAATCCATCATTTACGAATTGCTTTGGTTTTTAAAAGGCGATACAAACGTAAAATACCTTCAAGAAAACGGAGTCAAAATCTGGGATGAATGGGCAGATTCTAATGGCGATTTAGGACCTGTTTATGGTCATCAATGGCGTAATTGGAATAGTGAGGAAATAGATCAGATTTCTGAATTAATTAAAGAATTAAAAACAAATCCGAATAGCAGAAGAATGTTGGTTTCTGCTTGGAACCCATCGGTTTTGCCAGATACTAAAAAGTCTTTTGAAGAGAATGTTGCCAATAACAAAGCAGCATTACCTCCATGCCATGCCTTTTTTCAGTTTTATGTAGCAAGCCCAGATCCTGAAAAAGGCGAAACAAAAGGAAAATTATCTTGCCAATTGTATCAGCGAAGTGCTGATATCTTTTTGGGAGTTCCTTTTAATATTGCTTCTTATGCATTGCTAACCATGATGATTGCACAAGTATGCGATTTAGAAGCAGGCGAATTTATTCATACTTTTGGTGATGCACACATTTATAACAATCACTTTGAGCAATTGGAATTACAACTTTCTAGAGAACCAAAACCATTACCCAAAATGATTTTAAATCCGGAGATTAAAAACATTTTTGATTTTGATTATAATGATTTCACACTTGTAGATTACGATCCGCATCCAGCTATAAAAGGAAGTGTTGCTGTATAATTATAAAAAAATCCGCTTAAAAATTTAAGCGGATTTTTTTATACAACTAAAACTCCATTTTCACTTCCGGCATAATCGTTCCATTTGTAAAAATCGGCTTCAGGATCATTAACATAATTTCCGTCGATTACATACTTAAATTCGTAAATCGCATCTTTCACCAAATCGTAAGTTGCTTTAAACGTTCCGTTTTTTAACTTGCTTAAAGTTCCTTCTGAGGCATTCCAGTTATTAAAATCTCCAACCACCGCTGCCGAATCAGCATCTTTGGCATCTATTGAAAATGTAACTTTAACAACCGGCTTCGTTTTGATAAATTGTTTTTTCAAAGACATAACTATTTCGTTTTTAGATTTATACATCTAAAATTACTTAAATTCAACGAAACACTAACTAACCTCAGAACCGATTTATGATAATGCCAAAAACTGCATATTATTTTCGCTATATCTGTAATTTAAAGTGGTTAAAATTTTGTTTTTCAAATTCTTATAATTTTTAAAAACAAATATTCCTAATCCAAAATATGGACTTTCGAAAATAAATTTTAACTTTATAATCTCATTTTTATCTTATGGAAAAAGAAGTACACGAACAATACGAATACGCTAGACGCCGATTAAGACAAAAAAAAATCTTATATTTTCATTTTGTTCTTTTCCTTCTAGGAAGTTTATTTCTATTTATTGCGAACAAATTTTTTGGTTTTGGCGAGGGCACAACCCAAAACTGGTGTATTTGGGGAATTACAATCTGGCTTTTCATTTTTATTCTGCATTTTATAAAAGTGTACATAACTGACCGTTTTATGAATAAAAAATGGGAAAGAGAACAAATTGATCGATTGGTTGCTTTACAGCAAAAACGAATCAGTCAGCTCGAATCTTCTATTAATGAAGAAAATGAAAATAAAATTTAGTTAGGCATACCATGATTATAATGATAGCGGCTGCAGCCGAAAATAATGCGCTTGGAAAAAATAACGAATTAGTATGGCATTTGCCAAATGACTTTAAAAGGTTTAAATCACTAACTACAGGTCATCATATTATTATGGGAAGAAAAACTTTTGAAAGTTTCCCAAAACCATTACCTGACCGCGTTCATGTTGTAATTTCTCGCCAAGAAAATTACAAACCAGAAGGATGCATCGTAGTAGATAGTATTGAAAAAGCCATTGCAATATGTCCTGAAAATGATGATAGCTATGTTATAGGTGGTGGAGAAATTTACAATTTAGCCCTTCCGTTTACCGACATTATTGAATTAACTAAGGTTCATCATTCTTTTGAAGCAGATGCCTTTTTTCCTAAAATCAATAAAAGTGAGTGGACTTTGGTCGAATCTGAAGAAAACTACAAAGATGAAAAACATCTTTATGATTACACTTATGAAACTTACATTAGAAAATAAATAAAAAACATCCTCTTTTAACGGAGGATGTTTTTAAATAATTGACATGAAGCTTAACTCGCTCAAGAAAAAATTTTTGTTTAAAAAAAATCACAAATGTTGAGAAACATTCGTAAAACTGAATAACATTTAATGTTGTTTGAGACCTAAATCTCAAAAGGCCTTTAATAACAAATACCACTAAGATATTAAAGGCAGAAAATTAAAATTTCCAAAAACAAATTTAATCCTAAGAACGTACTTTGCACTTAATATAGTATTTCCCCCCAAAGAACAATACTTACAAAACTCTTTCATGAACAAATGAAATTACCAGCGCAAAAAAAGCAACCATTTGTTTAAGTCATTGCGACATTATCAATCATTAACTTTAATCATTTTTACTTTGACAAAGTTGGCCATAATAGGCCTATTAGACAATACCGTGATTTAGGGATTTTGACAAAATACCTAGATTTAGGGATAGCAGAAATACCATTTTATTCTGTTTTAAAATAAACACTCCAAAACATTTATTTGACAAATTAAAAAACTCAATTACAGTTAAACTAGATTGTTTATATTTGCCTAAATAAAAAAAATGTCTGAAAAAGTAACTCCGTATAAAGACTCTACCTTAGGTAAAAAAGAGCAAGTAACCCAAATGTTTGACACCATTTCTGGGAATTACGATAATTTGAATCGTGTAATTTCATTTGGAATTGACGTTAAATGGCGCAAAAAAGTATTAAAAATTGTTTCAGACAAAAAACCAAAAGTTATTCTGGATATCGCAACAGGTACTGGTGACTTAGCCATTTTAATGGCAAAGACTAATGCTGAAAAAATTATTGGCCTAGATATCTCTGCTGGAATGCTAGAAGTTGGTAAAAAGAAAGTTGAAGAAAAAAATCTATCTAATATTATTGAACTAGTTTTAGGCGATTCTGAAAATATGCCTTTTGAGGACAATTACTTTGATGCTATTACGGTTGGCTTCGGTGTGAGAAATTTTGAAAACCTAGAAAAAGGTTTTGCAGAAATCTTAAGAGTCTTAAAACCAAATGGAGTATTTGTTATATTAGAGACTTCTGTTCCAGATAAATTTCCTTATAAACAAGGTTATAATTTTTACAGCAAAAATATACTTCCATTAATTGGTAAATTATTCTCTAAAGATAATGATGCCTATGGCTATTTGTCTGAGTCTGCTGCCGCTTTTCCTTATGGCGAAGCCTTAAACAATATTTTGAGAAAAACTGGGTTTATAGATGTTGTGGCAATGCCCCAAACTTTTGGTGTCGCAACAATTTATTCTGCATCTAAAAAATAGTATGAAAAAAGTTGTAATCTTATTTTTATTAGTCTTAACGACAAAAGGACATTCTCAATTTGCTAAAAACATGTTTAGCAAAGACCCTATCATTAATCTTGAAAACTGGCAAAAACAGCGTGTCTATTTTGGCTATTATCTAGGTTTTAATAGTTTTGACTTTAAATTTGACTACAAAACTCCTGTACAGGAAGATATTCAAGTAAAAAAAACTACTGGTTTTAATGTTGGTGTCGTAGCCGATTTAAGACTTCAGGAATACATTAATCTTCGTTTTGAACCAGGTTTGTATTACACTAAACGTGATTTGTTTTTTCCTGGCGTAGGAACTACAGAAAACGACTATTTAAGAGAAGTAAATAGTACTTATATTCACTTTCCTTTATTATTGAAATTTTCTGCCTTGCGCACAGGAAACATACGTCCGTACTTGGTTGGCGGTATGTCTACAACTTTAAATTTATCTAGTAATGCGAAGTCTCAAGATGATAACTTTGAGCAAAAATTTAGAGTAAAACAATGGACCGCTGCTTACGAGTTAGGTTTAGGAATTGATATTTTTACCGAATACTTTATTTTTTCTCCTTCTGTTAGAGGAATGTTCGGAATCACAGATGAACTTATTAGAGATAAAACTCCAGACAGCCCTTGGACTGGAAATATCGATTCGATGAAATCTAGAGCAATTTTAATAAATTTCACTTTTCATTAAAACAAAATATCAACTATTTCGTTTAAATTCACTAAGAATAATTGCTGTTGCAGTAGCTACATTTAAACTTTCGGTTTTTTGAAGCTCTCCAAATCTAGGAATTGTTAGGCGACTGGTTACTATTTTTTCAATTTCTTCTGAAATCCCATTGGCTTCATTACCCATAATAATGATTCCATCCTGAGGTAATTTGGATTGATAAATATTTTCTCCGTCCATAAAAGTTCCAAAAACTGGCAGTTTAGTTTGAGCAAGAAAAAGTTTTAAATCAACATAGCTTACATTTACTCTGGCAATTGACCCCATTGTAGCTTGTACCACTTTCGGATTATAAATATCTACCGTTTCTTTAGAACAAATAATCTGCTTAATACCAAACCAATCGCATAAACGCAAAATAGTTCCTAGATTTCCAGGATCTCTAATGTCGTCTAATGCTAAAATTAAGCCCGAATCGATTGTCTTTTTGGGAGCTGGAATTTTAAAAACTGCCAAACAAGAATTCGGAGTCGACAAAGCACTTATTTTTTTCAGTTCTTGGTCATTAATAAGAGTTCGTTTTGAAGCCTGTACCGTTTCAAAATCATTCAATGTGGTGTATAAATGTTCTAATTCAAAATTGGATTGCAGCAATTCTTGAATTACTTTTACTCCTTCAGCAAAGAATAATTGACTAGCAAGACGCTGCTTTTTTTGATGTAAACTAGAGATAAGCTTTATTTGGTTTTTACTAACCATAAAATAATGTACTTTTGAATTAAATATTAAAAAACACTTGAAAAATAATTCCACAAAAATAATAGCATTTCTTCTAATTGCAATATTAATTTGCGCTTGTAATGCCGTAAAAAGAGTTCCCGATGGAAAAAACCTTCTTGTAAAAAATAATATTTTAGTTAACGGAAAATCTACAAATGACGAAACAGCTTCTAACCAAATGTACCAAAAACCAAATGGTAAATTATTAGGTTATAAACTTCGATTAAATTTATACAATTTAGCCAATTTAAATCCAGATTCTACTTATCAGGCAAAATTTAAAAATAATCCTGGAAAATATGAGCGTATGTCTAAAATACTCTCTGCAAAACAAGTAGATCGCCTTGGACAATCTTTTTATTACAAAGGAATTCATGAGTTTTTAAAAAGCACTGGTGAACCGCCTGTAATAATTGACACTTCAAAAACCAGAAAATCATTATTGCGTTTAAAATACTATTATTTTAACAATGGTTTTTTCAATGTTCATACCGATTATACAATCGACACGATTGGAGTAAAAAGAGCCGAAATTAATTATAACATCACTACAGGACCAGCTTATAAATTGGACACTATTAGAACCAAAATAATGACTCCTGCGTTAGACTCTTTATACAGAACAAACAATGAACCTTCTTTATTAAAATCTGGAAATCAATATAAAACTACCGATTTTGAAGAAGAGAAAAACCGTATTACAACCTACTTTAGAAATCACGGAGCTTATTATTTTCAGCCTACTTATGTAACTTTTGACATTGATACCATTGGCAAAAAAGCAAAAGCCGATGTGAGTTTAATTATTAACAACAATACTATTCAGGAAAAAGATTCGAGCCGTACAGAGCCTTTTAAACTATACAAAATTAGTGATGTAAATATTTACACTGATTATTCTGCTACCAATGCTAAGAAAAAACCAACAGATAGCGTAACATACAACAATTTTAACCTTTACAGTTACAAAGGATTAAAATACAGACCACGCGCTATTACCGACGCTATTTTCATTACAAAAGGAAGCACTTTTGCCGATTTTAGAACCACCCTTTCTTCTCGCTCTTTAAACAATTTGAGGATTTTCAACTATCCTTCTATTCAATACGAAGTAGACAAGAGAGATTCGACAGCTCAATCTCTTATTGCTAATGTTTATTTGACTCCAAGAAAAAAATACAGTTTTGGGGCTACTCTTGACGTAACGCACTCTAATATTCAGGATTTCGGAATTGGAGCCAGCATTTCTGAAACGATTCGAAACGTATTTAATCGAGCAGAAACTCTTGAAATTTCAGCACGTCTAAATGTTGGTTCATCTAGAGACATGGCCAATCCGAACAACAACTTCTTTAACGTTTCGGAATATGGTCTAGATATGAAATTGAATTTTCCGAGAATTTTACTGCCTTTTGGAACCGAAAAAATCATTCCGAAAAGCATGATTCCATATACCTCAATATCTTCTGGTTTTTCCAAACAGAGAAATATTGGTCTTGATAAAGAAAACTTCACAGGAGGTATCTCGTATAACTGGAGTCCAAAACGCCATAATACTGCGAAACTGGAATTATTGAATGCACAGTTTGTCCGCAACTTAAATCCAGACAACTATTTTAGAGTTTACACTTCTTCTTATGATGATTTGAATGGAATTGGAAAAGACTACAATGTTAACCCTGGCAACTGGGGAGAAACAACAGAAGAACAAGCAAGAAAAGATCTGACAATACCTAAAGGGACAACAGGATTTACGAATGACGTATTAACAGGCCAAACTGCTCTAACACCTTCAGACTCTCAATACCAAGAAGTTGAAAGTATTGAAGAAAGAAGAGTTCGTTTAACTGAAAATGATTTCATTCTAGCAACAAGTTTCTCTTTTACCAAAACAACTAAAAAAGATTTAGCAGATAACAACTTCTATCAATTTAGAACAAAAATAGAATCAGCGGGAACTTTATTGTCTCTAGTCTCTGAAATTGGAAACCTTCAAAAAAATTCAAGAGGTAATTATGAGATTTTCAACCTAGAATACTCAGAATATGTTAAAACTGAATTTGATTACATCAAACACTGGGACTTTGGAAAAGAAAAAGTTTTGGCTGTTAGAAGCTTCTTCGGAATTGCGGTTCCGTTTGGAAATTCAAATTACATTCCGTTTTCACGAAGTTATTATGCCGGAGGTTCAAATGACAACCGTGCTTGGCAACCTTATGCTTTAGGACCGGGAAGTACAAATGCTGTAAATGACTTTAATGAAGCAAATATGAAAATTGCAGCAAGTATCGAATATCGCTTCAAAATTTTTGGAGATGTGAAAGGAGCTCTCTTTGCAGACGCCGGAAATATCTGGAATGTGCTCGATAATGTCGTAGATCCTAAAGCAAAATTTGACAACTTAAACGATTTAGAAGAAATTGCTTTGGGTACAGGATTCGGTTTACGATACGATTTAAGCTTTTTTGTTATTCGTTTAGATTTAGGCTTTAAGACCTATAATCCCTCGCATGACAAAGGAGATAGATGGTTTAAAGAATACAATTTTGGGCACTCGGTTTTAAATTTTGGAATAAATTATCCGTTCTAATGCTAATTAATTCTTATTTTTGCAACCTAAAAACTAAAAACAACTATAAAAAAAATTACAATGGCACATAACATTAAACCAGGAGTAGCTACAGGAGATCAAGTACAAGAGATCTTTAATTATGCTAAAGAGAAGGGTTTTGCTCTTCCAGCAGTAAACGTTACTGGATCAAGCACAATTAACGGAGTTCTTGAAACTGCAGCAAAACTAAACGCGCCAGTTATCATTCAATTTTCTAACGGAGGAGCACAATTCAACGCTGGAAAAGGATTATCAAATGCAGGTGAAAAAGCAGCAATCGCAGGAGGAATCGCGGGAGCAAAACATATTCATACTTTGGCAGAAGCTTACGGTGCAACTGTAATCTTACACACTGACCACTGTGCAAAAAAACTTTTACCTTGGATCGATGGTTTATTAGATGCTTCTGAAAAACACTTTGCAGAAACAGGAAAACCATTATTCAGTTCTCATATGATCGATTTGTCTGAGGAGCCAATCGAAGAAAATATCGAGATCTGTAAAGAATATTTAGCTAGAATGAGCAAAATGGGTATGACATTGGAAATCGAACTTGGTATTACAGGTGGTGAAGAAGATGGTGTTGATAACTCTGATGTTGACAGCTCAAAATTATATACTCAACCAGAAGAAGTAGCTTACGCTTACGAAGAATTATCTAAAGTAAGCCCTAAATTTACAATTGCTGCTGCTTTCGGAAACGTTCACGGTGTTTACAAACCAGGAAACGTAAAATTAACTCCAAAAATCTTAAAAAATTCTCAAGATTTCGTACAAAACAAATTCAACACAGGACACAATCCAGTTGATTTCGTATTCCACGGAGGTTCAGGTTCTACACTTGAAGAAATCAGAGAAGGAATTAGCTACGGAGTTATCAAAATGAACATTGATACAGATTTACAGTTTGCATACACTGAAGGAATCCGTGATTATATGGTTAAAAACCTTGACTATTTGAAATCACAAATTGGTAACCCAGAAGGTGCTGATGCTCCAAACAAAAAATATTACGACCCAAGAAGATGGGTTCGTGAGAGCGAAGTAACATTCAACGCAAGATTGGAACAAGCTTTTGCAGATTTAAATAACGTAAACACGCTTTAAATTTTAGATTTCTGATTTTAGATTTCAGACTTCTAAAAGCCTGAAATCTAATTTCTGAATCAGATTAAAAATCTAAAATCTAAAATCTACATTCTAAAATTAAAAAAATGGCTTGGTTTAAAAGACAAGAAAAAGGGATTACGACCGCGACAGAAGATAAGATGGACGTTCCGAAAGGATTGTGGTACAAATCTCCTACTGGAAAAATTATTGATGCTGACGAATTAGCGAGAAATTTATTCGTGAGCCCTGAAGATGATTTTCATGTTCGAATTGGAAGCGCAACCTATTTTGAAATTTTATTCGACAACAACGAATTTGTTGAGTTAGATAAAAACATGACTTCTAAAGATCCTTTGCATTTTGTGGATACAAAAAAATATGCAGAGCGTTTAAAAGATGTAATGGAAAAAACTCACTTAAAAGACGCTGTTCGTACGGGAGTAGGAAAATCTAAAGGAAGAGAACTTGTAATTTGCTGTATGGATTTTGCATTCATCGGTGGATCTATGGGGGCTGTAGTAGGTGAAAAAATCGCAAGAGGTATTGATCACGCTATTAAAAACAAACTTCCTTTTGTAATGATTTCTAAATCTGGTGGAGCTCGTATGATGGAAGCTGCTTATTCTTTAATGCAATTAGCAAAAACTTCTGTAAAACTAGCTCAATTAGCTGAAGCTAAATTACCTTATATTTCTCTTTGTACAGATCCAACAACTGGAGGAACAACAGCATCATACGCGATGTTAGGAGATATCAACATCTCTGAGCCAGGCGCTTTGATTGGTTTTGCTGGTCCGCGAGTTGTACGTGACACTACAGGAAAAGATTTACCTGAAGGTTTCCAAACTGCTGAGTTCTTATTAGAGCACGGTTTCTTAGACTTTATCACGCCAAGAAAAGAATTAAAAGATAAGATTAACTTATATATCGATTTGATTCAAAATAATGATATTAGATAGTTTTAAAACTACTTAAAATAGAAAATCCCAAGAAATTGCTTCTTGGGATTTTTTGTTTTTAAACCATATAAGTTTTATAAGTACAATTAATAACTTGTCTGAAAAATTGTATTTTTGTTTTTGCATAAATGACAATAGCGTATCATACTAATGCAAACCTGTTTTTTACAGAAATCTATTTTTTCTAAAGTAATATAAATATCTTTGAATTATGAGCACAGCAACAAAACAAAACCATATAGGACGAAAAATCAGTCGTATTCGTGAACTTAAAGATATGAAGCAGGAAGCTCTTGCGCAGGCTTTGGGTACAAATCAACAGTCGATTTCCGCTATGGAGAACAGTGAAACCATAGATGATGCAAAACTTGCAGAAGTAGCAAAAGCGCTTGGAGTAACTGTTGAAGCAATTAAAAACTTTACTGAAGAAAATATGATAAATTATTTTAATAATTTTTACGATAACAGCACAAGTACTGGAATAAATGGAATGTTCAATCCAACTCATTGCACATTTAATCCGTTAGATAAAGTAGTTGAACTTTACGAACGTTTGGTTTTGGCAGAAAAAGAAAAAAACGAATATTTGGAAAAATTAATGAAAGAGAAATAATCTTTCTAAAAACATACAAATTCAATACAAAATCTCAAGAAATTGCTTCTTGAGATTTTTTTATATCTTTATTTTAAATCTTATTCTTTATGGCAAGAATTTTTATTGGTTTTATGATTTGTTTTCTCTTTTTGAATTGTAGTAAAAAAGACAATCAAGAAGAAAACATTCCATATATAATTTCTCAGAATAATAAAGAAGTAGTTCGTGGCAAAGACACAATTCCTCCACCACCACCTATTCCTGGCTGGCTATTTTATGGAACTAATACTTTCATCATAAACTCAGATTCTACCGCTTATTATTTCCAAAGAAAAGGAATAGCATCTGTTTGTGGTACACCCACAGCAGACACAATCCCTTATTTTACAAATTTACAACCTTTAGAAATAATTGAAATCTCAAATAAAAATATTTATGATTTTATAAAATTGAACTATAGAGATGATTTTCGAAATCAAACTTTTATTGCATCCCAATCTGATACTTTAAATTCTAAAATGTTTTTTGATTTAAATAAATCTTTAAACTTCTTCAAAAGAGATCGGGATTTTATCATTATCAGAAGAACGACACAAGAAGAGGATACTGTCTTGAAATACAAAAAAGACAATAGTTACTATGATTCTAAAAATATTAAATGGGATCAAAAAAGAATCAAATTCCCAGAAATCCCAAAACAAGTTAAGTTTATTAAAAGTAAAACCTAAAATTTACCCTGCTTTTTTCAAATCCTTTTTTAATTGTTTTTCAGCAATTACAAACGCCCGCTTTTCGCGCCAAACAGCATAACGTTCTCTAAATATCACTTTTATACCGCTATCTACTGCTCCATGCATAAACAAGCTCCAAACACTGGCTATTTTACGAGAAACAGATTGATCCCATGCACGAAGTGTCAGCGAAAAAGAACCATCAATGTAACGCATCCAGTGCCACATTCCTGTTGGCATGAATAACGTATCACCATGTTCTAAAAAAACTTCATAACCCTCTACTCCTTTTAGAGCTGGAAATTTTTCAAAATCGGGATTAGCAACATCATAATCTTCTAATGCATAAGTCGTATTTGGAAGACAATACAATCTTTTCTTCCATTTATTATCAAATAAGATAATATGCTTCCTTCCACCGAAATGAGTGTGAAAAAGATGTGGCAAATCGATATCATAATGCAAAAAAGTAATTGCCTTTGAACCGCCAAAAAACATCGCAGGCATACTTTCTATAAAACCTCCCATTAATTCTTTAGGAACTTTTACATCATCAATTAATTCGGGTCTGTGCTTGAAAAGATTGAAGAAAAAAATACGCAATTGTGTGGGTTCACGTTTTATCAAATCCAGATATTCTCCAAATTTCATACTCGCAATCGAAGCATTGATTACTTTTTTTGGATCTGCCTTTGAATTATCTACAAGTTTAACCTCTATATCTCCAGCAATCTGCTTGAAATACTCTGTTGACCATTTTTCTCTTGCCGGCCAATCTTTTGTAAGCCCCTTTATGATTAAAGGTTTTCTTTTATCTAGGTAATTCTTTTTAAAATCTTCCCTAGAAATCGACTCAACAGTATCAACAGATTTAAGATTAAAGCTCATTTATCTTGTGTTTTAATTTGTTGCCTATCAAATGTATCTATTTATTCCCACTCAACAAAATTTACAATTAAATAACATAAAAACAATATTTTACATTCCTGTTCGAATGGCTTCTACAGGATCTAAATTTGCCGCCGAAATAGCAGGAAGAATTCCAGAAATCAAACCAATAAGAGCCGCTAAACTAGTTCCTAAAAGAATATTTCCTAAACTTAAGACAAATTCAAAATCGAGGGCTTTTGTTAAGATTACAGCAATTCCCCAAACCATCAGCAGACCTATAATTCCGCCAATAACAGAAAGAATAACGGCTTCAAACAAAAATTGAAATAAGATAAATTTGTTCTTCGCTCCCAATGATTTCTGAATTCCGATAAGATTGGTTCTTTCTTTAACCGAAACAAACATAATATTCGCAATTCCGAACCCGCCAACTAAAAGAGAAAACCCACTAATGATCCACCCCACAAAATTCATCTGACCTAAAATTCCGTCAATGAAATCGGTAAAACCAGAAAGCACATTAATAAAGAAATTATCCATTTCTCCCGCTTTCATTCCACGAATTGCTCGCAATTTTTGGGCAATTTCTGCTTTATACGCCTCCATGTCTACGCCTTTTTCTGGTTTTAAAACTATTACTGGCGTCATAGAATCGCTATCTCCATACATTCTTCTTAGAAAATTAGCCGGAAGATAAACCGAAGTATCATTGCTGTCTCCAAAAAATCCAGCTCCTTGTTTTGCCATTACACCAATTACAGTAAATCGCTGTCCATATAAGCGAATATTTTTCCCAATTGGATCACTAGAACCAAAAAGTCCTTCGGCTATATCATATCCAAGAACAATAACGGGAGTTCCTGAATTTGATTCAGATTCATTATAAAATCTTCCTTTGTCAAAACTCAATCCGTCAATATCGACCATTTCGTTTGATGCCGGAATAATATTTACATCGCTGACTGTTTTAGAATCATATTTTAAACTTTCCCTATTTACAAAAAGCTGATATGCTACTTGATCGGTATTATTCATTGAATTTTTTAAACCAATATATTCGTCATATTTTACATTTGGAAACTGTTCTCTCTTCCATTGCGGAATTTCAGACGGCCCAAAGCAGTATTTCATTAAATAAATTGTATTTTTATCTAAGCTACTCAGATCTTTAGAGATTTTTTTATCTAAAGAGTCAACAGCAGCCAAAACGGCAATGATTGAAAAAATACCGATCGTTACACCTAAAAGCGACAATAATGTGCGTAATTTATTATTTCGCAAAGCATTGATGGCAAAGCTTAGACTTTCTTTTAATAATCTTAGATAAACGATCATATTTTTGTATATTTCAATAAAGTAAAATTCAATAATTTAAATTCAAAAACCTAATAAAAGTTAACTTACTCATCAGTAGATTTTTTTAGCATTTTGTTACACTAATTTTCTTTAATATAATATATAAAAAAACTACTTTTGCAGTCTCAAAATCATAACTACACAATGAGCACAACAAAAAAAATACAATCGGCATTAATTTCTGTTTTTTCTAAAGATGGATTAGAACCAATTGTTAGAAAATTACACGAACAAAATGTAACACTTTATTCAACTGGAGGAACTGAAGATTTTATCAAAAACCTTGGTATTCCAGTGGTTCCTGTTGAAGATATCACTTCTTTCCCTGAAATTCTTGGCGGAAGAGTAAAAACTTTACACCCAAAGATTTTTGGCGGAATCTTGAATCGTCAAGATAATGAAAGCGACGTTCAGCAAATGAAGGAATTTGATATTCCTCAAATCGATTTAGTAATTGTTGACTTATATCCTTTTGAAAAAACAGTTGCTTCTGGAGCTAGCGAACAAGATATTATTGAGAAAATTGATATTGGTGGTATTTCATTAATTCGTGCAGGTGCAAAAAACTTTAAAGACACTGTAATTGTAGCTTCTGTTAACGAATACAGCTTGCTTCTAGATTTGATTACCGAGCAAGATGGAGCAACAACTTTGGAAAACAGAAGATTGTTGGCTACTAAAGCATTCCACGTTTCCTCTCACTACGATGGAGCTATTTTTAATTATTTCAATACAGACGAGACTATTTACAAAGAAAGCATTGCAAATGGTCAAGTTTTAAGATACGGTGAAAACCCTCACCAAAAAGGATTCTTCTTTGGAGATTTTGATGCTATGTTCAACAAACTTCACGGAAAAGAATTATCATACAATAATTTACTTGATGTTGATGCTGCAGTAAATTTAATTGCTGAATTTAAAACTGACGGACCAACGTTCGCCATTTTAAAACACAACAATGCTTGCGGATTGGCTTCAAGAAAAACAATCAGTGAAGCTTATTTAGCGGCTTTAGCTTGTGATCCTACTTCTGCTTTTGGAGGAGTGTTAATTTCTAACACAAAAATTGATTTAGAAACTGCACAGGAAATCAACAAATTATTCTGCGAGGTTGTAATCGCTCCTGCATATGATGATGAGGCAGTTACAGTTTTACAAGAGAAGAAAAACAGAATTATATTAGTTCAAAATGAAGTTGAATTACCAGCTCGTCAAGTAAGAACTTGTCTTAATGGTTTGTTAATTCAGGACAGAAATAATATTACGGATAATAAAGAGCATTTAAAAACCGTTACAATTACAGAACCTACTGCTCAAGAGATCGAAGATTTGATCTTTGCTTCTAAAATCTGCAAGAATACAAAATCAAACACTATTGTATTTGCTAAGAACGGAACATTGATTTCATCAGGTACAGGTCAGACTTCAAGAGTTGACGCTTTAATTCAAGCTGTTGACAAAGCAAAAGCTTTTGGATTTGATTTAAATGGAGCTTCGATGGCAAGTGATGCATTTTTCCCATTTCCGGATTGTGTAGAATTAGCCAAAAAAGCAGGAATAACTGCTGTAATTCAGCCAGGAGGTTCAATTAAAGACGAATTAAGTATAAATTATTGCAATGAAAATAATCTTGCAATGGTATTTACAGGAACTCGTCATTTTAAACATTAATTTGTTTAACTTTGTTCGATAAATAATTTATAACATTTTAAACCCCTAAAAAACTTATGGGATTTTTTGATTTCATGACCGAGGATATTGCGATAGACCTTGGAACCGCAAACACTTTAATCATTCATAATGATAAAGTTGTCATTGATAGTCCATCTATCGTTGCACGTGATAGAGTATCAGGCAAAATCATTGCTGTTGGTAAGGAAGCCAATATGATGCAAGGTAAAACACATGAAAACATCAAAACTATAAGGCCTTTGAAAGATGGTGTAATCGCTGATTTTGATGCTTCGGAAAAAATGATCAATATGTTCATTAAAAGTATTCCTGCATTGAAAAAAAGAATGTTTACTCCAGCTTTACGTATGGTTGTATGTATTCCTTCTGGTATTACTGAAGTGGAGATGAGAGCGGTGAAGGAATCTTGTGAGAGAGTAAACGGAAAAGAAGTTTACTTGATTCATGAGCCAATGGCAGCGGCAATTGGTATTGGTATAGACATTATGCAACCAAAAGGTAACATGATTGTAGATATCGGAGGTGGTACAACAGAAATTGCTGTTATCGCTTTAGGCGGAATTGTTTGTGACAAATCTGTAAAAATTGCAGGTGACGTTTTCACAAACGACATCGTTTATTACATGCGTACACAGCACAACCTTTTTGTAGGAGAAAGTACTGCAGAAAAAATTAAAATTCAAATTGGAGCGGCTATTGAAGATTTAGATGGTCCGCCAGAAGATATGTCAGTTCAAGGTAGAGATTTACTTACTGGTAAACCAAAACAAGTAGATGTTTCTTACCGTGAAATTGCAAAAGCATTAGACAAATCTATTCAGCGTATTGAAGATGCGGTAATGGAAACATTATCTCAGACTCCGCCAGAATTAGCAGCAGATATCTACAACACTGGTATCTATTTAGCTGGTGGTGGATCAATGTTAAGAGGTCTTGACAAACGTATTTCTCAAAAAACAGACTTACCGGTTTATATTGCCGAAGATCCTTTAAGAGCAGTTGTACGAGGAACAGGAATGGCTCTTAAAAACATCGCTAAATTTAAAAGTATCTTAATCAAATAAGATTCAAAATAACAATCAATTTACTTTTATAAGGGTCAGATTTTTAATATTTGACCCTTGTAAAAACTGAAACCTTTAAGCATATCCTGAAACAAAATAACCAGACAAGAAATGCAGCAAATATTTAATTTCATTATAAGAAACAGTAATCGATTGCTGTTTTTGCTGCTTTTAGGTATTTCGTTGACGCTCACAATTCAATCGCATTCCTACCACAGAAGCAGAGTAATCAGTTCAGCTAATTTTTTAAGCGGAGGTGTTTATGAAAGAATTAATCGTGTAAACGAATATTTGAATTTAAGAGCCGAAAATGATGAACTTGTATTAGAGAATGCAAGGTTAAAAAGTCTTTTGTTCAATAAAGAAGACACTACCAAAGCACCATTGCCAGATAGCATTAAAGGTGTAAAACCTGCAGATATCGTGGTATCAAAAGTAATTCATAATACATACAACACACACGAAAACTATATCACTTTAAACTCCGGAAGCAAAGAAGGAGTTAAACCAGATATGGGAGTTATAAACAGTTTAGGTATTATTGGAGTAGTAGACAATACTTCTGCAAACTATTCTACAGTAGTGAGCATTTTGAACATGAAGTCGCATATTAATGCCAAAATCAAAAAATCTAACCACTTTGGTTCTTTAACTTGGGACGGTAAAAGCACAGGATTTGTTCAGCTAGAGGATGTGCCAAGATTAGCATCAATTAGAAAAGGTGACACCATTGTTACCGGAGGACAATCTGTAATTTTCCCTGAAGGAATTAATATCGGAACTGTAGACGTTATATACAAAAAAGAGAACACAAGCTTTTATGTTATAAAAGTTAAACTATTTAACGATATGACAAACTTGGGTCATGTATATGTCATCAAAAGTAAAGACAGAGAAGAACTTATTAACTTAGAAAACAAAAACAAAGAAAAAAATGAATAGCGCTCTGTTAGTCAATATTTTTCGATTTATTATGTTACTGGCAGTTCAGATTGTTATTTTCAACAATATGAATTTCTTAGGATATATAAGTCCTTTTCCGTATATCTTGTATATCATTCTATACCCTGTAAACAGCAATAAAGCAGGATTAATAATTTCTAGTTTTTTACTTGGACTTACAATGGATATGTTCTGTAATTCTGGAGGTATACATGCCACTGCATGTGTTATATTAGCGTATTATAGACCCTATATTTTTAAATTTTCTTTTGGTCTGAGTTATGAATATCAAACTATTAAACTAAATGAATCTTTAACACCAGAACGATTTTCATTTATACTGGTTTCGGTTTTAATGCATCATATTGTATTATTTGTCTTAGAAGCATTTCAATTCAAATTCATCTGGGACATTTTGCTCCGAACCTTATTTAGTTCGATCTTTACTATAATCACCTCAATAATAATAATTTATCTTATTAAGCCCAATAAACGATGAGAAAAGTCTTGCTGCCCACTATAATTATTATTGCAGCGTCTTTGCTAGTGATTAGGATTTTTTACCTGCAAATTATTGATGATTCTTTTAAATTGAAATCGGAAAATAATGCGATAAAAAAAGTATATGACTATCCTGAAAGAGGTTATATTTATGATCGTAACGGAAAACTTCTTGTTGCGAATCAGGCTTCTTATGACATCATGGTTATTCCGAGAGATGTAAAAAAAGATTTAAATATTGCCGAATTTTGCGCTCTTCTAAATATTACTGAAGAAGAATATCATAAACGCGTCGAAAAGGCAAAAGTATATAGCCCTAGACTTCCTTCTGTTTTCTTATCGCAGCTAAACAAAAATGAATTTGCTGCTTTTCAGGAAAAAATCAGAAAATATGATGGTTTTTATTTCCAAAAAAGATCACTTCGTGATTATGAAGTAGATTATGGTGCAAATATTTTTGGTTTTATTACACAGGTTAACGAAAAACAGATTGAAAAAAATCCTTACTACAATAGTGGAGATTTAATTGGAAAACAAGGTGTAGAACAAAGTTATGAAGAAATTTTACGCGGAATAAAAGGTGTAAAATACATTCAAAAAGACAAATACAACCGAGAAATTGGCGCCTATAAAGAAGGAAAATACGACACCATCGCCGTAGCTGGAGAAGATATTAATTTAACTATTGATGCTGAACTTCAAAAATATGGCGAGGAATTGATGATCAATAAGCGAGGAGGAATTGTTGCCCTTGAGCCTAAATCTGGAGAAATTCTAGCGTTGGTTACTGCTCCTTCCTACGATCCAGGTATTTTGGTAGGCCGCCAAAGATCTAAAAACTATACACTTTTATATAACGATTCTATTTCAAAACCATTATACGACAGAGGGCTTTTAGCAGAGTACCCTCCAGGTTCTCCATTTAAAATCCTAACTGGTTTAGTTGCGCTTCAAGAAGGTGTAGTAAATGAGCAGACTACTTTTATGTGTCATCACGGATTTAGTTATGGTGGAGGCCGATTCATGAAGTGTCACGGTTTTGGTCCACATCAATTGCATAACGGAATTTACAATTCTTGCAACACTTATTTTGGACAAGCCTATATGCTTACAATCAATAAGTATAAAGATCCTGGCCAAGCAGTTGATGTCTGGAGCGGTCACATAAAAAGTTTTGGTTTAGGACAATTTATGGGATATGATTTACCTATTGGAAAACGAGGAAATATCCCAACTTCTAAAACCTACAAAAGAATTTACCCTAATGGAGGATGGAGAAGCTCAACTATTGTATCGAATGCAATTGGTCAGGGAGAGGTTTTAATGACGCCTATTCAGCTAGCCAACATGATGGCTACTGTAGCAAATCAGGGGTATTACTACACTCCTCATATCATTAAAAAAATTGAAGGAGAGAAAATAGACGAAAAGTTCACCACGAAACACGTGACTACGATTGATCAAAAATATTTCCCGCCAGTTATCAGCGGACTGTTTGATGTTTACAACAAAGGTACCGCTTACAGCTTAAGAGTAGAAGGAATCGATATTTGCGGAAAAACAGGTACTGCCGAGAACTTTGCCAAAATAAACGGCAAAAGAACACAGCTTAAAGACCACTCTATATTTGTTGCTTTTGCACCAAAAGACAATCCAAAAATTGCTATTGCGGTTATGATTGAAAATGGAGGTTTTGGAGCAACAGTTGCGGGTCCAATAGCGAGTTTAATGATTGAAAAATATCTAAGAAAGAAAATTACAAGAACCGATCTAGAAATAAGAGTACTGAATAAAAGCTTACTTTCAGAATATGCTAAATTGGGAGGAATAAGTGAGGCTCTTAAAATTGAATCTGTTCCTAAAGATTCTGTTTTACAAGCTAAAATTGCAAAGCCAAAAGCACCAGTTACAACGGCACCAAAAACTGAAGTTAAAAAAACAGCGGTAGACACAACTAAGAAAAACTAAGAAAGATTATTTCAAATGAAAAATCAAAGTGTAAAAAATAATATTGATTGGATAAGTGTCTTTATCTACATTGCGCTGGTAACTTTAGGTTGGCTTAATATTTACTCGTCTTCCTTATTATCAACAGATGGTACTTATCAAAAACAGCTGATTTTTATTTGCTGTACAATTCCTTTGATATTTGTTGTGCTTTTTGTTGATGGTAAATTCTATGAAAAATATGCCAGTATCATATTTGGAGTTTCTTTATTATCTCTTGCTGGATTGTTTCTCTTCGGAAAAACAATTGCTGGACAGCGATGCTGGTATGCCATCGGAAGCTTTACTTTGCAGCCTTCTGAGTTTGCAAAAGCCGCGACATCATTGGCTTTGGCTAAATATTTAAGCGACACACAGATCAACTTAAAAGAAACGAATAGACAAATTCAGGCTTTGGCCATAATGCTATTACCTGTAATACTTATTCTACCACAGCCAGATCCTGGAAGCGCTTTAATTTATAGTGCTTTTATTCTTGTTCTGTATCGAGAAGGCCTACCTTCTTGGTATGTTTGGACAGCATTTATAACAATTATACTCTTTGTTCTTACTTTGGTTTTAGAACCATACGCCGTTATCGCAATGGCTTTTGTCGTTTTGGCGATCATACATTTTAAAGGCAGAGCAGTAGATCGAAATATTATTTTAAGCGGTATCTTATTAGTTTTAATCTCAGGATTTGTTTTCTCTGTAGATTATGTTTTTGATAATGTTTTTAAACAGCATCACAGAGACCGTTTCAATATTTTACTTGGTAAAACTGTAGATATGAAAGGGATTGGATACAATACCAATCAGTCTGAAATTGCAATTGGTTCTGGTGGATGGATCGGAAAAGGTTTCCTAGAAGGAACACAAACCAAAGGAGGATTTGTTCCTGAGCAACACACCGATTATATTTTTACAACTGTTGGTGAAGAATGGGGATTTGCAGGTTCTTTTGTCGTTATTTTACTTTTCGTTAGTTTATTGCTTAGAGTAATTTATTTGGCAGAAAGACAGAAGACAAAGTTTAGCCGAGTCTATGGTTATTGCGTCGCCGCAATTCTATTTATACACTTCTTTGTAAATATCGCGATGGTAATTGGAATTTTCCCTACAATTGGTGTTCCTCTGCCGTTCTTTTCATACGGAGGCTCTGGACTCTGGGGATTTACCATTTTGCTGTTTATTTTTCTTAAAATGGATGCAAATAAAGTGAATGAATGGTAAATGTTTAAAATATTCAATTTTTAAATGCCAAATTCCAATTAGAAATTACTTTTATACAACTAGAATAATTTAACCTAAAAGCTGTAATTACGTTTTAAAAACTAATTACAGCTTTTTTTGATTTTACATTTACTCTATTAGCTTCGATTTTATTTTCTAAGTAAGATATATATCATACAATGGAAACGTCAACAATAACTTTAAAAACAAAGCATAAAAAAATCCGAAGTTTAAGCTTCGGATTTTTTTATTTACCTTAAGATTATATTTGTTCCTTTGGTGTCTTTTTAAATAGTTTAACTAGAACAGGGAACGTTGAGATTATAACTATAATTATAATAATGTATTCAATGTGTTTCTTTAAATCTATGCCTTGCTTCAAGAAAATACCATATAGATAATGTCCTGCGAAAATTAAAATAAACGACCAAAGGAAAGAACTCAAGATATTGTAAAACATAAACTTCTTTTTATCCATCGATACAATACCCGCAACAATTGGAGCAAACGTTCTGAAAATTGGAAGGAAACGTGCGTAAATAATTGCTTTTCCACCATATTTTTCAAAGAAATCTTTTGACTGCAACAGATATTTCTTCTTAAACCAGAATGTATCTTCTTTTTTGAATAAATAATAACCGCTTTTTGCGCCAAACCAATAACCTGTCATATTACCCAAAACACCCATTACAGCAACTGCTGTGGCAAGCAGAAAGACATTTATAAAATCATTTGGAATAGAGGCAACATTCTCAACTAGATCACGGCTGTAAATACCTGCCAAAAAAAGCAAACTATCTCCAGGCAGAAAAAAACCTGCAAAAAGTCCTGTTTCGGCGAAAACGATAAACAGAACAATAAATAACCCAATCTGAAAACCGCCAACGCTTAAAGTAATATAAAATTCAGGGTTTAGTAACTGGGTCCATTCAAAATTATTCATAAAAGGGGAATTGGTTATCTTATAAGTTCGTGAAAGTAACAATAATTTAGCTTAACCACAATAAAATACGGTATTTTAAACATAAATTAACTATTAAAAAAAGCCCAAACTATTTGTCTGGGCTTTACTTCACATTATTCTCTTACATACTTGCAACAGCTATGCAAGTTATCATAATCTTCAGTTGTCGCTTTAACTTCCTTAGTATCATGACCTGCCTTTGCAATCGCCTTGTTTAAATCTGAAGGAGAACATTTTTCTTCATTTAAAATAACCGAAAGCTGATGAGAGCTTACATCCCAACTTGCACTTTTTACACCCGGAACTCCATAAGCCGCTTTTTCAATTCGTTTCTTGCATTGTTCGCAGTTACCATTTACTTCTGTTGCATATTTTAAGTTCTTATTTTTCTTCGTTTGAGCCTGAGCGGACAAACCTAAAAAAACCATCATCGCGATTAAAACTATCTTATTCATTGTATTTATTTTTATTGTTATTGAAATTGATTTTTGTTATTGCTATTTAATTTTAAATCTTAACCCCGCATAATACATCTGTCCAAAAATTGGAGCGTATGCGATCGATGCATCAAAATTAGGTCCAAAAGGATCGTTTGCTCCTAAAATTGCTTTTTGCTGTTTATAATTTCCAATATTCTCCCCTCCTACATATACCTCAAAAACCGATGAAAAAACACGAGTTACCTGAGCATTCATCACGCCATAAGCTGGTGAAAAATCAGGAAATTGATCTTCTACAGGATTTGTTGCCGTATAAGGCAATTGCTGTTTTCCTGACCAATTATACGTAAAGTCAAACCTCCATTGTTTATCATCATTCATTGTTGTTTCGTATTCTAAATTTCCTAAGAAACGATGTTTAGCTTGAAGCGGACGCTGGAATGTTCCTCTTAAATAATCGGTTTGAATGTCGTAATATTTGTAAGCTGTTCTCAAATTTAAGTTATGAATCAATTCATAATTAAACTCTACTTGAAGGCTGTTTGCAAAAGAACTTCCTTTCAAATCATAAAACAAAACTTGTTGCGGGCTTTGCATCACATCTACAACAGCTTGATTTTGGAAATCGGTGCGGTAAAAATCAAAACCTGCATCGGCATTTTTATTGAAAAGACGGAATTTCTGCGAGAAACTTACACCATAATTCCAAGCAATCTCTGGATTTAAACCGTAAACTTTTCCACTAGAATCTAAAATCGAAAAAGTTCTTGAACTGGCAAAAAGCTGCTGATTCTCGGCAAAAATATTGGCAGAACGTTTCCCTCTTCCCGCAGAAAAACGAACTACTCCATTTTTCCAAGGATTATATCTCATGTGCAATCTTGGAGTAACAAAAAAACCTAATCGATTATGGTTATCTACTCTTCCTCCTAAAATCAAACTGAAATTGTCTGCATTATCGTAAGTATACTCAAAGAAAGCGCCAACAGAATTATCAATTCTGCCCACATCTATTAAGTTGACAAACTCCTGATATTGATCGTAAGTAAAATTCAGACCAGTAGTAAACTTGTGCATGGTGTTATTGATGATCGAATTGAAAATCAAATTAGAATAAAAACTATTTTGTTTGATATCGTATTGATTTAAACCATAATAAGAATCCTGTTTATGACTATTAAAAGCATTTTGAAAACCGATACTTTGATAAGGCATATCTTTAAACACATATCCGATTTTTGTTGAAACATCAAAACGTTCTGTATTAATTTCAGATCCCCAATGGTTAGTCGTACCTCGATCGCGATCTTTATCAAAATCAACTTCTCCTGTTTGTTTTTTATCATTCATATACCTGAAATTGATAAAACTAACCAATCCGCTTTCCGGATCGTAATATTGGTAACGGTTTAAAACATTGATTTGTTTTCCTAACGGATTATCTAAAAAGCCATCATTATTCATGTCGTTTTTAGCTACGCGCGCATTTCCATGAACAAACAGACTTGTTGCCCATTTATCTGATAATTTTTTATTGAAATGAGTATTTAATTCAAAACGAGAATCGGTTGAACCATAAGCATTCAAGAAAAACGGAATATCGTTTAAAGGTTTTAAAAGCTCCGTATTAATTTGACCTGAAATACTTTCGTATCCATTTATAACACTTCCCGCTCCTTTGGTAATCTGAACACTTTCGATCCAAGTTCCAGGAGTAAATGACAATCCGTAAGCTTGAGAAGCTCCTCGAACAGAAGGAATATTCTCTTCTGTAATCATTAAATAAGGACTCGTCAATCCAAGCATTTTAATTTGCTTAGTTCCTGTTAAAGCATCAGAAAAATTGACATCGATTGATGGATTGGTTTCAAAGCTTTCTGCCAAATTACAACAAGCCGCTTTAAGCAGTTCTTTACTAGTAATTACAGAAGTATTGGCTGTTAAGGTATAGGATTTTTTAATTCCTTTTTGCTTTTTAGTGATTTTTACCTCTTCTAGATCTTCTTGTGAAAACACAGATACAGAAAGCAAAAACGCCACAAAAAGCATTATATTTTTTTGCATAAAAAATGATTTTAATGTTGAAATAGAATTACATTATTGCATTCTGCCCAAAGCGAAAGCAATTAAAATGTAAATACGAAGTCTTAATCAAGACTTGTAGTGCATCTTAACATTAAAATCAGGAATAGAAAATATACTGATGGTATAATTTAAATAAAGGGGGCGCATTCGCGTCAGCATAATACGAAAGAACTTCTTTCTTTTTAAAATTTGGAATTTCTAAAAAGACAAGAGGTTTGTAATCTTGTACAACTGCTGGGAAAGCAAATTGAAAAAAGAAGAATTTGATTGTTGCATCATCTGATTTCTTTTCGAAATGAACAACTTTGTCTTTACAACAAGAGTTCTTTTTCTCTTTAGAACCGCAGCATTTCTTTTCAACAACAGGTTCTGCAGTAGTCTTTAATGAAACCGAAGCAATTTCTCCGCCACAATAGTGCACATCAAAAGCAAACCCAATATTGGAAACCAATAAAAGGAACGCCAAAAACAGACCTGTACACTTTTTCAAATTCATACTGCAAAGCTATTCAAAAACTGTTGATAAAAAACTAAATGAATTGTTATTTTTTAGATTTCTGAAGCTGATAGTAAAATCCAGGAATAAACAATAACACCAAAATTGGTTGAACTATAAATCTTCTCACATAAAAAAGAAGCCAACTGCCATCCGGAAAAAAATTAAGTATTATATAAAATAAACTCAATAGCACAACCAAAAAGGAGGCATAAACAAATGAGCTAAACTTAAAAATATCACGATCTTGAAATAAGACATAAATCAGTAAAAGTGACAAAGCAGAGTTTAGAAAATAACGAAGAAAAAGCGACCCGAAAAGTTTTAAAGTTGTCACTTCAGGATAAGGACTCGAATGGAAATCGGCTTCAAAGTATCTCAGAAAAGGATCATAAAACAAATTTCTTTCAAATGACCTAATCAAAGCAAAACCTATTACCACAATAATTGCTGTAAAGATTTTAAATTTATTCTCTTTTAAATTATTTAGCATATTTTGAAAATCTATTAATCCAGAAAACCCATAAAATAAAAACATATCCGTAAATCACTAAAGGAAAGAAAGTACCATGTAAAAATCGGGTATATTGAGGAAAATTATATACAAGGATAATCAAAATCGCAATTCTTAGAACATTTAATAGGTATATAGATATAAGTCCAAAAAGTATAAACAGTACTGTTTTTTTTAAACTTCTCGAAAAAGCAGCTACAAACGACACAAAAAGTATCATTACGCTAACAGCATTACACCCCTCTGTTATACGCGCTATGAATTTGCCACTTAAAATAATCTCCTGCCACGGATTTTGTGAACTTTTCTGAATTATGATATCATAATTAAAAAGCTTTAGCAATTGTTCTGCATTTTGCCCGGCTATCATTGTCGCACCATCAAGTTCCTCGGCTTGATAGCCATTTAAATAAAACTTATACAGCAGTGTAAGGACAATATAGGTAAGAAAAAAGACGCTTACAAAAATTAAGAATGGCTTAAACTGGACTAAATATTTTTTCAAGAGATTTTTTTTTCAAATTTATGTATTTTTTGAGTTCAGCTTTAAATACTTTTGTATAAATTTTTACATTATGACATTTCAAGAATTACAACCAAAAATAAGTGCAATTGTTACTGGCACTGAAACAGATAGAGACGGAAAATTATTAGCAATATGCCAACTTTTAAACGAAAACGTGGAGTATTACAACTGGGTTGGATTTTATTTTGCTAATCACGAGGCTAAAACTTTACATTTAGGACCTTATGTTGGTGCAGAAACAGACCATACTGTTATTCCTTTTGGAAAAGGAATTTGCGGCCAAGTTGCTGAAAGTAATGCCAATTTTGTTGTTCCAGATGTGAAAGCACAAGACAATTACATCGCCTGCAGTTTAACCGTAAAATCGGAAATCGTAGTACCCCTTTTTGTTAACGGAGTAAATATTGGTCAAATCGACATCGACAGCCACGTTATTGATCCTTTTACAGAAGCTGACGAAAGATTTTTAGAATTTGTAAATCAAGAAGTTGCTAAATTATTCTAGAAGAACTATTTTTAAGATAAAAAATAGCACAGAATGAAAAGAAACTTCCTTCTCTTTTTGCTTACACTAATTTCAGCTCATCTGTCTGCACAAATTAATATGGTTTCTAAAAAAATCTTTTTAGACTCCTTAAATCGCGAATGCACACTAGAAAACTCTGCCTACACAAGAGTAATTACCAATTATTCGCAAAAAAGTGTTCGGTATGTTGTAACTGATTTTTATAAGAATGGAAGAAAGAAAATGACTGGTTCTACTCTGGATCGCGACGTCTTAAAAAAAGATGGCGAATTTATTTACTATTATAAAAACGGAGCAAAAGAAACCGTTGTCAATTATTCTGAGGATCACAAAAACGGAAAAGAAATCAATTGGTACGAAAACCAGAATAAAAAGTGCGAAAAACAGAATCTATGGGATCCAAAAACAAAGAAATCACAAACTTTGATTATTAACTCTTGGAGCGAAGACAAAACGCAAACTGTAACAGACGGAAATGGGGATTATCAAGAAACCGATGGACCTATAACTCAAAAAGGAGAAATTAAAAACGGTTTAAAACAAGGCATCTGGCAGGGAAATGATTTAGCTAAAAACACTTCTTTTACTGACAACTATGACAAAGGGATTTTAATTTCTGGAGTACGTGTTGATGAAAACAATATTAAAACTTCTTATTCTTCATTAGGCGAGAAACAATCAGGGAAAAAAGTTGTCAAATTAAAATAATACATTAGTCAACAGCAAAGAAAAAAAGACTTTTTATTTTTATAATACACCAATCTTGACTTTTTGTATTAAAAATATTACTTTGCTTTAATTTTATTTCCAAAACCTATATGAAACAAATTTTACGGCTTTTATTTTTTATTTTAATTTTTGTTCAGGCATTTTCACAAAACGCTGTAACTGCTAATAAGTTAATTTATTTAGATTCTATGTGGGTTCCGACTACTCCGGAAAATTATAAATACACGAGACTTATTGAAGAATACTACTCAGATAAAAAGTCTTATATCTATAAAGATTATTATAAATCTGGAAAGATAAAATTTATTGCCACTACTACAGACAGAGATATTATCAAAATTGAGGGGCAAGCTGTCTCTTACTATGAAAATGGAAATAAAAAATACACTGTCAACTATGTCAATTCAAAGAAATCAGGAAAAGAATATAACTGGTACGAAAATGGAAATATAAAATCTGAAGTTTACTATCCAGAAGATGAAAAAGGCAACGTTGAGGGCAAACTAAATAATTTTTGGAATCCTGAAAAAGAACAAATTATAACAGATGGAAATGGATATTACTCCTATAAAAGCAAAAACAGTGAAGAAGCTGGGCAAATTAAAGACGGCGAACCAGAAGGCACATGGAAAGGAAGTGATTTTAGGAGAAAATCAAGTTTCATTGAAATGTATAAGAATGGAAAATTAGTTTCTGGCATTACCACAGATTCTCTAAACATAAAACATTCCTACAGTACTAAATACCTTCAGCCAAGTCCTAAGAATGGAATAAATTCATTCTACAGTTATATTGGGAAGTCAATGCACATTCCTTTTGAAGCCAGAAAAGTTTCTGGAAAAATATACATGACATTTATAGTAGATGAAGAAGGTAATCTAGTAGAACCAAAAGTAATAAAAGGCGTTGGTTATGGCATCGATGAAAGTGCAATACAATTGATTAAAGAAGCTCAAAAATGGAATCCGGGAAAGAACAGAGGTATTCCAGTAAGAGCTCTTTATAAATTACCAATAACTATAATGACAAAATAAAATTAAAAATCTTAATTTAAAAAAACACCTTCAAATCATTAAAATTGAATTTTATAGAATTCCTTTTTAAGATTCTTTTATTTTTTTTTGATTTTTCTGTTTTTTTAATCTAATTTTGCACCCGTCTTACAAAAGTTGTATGGCATACATAAAAATCATTAAAACAATATTGGAATGTATTTAACTAAAGAAAAGAAAGAAGAAATCTTCGCACAACACGGTGATGCAAAAAACACTGGTAAAGCTGAAGGTCAAATCGCATTGTTCACTTACAGAATCTCTCACTTAACTGAACACTTGAAAAAAAATCGTCACGATTACAACACTGAGCGTTCTCTTGTACTATTAGTAGGTAAAAGAAGAGCTTTGTTGGACTACTTGAAAAAGAAAGATATCAACAGATATCGTGAGATTATCAAAGTATTGAATATCAGAAAATAATCAATATAGAAAAGAGGTGCGAAAGTGCCTCTTTTTGTTTTTACATTATAGCTATTTATAATAAGCATATTACAAGAAAAAAAGTTTGGTTTTTCATTGGGTTTTAGATAACAACAACTACACACAACAACACTACAACACAACTAAAACCCATTGTATAATCAATAAGGAAAAAATTTATGATTCCACAATTATTTGTAGAAAAGATCGATTTAGGTGATGGCAGAAGCATCACAATCGAGACAGGACGTTTAGCGAAACAAGCTGACGGTTCTGTAGTAGTAAGAATGGGCGACACTATGATTCTTGCAACAGCAGTTTCAGCTCGCACATCAAACCCAGGCGTTGATTTTTTACCGTTAACGGTAGATTACCGCGAAAAATTTGCAGCAGCAGGTCGTTTTCCAGGAGGTTTCTTTAAAAGAGAAGCTCGTCCAAGCGACAGCGAAGTATTGACAATGAGATTAGTTGACCGTGTATTGCGTCCGCTTTTCCCAGACGATTACCATGCTGAAACACAAGTTATGATTCAATTAATGTCTCACGACGAAGAAGTTATGCCAGATGCATTAGCTGGTTTAGCTGCTTCTGCGGCATTAGCAGTTTCAGACATTCCATTTTATAACTTAATTTCTGAAGTACGTGTTGCACGTATCGACGGGAAATTAGTAATCAACCCAAGTAGAGAAGAATTAGAAAAATCTGACATCGATATGATGATTGGAGCCTCTATGGATTCTGTAGCAATGGTTGAAGGTGAGATGAAAGAAATCTCAGAAGCTGAAATGATCGAAGCTATTAAGTTTGCTCACGAAGCTATCAAAGTTCAAATTCAAGCTCAATATCGTTTACAAGAAGCTTTTGGTAAAAAAGAAATTCGTACTTACGAAGGAGAGAGAGAAAACGAAGAAATTTACGCAAAAGTAAAAGCTGCAGCATACGACAAAATCTATGCTATTGCAAAAGTTGGTTCGGCTAAACACGAAAGAGGCGCTGCATTTGCTGAAGTAAAAGAAGAAGTTAAAGCTTTATTTACTGAAGAAGAATTAGCTGCTGATGGTGATTTAGTTTCTAAATATTTCTACAAAACAAACAAAGAAGCTGTTCGTAATGTAGTTTTAGAATTAGGTGTACGTTTAGATGGTAGAAAAACTACAGACATCAGACCAATCTGGTGTGAAACTGATTATTTACCAAGAGTTCACGGTTCATCTTTGTTTACTCGTGGAGAAACTCAAGCTTTGGCTACAGTAACTTTAGGAACATCTAGAGAAGCAAACCAAATCGATTCTCCATCTGAACAAGGTGAAGAGAAATTCTACTTACACTATAACTTCCCTCCTTTCTCAACTGGTGAAGCAAAACCATTAAGAGGAACTTCAAGAAGAGAAGTTGGTCACGGTAACTTAGCTCAAAGAGCTTTAAAAAATATGATTCCTGCTGATTGTCCTTATACAATTCGTGTTGTTTCTGAGGTTTTAGAATCTAATGGTTCTTCTTCTATGGCAACAGTTTGTGCTGGAACAATGGCTTTGATGGATGCTGGAGTTCAAATGGTAAAACCAGTTTCTGGTATTGCTATGGGATTAATTACTGACGGTGAGAAATTTGCTGTATTGTCTGATATCTTAGGAGACGAAGATCACTTAGGAGATATGGACTTTAAAGTAACTGGAACTGCTGACGGTATTACAGCTTGTCAAATGGACATCAAAATTGATGGTTTACGTTATGATATTATGGAGCAAGCTTTGGCTCAGGCTCGTGATGGACGTTTACACATTTTAGGAAAATTAACTGAAACAATCGCTGCACCAAGAGCTGACGTAAAAGCTCATGCGCCAAAAATCATTACCAGAACTATTCCTGGAAACTTTATTGGAGCTTTAATTGGACCTGGTGGAAAAGTAATTCAAGAATTACAAAAAGCTACTGGAACAACTATCGTTATTAATGAAGTTGACGAACAAGGTGTTATCGAGATTTTAGGTACAGATCCTGCTGGAATTGAAACTGTATTAGCAAAAATTGCTTCTATCACTTTCAAACCAGTATTAGGAGAAGCTTACGAAGTTAAAGTAATTAAAATGCTTGATTTTGGAGCTGTTGTAGAATATACTGCTGCACCAGGAAACGAAGTTTTACTTCACGTTTCTGAACTAGCTTGGGAGCGTACAGAAAATGTTGCCGACGTAGTTAAAATGGGAGATGTTTTCCAAGTGAAATACTTAGGAGTTGACCCTAAAACTAAAAAAGAAAAAGTGTCTAAAAAAGCACTTGTTCCAAGACCTCCACGTGAGGAGAAAAAAGAGTAATCAGATCTTAGTTTACTAAAGGTTTATTCATAGAAAACCCCAATTCTTAATCGAATTGGGGTTTTTCAGTTTTTGAACTATTTGTACCTTTTTGCTATCCTTCTACAAATCAGGCTTATTCTTCATAAAAATCAAAAAACACATCACTACAACATCATTTTTCGAATATTTTTAATAAAAATTCTAAATTTTAATAGTCTAACAATGCCTTTCACTAGCCTGTAGCGTGATTTTATAACAATTTAACAAATTAGCGTTTTATTTGTAACCTTTTTTTTATACTTTTGAATTCTTCCAAAAACAACTAATAAACCATTAAATCCTTTGAAAAATTACCAAAAAAAAATCGTTTTTCTCATTTTATTTGAATTATTATTAAACATTCATACTATCCAGAGTCAAACTAGCAATGACGTAAAAACTTACAATTGGTTTGACACTACAGTTGGCAAAGACAATCTGGATATTAACAATGGGGTACCACACACAAATCCTTACAGAACTTTAAGAAATGACATTCATTTGTATTTAGTAGATAAATACGAATTAGGAAAAGCTATCTACGAAAACCAAGCTTATTATGATGTTAAACTTAAATACGACATCTATCGCGACATATTGGTTTTGAATCCAGCTGGAGGTTCAGAAAATGTCGGTATAAGTTTAATTCAGAATAAAGTCAGTTCGTTTTCGATCCAAGATAAGAACTTTATCAAAAGAGAAAGAGCAACCGAAGACATTCCTGAATTTACCACAGGCTACTACGAAGAAAGTAAGGTTGCACCAGAATTAATTTTGTATATCAGACATCACAAAGACATGCAAAAAACAATTTCTGACAACAGCATCTACTATGTATTCAAAGAAAACAATTCTTATTTTATCGATTTAAAAGGCAAAATTTATTTAATAAAAAGCAAAGGCGACCTTATTAAATTATTCCCAGAACAGAAAAAACAAATCAATGGGTTTTATTTATTGAACAGAGAACTAAGAAAATCCGATTTAGATCAATTCATGAAAAATTTGATGAAATACACTTTTAACTCTCTTTCAATATCAAGCAAATAAAACAAATGAAAAAAATTTTACTCTCCTTACTTATCGTCTTCTCCTTTCAATTGTCTTTTGCGCAAAATTCTAATGAGAAGTTATCGATTACTTTAAAAGATGAAACTTTAGAAAACACTATAAAACGTATTGAATCAACGACATCTTATAAATTTTATTTTGATTCGGCTTGGTTAAATTCTAACAAAACACTTATTTCTGGCACTTTTAATAATGTTAGTATTGATGAATTTATGTCTGCTGTTTTAAATAAAACAGACTTAAATTATGTTGTTATCAAGAACAAAGTAATCTTGACGCTTAACAGCACAATATACAGTACTTTACCATCTAATTATTTCCCTGACGAACCACTTCAAACAAACAGCCAAGGAAATGATCAGAATGATAATCCGGTTTTTTATCAGCAATATGACTCAACTAGTAGCTATAGTGTAAGCAAAAAGAGCTCTATTGTATTTATAGGTAAAGAAAATAAGGACACAACAAAGAAAACATTTACAGTTACTGGAACCGTTAAAAATGAAGAAAACGGAAAACCAGAAGCCAATATTTATATTAAGGTAAAAAATAAAAACATAAGTACATCAAGTGATCTTGACGGAAATTATACTTTACAATTGCCACGCGGAATAAATATAGTAGAAATAAAATCGCTTAGCCATAAAGAGGTTACAAAAACTTTAGTGGTATACGATGACGGTCAATTTGATATAGAACTTAACGAAAAATCGAATCAATTAGACGAAGTAGTCATTAAAAAGAAAGGACAAAGAGCTACAGAAACAGTTGTATCTGGTTTGGTTTCTATTGATATTGAAAACATAAAAAATGTTCCTCTTATTCTTGGAGAAAGAGATATTTTTAAAGTTGCTACTACTTTCCCTGGTATAAAAACTACTGGTGAAGGATCTTCAGGATTTAACGTTCGTGGAGGAAAAGAAGATCAGAACTTAATTCTTTTGGATAATGCAGTGGTGTATAATCCACAGCACTTTTTAGGTTTCTTCTCTGCTGTTAATCCTTACACAACAAAAAAAGCTGACATTTACAAAGGAAGCATTCCTGCCGATTTTGGAGGAAGACTATCGTCTGTATTTGATATTGCGACAAAAAACGGAAACAAAGAGAAAATTTCTGGAGAAGGTGCTATAGGACCAATTACTTCAAACTTGACATTAAGTGTGCCTCTTGAAAAAAATAAATCTAGTATAATTGTTGGAGGCCGCGCAACATATTCTGATTGGATTTTAAAACAATTGGATGATGAAAGGCTTAAAAATAGTGAAGCTGGATTTTATGATGGAATTTTAAAATACCAAAACAACATCAACAGTAAAAATGCAATTGAAGCAATGGCCTATTACAGTCATGACCGTTTCAGATTGAGTTCAGATTCATTATACAAATACAGCAACAGATTATTTTCTGCAAAATGGGATCATACTTTTAATGACAAAAACAAAGGAGCTCTTATTTTAACGAATAGTGAATACAAATTCAACATAGATTATCATTCTGACAATGTTAATTCTTTTGATTTCGGATATAAAATAAACGAGACTCAATTGCAATTAAAGATGAATTATAAGTTGAATGAAAAACACAATTTTTCTTATGGTTTAGCTAGTAAATTATATAATATTTCACCAGGCTACCAGCATCCGACAAACCCTAATTCAACTTTAGTTCCGACTGATATTAATAAGGAAAAAGGATTAGAATCGGCAATTTACCTCGCAGACAATTATAAAGTAAGCGACAAATTATTGATTGATCTTGGTTTAAGATATTCTTTATACGCATCATTAGGGCCTGCTGATGTTAATACTTATGAAAGCGGCAAACCAATTAGTGATGCTACAATTATCGATACAAAGCACTATAACAATAATGAAGTTGTAAAAACTTACGGAGGCCTAGAACCAAGAATAGCGGCACGCTATTTCTTTACAGAAGATTTTTCTATCAAAGCAGGTTATGATGTGACAAGACAATACATTCATCTTTTGTCTAGCAACACCACACAATCTCCTACTGACACTTGGAAATTATCTGATGCTAACGTAAAACCACAAAGTGCACAACAAGCATCTTTAGGATTGTTTAAAAACTTTGGAGATGACGAATACGAAGTTAGCTTAGAGGGTTACTACAAGAAATCTAAAAATATTTTAGACTATAAAGTTGGTGCGCAATTATTGCTAAATGAAAATGTAGAAACAGAACTTTTACAAGGTGAAGGAAAAGCTTATGGTGTAGAGTTTTTAATTAAAAAACAAGTTGGTAAATTAAATGGATGGTTAGGATACTCTTATTCAAGATCATTGATTAAATTAGATGGCGAGTTTAATGAAGAAATTGTGAACAATGGTAAATTCTTCGCTTCAAATTTTGATAAGCCACATGATTTAAGCGCTGTTTTAAATTACAAATTCACAAAACGTTATAGTCTGTCAACAAACTTTATATACCAAACGGGAAGACCAATTACCTACCCTATTGGAACATATAATCTTGGAGGCGCACAATACACTTTATATAGCGATAGAAATGAATTTAGAATACCAGATTACATTCGTTTAGACATCGGTATTAATATTGAAGGGAATCATAAAATTAAAAAATTAGCGCATAGTTTCTGGAATATTTCTGTTTACAATGTATTAGGAAGAAATAATCCATACTCGATATTTTTTGTAACAGATCCAAACGGAAAATTAAAGGGATACAAAACATCAATCTTTTCTATTCCAGTTCCAAGTATAACTTATAATTTTAAATTTTAATCTTCCGTAAAGCAGAATTTAAAAATCATGAAAACATTATTAAAAAATAAAATAGCAGCATTACTACTAATGAGTACTATATTCATTAGCTGTACTGAAACCTATAACCTTAAGACTGATTCTTACGAAGAAGCACTTGTTGTAGAAGCAACTATAACAAATGAATTAAAAAATCAGGAAATTAAACTGACGAAGACTGCTCGTTTGGAAGAAGAAGGTATACAAGTAGAAACAGGTGCGAATGTTGTGGTTACCGACAATAAAGGAAATAGCTATCATTTTACTGAAAATTCAGAAAAATATATTTCTGATTTAGAGTTTAAAGCAGAACCTAACACAGAATATTCTTTAGAAATCACTACAAAAGGCGGTAAAAAATACCAATCTACAAGTGAAGTTTTGACAACTGAAAATCAGATTGAAAACCTAGTCCCTAAAGTGGTTTCAACCCAAGAAGGAGAAGGCGTACAAATAAGTGTTGAAAGCTACGACCCAACAAATACTTCAAAATACTACAGATACGAATATGAAGAAACCTATAAAATAATCGCACCAAAATGGGGTGACCAAAAACTAATTGCAACTGGCCCACAAGAAATTGCACTTGTTCCAAGTCCATTAGACATTCAAATTTGTTATGGCTCAAAAAAATCTGTTGATATCATTCAAACATCAACAACAAATCTACAAGAAGACCGCGTTAATTTTCCTGTGCGATTTATAAGTGACCAGAATTATATCATCAGTCACAGATATAGTATTCTAGTTCGCCAATACGTACAAAATCTTGAAGCCTATACTTTTTACAAAACATTAAAAGAAATTTCAAGCAGCTCTAGTGTATTATCGCCTAAACAGCCTGGTTTTTTAAATGGTAATATTAAATGCGTTACCGATACTGAAAGCAAAGTAATAGGCTTTTTTGATGTATCTTCTGTATCATCAAAAAGAATGTTTTTTAATTATGCCGACTTATATCCAGGAAGACCTTTACCTCCGTATTATGTGCCATGTATTGACGCTGAGTACAGATTCTGTTTCGGATTTGGTGATCCTCCTTGCCTTGGACGACAATTAATAACAGAACTTAACAGCTATAGACTTTGGTACAGCTATAATACCAACGACTATTATACTATGGTACCTATAGAATGCGGAGACTGCACAACATTTTCATCTAACGTAAAACCTTCATTTTGGACAGAATAAAGCACCTATTATTATTGTTTGTTTTAATTAGCACACAATTAGGAAACGCACAGCAAAATATTGTTGTAGACGAAACTATTTACCTTCATGCCAATGCATCGACATTTGTATCGGGTGAGACATTATTGTATAAAATTTACTGCTTAAAATCGTCTGACAAAACCATAAGTCCTATTAGTAAAATTGCTTATGTAGAATTGGTAGACAGCGATAAAAAAAGCGTTTTTAAAGCCAAAATCAAGCTAGAAAATGCGCTAGGACAAGGAGATTATTTTATTCCGACTACTCTTAAAACAGGAAGTTACAAACTAGTTGCTTACACCAATTGGATGTTAAACAAACCTGCTTCAGATTTTTTTCAAATGGATATTAACATTGTTAATCCTTATAAAACAAATGAAAAAACTCCAAACAGCAATGTTTTAACAGGCGCTTCAAATACTTTAGAGAGTTCAGTAAACACGACAGATTTAAACCTTAGATTAAACAAAAAAGTTTTCTCTAGTCGCGAACATGTCGATTTAAAACTAGAATCATCAAATGATAATATTAAAGAAGGAAGTTACTCCTTATCTGTTAGAAAATTAGACAACATCCCTACTCAAAATTCAATTTCGGCAACTAATTTTGCCACTATACCATCAAATACTGTTGTGCTAGATGGTAATTCAAAAGCAGTGCTTCCAGAATTAAGAGGAGAAATGATATCGGGTAAAGTGGTTTCTAAAAGCGGAACAGATAAGATTCAAGATGTTACGGTTTCTTTTTCTTTACCAGGAAAATCTTTTGTTTTTCAAGTAGTAAAGACAAATTCAGAAGGACGATTTATTTTTAGCATTGATAAAGAGAATTACAATCCAAACATCATTATTCAAGTAATTGATGAGCGTGCTGATAATTATTCTATTACATTGGACGAACTTCCAAGCATAAACACAACGCAATTAGCATTTTCGCCAAATAACAATTTATCATATACATTTAAGGAAAGCCTTTTAGACAGAGCGGTTTCAAGTCAAATTGAAAATGCTTATATCCATAGAAAAAAGGACAACTTAGAAAAGCAAACCACTCAAGATCCATTCTATGCCACTAAAGCAAAAGAATACGTTCTGGATGATTATACGAGATTTAAGACATTAAAAGAAACAATAACAGAGGTTACAACAGAAGTATATCATAAAGAAAATAACGGAGTCATGCATTTGCATGTAACAGATCCATCTGTTTTCCCTCAATTACCAGATCCTGCATTAGTACTAGTTGACGGATTGCAATTGCAAAACCAAATTGATTTATTAAAATACAACATGAAAAACATCTATAGAATCGACCTTATTGTCGGAAGATATTATGTTGGACCAAAATCATTTAACGGATTAGTAAGTTTTATAACTTTTGATAAGGATTTCGCAAGCACACAAAGCGGTTCTTCAATTCTAAAAACTACAATTTTGAGACCACAGCTTAAAAAAATCTACAACAATGTAGATTATACAAACTTAGCTGACAATGCAAGAATTCCTGATTTTAGAAATCAATTGCTTTGGAATCCTGATGTAAAATTAAATAAGGATTCTCAAACTTCATTCTACACTTCTGATGTTGCAGGAAATTATGAAATAAGATTGGAAGGTTTTGCAAAAAACGGAACTCCAGTTTCTATTAAAGAATTAATTGAAGTAAAAGATACAGCGACAAATTAAAAAAATTACAACTACTAAAAGCCCATGTTTCAAAAAGTTAGAAACATGGGCTTTTTATTTTTTCATAGTTACGCAACCTTTTAATTGTTTTTATACTATAGATTATAAAAGGCTAACTAAGATGAAAAAAGCAACACTTTTTATTTCGGCAATTCTGCTTGTTTTTTTATTTTCATGCAATAATGAAGCTGCAGAAACAAAAAATACAATCCCAATAGATGATAGCACATACTATGATCAAGATCCGGATTGCAAAGATATAACGTCTGGAACCTGCTGCGATGTAGATGGCAGGATATGGGTAGAAACAGAAACTTCATATAAATATACCTATAACTATAAAGCATTTAATGCACCATCTGACGATTATGAAATTGAATGGACTGTTACAAGTGGCTCAATAATTTTACTGAAAGGACAAGGCACAAAAGAAGCCTCTTTTTACTTTAATAAAGATTTTACTAAGGGAGAAATTTCAGCATATAACAAGAAATCTTTAGAATGTCAAAGCACTATATTAATTTCAAAATTATAGTTTTTAAAATTTGAATTTAGATCAGCTCATAAAAGATTGCATTAGGCAAAACAGAAAAGCACAAGAAGAATTATACCAATTGTATAAAAACACTCTTTTTGTGCTTAGTCTGAAATATTGCCCTAATGAAGCAGAAGCCGAAGATAATCTGCATGATTCTTTTATTGAAATCTTTACCAATATAAAAAACTATAAAGGAAACGGAAGTTTTGAAGGCTGGATTAAAAGAATCACGATCAATAAAGCCATAATGCGATACAAGCAATCGTACCTGCTCACTGCCATTAAAGACGATTTCTCTCAAGACGACACCGTAAATGAAAGCGAAATAGATTTTTCTCTTGACACCATTTTATCTTTTGTTCAAGAACTCCCTCATCAATACCGATTGGTTTTTAGCTTATACGAACTCGATGATTATACGCATAAAGAAATTGCTACAATGTTATCCATCTCCGAAAGCACATCAAAATCAAATTTACATCGAGCGAAACAGATTCTGAAATTAAAAATCAAATCAAAAAATACATTTTATTATTCAAAACAAAAAAATGGAGAATAAAACTGAAATAGGAAAAGCAATCAAAAACAAATTGGACAATTTAGACAAAAGTCCGAGTGATTTTGTATGGTCTAAAATTGAGAAAGATTTAAATAATAAAAGACGTAAAAGAATTTTGTTTTGGCTAATCCCTAGCATTCTTACGGTTACAATTTTATCAAGCTTGCTGTATCTTAATTCAGATTTTCAGAAAGAAAATGTAGACCCAAAAACTCCATCACAAAATAACGCTTCTAATTCGACTAGCTCGAAAAACCAAACTATGCCAGTTAACCTGCAAAAAAAAGGATCGGATGAAGTTACTACTGTTAAAAAAACCAAGACCGTAAAACTCGTAAAACAGTCAAGCAAATTTGTTACATCGACTAATGAATACGAAGAATATGAAGTGGTAAAAAAGTATAAAGTCATTATTAAAAAAGAACAAATCACGTCTAAACCAATAAAAGCTAATGCAAAAGACCCGAATCCAATTAATGCAAAAAAACCAATTGTAGCTTATAAAAAAGGCAATTCTAAAAACGGTGTTGCACAAAAAACAGCAAAATCTAGTTTCACAAATCCGAAGAAAACTCAAAAAAAGGAAATCAATAAAATTTCAAAAAATACTATTGCAGGAAACAAAACTCCAAAAAACACAATTTCAGAAAAGGCAATTACAGAAAAAATAACTGTAGAAAAAGATACTATAACTGATAATAATTTCAAAAAAGACCTCCCAACTTCAATAGTAATAACTGAACCCAAAATGGATAGTGTTGCCAAAAAAGACAGCACAGATTTAAAGAAAAAAATAACTCCAAAACGAGAGTATAAAGAACGTAAGTATACGTCGCAAACAACAGAAGTTGAACCTGAATTTACAATTTCCGTTTTTTACGGGCCTGCGCTTTTTGGTTCTTTAAACAATAAATCCATGATTAGTCCTAGAATGAATGATTTGTCTAAAAGTCATCCTATTACCTCACATTATGGTATCTATGTAAAAACGATGTACGACAAAATTGGTTTCAGAGCAGGATTTTCTAAGATAAATCTAAAAACATCAACACGATTAAATGAGAATTTAATTCCAGATTACACCAATATAAATTTAAAAACAGAAATAAACGTAAAAGAAACATTTGGCGATTCTAACCAAGTAGATTTAGTACAGAATGTCTCTTATTATGAACTGCCTTTAGAATTTAATTACGCAATAAAAAAAGACGAAAGCAAAATTGGAATAGAGGCTTTTACAGGCTTTAGCTTTTTAATATTGGATAAAAACAAACTGTATTTAAAATCAGAAAATGTGTCTCAGCAAAATATAGGAGAAGCAAAAAATCTTTCAGGCGTAAATTTCTCTTATAATTTAGGTCTCGGATTAAGTTATAAATTGACGGAACGTATTGCATTGGATATAAACCCTTTATTCAAATATTATTTAAGCACTTTCAATAAAAATGAAGAGGCTAAACCATACAGTATTTCGCTTCAAACTGGTGTTAGTTATAAATTTTAAAAATATTTTTAAAATATTGTAACTTTTTTGATACTCCTTACGTATAATCATTTGTACACTTTAAAAATAGGGAGACAACAACATGAGACAACTTAAAATCACCAAGCAGGTAACTAATCGTGAAACTGCATCGTTAGATAAATATCTACAAGAAATTGGAAAAGTTGACCTAATTACCGCTGATGAAGAGGTAGAATTAGCACAAAGAATAAAGGCTGGTGATCAAAGAGCTTTAGAAAAACTAACAAAAGCCAACCTACGTTTCGTAGTATCTGTGGCTAAACAATATCAAAATCAAGGATTAACTCTTCCGGATTTAATTAATGAAGGAAACTTAGGTTTAATTAAAGCGGCTCAACGTTTTGATGAAACTCGTGGTTTTAAATTCATTTCTTACGCTGTATGGTGGATTCGTCAATCGATTCTTCAAGCTCTAGCTGAACAGTCTCGTATTGTACGTTTACCATTAAATAAAATTGGTTCTATCAATAAAATCAACAAAATGTATGCGTTATTAGAGCAATCTAACGAGCGTCCGCCTTCTGCTGAAGAAATTGCAAAAGAACTTGACATGACTGTAAACGACGTAAAAGAGTCTATGAAAAACTCTGGACGTCACCTATCTATGGATGCTCCTCTTGTTGAAGGAGAAGATTCTAACCTTTATGACGTATTACGTTCTGGCGAATCTCCAAATCCAGATAGAGAATTAATTCACGAATCTCTTCGTACTGAGATCGAACGTTCTTTAGAAACATTAACTCCAAGAGAGGCAGATGTTGTACGTTTGTATTTCGGACTTGGTGACCAACACCCAATGACTCTTGAAGAAATTGGAGAAACTTTCGACCTTACTCGTGAGCGTGTTCGTCAGATTAAAGAAAAAGCAATCCGTAGATTGAAACACACTTCTAGAAGTAAAATCCTTAAAACTTATTTAGGATAAACGATATTAAATTTCAATATTTAAAATCCCAAATTCCAATCTAATTGGGATTTGGAATTTATAACTTGGAATTTTACCCCAAACAACAGTTTGATTGACTGTTCGTTTTTTGATTGATGATTGAAACTCCGGCTGATTACCGGAGTTTTTTATTTCTTAACTGAAAAGTTTTTTTTAACGCAAAGAGCGCAAAGGGCAACGCAAAGTTCACAAAGTTTTTATTTTAAAAGAATATAAAGAACACAAAGCTTTGCGAACTTCCTATTCTTGAATAATCTTAGATAAAAAGCTTTGCGAACTTTGCGAAAAATCTTAGCGCTCTTTGCGTTTAAATAACTAAGTACAGTAAAAAAACCTCGCGAACTTTGCGGTTAAACTTTATCTTTGCAATAAAACAACACACAACACACTACAATGAAAAATACACTTATTGCTCCTTCAGTTCTTGCTGCCGATTTTGGTAATTTACAGCGTGATGCAGAAATGCTTAACAACAGTCAGGCAGATTGGTTTCATATCGATATTATGGACGGCGTTTTTGTTCCGAATATCTCATTTGGTATGCCAGTTCTAGAAGCAATTTCAAAACATGCCAAAAAATATATCGATGTACATTTAATGATTATCGACCCAGATCGATACATTAAAACTTTTGCCGATTTAGGCGCAAACGGATTAACTGTACACTACGAAGCTTGTACCCATTTACACAGAACGCTTCAAGCCATTAAAGCAGAAGGAATGAAATCTGGTGTTGCCATGAATCCGCATACCAATGTTGATTTACTAGAAGACATTATTAATGATATTGATGTGGTTTGCATTATGAGCGTAAATCCTGGATTTGGAGGACAATCATTCATCGAAAACACTTACGATAAAGTAAAGAAACTAAAAGCTCTTATTACACGTAAAAATGCTTCAACACTAATCGAAATTGACGGCGGTGTAACAAGCAAAAACGCCAAACAATTGGTAGAAGCTGGTGCAGATGTTTTAGTTGCTGGAAGCTTTGTTTTTAAAGCCGAGAATCCAACGGAAACAATTGCAGAACTAAAAGCTCTTACTGCTTTTTAAACTTTCAAAAAAACAACAAAAAAAAAGTCCAAAAATAATTTTGGACTTTTTTTTACTTCAAACTTACTTAGGAGTAATCCAATAAGGGTTTACTTTAAGTTTTTCTACAACATATTGGATCACTTTCTGAGCTTTCAAACTATTTCCAGTTTCATCTAATGGAGGCGAAATAACGGCAATTCCAAATTTACCAGGACAAACCGCCAATATTCCTCCCCCAACACCACTCTTTGCTGGAAGTCCCGAATTAAATAGCCAAATCCCAGAATTGTCATAGAGACCTGCAGTTGCCATTATTGGCAAAGTATACATGACAGCTGTCTGACTAACGACTTTATTCTTTGTAATAGGATTAACACCTCCATTTGCCAATGTAGCCGCCATTGTAGCAAGATCCTTTACATTTACATTCAATGCACATTGTTTCGTATAAAGATCTGTTGCTTGTACTGGATCAAAATATATTCTGTTATAAGCCAACAACAAATGTGCAATAGCTTGATTACGCAAATTATCACCAGCCTCACTTCTATAAACAGGACGATTTATAGAAAGCGCTCTTCCGGCAAAGTCACTCTGAATTTTCTCGATTTCTTTCCACTTTGCTATAGAATCAACACCACGAATAAGACTCGTAGTTGCAATAGCTCCTGGATTTACAAGAGGATTGATTTTATCGCCTTTATGCATTTCTACTGCAACAATAGAATTAAATGGCAATCCAGTCGCATTTACTCCTACTTTATCTTCCAAAAATTGTGGGCCTTCTTGCTCAATTACTTTTGCCATAGTAAATACTTTCGATATACTTTGAATCGAAACCATTGACGTTATATCACCTTTTGTATATATGGCTCCCTCTGCAGTAACAAGTGCAATGCCAAAAATATTGGGATCAACATTGGCCAGTTCTTGAATATAGTCGGCATTTTTTCCTTCTTTTAAATCTTTAAATTTATTAAAGGCCTCATTAAGTGCATTTTCTATATTTTGTTTATTCAGTATTATTTGGCTATAGCCTTGGTTTATGATAAAAAAAAATCATTAAACCAACAAAAATCATTTGCTTGTTCATTCTAAAAATTGCATTCGTATTTGTATTCTGTATTAATTTATGACTAAAAAGTATTGAATTAAAAATCCTTACTGCTTTTTAGATTTTTAAGATTCGGGAAGAAATCAATTCCAGTCATTTTTTCTAAAGTCTCGATCGGAACAACAAAATCATAAATAGATTTGTCGCTTTTTTCGTTTGGAACCAAGAAAGCAATTGCTTTATGCTCGTTACCTGTTTTAGCCAAAACGATTTTATAAAAATATTTAGGCACAGCAACTTTTTCCGTTCCTATTTTTTTATCCGATTCTTTCGCAATTCCGCCAGTTACGACATAAATATCATTATATTTTCCTGCCCAATAACGTGTCTTCTGCTCTATCCTATTCCAAATTCCAGCATTAAATTCCTTTTTCTGAGGTGAAATATTCGACGTGTAAAAAGTATCGTTATAAGCCTCTTTGCTAAATTCCATATCTCCAGCAGGGCAAAGATGACCTTTATCATAACCTGAATTTTTATAATTTCTCCAATCTGCAGAACCAGTCGTTACATTTGGATCTTCAATAAAATAAGGTCTTTTAAAATCATTATTTTTTAAGTATTCTTTTTTCAATTCGTACGCCACCCATTCTGCCTGCTCGAAGTTTTCATTATACGATAAAGTATAATATTGGTGTTTTACAATCTGCTTTGTCGTCGAAGTTGGCAAATAAGCAACCGTATAGACAGAATCTGTGCTAGAAGAATTTCCTTTAAAAGAAGAAACCGCTTCATCATTATTTACTTTTTCCGTAATTCCTCTATTCTCTTTTTTACAAGACAACAATGCAAACCCCATTAAAATCAAACTCAGGCCAACTTTCATAATTCTATTTTTAGAGGTTAAACATACAAAAAAACGCTCCATAAATTTAAAATTCATAGAGCGTTTTTAAACAAATTAAATTCTTCTCGAATTTAAGACTTCACTAGCTTGTCCTTTTTCATTTTAGGATTAACTGTAGCTTTTACCAAACTTTTTGATTGTAAATCATCCAATACGTTTAACGCTTCTTCTACATAAACATCTTTAGATAAAGCTTGGTGCCATGCCTCTCTTTTTTCTTTTAAAGAAGCATCAGCTTTCATTTCATCTTCTTCATACGGTAATGATTTAAAAATCAAATCGTTTTTGTAATCAGAAATTGGTTTATATTTTTTTCCTTCGTTTTCAACTTGTTCTTGAGTTTCTTTAAAATTCTTAATATTCAAGCTATATACGTTTTCTTTGTTCTTAACATCGATCCATTTCGCATTGTCATCAATTAACTTAAATTGAGCATTTTGAGCAATTCTGTTTTTACTGTTCATAATTGCTTTGTTGAAATTCTCATTAGAAGTCCAAGTGCTGTAATCGGCTGGATCAATTTTATCCCAAGGCATTGCATTATCAATGTCTCTCTCTCCCATTTTTAAGTAAGCATATCGATCTGGCATTACCACATCACTATGAACACCTTCTAATTGAGTAGAACCACCATTAATTCTATAAAACTTCTGTCCTGTAATTTTCAATGCTCCAAGATCTCCGTAGTTTGCATTACGCACAAACTGATTTAAGTCTAATACGTTTTGCACAGTTCCTTTACCGTAAGTTTGTTTACTTCCGATGATAACACCACGTTTATAATCCTGAATTGCAGCCGCCAAGATCTCAGAAGCCGAAGCAGAAAAACTGTTTACCATGATAACTAATGGACCATCCCACTCGATTTTTTTATCTTTATCATATAAAACTTCTTTCTTTTTACCAGCAGATTTTACCTGAACGATTGGTCCTTCTTCGATAAATAAACCAGCAATATCAACCACTGTAGAAAGAGATCCTCCACCATCATCACGAACGTCTAAAACAATACCGTTAATGTTTTCTTTTTTCAATCTCTCTACTTCACGAGCAATATCTTTTCCTGCATCACGTCCGTCTTTGTTTTCAAAATCGATATAAAATTTAGGAAGATAAATTACTCCATATTTTAAACCATTTTTCTCTACAATACTAGACTTAGCGTACGTTTCTTCAATTTCAACAACATCACGAATAATAGAAATCACTTTAATAGAACCATCAACTTTCTTAACAGTCAATTTTACTTCAGTTCCTTTATGACCCTTAATTTTCTTTACAACATCATCCAAACGCATTCCAACAACATCTACAGGCTCTTCGTTACCTTGAGCAACTTTTAAGATTAAATCTCCTGCTTCTAATTGTTTTCCTTTCCAAGCTGGACCTCCAGAAATTAACTCATCAATTTGAGTAAAATCATTTTTCTTAGTCAAACGCGCTCCAATACCTTCCAATTTACCGCTGATGTTTACATCAAAACGATCTTTTTCTTCTGGTGCAAAATAGCTTGTGTGCGGATCAAAACGAGCCATGATAGAGTTCAAATAAACAGAAAACCAGTAGTCTCTATTCAAATCTTTAATCACGCTAAAATTATCATCTAGAGATTTTAATGAGCTCTCACGAGTTTCTTTCTCTAAAGTTTCAAAAGATTTCTCTTTGTAAGCTGGATCTTTTTTCTTCTTTTCATCTTCAATTTTTTGTTTTGTAACCAAAGAAGAAAGAGTGGATAATTTGATTTGTTTTCTCCATCTTTCATTAATTTCCGCTAAGTTTTTTGCATACGGAATCTTCTCATAATCCGCATCAAAAGTCTCATCTACATTATAGTTAAATGGCTGAGCTAAAATCGTTTTATAACGTTTTTTACTTTCCTCCATACGCTTCATTAACCTTGTATAGGTAAGGTTGAAAAACGTAATATCTTTATTCAAAAACTGATCGTCCAGCATTAATTCATACTGTTTGAATTCGTCAATATCAGACTGAAGAAAAAATCTTTTTGAAGGGTCTAGAGCATCAATGTAATCCTTGAAAATACCTTTAGAAAATTCATCATTTATTTCTGCTGGGCTATAATGTCCTTTTTCAATAACAAATGCTAATAATTCTAAAAGTGTCTTGTCTTTGTTTGGATCTGGGTCGATTGTCCTATCGGCATTCATCTTAAATGCAAATAATGTAAGCGATAAGCACAATACGGCTATGAGTATCTTATAATTTCTTTTCATAAACTTTATAATAGCATTCATCAATTTTTTTATCTAAGTTACGTTAAAAACTATGCCACGAGAGCTAACGCTTCGATAATTTTTTGTTAAAGATATAAAAATGTTTAATTCGCAAAAAAGTTCTTTACCTTAGTTGACAAATTTTACAGTATTTGTGAGTTCTCGCAAATAATTGTGATTAATTTTGTTCTTAAAATCTTACAATTGTTAAAACTACACATAATATTTATTAAATGAAAGCTGAGAAACCACTTATATTAGTAACTAACGATGATGGTATTTTGGCTCCCGGAATTAGAGCCCTTATTAGCGTTATGGAAACAATAGGCGATGTCATTGTTGTTGCGCCAGACAAACCACAAAGTGCAATGGGGCACGCCATCACCGTCAATAATACTTTATTTATTGATAAAATCTCCAAAGACAATGACACAATTGCAGAGTACAGCTGCTCTGGCACGCCTGTCGATTGTGTAAAATTGGCAGTAAACGAAATCTTAAAACGGAAACCCGATTTGTGCGTTTCGGGAATAAATCACGGATCGAATTCTTCTATTAATGTCATATATTCCGGCACCATGAGCGCCGCGGTTGAAGCTGGAATCGAAGGTATTCAAGCCATAGGTTTTTCTCTTTTAGATTTTGATTGGAATGCTGATTTTGAACCTATAAAATCTTTCGTAAAAAAAATCACTTTAGAAACCCTTGCCAATAAACTTCCGCCAGGAGTCGTTTTAAATGTGAATTTTCCAAAACTAAAGGAGTCTGAAATTAAAGGAATTAAAGTTTGCCGTCAAGCGAAAGCCTACTACGCGCAAAAATTTGATAAAAGACAAACTCCTTTTGGAAAAGATTATTACTGGCTTGCCGGAAAATTTGTAAACGAAGATAAAGGCGAAGACACTGACGAATGGGCATTGGAAAACGGATATGTTTCTGTAGTTCCGGTACAATTTGACTTGACCGCTCACCACTCTATTCAACAACTTAATACTTGGAAATTAAATGATTAAAGAAATACTGATCGGATTTTTAATCGGAATTTTCACAGCTCTTTTAGGAAGTTATCTATTCATCACTTTTTTTACCACATTTGATATTTCTCAAGGATTTCAAATGATTCGAGAATACGGATATCTCGGAAAAATAATTACTATAGGAACACTTTTAGACCTTGCCGTTTTTGGTATTCTGTTAAAAAGAAATAAAGAATTTATGGCGCGTGGCGTAATTTTAGCCGTGATTGTACTGGCAATTTCTACATTAGTTATTTAAATCTTATCTTTGCTAAGTTCCCTTAAATGGTTACAACTTTAGCACATTTACAAAAAAACCAACATGAAGTATTACATAATTGCAGGAGAAGCCTCTGGAGATTTACATGGTTCAAATTTAATGAAGGCCTTATATACCGAAGATCCAGAAGCAGAAATTAGATTTTGGGGTGGAGACCTAATGCAAAAAGCAGGCGGAACTCTGGTAAAACACTATCGCGACCTAGCTTTTATGGGCTTTATTGAAGTGGTTTTCAATTTAAAAACCATTTTAAACAATATTAAAATCTGTAAAAAAGACATCTCGGAGTTTAAACCAGATGTGATTATTTTTATTGATTATCCTGGTTTTAATATGCGAATTGCAAAATGGGCAAAAGAATTAGGCTATAAAACGCATTACTATATTTCTCCTCAAATTTGGGCTTGGAAAGAAAACCGAATTAAAGCCATCAAACAAGACGTTGATAAGATGTATGTTATTTTGCCTTTCGAGAAAAGTTTCTACGAAGACAAACATCATTTTCCTGTAGATTTTGTTGGCCATCCGCTAATTGATGCCATCCAGAATCAGCCCGCTTTTGATGAAGCGTTATTTAGAAAAGAAAATAATTTAGGCGAAAAGCCCATTATTGCCGTTCTACCAGGAAGCCGTAAACAGGAAATTACCAAAATGTTGAGCGTAATGTTGAGCGTTGTGGATGATTTTCAGGATTACGAATTTGTTATCGCGGGTGCTCCAAGTCAGGAATACGAATTTTATCAGCAGTTTCTAAAAAATAAAAACATCGCCTTTGTTTCCAATAAAACGTACGATTTGCTTCGTTCTTCTACCGCTGCTCTGGTAACTTCTGGAACTGCGACTCTTGAAACAGCTCTTTTTAAAGTTCCCGAAGTAGTTTGCTATAAAGGAAGCGAAGTTTCGTACCAAATTGCAAAACGTATTATTACATTAAAATATATTTCTCTTGTCAATTTAATTATGGATCAAGAAGTTGTGACCGAGTTGATTCAAGCAGATTGTAATAAAAAACGAATCAAAGAAGAACTTCAAAAATTATTAGAGCCTGGCCATCGCAATAAAGTGCTGCAAAATTACGATATATTAGAACAAAAATTAGGTGGAGTTGGCGCGAGTAAAAACACAGCAAAACTCATTGTTGCCGATTTAAAACAAAATAATTAATTAATTTGAAACGAATTGTAATTTTTCTGCTTTTAGCAATTGCCGTTACTTCTTGTAGATCGACTTCGACAGCGGTATCAAAAAACAGCACAAAAAGCGAATCGAAAAAAGAAAACAGAGCTTTGGTTAATAATTTAATTGAAAAAGCTACTGATAATATTGGCGTTCGCTATAAAGCAGGCGGAACTACAAAAAGCGGTTTTGATTGTTCTGGACTGGTTTACACTACTTTTGAAAGTGAAAATATCAAACTTCCGAGAAGTTCTTTTGATCAAGCAAAAATTGGAAAAGTTGTACCGTTAAATGACGCAAAAAAGGGAGATTTAATTTTCTTTAAAACCAACAAAAGCAGACAAATCAATCACGTCGGGCTAATTACAGAGGTCAATTCTGATGAAATAAAATTTGTACATTCTTCTACTTCAAAAGGTGTAATTATTTCCTCTACCAAAGAACCCTATTACAAAAACTCTTTTGAACAGGTAAATAGGATTCTTCCATAAAAAAATATTTTTTTTATTATTTTTCTTACAAATATTTAATACTTTTAAGCTATGAAAGTATTAGATTTTCCGTTAATAAAAATTACAATCGCTTTTATAATAGGTGTCATCACATCTTATTATCTACACTTACCTATTGCGGCAATTCATTATTTACTAATAATTTGTCTTACCCTATTTTTCATTACCTTTTTCTGGAATTTAAAAAACAATAAGAAAACAATTCTTTTCGGGATTTCAGTTTACTTGCTCTCTTTTTTCTTGGGTTCTTTTACCCTTATTAGCCATACCGAAAGTCTTCAAAAGAACAATTACACGCATTGCAAAGCAGCATTTGAAACAAAACAATCTCTTACTTTAATCTTGAGAGAAAAATTAAAAAGCAATGATTTCAGTGATCGTTACATTGGACATATCAAAACCATTTCAGGAAAAGTTTATTCTGGAAAAATAATTGTAAACGTTCAAAAAGATAGTAGCCGCAATCCTCTAATTATAGGAAACAGCATTAAAATTCAAACGCTTTTACAGCGAAATAAACCCAGTAAAAATCCAAATCAATTTGATTACAGCAGCTATTTGGCAGACAAACAAATTTATGCTCAGATTTATTGTTCCAAAAAAGAAATTTTGGTGAACAAAAACATTCAAAAAGACATTTGGTATTATTGTGCCAAATTACATTCGCGAATAATTTTTAATCTTGAAAAGTCAAAATTCAACAAATCTGAAATGAATGTTGCTCTGGCGCTCATTTTAGGTCAGCAGCAGGACATCTCACAAGATATCATCCAAGATTATCAATCCTCTGGCGCTACACACGTTTTATCGGTTTCTGGGCTTCATGTAGGCTTTATAATGCTTTTTATAACCTTTATACTCAAACCAATTCCAAACACAAAAAAAGGTTCGTTTTTTAAACTGGCTTGCATTCTAATTTCCTTAGCTGGTTTTGCTATTATTTCTGGTTTATCTCCTTCCGTTTTGAGATCTGTAGTCATGTTCTCCTTTCTTGCAATTGGAAATCATTTGCGCCGAACTGGCAACATCTACCATACTTTACTAGTTTCAATTTTACTAATATTACTTTTTGAGCCTTATTTCTTGTTTGATGTTGGCTTTCAATTAAGTTATATCGCACTTTTTTTCATCCTTTGGCTACAGCCTATTTTAAAAAACATTTATAAACCAAAGAACAAAATAACAGTTTACATTTGGGAAGCTTTAACGGTTTCATTCGCTGCTCAAATTGGCACATTGCCTTTATGCCTTTACTATTTTCATCAATTTCCAGGATTATTTTTTGTCACGAACATTATTATACTCCCTATTTTATCCTTTATCATGATTGCTGGAATTGTGGTTATGATTATCGCTATTTTCACTAGTCCGCCTTTATTCATCACCATGATTTTTGAGAAAAGCATTTATCTGCTAAATCTCATGATTCATGCTGTTGCTTCTATAGATTCGTTTGTTATCCGAGACATTAGCTTTAATTTGTTTCATTTATGGGCATTTTCTTTATTTATAATCAGCACGATTGTCTGGATTAAAAAACCAAGTTTCAGCAAATTGCTATATGCATTAATTTCAATTATTGCGATCCAGCTTGCCTTTATTTTAACCAAAATAGAAACAGAAAAAGAAGAAGAATTGATTGTTTATAACGAAAGAAACAATACTCTCATTTCTGAACGTTCAGGAAGAAATCTTGTGTTTTTCACTAGAGATACTGTTATTGAAAACAATCGAAACATCAATTCGTATCTCGTAGGGAATTCAATTGCGTTATCTAGAATCACAGAAATTAAAAATGTGCTTTATTTTAAAGACAACAAAATTCTAATTATTGACAGCACTAAAACTTTACCAGAAAAAATAAATCCAGATATCTTAATTCTAACTCAGACCTCAAAAATAAATCTGGATAGATTGCTAGAAAATATTCATCCCAAAATTGTTATTGCCGATGGATCGAACTCTAATTCGATTCAGAAAAATTGGAAAAATAGTTGTCTTAAAAAAAATATCCCTTTTCATTCAACAAAAGAAAAGGGATATTATAGATTGTAATTTTATTCTGGATTTAAAATCAAATCCGATTCAGAAATCCATGATTTAACGCCAGAAGCTGTATAGCCAATAAGCCCTAGTTTATTAAAATTGGTCTTTCCTTTTCTACTAGTAACTTCAGAAAAACACACTTGCGGAATCTCTTCGATACCAAAAGCATTTTTCAATCGTAAATTTTGCTCTTTACTTGCATCAGAAATAGACGGATCGGAAAGATCAAGCTTGACCAAAATAACATTTTTACGCGACCATTCTTCAAAATCACGAGTGGCAAAAATTTCATTTTGCAATTGAGGACTCACGTTTTGACTAGTAAAAAAAATGAGTAACGGTTTTCTTTTTTCTGCGCTTGCAGTTACAGCATCATTGATGTCTGTTTTCCATATTATATTTTGAGAATTCATATAAAATGGACTTAAAAAAAATAATAGGATAAGTAATTTTTTCGGCATATAAATTTTAGTTTGGGTTATGTTAATAAAACTAAAATAGTATAAAAATAGAATCCAATAAAGAATTTAAGAGATTAAAAACCAACTTCTAAGCATTAAAATCAAATTGACAATAAATTGCTTATTTTTTAATAAATGTGAAATAAACACTAATAAAAACCGTTAAATATTGATTGATCTTTTTAATAATAAAAAAATCCCCTTCTGTAAAACAGAAAGGGGACTAAAAAAAATTAAAATAAAAGTCGAATGAAATCGTTTACTATTCTGCTGGATGTAAAATTGCATTAGATTCTGCAATCCAAGCTTTCGCTCCTCCAGGTTTATAGGCTATTTTTCCTAAGGCACTAAATGTAGTTTTGTTTTTTCTTACCGACGCCATTGCAAAGCATACTTCTGGAAGATCTTGAACTCCAAATGCATTTTTTAATTTCACATTTTGTTCACGATCGCTATCTGAAGCATTCATATCAGATAAATCTAATTTTACTAAGACCACATTGTCGCGTGACCATACCGCAAAATCGGGCGTTTTAAAGATTTCATTTTGAAGATTTTCTGGTACACCTGAGGCAGTGAATAAAATCAGCATTGGTTTTTTCTGGTCATTACTTATAGCAATAGCATCTGTCATGTTTGTTCTCCATGCTAAGTTTTGTGCTTGCGCCATAAATGAACCTAAAAAAAATAGTAGGATAAGTAATTTTTTAGTCATATAAATTGGTTTTGGTTAGATTAGCAAGACGAAATTAACATTATATTTTAGTTATCCAAATTTTATTAGCACAAAAAATACATTATATGTTTTTTTAAACATGATAAAATAAATAATACTCAATTTACACAGATTTTGTAAAGAATTTTTCCTACTAAACAAAAAAAGGTCCCTTACACTGTAAGGGACCTTTTGATATTTTTTTATTCTAAATTTATAATTTCTTTGGATGCACTATTCCTTCTGCAACATTTAACCAAGCAGATGGACCACCGGCAACATATCCCGTTTTACCAAGACCTTTAAAATTAACTCTTCCGTCTTTTGTTTCTGCACTTGTAAAGAAAACAGTTGGAAACCCTTGAATACCGAAAGCTTGCTGCAATTCATTGTTTTGACTTTTAAGCTCTGGCGTTTGTGCAACAGCTCTAGGATAATCTAATTCTACTAGAACTACATTATCTGTCGCCCACTTTTTAAATTCAGCAGTTTTTAAAACTTCATTTTGCAAACGAATACACCAACCACACCAATCACTGCCAGTAAAAAACATTAGCATAGGCTTTTGTTCTTTGTTACTTATAGTAATGGCTTCTCTAACATCTGTATACCATTTTAATTCTTGTGCCTGAATATTTGCGGCACCAATTAAAAACAAAGCGATGAGTAGTATTTTTTTCATAACGAGGAATTTTATGCAAATTTATGCAAAAAGTTATTACAATATAATTATTTAACTTCCTGCATTAACCTTCTGATTAGCGGGGTAGCCACAATTAAAACAACTCCCGCAATTAAAGAATATAATGCTAATTGATAATATCCGTCTGTATAAGCAATAAGTTTAGACATTAATGTCGTTCCTGTGTTGGCATCAGATATTTCAGCTCCCAATTTACCGGCAGCAAACTGCCCGAATGCACTAGACAAGAACCATAATCCCATCATCATTCCAAACAATCGTTTAGGAGATAATTTGGTAATTACCGACATTCCGATTGGACCAATACACAACTCTCCAAGCGTATAAACAAGATATCCTAAAGCAAAAACATCAAGAGAACTTAATCCATCTGCATCTACAAAAAATCTAGCAGAGTAAAAGATAAAGAAACCTGCCGCAAGCAAAATAAATGACAACCCAAACTTAATAACAGTATTCGGTTCAATTTTTCGTTTAGCCATTAATATCCATAACAAGCCTACCAATGGACTAAAAATAACAACATACAAGGAGTTGATACTATTATTTACCACATTTGGATCAATATGAAAAAACAACAACTTGTTCGATAAATTGTCTTTTGCAAACAAAGACAATGAACCTCCAGATTGCTCCGAGATAGCCATAAACATAAAGTATCCAAAAATGAATACAAATGCAGCTAGAAGTTTTCTCTGCTGTTTTCCATCTTTTAACATTATCAATTCATATGCAAAATATCCTAATGCCACTACTCCCATAGTATACATAAAGTACTCTGTAAAATCAGAATTGATAACCATTATATAAACTAATGGAATTACAACAAAAGAACCTACATAAACTGCAGTTTCATAAAGATTACGTTTTTTAGGCGCATGATTTTCTAACGGAGAATTTCCAATTGGCGCTAGATGCTTTTTCGTTAAGAGAAAAGTAATAACTCCAATTATCATAACAATTGCCGCAGAAAGAAAACAAAGACTCCAAGAATAGTTCTTTCCTAAATAAATAGGAATTGCGCCACCAAGCATACCTCCAATATTAATTCCCGCATAAAACAATCCGTAACCAGCATCTCGACGGCCGTCACTTTCGTGATACAACTCCCCTACCATTGAAGATACGTTTGGTTTAAAAAAACCAGTTCCGATAATAGAAAGTGTTATTCCGTAATAAAAGAAATCATGCGGAGAAGCTGCAATAAGCAAGTTCCCAAGAATCATGACAATTCCTCCAAAAAGAAGCGATTTCTTAAAACCTAGTATTTTATCGGCAAAGATTCCACCGATAAAAGTAAATGCATATACAAAAGCCTGAATTGCTCCATATTGCAAATTTGCTTTTCCTTCTACTAGACCTAATTGGTCTACCATAAAAAAAGCTAAAACCCCTCTCATTCCGTAGAAACAAAAACGCTCCCACATTTCAACCAAAAACAAGTACCACAATTGTTTTGGGTACTTGCCTTTAAAATTTTGAATTTCTTCTAAAGTAATATTGTTTTCCATTTTTTATCTAACACCGTGCATTAATTTTTTCAATAGTGGTGTTAAAGCAAATAATAAAATTGCAGCAATACCAGTTAGGACAACAAATACCATAAAGAATTCATATAAGTTATGGATTTCAAATCCTGCAAAAATTGGGTTTTGCGCACTAATTTGATGATGATCCAACAAAGCCAATTGGTCTGCTGAAAGTGTTATTTTTTTATCTAAAACTGCCTGAAGATCGATTCCTAATTCTTTTGCTTTTGCAAATTTATCACCAGTTGCTGGCAAGATAGAACCTAAAGTTCCTCCTAAAGCGTAACCTGATGCATTAGACAAAAAGAATACTCCGTATAATAATGAGGCAAAACGTTTTGGAGATAATTTACCAACCAATGACAAACCAATTGGAGACAAACATAACTCTGCACATGTATTTAAGAAATATAATAAGATCAACCATTTAACTAGCAATAAACCAGAAGTCCCGATATAAGATACCTGAGTAGCAATCATAAAGAAACTGATCGAAATGATTACTAAACCCGCAGCCAGTTTTACTGGAGAAATCGGCTCTTTCCCTTTAGCTCTCAAAGTATCCCAAAGAATACTGAAAGGAACCGCTAAAAACACTACAAACATTCCGTTAAAAATTTGAACCATCGATGGTGGCATTGCCCAACCAAAGAAATGTCTGTCTGTTTGGTTATCTGCAATAAAAGTTAAAGATGAACCTGCCTGCTCAAATGCCGCCCAGAAGAAAATAATAAAGAACGATACGATATAGATTACAATAATTCTATCTCTTTCAATTTTAGTTAAAGAAGTATCAGATATAATTAATCCTGCCAAAGCCAAACCACTTGAATAAATCAAAGTATAAATTAAGTTCTGACCTACAACATAATGGAAAAAGAATCCTAAAGCAATAAATGCTACCCCTGCCATAGCAAGAGCTTTATTTGAAAAGTTTGCCTTTTGCGCTTCTCCCTCTTCAAAGTCTGAAGCATCATTTTTAGAAGGAAGTCCTCCTAATGGTTTTCCTTCTGGAGAAACTACATATTTATTTTTTAAGAAATAGAACAAAATTGTTCCTAATAACATAGCCACAGAAGCCGCCATGAATCCCCATCTAAAAGCGTGGATATCTCTAATTCCACCAGCATCTTTAACATCTCCTAACAAAGGACAGATAGACTGGCCTAAGAATGCTCCGATGTTAATTCCCATATAGAAAATAGTAAAAGCACTATCTAATTTTGTTTTTTCTTGTTTTGGATACAAACTTCCAACCATACTAGAAATGTTTGGCTTAAAGAATCCGTTACCAAAAACAATTACACCCAATGCAGAGTACATAACGATTTTTGCCAAGTCTAAATTAGACTCAAAAATACTTCCGCTGGTAAACAAAAGCATTTGTCCTATTGCCATTAATAACCCTCCTAATAAGATACAATTTCTGTTTCCTAAATAGCGGTCAGCAACAAAACCTCCTAACATTGGAGTCAAATAACAAAGCCCAAGGAAACCTCCGTAAATTAAAGAAGCTTCTTCTTCCTTCATTAATAATGAATTCACAAGGAATAAAGTTAATAAAGCTCGCATTCCATAAAAATTGAATCGCTCCCACATCTCCGTTCCAAACAATACCCAAAGCCCTTTTGGATGCGCGGTTTTTACTTGTGTTTCTCCCATATTATTCACTATTTAATTAGGTTATGATTTTAAATTATAGATTTTCTTTGATGAAATTGGTCATTTTTGTGTAAAGCTGAACTCTAGTGTTTCCGCCATAAATACCGTGGTCTTTATCTGGATAAATTTGAGAATCAAACTGTTTATTAGCTTGAATTAAAGCTTCCATCATCTGCATCGAGTTTTGAACATGAACATTGTCATCTCCAGAACCGTGAATCAATAAGAACTTTCCTTTCAATTTACTAACATGATTAATTGGAGAGTTTTGATCATATCCACTTGCATTTTCTTGTGGAGTCTGCATGTATCTTTCTGTGTAAACGCTGTCATAAAATCTCCAGTTGGTAACTGGTGCAACAGCAATTGCCATTTTAAACACATCGTTTCCTTGGAAAATACAGTTAGAAGCCATGAAACCACCATAGCTCCATCCGAAGATTCCAATTCTTGAAGCATCAACATAAGAATAACCACCAATTACTTTTGCAGCATCTATTTGGTCTTCAACCTCATATTTTCCTAATTCTTTTTGAGTCACTTTTTTGAAATCAGCCCCTTTGTAACCTGTACCTCTTCCGTCAACACAAGCTACGATATAACCTTGCTGCGTTAATGAAAGGAACCAGTAATCATTAGAATTATTCCACTGATTTGCTACCTGCTGAGATCCTGGACCAGAATATTGGAACATGAAAACAGGATATTTTTTTGAAGGATCAAAATCTTTTGGTTTTAAAATCCAAGCATTCAATTCATTTCCTTTTGCTGTTTTTAAAACAATAAATTCTTTTGAAGGAAGATCATACGCTTTCAATTTATCAGCAAGAGCCTGATTATTTTCGATAACCTGAATTTCTTTTCCAGCTTTTGCATCATTTAAAGTATAAACCGTTGGCTGTGTAGCGCTAGAATACGTATTGATAAAGTATTGGAAATTTGGACTGAATGTCGCTTTATTTGTTCCAGTTTTTGAAGATAAACGAACTTTATTTTTTCCGTCTAAACCAATTCTGTAAAGATCTCTATTAATAGAACCATTTTCTGTAGATTGGTAGAAAATAGTTTTTGTTTTTTCGTCGAAACCGTAGTATGAAACTACTTCCCAGTTTCCTTTTGTAACTTGATTTTTAAGTTTTCCGTTTTTATCATATACATAAATATGATTGAAACCGTCTTTTTCGCTTGTCCAGATAAAGCTGTTATCTTTTAAGAACGTCAAATTATCATTGATATCTACATATGCTTTATCTTTTTCATTCAAAACTACTTTTGAAGCAGCTGTGTTTCCATCAACAAACAATAAGTCTAAATTATCTTGATGACGGTTTAAAACCTGTGCACAAAGTACATTTGCATCATTTGTCCATTGCATTCTTGCAATATAGAAATCATTATATTTTCCTAAATCTACTTTTTTAGTTGCCGCAGCAGCTACATCATAGATATGTAACGAAACTTCTGAATTTTTTTCTCCAGCTTTAGGATATTTAAAAGTCTCAATTTTTGGATATAAATCTTTATGAAAGATTGACATTGAAAACTCAGGAACTTGACTTTCGTCAAAACGAATATAAGCTACTTTTTTACTGTCTTTACTCCAGTCAAAAGCGCGAACAAATGCAAATTCTTCTTCATAAACCCAGTCCGTAATACCATTTATAACAGCATTTTTCTTTCCGTCTGTTGTAATAGCCGTAGATTTTTTTGAGGCTACGTCGTATACATATAAGTTATTTTCTTTTGCGTAAGCGATTTTTGTTCCGTCAGGTGAGAATGTTGGCTCTTGAATTTGAAAATCAACAAGTTTGATCAGAGATTTTGCTGCGATATCATAAAGGTAGTAATCGGCAGTAAAAGAGTGACGGAAGATTTTAGAAGAATGACAAGCAATTAAGATCTTTTTTTCAGAAGCATCAAAAGTATAGCTGTCAATTCCGTCGGCAAGTTCTTTATGGTTCTTAGTATCAATAAGATTGGATACTTTTTTCAGGGTAGCAAAATCGTATAAATCAATCTGCATACTTCTGCTTGCCTGATCTACATTTAAAACAGTATATTGATTTGTATTTTTCAGCGATTGTAGTTCATCCATTCCTTTAGCCCGGAAAGTACCGCTAAAAACATTTTCGACAGTTATTTTCTGCTGTCCAAAAACAACCGCAGTTAAGAATAAAAGTACTGCAGTAAATTTGCTTGTATTCATTAGAATTATTTTAAATATAAAAAGAGCCCAATTTTAGTAAAAAAAATAAACATAATACACATTTTAAGTGTTAAATGTTAAAAAAAATAACGATTGCGTACTTTCATGTCTGAAATAGATTGCAATCAAAACTCTTAAAATAGTATCTTTGCGCACACAATATTATTTAATACATTGAGAATGAACAACGCTGTTGCCGGATTTTCTAAATTATCCAAAAAAGAAAAAATTAACTGGATTGCAAATGAATATTTTTCAAATCCTGAAGAGGCACAAAATATTATAAGAAATTACTGGAATTCAGACGAAAAGCTTCAGCAGCTTCATGACGAATTTATAGAAAACACCATTACAAACCTTTATATTCCACTTGGAGTTGCCCCTAACTTTTTGATTAACGGAAAATACAAAACAATTCCGATGGCAATCGAAGAGAGTTCTGTAGTCGCAGCAGCTTCAAAAGCAGCAAAATATTGGTCTACAAGAGGCGGATTTAAAGCTACTATTATCAATACTGAAAAAATTGGTCAGGTGCATTTTACTTATAATGGAGATGCAGAAAAATTAACTGAATTTTTCGATCAATTAAAACCAAAATTCTTTTCAGAAACGCAAAGCATTACCAAAAACATGCAGCAGCGTGGGGGAGGAATTTTAGATATTAAACTAAAAGACAAAAGAAGTTTACTTGAAAACTACTATCAGCTTCATGCTACTTTTGAAACCAAAGACAGCATGGGAGCCAATTTCATCAATTCTTGCTTAGAGCAATTTGCTTCAACTTTAAAAGAAGAAGCTCAAAATTCTGATTTATGTGAAAATGGTGAAAGTTTAGAGGTCATAATGAGTATTCTTTCTAACTACGTGCCACACTGCCTGGTTAGAGCCGAAGTTTCTTGCCCAATTGAAGAATTAGCAGAAAAGCACATCACCAATCCTCAAGAGTTTGCAGAACGTTTTGTGCAAGCTGTTCAAATTGCAGAAGTAGAACCTTTTAGAGCGGTTACCCATAATAAAGGCATCATGAATGGTGTCGATGCCGTAATTCTGGCAACAGGAAACGATTTTAGAGCCGTAGAAGCTGGTGTTCACGCTTATGCAGCACGAAATGGTCAATACGCGAGTTTATCTCACGCCAAAATCGAAGACGGAATCTTTACTTTTTGGCTTGAAATTCCGCTTGCAGTTGGCACAGTTGGTGGCTTAACTTCTTTACATCCATTAGTAAAATTGTGCTTAGAAATTTTAGAAAAACCTTCTGCTCCAGAATTAATGCAGATTGTAGCTGTTGCAGGTTTAGCACAAAATTTTGCTGCCTTACGCTCGTTAACCACAACTGGAATTCAGGAAGGCCACATGAAAATGCATCTTAACAACATCATCAATCAATTTGAAGCTACCGATGAAGAGCGACATTTAATTAAAACACACTTCAAAAAAACAGCAGTTTCTCATAGCGCTGTGGTAGAATTTATTGAAAACTTAAGAAAATAACAAAGTCAAAAAAAATCCAATATTTTAAGTTCCAAATTCCAAATTTCCTACTTGGAATTTGGAATTTCACATTTGGAATTTGAAATTTAGATTTAGAATTTATATAATAAAACAAGTATGTCAACAACCTTTTATAGTAACGGAAAACTTTTTATAGCTGGAGAATATCTGGTTTTAGATGGAGCAGATGCTTTTGCGTTGCCTACAAAATTTGGTCAGGATTTAGTGATTGAAGATTCAGAAGACAAACAAATCGAATGGAAAAGTTATGATTACGACAAACACTTATGGTTTGAAGAGACTATTTCATTTGACGAAGTTATAAAAGGTTTAGACTCTCAAATTGACACGGTAAAATCGACTTTAGTCAACATCCTGCATGAAGCTTATATCTTAAATCCAAAGTTTATTGATAACGCTACAGGCTATAAAGTAAGCACGCATTTGAGTTTTCCAAAAAACTGGGGATTAGGAACTTCCTCGACTCTTATAAATAATATTGCGCAGTGGACTGAAATTAATGCTTTTACGCTATTAAACAATAGTTTTGGCGGAAGCGGTTACGATATTGCGTGCGCACAAAACAACACCCCTGTTGTATACAGAATAAAAGATAATTTTGTAAAACAAGTTGAATTTAACCCAGACTTTAAGGAGCATATCTATTTTGTTTACTTGAATAAAAAACAAAACAGCAAATCTGCTATTTTCTCATACAACAACCACAAAAACAATCATTTGGCAGACCGCGTTGCAGAAAACAATAAAATTACAAACACGATTCTTCATGCTCAAACATTAAAAGATTTTGCTTCTGCAGTTCATAAACACGAAATCCATTTGAGCAAAATCTTAGAAATGCAAACTATAAAAGAAGCTGTTTTTCCTGATTTTAATGGTGTCATTAAAAGTCTAGGAGCTTGGGGCGGCGATTTTGTTATGGTAGTTTCTAAAGAAAATCCGAAAGACTACTTCTTTAATAAAGGATATGAGACGATTTTGACTTATGAAGAAATGATTTTATAAATCAATTTTGAAAAAAGACATTAGTTAGCCTTTTTAGTGCTTTTAACGTGCTTGGTCTCCAAACGACGAACAGCTTTACTTTCTTGCTCGTTAGACTCTATAAGCCTATTGTGCAAGCGTTCAGCCATTTTTTCGATACTGTTTGTAATAGAATCGTAAACTACTTCCATTCGGCGGTGTTTCTCCTCTTTTACTGCTCTTAGAACATCTTCTACAAAAACTTTATCATATTTTTCGGCAACAGAATCATGTGTATTGGTCAATCTGATCACATAATCGTTACTCAAAATAGTAACTTTAAAATGCTGTTCTTCATTACTCAAATAATACTTCCCACCCAATTCATCAACATTGATGTCGGTGCTGGCAACTTTTAAAAGCTCGATAATAATCCCATAAATATGACTCTCTATTTTGGTGTATACTCTCGGCTTCTTTCTAAAAAAATTAAAAGTAAAAAACATTAAATGATTAATTATTTAAGGATATTGCTTTTGGTTTTGGATTCTTTCTCATTTTATTTCCAGCAAAAGCCAAAAATATGTTAAAATGAAAAATCGAGCAAATAAACTGTAATATTTTGAAAATCACAAGTTTTTCAAATTAAATTTCGATAATCCCTATATACTTTAGGAAAATTAATACAAAGAAAAATATTTGCTTCAATAAGGACAGAAAACCTTTACCAATTCCTTGTGCGTGTTTTATCTAATCTTGAAATAAAACTTACTTTTTAAAAATTAAAAACTCTTTATTAGATCTATAAAAATTAAAAAACACTAATTACGAAACCAAATCTTAGCAAAGTCACTAAAAAAAAGAAAGCCCAAAACATTTAGTTTTGGGCTCTTATATATTAACCTTTTTAACGTAATAAAACTAGTAGTTAAATTGTAATCTGTTATCTTCAATTTTAGCATTGTTTTTCAACGCTGGCAATACTCTACTTGCATCATTAGCACTTTGAGCTTTTACTTTCTCTACATAAGCAGCATGATTAGCAATTGCAGGAGCTTTTACAGTTTTAATGTTTTTAACAACATAAACACCTGTATTTCCTTCAATTGGAGCAGAGATTTTGTTTGCTGCTAAAGCAAATGCATTACCTACTACTCTTGGCTCTTGTCCAACTCCGCCTGGCAATACAGGATTATCTAGAGTTACATCTGTAGCTTGTTGAACTGCAACACCTGCAGCTTTAGCAATAGCTTCAATGCTAGAACCTTGCATTTTAGCTTTTAACAATTCTGCTTTTTTCTTGTTTTTCAAGATTGGCTCAACATAAGGTCTTGCCATATCAACAGAAACTAAACCAGATTTATTTTCCCCTTTATATTGTGCGATAACGTGTCCGATGTTTGCAATTTCAAAACGTTTTACATCTCCTTTGTCAGTTTCTTTATCAAAAGCCCATCTTACAATGTTACGTTGGTTTCCTAATGGTCCAAACGCTTCATCCATAGCTTTTGCATTAACTGGCTGAGCCACTTTTAAACCTAATTCTTTTGCTGCAGCGTTGAAATCTTTATCAGCAGCATCCATTTCGAATTTAGTCGCTAATGTAAATACTTTATCAGATGTAGCTTCAGAAGGCTCGATTTTTTGAGCGATTGTAGCTAAACGAATTCCGTCTTGTTTGTCTGTAATTTTGATAATGTGAAATCCGAAAGGAGTTTCTACTAAACCAACTTTACCAATTCCGTTGCTGAATACAAAATCATTGAAAGGTTTTACCATTTGGTTTGGTCCAAAATATCCTAAATCACCACCTTGCTGTGCAGATGAATCATCAGAACTTGTAAAAGCCAACATCATAAAACTATCTGGATTAGATTGAACTTGAGCTAAAATTTCTTCTGCTTTAGCTTTAGCTTCTTCTTTAGTTCTTTTCTCTTTTGGATTTGGAGTTTGAGATCCTTCATAACCAATTAAGATATGACTTGCTTTTGCATTAACACCAGCTTTAAACCCTAAAGATTTAGAGATCGCATAATATCTTCCGTAAACGTATGGTCCGTAGATTGCTCCAGCTGGCAAGCTAAATAATTTATCAGCATCAACTGCTGGTAATGCATTTTTAGGAACATAAGTAGAATCGTAAGGCACATCAGAATTTGCATTTACAAATTCAGCAATGTTTGTTGCACTTTTAAATCCTGGCAATGTATCGTTTTTACCTGTTTTTGCATTGTAAACAACACTTCCTGATAATAAAGCAGTTAATTTAGCTTTAATTTCAGCCTCATCTTCTTTAGAAGCTTTATCTTCAACTAAAACGTACTGAATTTCGCGAGTTGCATCAGCTTTGAATTTTTTCTCGTTTTTCTTCATGTAAGCTACAATCTCATCATCAGAGATTTTTACTTCACTATCTTTAATAGAAGAATAAGGAGCTGCTGCATAAGCAAAACTCACTTTATTCGCTTCCATTTCATACTTTAATTTTCCTTCACTAGCAGTTGTGTAAAGTCCTGATTTAATTAAAGTATTATAGATTTGAAACTTAGCATTCAATTCAGCATCTTTCTCTTTCTCAGCGATGTATTGTGCAGCTTCTGGATTTGTTTTAAAATAATCTTTAAACTTAACAACATCAAAAATTCCTGCTGCGTTTAAGAACATTGGGTTTTTACCAATATTTGGATCTGATTTCAAAACCTCTAAAATGTGTTTTTCACCAACTCTCAATCCTAATTTATCAAATTGAGATGACAATAAAGCGATTGAAACTTCTTGATCCCAAACTCTGTTTGCAGCTTCAGTGGAAGTTATACCTTGCCCACTTTTTTCAACATTACTAACTTTAACTCTAAAGTCTTCAAATGAAATATCTTTTCCATCGATGCTTCCTACATCTTTTGAACTTTGACCAAATGTTCCTCTTGTAAATAGATCTTGTATTATAAATGCAAATAATGCAAGTGCAATAACTCCTATCAATAAAGCGGAACGCTGTCTAATTTTTGCTAAAACTGCCATTTTATTATCGTTAATTTTATATTCAGTTTGCGAAAATACAATTATCTAGTTAATAACAATACAACTAGCGTTTTATTTTCAACATTTTTTTTCATTAATTTAAAAAATCAGTCTTTAATTGTCATTTTGACTAGTTCTATTTTCTTATTTGATGCCTCTTCAATATAAAAATGAAACTTATCTATTACAATTTTATCTCCTTTTTGTGGGATTTCTTTTGTATGATTGACAATAAAACCTCCTAATGTGCCATAAGAATCTTCTTCTGGAATCATTAATTTATAGGTCTCATTCAAATACTCAACATCTAATCGTGTTGAAAACAAATACTTGCCTTCTCCAATTTGCTCTTCGATCAATTCTTCATCTAAATCGTGCTCGTCTTCAATTTCTCCAAAAAGCTCTTCTACAATATCTTCAATTGTAATAATTCCTGAAGTCCCGCCATATTCATCTAAAACTACTGCAACATTTTTCCGTTTTTTTATCAATAAATTCAGAACATCTTTAATCAAAATGGTTTCTGGAACAAATTCTACGGTCATTAAAACCGATTTTATTGTAGCTGGTTTTTTAAACAAATCGAAGGAATGAACGTAACCTACAATATCATCTAATGAATTCTGGCTTATGATAATCTTGGAATAACCTGTTTCTATGAATAAGGCTCTAAGATCATCTACAGTATCAAATAAATCTATGTCGACAATCTCTGTTCGAGGTGTCATAATATCGCGTGCCTTAACAGCTGAAAATTCCAAAGCATTTTGAAAAATCTGAATTTCAGAATCTACCTCTTCATCTTCTTCAACCGTACTCATTTGCTCTGTTATGTAATTCCCTAGCTCAATTCGACTAAACAAATGGATTTGGCTTCCTTCTGTTTTAAAAAATTTACTCAACACAAAATCTGCAATCCAAATAAAGAAAGTCGAGATATAATAAAACAATCGGTAAAATAAATAAGCCGGAAATGCCAAAATCTTAATTAAAGAATTGGCATATATTTGGAAAAATACCTTCGGAAAAAATTCTGAAGTCAGTAGCACTACAAATGTAGCCAGAAGTGTCTGGATAAGGATATTCCACCAATCAGAAAAAACTAAACCAAAATAAGCCATCCAATCTAAAATCAGATCGCCCATAAAAAAACCGTAAATCACCAAAGCTACATTGTTGCCGATAAGCATGGCAGCAATAAACTTAGAAGGGTTTTCGGTTAATTTTGTTAAGATTCGAGACAAGAAATCGTCTTGTTTCTTTTCTATTTCGAGATAAATTTTATTGGCGGATGTAAAAGCAATTTCCATCCCAGAAAAAAAGGCAGCTAGTATTAAACAGAGTATTATAATACTAATTTCCATTTTTATTGTTTTTTGTTTCGGTCATTATGCCTATTAAGAAATCTTCTCCTAAAGAAAAACATAAAAACAGCCATCCCTGCAATTACAAAATAGAAAGGATAACTCTCATCGCCTTCATTTAGTTTTACAATACCATCATAAGTAAAGAAAACCGCAAAAAGGATGTAAACGTATTGTGTATATTTTAAATAACCCATAATATTATAATTCTTCGTCTGATTCAATTTCACCGCTTATTCGCTGCGAATTAATCACTTTAAAATCTTTACTAAAATCTATTCCCTGACCATAGGAAACCCCTTTTTTATCGGTCAATTTGAACTTTCGTTCTGTATAAAACCACTCATTTTTCTGATCGAAATACAATTGTTCTGTTTCTAAAACCTGTCCTTCTTCAGAAGTAATCTTTACTTTACCGATCAAATCAATAATTCCGGTGTTTTTATAGGAAACAGCATAATTACCTCTGATAAAGGTACGCTTTTGCTTTTTATCATATAAAGTAACATCGATTCCTTTAGGGAATTCTGTAAAAGGAAAATCAAGATTGGAATAATCTAGCATTTTCGGACTGATCAAAACCCCTGTAATGCGTCCAGAATCTGTGTATTTAATATTTACAGTATCGGCATCACTTGCAGGAACAAATTCTGAGAAGTTAATTTTCTGAACTTCTTTAAAATTACTTTCGCATCCAAAAAATAGTGTCACAGCAATAACTGTGACAACTAATAGACTATATCTTTTTGGTAAATTCATTTGCCAAATGTAGTAAATTGTAATGAGCTTCTAAAAGATAAAATATTCTGTTTATTGGAATTTGCTCTTCACAAACCATTTGTCGTTGAAAGAGAAACTCACACTAAAATTAACATAATTCTCTTGCACTAAATCTGATGCCGTTGTACCACGTTTACCAAATTCAATTCCGAAATTTAGATTTGAGAAAGATCCTGTAATTGGAATTCCAGCTCCTAAACTCATTCCAACATCTTTAATAGATTCATTATTTACAATAAGACCGATTTTTTCATATTTCAAACCAGCTCTATACGTAATTCTGCTCAAATAACTAGTAAAAGAAGTATAATTTGGAAGGTAATATCCACCAAGAGCGTATTTAGAATAGCTCTCATATCTTACATTACTTGCCTCATTGTAATAATTTGCTAGCTGTCCGTCTCCTTGAAAAGTCATGTTTGCTCCTACAAGCCATTTTCTAGATTCGCCAATACCAAAACCAATACTCAATTTGTTCGGAAGTTTTAATTTTGTTGTTTCTGTTGGAGAGATATAAGGGTCAGAATCTCCTTGAACCGAAATAGCTCTCCTATTGTCTGAATTCAGATTGCTAGCGAAAGTATAGCTTAAACTAGAAAAAATGCTCGTTTTTTTATCGATTTTTTTCTGATACATTGTACCGAAACTAAATGCCATGCCCGAAAGTTCAGACGTATTCACTTCTGCCGTTCCGCTTTCAACTCCAGTAATACCTTCTATAGTTGTAGTAGTAATTTTTCCAAAATTATATTGTGCATCTGCTCCAATATTCCAGTTTTTCATGATTTTATATGATAAACCAAAATATACTTTATTTACACCACCTTTTCCGTCAAGCTGAGAATTTAATGCGCCTTCTGTAGCCGAATTGTCATTACGTATTTTGTATCCTACTGAACTTACCGGAATCAAACCAAATGAAGCACCAAATTTTCCCATTGGAATACCTAATGCTAAATAATCAAAAGTAGTTCTTTGTGCTTTTTCTGATTGAGAAGTCGTCTTTAAATTAGAAGTAGCAAATGTTCCTCCAACTGTAAAAGTTGTCTGAATTAAGCTGGCATAACTTGCCGGGTTTTCTATATTTAAGTGAATCGTATCTTGCTCTACTGCAACTCCTGCCATAGATCTGTTTTCAAGTGTTCCCTTGAATCTCACATCTCCTATTCCGAAAAAAGAATAAGGCGAAGCAGTACCTTGTTGAGCGAATGAAACGAACGATATAAGCAAACAAGCGCTTAGTATTACTTTTTTAATCATTGTCGATTTTATATTGATATGTTTGGCTCAAACTCTCCAGAAGGAAATTTGAATTGGCAAATATGGTATTTTTTAATCGTTTAGCCAAAAAATCTGCATCGCCACCCGTTAAAATTATGATAAAATTTGAAAACTCTTTCCGATATTCATCGATAAAACCGTCAATCTCATAGACGAAACCGTTGACAACACCAGAATGTATAGCCTGTGCCGTTGAGTTTCCTACATAAGAGTCCGGCTCTTCTAAGGTTAGTAACGGCAGTCTGGCCGTAAAATTATGCAGCGATTCATATCGTAAACGAAGCCCTGGAGAAATGGCTCCTCCTAAATAATTATCATTTTCGTCGATGAAATCGTAGGTTATGCAAGTTCCTGCATCGATAACCAAACGGTTTTGTTTTGGAAATTGAAGTGTTGCTCCTGCAGCCAAAATCATTCGATCTATTCCTAAAGTTTTTGGAGTCGCATACTTATTTTGAAAAGGAAAAACATCTTCGTGGGTAAAAAAGTGAACTTTTAGTCTGTTTTCAAAAGTCAAAAAGGACTGTTTTTCGATATTTCCTACCGAAGCAACAACCAAATCGGAGCATTTTGGATATTTTTCTAAAATTTTTTCAATTTTTTTTTCGATTTCATTTTTATCAAAAACAAAATTTTCTAGAGAAGTATTATCCTCAAATACAGACGCTTTAATTCTGGTATTGCCAACATCGATCGTTAAAATCATATTTCCTTTTTTGCTTTTGCGAAGATACGAATAGATTTTTTCTAAAAAATGTTTTGCACAAACCAAAAATGATTATATATTTGCACCCGCAACAAGCACGGTACCTTAGCTCAGATGGTAGAGCAATGGACTGAAAATCCATGTGTCCCTGGTTCGATCCCTGGAGGTACCACGAAACCCGAATAGAAATATTCGGGTTTTTTGTTTTTTATACTTTTCTGTTTTTTTTTAAACCGCAAGGAACGCTAGGGTTTACGCAAAGGTTCGCAAAGTTTAATTTTAAAAACTTTGCGAACCTTTGCGTTTTTTCTTTGCGCTCTTTGCGGTTAAACCCTCTTCAAGTTTTCTTTTGTGACCCAATTCAAAAAAAACTTTGCGAACCTTGCGTTTTTTCTTTGTGCTCTTTGCGGTTAAACCCAAATGTCAACAAATAAATAGTTTTTGTTAAAAAAGTATTAAGTGAATAACGAAATATCTTCTATATTCGTAAAACTGTATTTTTAGAATTCATTCACTAACAAGATCTCAAAGCAGTTTTATGAGCAAAACTTCTACTAAGGGCATTTGGAAAGTAATTTCAGCCTCTTCTATGGGCACCATGATCGAATGGTACGATTTTTACATTTTTGGCAGTCTGGCTGTCGTTATTTCAACTAAATTTTTTCCAAACGACAATCCAACCGCAGCGTTTTTATCTACTTTGGCCACATTTGCCGCAGGATTTGTAGTTCGACCTTTTGGAGCTTTATTCTTTGGGAGACTTGGCGATATTATTGGGCGTAAATATACTTTCATGGCTACCTTATTATTAATGGGTGGTTCTACTTTTCTAATTGGCTGTATTCCGAGTTACGAAACGATTGGTTTTCTCGCTCCTTTATTAGTTCTGATTTTACGACTACTGCAAGGGCTTGCTCTTGGAGGTGAATATGGCGGAGCCGCTACGTATGTAGCCGAACACGCACCTGCTGGAGAAAAGGGATATTGGACTTCTTGGATTCAGACCACTGCTACTGTTGGTTTATTTATTTCGCTAATGGTTATTTTAGCTACTAAAAGTGTGCTTTCTGCTGAAGCCTTTGATTTATGGGGATGGCGCGTTCCGTTTTGGGTTTCGATTGCGATGGTTGGAGTTTCGTATTTAATTCGAAAAAACATGGATGAATCTCCAGTTTTTGCGAAAGCTAAAAAAGAAGGAACTACAAGCACAAATCCTTTAAAGGAGAGTTTTGGAAACCGATATAATTTAAAATTTGTTCTTTTGGCTTTGTTCGGAGCGACAATGGGACAAGGTGTTGTTTGGTATACGGGACAATTTTATGCGATGAGCTTTATGAAAACGGTAATGAATGTTGATTCTTCTCAAGTTGATGAATTGTTAGGAATTGCTCTTTTAATTGGAACTCCATTTTTTATTGTTTTTGGTTGGCTGAGCGACAAAATTGGACGCAAATACATTATGATGTTCGGGATGCTATTGGCAATTTTATCCTACAGACCTATTTATAAAGCCATGTACAACACGACAGACATTAGCCAAAAAACAGAAATTGCAGAAAATCCTAGAGATACGACCGAAAAGAAAGTTGATGGAAGTTCTGTTATAACCATTCAAAAAAAATATACAGATGGTACAACCGTAATAGAGAAAAAAACGTACATGGAGAAAAAAGATGTGCAAACAAGTGTCTCAATTCAAATAACTCCTAATGATAAATGGACTTTAATTTTTCTGGTTTTTATTCAAGTATTATTTGTGACCATGGTTTATGGTCCGATTGCGGCATTTTTAGTGGAGATGTTTCCAACCAAAATTAGATATACTTCTATGTCATTGCCTTATCATGTCGGAAATGGAATTTTTGGAGGATTGCTCCCTGCTATCTCTACTTACTTTGTATCACACGCCAAAACAGCAGGCAAAGCCGATTTTTATCTGGACGGATTATGGTATCCTATAATTATTGCTGGAATCTGCTTTGTTATTGGAATGATTTATATTGACAACAAAAACAAAATTACTCACCTTTAAAATTTACAAAAAAATGAATGCGATTAAACAAGTTTTAGGGGCGTTATGGATTGCTTTGGCCGCAGCTGCTGCCTATTTTTGCGTGTTTGAATTTGGTTTGCCTAAGCTTCTCTCAGACCAACAAGACGATTTAGTATTTGGTGTTATTATACTATTTATACTAACACCGCTTATAGTCATGGGATTAGGAACATTTGGGTATTATTCTTTAATTGGAGAATATAACGACACTAAAAGAAAAACAGATAAATAATTATAAGCTAAACCACAAAAAATAATGTCTCGTGATTTAATTACCTCAAAAGACATTAAACATATCAAAATAAAACATTTGCATAAAAAACTACTAAACAAAAAAAGGCTGTCCATTTCTAGACAGCCCTTTTTCATTACTAACCAAACCTAATTTTTAATAAACTTCACAACGCGAACCTTATTATATTCGTCAAACGTTTTTACTAGATATAATCCAGATGCTAAACTGCTTACAGAGAATTGATAATCTGTATTTCCGTTTGTATTAATTGTTTTTACTAATTGTCCTGTAACAGAATAGATCTCTACTTTTGAAGTTTTGAAACCTAAAGTAAAATAATCGGCAACAGGATTTGGATATAAATTAACTTGGTTTCCTTTTTCGAAATCTTCAATTGCCAAATTTGCTGTTTTATTACCATAAATTCTATACTCTCCAGGTGGTAAATTAATTGGAGCATTTACATCGGTAACATTTATTGTCGTGTTATCCATCAAATTATACCAAGTTCCTGTATATGGAAAACCGGTTGAAATATTTTGTGACGAAGTATCGAAATTAGCCAGAATCAAAACGTCTTTTAACTGTGCTGAAGTAAGATTTGCATTCGTAATTTTTACATTTAAAGTTAATGTATTGGCGTCTGGAATTATGGCTGTACCTAAAAACACGGGCTCCGTCTTTTTAAGTGTAATCATTTTTGCCCAATCATTATAAATTTTATTACGATTAGAATTTCCAAGCCAATTGTTTACCCATTGAGGCTGTGGCTTTGTATCTAATTTACAATCTCCGCCTACAGCATCAAAATCTGAATTTACAGAATCATCATTGCAGGTAAAAATAGACTTCTCCCAGCCTAGTTCACCAAAATGCCAAATCATTTTTGGCCCTGGAATTAATAAAGAAACGGCACCAATTGCCGACATTCTTGACAAAGCTGTGTTTAATGTTTTTACATTATAACTTCCATTTGAAGCTCCGTATTGTACATTTTTATACATTAAACGTTCTTCGTCATGACTTTCTGCATATCCCATTAAACGGTTGGCAGCAAATCCGCGGTTTGCACTATTCATTCTAAAAATATTACTTTCAGAAGCGTATCCCATTGACAATTGATTGTACTCTTTTGTCATTTTCCCCCACATCATCACTCCTTTACTTGGCGTTTCAGAAATTTTATAATCTGCCCATTGTTTTTCTTCGGCGTCACTTCCTAAATGCTCAAAAATGGTATAATGAGTTGGATCTAAACTCCAAGAATAATCGGCATATTTTTTTAAAATATCTACTCTGTCTTGCTGATAACCATCGGTACATGCATTATCTGAAGCCGTACAAGCTTGAGTAAATCCTTTGGTTAAATCCCATCTAAATCCATCAATTTTATACTCTTCAATCCATTGTTTAATTACTCTTTCTACATAATATTGCGTTTTAGCCGACTGATGATTAAAGTCCTCACCTACACTATAAGTATGTTTTGCCACGGTATTAAAATATGGATTTTCTGCTGTTGGCGATCCAAAACCGTCTCCGTCAGGATCATTCATCCACATTCTCACCATGGGATTTCTTCCAAAAGCATGATTTAAGGCAACATCCAAAATTACTGCGATCTCATTTTGATGACACAAATCAATAAACTCTTTTAGTTTATCTGAAGTTCCATAAAACTTATCTAAAGCCATATGAAAAGAAGTATTGTAACCCCAGCTTTCATTGCCTTCAAACTCCATTACGGGCATTAGCTGAATAGCATTTATTTTAAGGTTTTTAAAATAATCTATCTTATCTATTAAACTTTGAAAATTGCGAGAAGCATCAAAATCACGAACCAAAACCTCGTAAACTACCAGTTTTTCTTTTTCTGGTTTTACAAAGTTTGTAACCTGCCAGTTGTATGGAGTCTGTCCTGTTTTAAGAACGGTAACTTCAAATTGTTGGCCTGTTGGGTAAACTGGTAAATTTGGATAGGAAGATGCTGGAATCCAAGGATCATCATAAGGTGATAAAACCAAGGTCGAATAAGGATCTGCTGTTTTTACTAAAGATGGAGAATTTGCCAGCGGTGAAGCATCTACAACCCAATATTGAAAAGTATTATTTACACCTGAAACCAATCCAGTCAATTCTAACCAAAACTTTCCCGAAATAGGATCTTTTTTCATGGCATACGCCGATGTAGGCAGCCAGTTATTGAAACTTCCGGCAACGTAAACAAAATCTTTTGACGGTGCATCAAGAACTAATGTTGCTTTGGAAACATCACTAGAATAGTTAATTCCATCAACCAATCCTGTTGGCATTGCTTCAGAAACTGTATTCGGATTTACAACAACCGAAAACTTCTTTATAATGGTAACTCCTGCTTGAGTGACACTCAATTCATACATCTGATTGCTTGTAACATTTGTATGAGAATAGGAATAGCTTGCTGTACTTGCATTCGCATTTATCACTACTCCATTTGCTTTTAAAGAATAACTTGCCGCTCCATTTGTATTTGTTGCAACGATATTAAAATTTGATCCAGAAGCTATAATTAAAGCACTATTTTCGACTGGCGAAGTGAGATTTACCTGAAAAGCTCCTACTTCAACAACGGCATCTTGAGATTGTTTTGATCCAGATCCATCTTTTGCTTTAACCAAAAAACCTATTCTGCCTATTCCGTTTCTGCCAAAATATACAGAGGGTATAAATGTTTTGGTATACGTGTCGGTTCCTGCATTGTATGTAAATCTGCTGGCTTCGTTTGAAGCGGTCCAAGATCCGTTTGAAGGAGAATCCGCTTGATTTGCATCATTTACATCATAAGACCATGACCAAAGATATAAGGCATTGTCTGTAATTCCCCAAGTGCCTTCATTAACACTTGTTCCTGCAATTGAAATAGTTATAGAAGTAGTATCTTCAAAAGTGGGTGGATTTATTGAAAAACTAACCGTTTGCTGTTGGGCAAAAGCAGTTAGTGCCATCAATAAAAATATTGATAGTAAAGTTTTTTTCATAATCAGTGTGGTTATTTGATTAGTAAGTTTGATTAAAAAAGGGCTATCTGAGATAGCCCTTTTTCAGTTATTAACTGAAGTTTTATTGATTTGGAATCATTACATAACTTCCGTCTAAATCATTAAAATAAATAAGATATTTAGATTTTGCAACCGGTATGTTTTCACCGTTTCCTCCACCTGCAAAGGCAGTAGTTCCTCCCCATGAAACATCCCAAGCGTCATTTGCTCTAAACTTCATTCCTCCATCATTTAGAGGAGTTACACCTAAAGTCCAAACATGCGCATTAAAAGTTGATTTTACCATTGGTGTTGATGCATCCCATCCTTTAGCAGTTGCATCTCCAATAATACCTACAGTGCTGTATGTTGGTGCTGTCGCTCCTGCTGCATATGACTCTAAAGTGTACGTTAACTTTTCAACATCCATCTTAAATTTATAGTAACCATCAGCAGGGACTTCTATGCTTGCAGGATCTGCATCACCATCTGTTGCTCTATAGATAAGAGAACCGTCTTTACCTCCATACATTGGAGCCCAATTACCTAAATTTTTAATAGTTTTGAATACACCTTTTTTAAAGTATCCTGTAAACACATATTCATTAGCGTTTTTAGCGCTTCTAAACAAGATTTGATTTCCTTTATTATTGTCCCAACCTGAAACAGTTGCATCTCCAACTAAGTACCAATCAACAAAGTTATAATCTAACTTACCTACGTAAGGAGTTACAGTAATTGAAACTATACCTTTTGAAACTTGAACAAAACCTCCAGAAACATTAGCAGTAATTTTCACATCATACTGAGCCGCTTCTTCTGGTTTTCCTCCTAAATCAATTGCTGCTTGATTTAACTCTTTACCTAGAACAGAAACCTCAGTAAGACTGTTTGTAGTACTCTGCAATGTTTTTGCAGCAGTAAAATCTCCGCCTTTCTTATCAATAAGCAATGTATACTTTATTGCTACATCTGAAGAATATTGTGCAGCCGACCAAGTAAATTTAGCCACTTCATCTGATGCCTTCTCAACATCAAGAACATAATTCTGACCTGTTGTTGGCGCTGTAATTTCTGGAGCTGCAACAACATTAAGCACTGGTCTTTCGTCTACAGAGTCCGCATTACACGAAACCAATAGCACACCAATAAATGCGATTAAAATTTTATATATATTTTTCATTTTACAGTTCTATTAGATATTAGTACCCAGGATTTTGTTTCAATGTAGGGTTCGCCTGAATTGTCTTAGAAGGAATAGGCATTAAGTCTCTATATGAATCTGTTGCCATACCATTCATTACGCCACCTTTCCATTGCCAGATTTTGCTTCCTCCTGTAAATTTTCCAAAACGAATCAAATCTGTTCTTCTGTGGCACTCCCAGAATAACTCTCTACCTCTTTCTGCCAAAAGAAAATCAAGAGTTAAATTTGCACTAGATATTGTAGTTGCTCCTGCTCTTGTTCTAATTTGGTTAACATAATCTACAGCAGTTGCCAAATTACCTGTAGTTGCACCACGTACAACAGCTTCAGCATACATTAAATAAGCATCAGAAACTCTGAATACTGGAAAATCAGTATCTGGAATATCAGTTCTTTGAGCTGGTGAACCATCAGATTTTTTATTAATATATTTAGTTACAGCATAACCATCTGTAAATGTTGAAATATTAGTAATATCTAAAGCTTGTCCATCAGTATGGAATGTTCCTCTTTTATCTCCGGTAGCAGTTGCATCAGGAAAAAGAGCTACGAATTCTTTACGAGTTCTAGTACCGAACCAACCTCCGTCCATTCCTCTTGAAGCAGCATCTATACTTCCTCCAATAGCAGCGTGAATAATAAAACTCATTCCTCCACCAGTTGCTCTAATTGCATTTCCATCACTTACGATTGGGAAAATAAATTCGTTTTGAGCACCATTTGTATTGTTATCTGCAGAGAATAAGTAAGAATAAGGAACGTTTGCAAATGTATATCCTGAATTAATGATTTCAGTACATAAAGTTGCTACGTCATTGTTTCTTTCTGTTCCAGTGTAAACTTTAGAGTTAAGATAAATTTGAGCTAATAAAAATTTAGCCGCTACTTTATCAACTCTACCGTATTCATTTGATCTAGCATTTGCTAAACTATTATCTAAATCTTTTAATTCAGACTCTACAAAAGCAAAAACTTCTGCTCTTGATTTTTGTACTGGATAAAAGAATCCAACAGGATCTGCTTCTGTTGTAATTGGCACATTACCAAACAAATCCATTAAGTTTGTATAAGAATAAGCTCTTAAGAAACGTGCTTCTGCTCTAAAAGTTGCAATTTCAGCTTTTAGATTGGCATCAACACCTCTTGCTTCTAATTTCTCATCTGTAGTTTGTCTTAAAAATTCATTTGCCAAACTGATATGGTAAGAGGCTCTAGAATAAGTTCCGTATAAAAACTCATTTACAGGAGACCATGTTTGCGTGTTTAATGTTGGCAAAGCACCATCTGCCCAAGCAATAACAGCCTCATCTGTAGGTAATTCTTGCGTTACAAAAAGCAAACGCAAGTAACTACTGAAATCCCCGCTAAGACCAGCAATATCTGCTTGTCCGTCACCATCATTTCCTCCTACATAAAGTCCAGCGTATAATTTTGCTAAAACCTGCTTGTAAGATGCTGGATCTTCAAAAAAAGTTTCCGATAAAAATTCATCATCATCTTTTGGTGTCACGTTTAAATCGTCAGTACACGAAGTAAGCGTCATACTTATTCCTAAAATAAATAGGAAGAAATAAGATATATATTTAAATGATATTTTCATTTTGTATGTTTTAAAATTTTGTTTTTCAATGTACTATTAGAAACTTGCATTTACTCCAAACAAGAATGTTCTTGCTCTTGGATAAACGTTACCATCGATTCCGTTGAATTTCTCCGGATCTAATCCATCATATTTTGTAAGTACAAAAACATTTTGAACACCTGCTGAGAATCTTAAAGAAGCAGCTTTCAATAAAGCTTTATCCAAAGTATAACCAACTGTTACGTTATCTAATTTGATGAAAGAAGCATCTTTTACATAGTAATTAGATAAATAACGCTGAGTTCCATTATCTTCATAAGTAAATCCAGTATTTAAATAATCTGAACTTACGTTTGATAAGTCTGTTTGTCTTCTTAAACCTGCATCTGAATATCCTAAGTTAGAATTTACGTTATCAAAAATGTAATTTCCTAAACTTGCTCTCCAGTTCATTGTAAAATCAAACTTTTTGTAGTTTAAAGTTGAGAATAAACCGAAAGTATAATCTGCTGTTGGTTTTTTGTATCTGTAACGATCGTTACCATCAATTTTACCATCTCCATTTCTGTCAACATAAGCTCCAGCAATAGGTTTTTTGTTTGCATCATACAATTGCTCGTATACAAAGAATGAATTTGGAGCAGATCCAACTGTATTAATTAAAACTTTATTTCCGTTTCCACCTTTAATATTATCTCCTACTTCATAACCTTGGAAACCTTCAACAGTCTGACCTAAACTTTCAATTTTTTGGTCTAAATAAGTAGCATTAACCGCTACGTTCCAAGTTAAATTATCTTTTTTGATGATATCTGACTGAAGGCTGAATTCAACCCCTTTAGTTCTTAAATCACCAATATTATTAAATCCTTGGTTTCTCAAGTTAGCACCATCTGGCACTAATACATCAGCTAATAAGTCAGATGATTTTTTATCAAAATAGTTAACAGATCCAGTAATTCTATCTTTTAAGAATCCAAAATCAACTCCGATATTCATCTCAGCCAATTCTTCCCATTTGATATTTTGGTTATATCCTTCTGGTCTAGCTGTTCTGTAAACAACACCATTAAATACATATTGAGTATTAACAGTACCAAGTGTAACTCTTCTTAAATAGTCATACTGAGCAGAAATATCTTGCTGACCTGTAGTACCGTAACCAACTCTTAATTTCAAACTAGAAAGTGTTTCGTTATCTTTTAAGAAAGACTCTTCAGCAATATTCCATGCAAAAGCACCTCCCATAAAGTTACCCCATCTGTTTTCTTCAGAGAAACGAGAAGTTCCGTCTCTTCTGTAGTTTAAAGTCAATAAATATTTACTGTCCCAACCTAAATTCACACGTCCAAAATAAGATTGTAAATTGATATCTGGATCAGTAATAACATCTTCATTTCTACTAGCTGCAGGCTGTGTAAGCTCTCCAGATTGGTATTTTTCTTTTTGGAACAACTGATAGTTGTAACCAGCTGTAGCATCCAATTTAAGTTTTCCAAAAGTTTTGCTATACACAAAATACGCATTCAAGTTTTTGTTTTGAAGATCATCTGTGTACGTATTATCGTTTCCTAAATTTACCCAGTTTCCAGAACTGAATGGGTTTGGCTGATATCCTAAAGCACTTTCTGTACTTTGTCTGTTGTATCCGCTACTGTCGAATCTATCGATACCAGCTTCAGCAACAAATCTTAAATCTTCGAAGAAATGGAATTTATAATCAAGGCTGATGTTACCCCATTTTCTAGTAGATTTAGATCTTTTGTCTTCTTGATTTAATCTTGCAACTGGGTTTTTAGCAGGTAATAATGCTAAGTTTCCGTTTGGTTCCAACCATTCGAAATATCCTCCGTAGCGAGAACCCGCTTGATAAGGAGATTGTGTTGGATCGAAGCTAATTGCAGAACCAATAACTGCATCTTCGTCTTGAAATTGATTTTTGCTGAAAGATAAGTTTCCGCTAATATCAATTTTTAAGTGATTATCAAACAATACTGGATTTAACGATATCGATGTCGTTGTTCTTTCAAAAGAAGTGTTTCTTAAGATTCCTGGATTATCAACATTACCAACAGATAAACGCACTGGTAATTTATTGAATAAAGCACCGCTTACAGAGATATTATTATTTGTTGTTAAAGCAGTATGGAAAATTTCATCTTGCCAGTTTGTATTTGCAGTACCCATTAATGCTTTTTGAGCATCAGATCCTTTTGTGTTTACAAAATTTCTGAACTGATCTGCATTTAAAACATCAACTGTATTAGCCACTGTATTGATACCAACTTGAGAGCTGAAGTTCACTTTTACACCACCTTTAGTTCCTTTTTTAGTTGTAATTACGATTACACCATTTGCTGCACGTGAACCATAAATAGCTGCTGCAGAAGCATCTTTAAGAACTGTAAATGACTCAATATCATTTGGGTCAATTGTAGACAATATACTTGTAGCACCACTTGGAACAGCGTTGCTTAAAGGAAGTCCATCTAAAATAATCAATGGGTCGTTTGAAGCACTTAATGAAGATCCTCCACGAATTCTAATATCTGCTTTTGCTCCTGGAGCACCTCCTCCAACAACATTTACACCAGCAATACGTCCACCAATCAAAGATTCTGGAGTAACGTTGATACCTTTATTAAATTCTTTGGCCGAAATTTGAGAAACAGATCCTGTTGCGTCTTTTTTCTTAACAGTTCCGTAACCCACTTGTACTACAACTTCTTGCAATTGATTGGTATCCTCTTCTAAAGATACTGGCAAGTTTTTTTGACCATTAAAGACAATAGTCGCTGTTTTGTATCCAATAAATGAAACTAAAATCTTGTCTCCATTTTTTAAATTTGGCAATTGGAATTTACCATCAAAATCTGTAGAGGTACCAGTTGCGGAACCTTGTACATTTACATTTACCCCTGGTATTGGCTGACCTGTGGCATGATCAGTTACTACTCCACTTAAAGTACTCTGAGCTAGTACTGTAAACGGAAGCAGAAGGAATAAAAATAACAACTTTTTGTAAATTGTTTTCATACTTTTTGTTTAAATTAGTTTTGAGTTTTTGACTGTTAGTTAAGTTTTTAATTTTACTTCGAATTTCAAAATTATGAATTTATTAACATGCTCAACCAGAGACAATTTTTATTGCTTTACGAAAACGTGGTAGTGTTGAAAACTTTCTATTTTTTGTAATCTTTTAGCGTTAAAATTGCAAATACCAAAAATATTGCACACCTTTATTATTAATTAGATTTTTTTCAATTAACTCCATGAAACGTAAAATAACCCTCAAACAGATTGCAAAAGAGCTTGACGTGTCCATCTCAACTGTCTCAAAATCACTTAGAAACAGTCTAGAAATTGGTGAAGAAACACGATTAAAAGTGCAGGCTTTTGCGAAGTTTTACAACTACAAGCCAAACAATATTGCCCTTAGTTTAAAGAACCGAAAAACCAAGAGTATCGGGATTATTATTCCCGAAATCGTACACTACTTTTTCTCTACTGTCATCAATGGAGTAGAACAGGTTGCAAACGAATACGGATACAGCGTAGTTATCTGTGTATCAGATGATTCTTTTGACAAAGAAGTTCTAAACATGGAGATGTTAGCCAACGGAAGTATCGATGGTTTTATCATGTCTCTTTCTAAAGAAACACAATTTAAAGGCGACTTTCATCATATTACCGAAGTGATCAATCAAGGAATGCCTGTCGTAATGTTTGATCGCGTTACAAATGATATATTATGCGATAAAGTAATTATTGATGATAAATCTGCAGCCTATGAAGCAGTTCAAAGTTTAATTGATAATGGCCGCAAGAAGATCGCTCTGGTGACCACGGTCGATTATGTAAGTGTTGGAAAACTGAGAACCGATGGCTATGAAAAAGCATTATTAGACAATGGATTGCCTTTTAATGAAGATTTAATCATAAAAATTGAAGATGTAGAAACTTGCGAAATAACCATTAGTCAGCTTTTGCATGAAAGAGCTTTCGATGCTGTTTTTGCCGTAAATGAGCTTTTTGCTGTAACAATTATCAAAACAGCAAATAAAATGGGATTAAAAGTTCCAGAAGATTTAGCTGTAATTGCATTTACTGACGGAATCATTTCAAAATACTCGACTCCAACAATTACAACCGTTAGCCAAAGTGGAGAAAAAATGGGCAACAAAGCAGCAAAAATGCTTATTGAAAGACTTGAAGCAGAAGAAGATGACGACGAAGAACATACTGAAAATTACACCACAGAAGTTATAGAAACTCATTTGATAAAAAGAGAATCTACTGACTAAAAAACTTAAAATCAACACTTTCTAAAGCCATAAAAAATATTTATGGCTTTTTTATTAGCATAAATAAAAAAATAATTTATAATTTTACGCCCGTCAAGGCTTTTAGTTTTACTTCGAAAAGAACAAAGTTTTGATAAGCAAGGCGCTTATCGTATAATTTTTCAAATTACGATAATGGAAAAGCGTAAATTAAGTTTCTGGGAAATTTGGAACATGAGTTTCGGTTTCTTAGGAATACAATTTGGTTTTGCACTGCAAAACGCAAATACTTCAAGAATTTTTGAAACCCTTGGTGCTAAAATAGATGAAATCCCAATTTTGTGGATTGCTGCGCCTGTTTCAGGTTTAATTATTCAGCCCGTTATTGGTTATTTCAGCGATAGAACTTGGACTCGTTTAGGGAGACGACGCCCCTATTTTTTAATTGGCGCGATTTTATCATCGATGGCTTTGTTCGTAATGCCCAACTCTCCAACTTTATGGATTGCTGCAGGAACTTTATGGATAATGGATGCATCGATCAACGTTTCAATGGAACCTTTCCGCGCTTTCGTAGGCGATAATTTACCCGATCATCAGCGTGCCTTGGGCTTTGTTATGCAGAGTTTCTTTATTGGTACCGGTGCCGTTGTTGGTTCTGTTTTGCCCTATCTTTTCACAAATGTTTTTGATGTCAGTAATGTTGCGCCAAAAGGAATTATTCCAGATGCGGTAAAATGGTCATTTTATATTGGTGGAATCGTTTTTCTGCTTTCCGTTTTATGGACCGTTTTTAAATCAACCGAATATACGCCTGAAGAACTTCATGCTTTTGAAGCTAACAGCAAAAAAGACTCAGAAGGCATATCAAATTCTGAAACAGAATCTGGCGTTTCTACAAAAAAACAATTGCTTTTAGGATTATTGTTTGCTGGTATCGGAGCATTAATTTCATTTTTAATTTTCGAAAACAGTCTGGCAAAAGAACTTTACATTCTATTTATCGGTCTAATTTTCATGGGTATTTTATTTGTAATTGCATCGCAATTACGAACAAAAAAAGTTCAGAATGGTTTTACCATAATCATGACCGATTTATTGAATATGCCAAAAACAATGCAAAAATTAGCTTGGGTTCAATTTTTCTCTTGGTTTGCGCTTTTCTCCATGTGGATTTATACGACTCAAGCAGTCACGCAGCATATTTTTGGAACTACAGACACAACTTCGAAAACCTACAATGATGCCGCCGATTGGGTTTCGGTATTGTTTACAGTTTACAACGGAATTGCCGCTGCAGTTGCCTTTTTACTGCCAATAATTGCAAAAAAAGTAGGCGTTAGAGCAACACACTTATTGGCTTTATGTGCTGGAGGTGTTGGTTTAATTTCAATTTATTTTATTGGTGACAAACAAATGCTTATCCTTCCAATGCTGGGAGTTGGTATTGCATGGGCAAGTATTCTATCAATGCCTTATGCTATGTTGTCTGGTGCTTTGCCAGCTGCAAAAATGGGTTATTATATGGGAGTTTTTAACTTTTTCGTAGTAATTCCGCAAATCGTAGCCGCTACGATATTAGGATTCGTAATCAAACAATTCTTCCATAATGAACCTATTTACGCTCTAATAATTGGAGGTGTATCAATGATTTTCGCAGGATTATTGACTCTTAGAGTAAATAGTAAAACTAAAATTGAAATCCATGAATAATAAAAAAGCATTCATCTTCGATCTTGACGGCGTGATCGTTGATACCGCTAAATACCACTTTTTGGCTTGGCAAAAAATTGCTCAGTCGTTAAATATAAATTTTACGCATGAAGACAACGAACTTTTAAAAGGTGTAAGCCGAGTTCGTTCGTTGGATATTATACTTGGATTAGGAAATGTTCACGCTTCGCAAGAGGACAAAGACAAATGGTTAATTCAAAAAAACGAAGATTATTTATCTTATTTAGTTGGCATGGATGAAAGTGAGGTTCTTCCAGGAGTTTTAAAAATTCTAAAACTATTAAAAGAGAAAAATCAAGGTATTGCATTGGGTTCTGCCAGCAAAAATGCAAGACCAATTTTAGAAAAAACTGGAGTTCTATCTTACTTCGATGTTATTGTTGACGGAAATGACGTTACCAATGCAAAACCAGACCCGGAAGTTTTCTTAAAAGCGGCTCAATTATTACATATTGATCCAAAAAATTCAATCGTATTTGAAGATTCTGTTGCCGGAATTCAGGCAGCAAACATCGCAGAAATGGTAAGTGTTGGAATTGGTGAGGAAACAATTTTACATGAAGCTGATCATATTTTTAAAGATTTTACCCAAATCGAAACAAGCTTTATTAACGATTTAATTAGTCAATAAGAAAATTTGATAATTAGATAATTTCTAAAAATGACAATTATTTAATGATCAAACCGACAAATTATTTCACTTAAAAAAAACGTAGAACAACCAAGCAGTTCAAAAGGTAAAAAAAGCGTCAAAAAAATAATTATCTAATTATCAAATTGACACATTTTCTAATTCCTCAAATTGCCACATTATCTAATTTAAAAATGAATCAAGATTATATAAAACCAGACAATTGGTCCATCATAGAAGAAGGATTTGATGTCGAAAGAGTAAAATCGTCCGAAAGTCTTTTTAGTATCGGAAACGGTGCTATGGGGCAGCGTGCGAATTTTGAAGAAACATATTCTGGCGAAACATTCCAAGGAAGTTATATCGCAGGGATTTATTATCCAGATAAAACAAAAGTGGGCTGGTGGAAAAACGGTTATCCGAAATATTTCGCCAAAGTACTAAATGCACCAAACTGGATTGGAATTGATATTGAAATCAACGAAGAAAACCTTGATTTACACAATTGTACCGAAGTTAAAAATTTCCGCAGAGAATTGAATATGAAAGAAGGATGGTACAATCGTTCTTTTGAAGCTGTTCTTAAAAACGGAACTGAGATTGCGGTAAATATTCGTCGTTTTCTTTCCTTAGATTTAGACGAAGCTGGAGTGATCAAATACGATATTACACCTTTAAATAAAGATGCAAAAATCGTTTATAAACCGTATATAGACGCTGGTGTAACCAATGAAGATGCCAACTGGGAAGAAAAATTCTGGGAACCTTTGGAAGTTAAAAAAGGTACAAATGAAGCTTTTGTAACGGCTCAAACTTTCAAAACGCATTTTAAAGTAACGACTTTTATGCACAATACGATTTTGGCAAATGGAGAAAACATCAATGTTTCGCCATCAACAATCGATTCAACTTTAGATAAAGTTCAGTACACTTACGGTACTATTATCGCAAAAGGACAAACCTCAACAATCCAAAAAATTGGAGGTTATACGGTTTCTTTGAACCACGAAAACACTTTGGCTGGAGCCGAAAAAGTAATCAAATCTGCGGTTGCCTTAGGATATGATACTTTGCTTCAAAATCAAATTGAGGCTTGGGCAAAAGTTTGGGAAATGTCAGATATTACCATTGAAGGCGATGTAAAAGCGCAACAGGGAATTCGTTTCAACATTTTCCAATTAAACCAAACGTATTCAGGAAAAGATTCTCGTTTAAATATTGGTCCAAAAGGATTTACAGGAGAAAAATACGGCGGATCTACTTATTGGGATACTGAAGCATATTGCATTCCATTTTACATGGCGACAAAAGATCAGCAGGTTGCAAGAAACTTGTTGACATACCGTTACAATCAATTGGATAAAGCGATTGAAAATGCTAAGGATAATTTAGGTTTCAAAAACGGCGCAGCGTTGTACCCAATGGTTACCATGAATGGTGAAGAATGCCACAACGAATGGGAAATCACACACGAAGAAATCCATAGAAATGGTGCGATTGCTTTTGCAATTTACAACTATAACCGTTACACGGGAGATTACTCTTATATTCCAGAAAAAGGTTTAGAAGTTTTAATTGGTATTGCACGTTTCTGGCACCAAAGAGCTTCTTTCTCAAAAGATAAAAATCAATATGTGATTTTAGGAGTTACAGGTCCAAATGAATACGAAAACAACATCAACAATAATTTCTACACCAATTATATTGCTAAATGGTGTATTGATTTTGCTGCTGAACAAATTGAAAAAGTAGCTTCAGAATATCCAGCAGATCACAAAAGAGTAATGGAAAAAGTTAATCTTTCATCTGAAGAAATCAAAGAATGGAAAAAAGTGGCAGACGACATGTACTTTCCTATTTCAAAAGAACTTGGAATCTACTTACAGCAAGATGGTTTCTTAGACAAAGATTTAGTTCCGGTAAAAGATTTAGATCGTTCACAGCGTCCAATTAATCAAAAATGGTCTTGGGATCGTGTGTTGCGTTCACCTTACATCAAACAAGCCGACGTTTTACAAGGTTTTTATTTCTTCGAAGATCATTTTTCTAAAGAAGAATTAAAACGCAATTTTGAGTTCTACGAATCATTTACGGTTCATGAAAGTTCACTTTCGCCTTGCGTGCACTCGATTCAAGCTGCAGCTTTAGATAAAATGGACATGGCATATACATTTTATTTAAGAACTTCTCGTCTTGATTTGGATGATTATAATAAAGAAGTGGAAGAAGGTTGCCACATCACGTCAATGGCCGGTACATGGATGAGTATCGTGGAAGGCTTTGGAGGAATGCGTGTTAAAAATGACCAGCTTCATTTCTCACCAAAAATTCCAAAAGAATGGAAGGGATATTCTTTTAAAATTAATTTCAGAAATCAAATTTTAAAAGTAGCTGTAAATCATAACGAAACAACATTTACTGTAGATGGCGATCAAGATTTAACAATTATCGTTAATGGAAAACCTGAAATTGCAAGTAAATTTGTACAAATAAATTAAATTACAATACACTAAAAATCTAAAAAACATGAAAAACTTATTTTTCGCAAGTTTAATTTTGTTTGCGTTTAGCACGGTTGCAAAAGCGCAGCAGTTAAAATCACCCGAAGGCAAGTTCGTAATGGAATTTTCTCTTCAAAACGACGGAACTCCAACTTACAATTTAAAATACAAAAACAAAGAAGTTGTAAAAACCAGTAAATTGGGTCTTGAACTAAAAGATGATAAAAAATCTTTATTAAACGACTTTACAATTGGTGATACGAAAACTTCCACTTTTGACGAAACTTGGAAACCGGTTTGGGGAGAAGTAGATCACATCAGAAATCATTATAATGAATTGGCTGTGACTTTAAATCAAAAAGGAACAGACAGACAAATCATAATTCGTTTCCGTTTATTCGAGGATGGACTTGGATTTAGATATGAATTCCCAGCACAAAAGAATCTTACTTATTTTGTAATTAAAGAAGAAAGATCTCAATTTGCTATGACTGGAGATCATACTGCTTTCTGGATTCCAGGAGATTATGATACTCAGGAATACGATTACACAAAATCGAAACTATCTGAGATTCGAGGTTTATCTGAAAAAGCATACACAGCAAACGTTTCACAAAAATCTTTTTCTCCAACAGGAGTTCAGACTTCTTTGATGTTAAAAACAAATGAAGGAATCTACATCAACTTACACGAAGCGGCTTTAATTGACTATTCTTGTATGCACTTGAATTTAGATGATAAAAACATGACTTTCACCTCTTGGTTAACTCCAGATGCAAAAGGAGACAAAGGTCATATGCAAGCACCAAATCATTCACCTTGGAGAACGATTATTGTAAGCGATGATGCTAGAGAAATCTTAGCTTCAAAAATGACTTATAACTTAAACGATCCATCAAAAATTGACAATACTTCTTGGATTAAACCTGTAAAATATATTGGTGTTTGGTGGGAAATGATTACAGGAAAAAGCTCTTGGTCATATACTAATGATTACCCAACAGTACAATTGGGAGTTACTGATTTCGCGAAAGCAAAACCAAACGGAACGCACGGAGCAAACAATGCTAATGTGAAAAAATACATTGATTTTGCTGCACAACACGGTTTCGACGCTGTTTTGGTTGAAGGCTGGAACGAAGGGTGGGAAGACTGGTTTGGACATTCTAAAGATTATGTTTTTGATTTCTTGACTCCATACCCAGATTTTGATGTAAAAGGTCTGCATGAATATGCAAAATCTAAAGGTGTAAAAATCATCATGCACCACGAAACTTCAGGATCTGTTCGTAACTACGAGCGCCATATGGATGCTGCTTATAAATTCATGAACGATAACGGATATGATGCTGTAAAAAGCGGTTATGTAGGTGACATTTTACCAAGAGGTGAAAATCATTATAGCCAATGGATTGTAAACCACTACCAATATGCTATCGAAAAAGCAGCTGATTATAAAATTATGGTGAACGCTCATGAAGCAGTTCGCCCAACAGGAATTGCAAGAACGTATCCTAACTTAATTGGAAACGAAGCGGCGAGAGGAACAGAATACCAAGCTTTTGGAGGTTCTAAACCAAATCACGTTACCGTTTTACCATTTACACGTTTAATTGGTGGTCCAATGGATTATACTCCTGGGATTTTCGAAATGGATATTAGCAAAATGAATCCTGAGAACAAATCTCATGTAAACAGTACAATTGCAAACCAATTGGCATTATACGTTACTATGTACAGCCCGTTGCAAATGGCTGCTGATACTCCAGAAAACTACAACCGTTTTCTAGATGCATTCCAATTCATTAAAGATGTCGCTGTAGATTGGTCAGAAAGTAAATATATTGAAGCTGAGCCAGGAGATTTTATCACAGTTGCTCGTAAAGCAAAAGGAACAAATAACTGGTTTGTTGGAAACGTTAACGGAGAAACGCCACGTACTTCAAACATCGATTTCAGTTTCCTTGAAAAAGGTAAAAAATATACAGCAACCATTTATGCTGATGCAAAAGATGCGCATTACAAAACGAATCCGCAGGCTTATACTATCAAAAAAATTGCTGTAACAAACAAATCAAAATTATCTCAGTTTTCTGCTCCAGGTGGAGGTTATGCGATAAGCATTATTGAAAATAAATAATTTAAATTAACCATATAAGAAATGTAAGATCATTTAAAATTAAAATCCCCCAGTTTTTTTCTTAATTGTTCTTACATTTCTTATATGGTTTAAATTCTACTTCACTATGAAAAACCAAAAAACATCACTTATCTATAAATTAGTCTTATTGGTTTTGCTGTTTTCCGCTTCCGCGAAAGCACAAATCCAAAAAGTAGAACCGCCTTTCTGGTACGCTGGAATGAAAAATTCAGAACTGCAGATTATGTTCTACGGAAAAAATATTGCACAATACGAAGCTTCGGTTTCAAATAATGTTGTGATTAAAAATGTAGAAAAAACAGAAAATCCAAACTATCTTTTCGTAACAATTGATACAAAAGACGTAAAAGCTTCTGAATTGGTTTTCTCTTTCAAAAACAATAATAAAATTGCCTTTAAACAAAAATATGCTCTAAAAGAAAGAAGAGCAAATTCGGCAGAAAGAAAAAGTTACGACGCCTCTGATTTGATGTACTTAATCATGCCGGATCGTTTTGCTAATGGAAATCCTAAAAATGACAGCGACGCTTCTTTAACTGAAAAAGGAAATCGTCAAGATCCAAGCGGACGCCACGGCGGTGATATCGAAGGGATTATCAAAAACCTAGATTATATTTCGTCTCTTGGCGCGACAACAATTTGGAGCACACCTTTATGCGAAGACAACGACAAACAGCATTCGTATCATACGTATGGACAATCGGATGTTTACAAAATAGATCCGCGTTACGGAACAAACGATGATTATGCTCGTTTATCGGCAGAAATGCACAAAAAGAACATGAAACTGGTTATGGATTATGTAACTAATCACTGGGGAATTACGCATTGGATGATGAAAGATATTCCGACCAAAACATGGTTCAATCAATTTGAAACTTTTACCCAAACACATCACCGTCGTGAAGTAATTACCGATATTCATGCTTCAAAAATCGATCAGGAAGTTTGTGTGGACGGCTGGTTCGTTCCTTCAATGCCAGATTTGAATTTAAGAAATCCTCTTGTAGCCAAATATTTAACTCAAAACGCTATTTGGTGGATCGAATTTGCAAATCTTGACGGATTTCGTGTAGATACTTATAACTATTCAGATAAAACGGCAATGGCCGAATGGGCAAAATCAATCACAAACGAATATCCTAATTTTAATATTGTAGGTGAAATCTGGATGCACAATCAGGCGAATTTAGCTTTTTGGCAAAAAGACAGTAAAATTGGTGCAATTGAAAACTACAATTCGAATCTTCCAAGTGTAATGGATTTTACGCTTCAAAGTCAGATTACATCTGCCTTTAGTGAAGATGAACCAAACTGGGACAGCGGATTGATTAAATTCTACAACAATTTTGCAATGGATTTTTTATATCCAAATACCAATAATATCTTAGTTTTTGCTGAAAATCATGACACGGATCGTATGAATGAAAAATTCAAATATGATTTACCAAAATACAAACTGGCAATGACTTTATTGGCAACAGTTCGTGGAATTCCGCAAATCTATTACGGTTCAGAAATTGGAATGGGCGGCGACAAAGGAAAAGGCGGAGATGCCGATATTCGTCAGGATTTTCCAGGCGGATGGGCTGGGGACAAAAACAATGCTTTCACCAAAGAAGGAAGAACTCCAGAACAAGCAGCTTACTTTGATTTCAGTGCAAAATTATTCAACTGGAGAAAAACAAACGAAGCGGTTCATTTCGGAAAAATGAAGCATTATATTCCAGAAAACAACACTTATGTATATTTCAGATATACTGACAATAAAACGGTTATGGTAGTTTTCAATAACAATGCAAAAGAACAGGTTGTAAAAACAAACCGTTTTAAAGAAAGCATCAAAAACTACAAATCAGGAAAAGATGTTATTTCAGGAAAAACATTCGATTTAGCTTCTGAAATTACTTTAGAACCAAAATCAGCTTTGGTTTTAGAATTGGAATAGACCTAACCGCAAAGTTCGCAAGGACAAGCGCAAAGTTCGCAATATTTTTTGCCACAGTATATATCGTAGAGGCGCATTGCAGTGCGTCTACGCAAAGTTTTTCCGCCACGAATTCACGAATTTTTATTCTCACAGATTTTAAAAAATAATTCGTGAATTCGTGGCTATTTTTTTCAACACAATCCATCCTAAAATATTCTAAAATAATGAAAAAATACACTTTCCTTTTTTTATCTTTAGTATACTTAACAATGAGTTGTTCTGGCTCAAAATCAGTTACAATGAATAACGAAAATACTTCGAAAACACCTTTCGTTTGGGAAGGGGCAAATGTTTATTTTTTACTTACAGACCGTTTTTACAATGGAGATACTTCCAACGATGTCAATTTCAATCGAACCAAAACTCCGGGAAAATTACGCGGATTTGAAGGTGGTGACATCATCGGAATCACTAAAAAAATCGAATCGGGTTATTTTGAAAAATTAGGAATAAATGCCATTTGGCTTACGCCGATTGTCGAACAGATTCATGAAGGTGTTGACGAAGGAACTGGATTGAGCTATGGTTTTCACGGTTATTGGGCAAAAGATTGGACGGCTCTCGATCCGAACTTTGGAACAAAAGAAGATTTAGCCAGTCTGGTAAAAAAAGCACACGAAAAAGGAATTAGAATAGTTCTAGACGGCGTAATTAATCATACTGGCCCTGTAACTCCCGAAGATCCCGTTTGGCCTTCTGACTGGGTAAGAACTGGCGTAGTATGTGATTATAAATCTTTTGAAAATACTACGATGTGTACTTTGGTTGACAACCTTCCAGATATTAGAACTGAAAGTGTACAAGAAGTCGAACTCCCTCCTTTTTTAATAGAAAAATGGAAAAAAGAAGGCCGTTATGAAAAAGAAATTGCTTCGTTGGATGAATTCTTCAAAAGAACAGGTTACCCAAGAACTCCAAAATATTACATCATAAAATGGCTTACCGATTACATTCTGGAATTCGGAATTGACGGCTACCGTGCCGATACTGTAAAACACACTGAAGAAGGTGTTTGGGCCGATTTTAAAAAAGAATGTGATTACGCTTTCGAAACCTGGAAAAAACATCATCCTTTACAAGTTTTAGATCAAAATCCGTTTTATACTATTGCCGAAGTTTACGGCTACGGAATCAGCGGTGGGCAGGATTATGATTTTGGAGATCGAAAAGTCAATTATTTTCAAAATGGTTTTAACAGCATGATCAACTTTGAATTTAAATGGAATGCTGCTCAAAACGATTACGAAGGTTTATTTTCTAAATATTCGAATGCACTTAACAATGATCTAAAAGGATATTCTGTCCTTAATTATATGTCTTCGCACGACGACGGTCAGCCTTTTGATGCAAACCGTGTAAAAGGAATTGAAACGGGAACTAAACTTTTGCTTTCGCCAGGAATGTCGCAAGTTTATTATGGCGACGAATCAAATCGTTCCTTAGTTGTTGAAGGTACAAATGGCGATGCAACTTTACGTTCAAACATGAATTGGGACGAAATTCAGAATAATCCTGAAACACAGAAAACACTTTTACATTGGCAGAAATTAGGTCAGTTTAGACGAAATCATCCTGCGGTTGGAGCTGGTGTTCACAAGTTGATTAATCCATATCCTTATACTTTTTCTAGAACGTTTACTAAAGGTTCTTTTACAGATAAAGTCGTGATGGGAGTAGATTTACCAAAAGGCAGAAAAGAGCTTCCTGTTGGCGATATTTTCCCAAACGGAACAAAACTAAAAGATGCTTATTCGAATCAGGAAGTCGAAGTAATTGATGGGAAAGTGATTATTGACAATGATTTTGATATTGTTTTATTAGAAATAATTTAACCGCAAAGATTTTTTCAGCCACGAATTCACGAATTTTTATTCTCAAAGATTGTAAAAAAATAATTCGTGAATTCGTGGCTATTTAATTTTCACTAATTTATTTGCGAACCTTGCGTAAAACTTTGCGACCTTTGCGGTTAGAAAAAAACACTGCAAAATGCTCAAAATTGCACATCGAGGCGCCAAAGCCTACGAACCTGAAAATACTTTACAAGCTTTCCAAAAAGCCTTAGACTTAAATTCTGACGGAATTGAACTTGACGTTCACCTTAGCTCTGACGAACATATCATCGTAATTCATGACGAAACAATAGACAGAACCACTAATGGAAAAGGTCTTGTAAATGATATTACTTTAGCAGAATTAAAATCGTTTCTGATTGATGGAAAATATCAAATCCCAACTTTAAATGAAGTTTTTGATTTGGTTGACAAAAGATGTTTAATCAATATCGAATTAAAAGGTTTAGGAACTGCGCCTAAAGTTGTTCAGTTAATTGAAAAATACATCTCCGAAAAAAACTGGAATTACAATCAATTCATCATTTCAAGTTTTGATTGGAATATGCTGGAGGAAACTTCAACTTTAAATTCAAATATCCCAATTGGTGTTTTAACAGAAGAAAATCTTGATACTGCTTTGGCTTTCGCCGAAAAAATAAAAGCAAAAGCCATTCATCCTGATTTTAATTTATTGAATGAAGAAAATGTTCGACAAATTCAGGAAAAAGGATTTCTGGTTTTACCTTGGACAGTAAACTCAAAAGAAGACATTGAAAAAGTAAAAAGCTATAAAGTAAACGGAATTATCTCTGATAATCCAGATAAAATATAAAGTGTAAAATTTTTAGCCACAGATTATAAGGATTAAAAGGATTTTTATTTCGCCACAAATTACACGAATTGCCACAAATTCAAAATAGAATAAATGAATTCAATGCAAACAAAATCTGTGTTAATCATTTTAATCTGTGGCAGAAAAAAATTAGTGCCAATTCGTGCAATTCGTGGCAACCCAAAAAAATATGATCAAAAATTTCGACATAATCATCGTTGGCGGAGGCGCTGCTGGTTTTTTTACCGCAATTAATATTGCCGAGAAAAATCCGAAACTAAAAATTGTCATTTTAGAAAGAGGAAAAGAAGTTCTTTCTAAAGTCCGCGTTTCAGGAGGCGGACGATGCAACGTTACACACGCTTGTTTTGAACCCAACGAATTGGTTAAATTTTATCCTCGTGGAGAAAAAGAACTTCGTGGGCCTTTTCATCAATTTTGTTCGGGAGATACCATTGAATGGTTTGAAAAACACGGTGTAGAATTAAAAATTGAAGAAGACGGTAGAATGTTTCCAGTTTCTAATTCGTCACAAACCATTATTGATTGTTTCTTAAAAGCAACCGAAAAACTAGGTATAAAAGTGCTGACAGGTCAAAGCGTTCAATCTATTTTCAAAAAAGAAAATCATTGGAAAATAGATACCCAAAGCGACAATTATGCTGCCGAAAAATTAGTAATGGCAACCGGAAGCAACCCAAAAATTTGGGAAATGCTTCAGGAACACGGACACGCTGTCGTGAGCCCTGTTCCTTCCCTATTTACTTTCAATATCAAAGATTCTCGAATTAAAGAACTACCCGGAGTTGCGGCACAAGTTACTGTAAATGTAAAAGATACCAAATTAGAATCTACAGGACCTTTATTAATTACCCATTGGGGAATGAGCGGTCCCGCAATTCTTAAACTTTCAGCTTGGGGCGCTCGTATTTTACATGATAAAAATTATCAATTTACCATTTTCGTTAATTGGCTAAATGATGTTGATTTTGAAGATGCCGAAAAAATCCTAAAAGATTTAAAGCAGGAACACGCGAAAAAAGCCGTTTCAAAAAAATCTCCTTTTGACTTTCCGAATCGTTTATGGGAAAGTTTAGTTTTGGCTTCGGGAATTGAAGTCGAAACCAAATGGGCCGATTTATCTAAAATTCAATTGCAGAATCTAACTTCACAATTAACAAAAGCTGAATTTAAAGTAAATGGAAAAAGTACTTTTAAAGAAGAATTTGTAACAGCGGGCGGAATCGATTTAAAAGAAATAAATTTCAAAACCATGGAAAGTAAAATTCACGAAAACCTTTATTTTTCTGGTGAAATTGTAAATATAGACGCCATAACGGGAGGGTTTAATTTTCAGAATGCTTGGACAAGCGGGTTTATTCTGGCTCAAAATATTTAATACAAAATGAAATTTAAAGGAATTATTTTCGATTTAGACGGCACATTAGTCAATTCTTTAGAAGACATATCAGATGCGATGAACAAAGTGCTTACCGCTTTAAATTATCCTACACATACTTACGACACTTATCAATATTTTATTGGGAGCGGTTTACGAAATCTAGTAAGTAAAGCTTTACCTGCTACAAACAATTCTGATGATGAAATCGAAAGTTGTTTTGAATGTATGGTCGATGAATACACTAAAATCTGTACGCTGAAAACAAAACCTTATGAAGGTATTGTAGAATTGCTAGAAAATCTCACTTCGCAAAACATCAAAATGGCTGTTTTCTCTAACAAAGCCGATGAATTGACGAAGAAAATAGCTTATGAATTATTTCCAAAACAATTCGACACAGCTATAGGCTTGAGTACAGAATCGCTTAAGAAACCGAATCCGTTTGAAGCGATTGAAATCAGTAAAAAATGGAATCTAAAACCCGAAGAAATCCTTTTTGTCGGAGATTCTGATATTGACATGAAAACGGCCATAAATGCTAATATGTTTCCTGTGGGAGTAACTTGGGGCTACAGAACAGCAGATGAATTGAAATCTAGTGGCGCAAAAGCGGTTATTAATAATGCTTCAGAATTAATCGAAATATTATAAATCGTGAATGCTGAATTACAAAAACAAATACTATCAATCGCTTCGTTTTCTGAAAAAGAAATCGAAAAGATAGATTCTTGTTTTGAATATGAAAAGTTTACAGCCAAAGACTCTCTTTCTTCAATGGGAAAAATCAGCAATAAAATCTTTTTTGTTGTCGAAGGTCTGGCGCGGGTTTATTATTTAAAAGATGGAAAAGAAATTACGACTTATTTAAGCTGTGATGAAGGTTTTATCGCTTCATACTCCAGTTTTATAAATCAATCCGTTTCTTTTGAAAATATTCAGTGTATTGAAGATTGCGAAGTTCTTTCGATTACTTTCGAAAAAATGCAGTTTCTGTATAACGAAATTCCGAATTGGGAACGTGTTGGAAGAATTTTAGCCGAGCAAAATTACCTTTGTATGGCGGATCGTGTTTTAAAACTGCAAATGATTCCGGCAAAAGAAAAGTACCAGACTTTTTTATCTTCGGCTCCAGCCAAAATAATTCAGCGAACGCCTTTAATTTATATCGCTTCTTTTCTCGGAATAACTCCAGAATCTTTGAGCAGAATTCGTCAGGATATTTCTTAACATTTATCAAGTGGATTAAGAATCTGAATTCAAATCTTTGCCAAAATAAAATTTGAAAAAGATGAATATCGCCAAAGACGTTTACCAGATTCCGTTATTTCCACGCAACGCCATTAATTGTTACATAATTGAAGATGTTTTAATCGATGCAGGAATTCGAACTTCTACCCATAAAATAGTAAAAGCAATTAAGGGTAAATCTATTACCAAACACGCCTTGACGCACGCTCACGCCGATCATCAGGGAAGCAGTAAAATAATCTGCGAAACCTTTAATATTCCCTTTTTATGCAGTGAACCTGAAAAGGCATTTGCTGAAAATGGAAATGTAATTACAGAATACCCAAATCCGAATCATATCATTTCTAAATTTCAGAAAAACTTTTGGGCAGGAAAAGGACATCCCGTTTCTGAAACTTTAAAAGAAGGAGATCAGATCGGCGGATTCACGGTTATTGAAACACCGGGACATTCAAGTGGACATATCTCTTTTTTCAGAGAAAAGGATGGCGTTTTAATTGTAGGCGATGTGATGACCAATATGAATCTTCTCACTACAAAAGTCGGTTTGCATGAACCTCCCCATTTATTTACTGCTAATAAAGAAACCAATAGAAAATCAATTCTCAAATTGGCATCATTGCAACCTAAAATATTGTGTTTTGGTCACGGACCAGTTTTATTTAATAATGGAGAACTGGGAAAATTTGTTCAAAATATGCTATAATTTTATTAACAAGAATTTACATATTCCGTAAGTTTTCATTAAGACAATTCTAATAATTTTACTCTCAACTAATTAATCCTATATGAGAGTAAAATTACTTACTACAATTTCTATTTTCACTTATCAGCTCAGCGTTTCTCAAACGGAAAAAGTATTAAACGGAAAAGTTTTTTCGCAAAACATTCCGCTTAATAAAGTAGAGGTAATTAACAAAACCGCTCGAATTAGTACCAGAACAAATGAGCTAGGCGAGTTTTCAATTTTAGTCCGTCCACAAGACAGCCTTCTTTTTTACTCCAAAGACTATTTCTTTAAAAGATTTAAAATTTCTCAGAAAAACATAGATCAAAATAACCTGGTTGTCAATATGATTTTGAAACCAGAAGAACTCGATGAAGTCTTAATTACAACTATAAAATTTCCTCATGTTGGTCCTACTCAAGAAGTTTCAGATTCGATTGCATTAATGAGAGCCTCGAGCGATTTACGAAAATATACTGGCGTTTATGACGGTACTATTGCAAACGGAATGAATTTCGCCGCTATGGGAGCAGGTCTTGTAAGTTTGTTTAAAAAAGAAGATAGAGGCAACAAAAAACCTAAAAAGAAAACTCCTGAATTGGATTTCAAAACATTCGCCGAAGCAACTTGTCCTTTAGATTTTTTTACAAAAGATCTAAAATTAAATCCTTATGAAAAAGCTCTTTTCCTAGAATTTTGCACAGCCGATCCGCAATCTGAAATTATTCTAAAACAGAAAAATTTACTTTATACGATGGATTTTTTATATGCTAAAAATGAAGAGTTTAAAAAATTGAATACTGGAATTAAAAACTAAAAAAATCCGTAAATGAAAGTAAAATTACTCACTACAATTTCTTTTCTTACTTATCAGCTTAGCATTTCGCAGACAGAAAAACTACTTCGTGGAAAGGTTATTTCTCAGGAGAATGCGCTTCAAAATGTAGAAGTCATTAATAAAACAGCCAAAACCAGCGCGAGAACAAATGAATTTGGAGAATTTTCAATTTTAGTGAAAGAGCAAGACAGTATATTGTTTTTTTCCAATAATTACTTATTTACAAGATTGAAACTAACCGCGAAAGATCTAGAAAAAAGCTATCTCATTGTCGAAATGACTCCAAAAGCTGAAGAACTGGAGAATGTTACGGTTTCTCGATCCATTTTTAATAAAGCTGAAATTAAAAAAATCGTCAATAATAAGGAAAAAATAAAGGAGATTAAAAATCGTAAACAATTTGACGAAGTGGCTTCAAAATTGAATGTTTATGACGGGAGGATCAAAAATGGGCTAGATTTTAGTTACCCCATTTTTGATAAACCGAAGAAAAAAATTGAGCCACGTGATGACCGTTTTAAAAAACTCGTCATCGCTACTTGTTCTCCGGATTTTTTTATCAAGAATTTGAAAATAAAACCCGAAGAAAAAGAAATTTTCTTAAACTTTTGTAATGCCGATTCGAAATCTAAAACACTTTTAGAAAAATCAAATGATTTGGAATTGATAGACTTTCTATATGCTAAAAATGAGGAATTTAAGAAGCTGAAGTAGACTTTTTCAGCTTCTTCCATTTTATAAAAAATGCAACAAAAGCAATTAATAAAATTAGTATTATCCCCGAAAGGATAACAATAATTATTTCAATTTGAGATATATAACCTGAATATATGTTCCCTTTGCTTTCTCTTAAAGCCCGAAGTTGAGAACCATAACTTTGAGCTCTTTCACTATAATAGTTAATTTCGTTCTGGGAACTATTAATCATTCTTTCTACAATTAAATCTCCCTCATAACCATATTTTCTGGCAGTCCTGTAAGTCTCAAGCGCACTGCTATTTTTTCCTAATAATTCTGCAAGATTTCCAAGTTCAAAGAGTAGAATTGAAATGATTTTATCTTTTGGTTCTATAAATGACATTCTTTCATTTACCTGAAAATAAATTGATTGTGCCAATTCATCAATCTCTTTTTGAGACAATTTTGTCTTAGGCTCATGTGACGTTCCAAAATTTGTATTAATTAGAAACTGACCAGAAACATCTTTTAGGTTCTTGATTTTTGCTTCTAATATTTTCAAGTGAAGCCATTCTGATCCTTTATGGGATTTGGGATTTATAGCAATAGACTTTTTAATCCAATTATAGGCTTTTTGGTTTTCGCCCATTAATTCATAAAGCGTCCCTAAATTTGATGCTGTCGAATATCTATTGGGTTTAATTTTTTCAATGTTCAGATATAATTTTAAAGCTTCATCATATTTCCTCAAAACAATTAAAAGATATCCTTTATCTGATAGATAATCTAGATCTTTGGTCCTCTTATATAAGCTGTCAAGTTCAATTATCAATCTTGGAAAATCTCCTTCGAAAAAATTATGCCCTTGAGGATTAATTCCATCATAATCTTCATAAGCATAAGCTCCATTTTTTAGAATTTTCGTTTCACCATTCAAACAAGCGAACCCTTTAAAGGAAATTAAAACTAAAGCAATAACAAAAACCTTAAATCTATTCATAAAGTAATACGTCTTGATTAAACCTGAAACAAAAAAAAACTTGAAACAAAAAACTACTTATTCAGCCACCAAATACTAGCATTCAAAACTGTAGCAAATCCAACCCAAGCTAAATATGGAATCAATAAATAAGCTGAAGTTTTATTGATTTTGACGAATTTCAAATACGTTTCATAAATCATCAGCCATAAAAGCACGATTTCGACTAAAGCCAACATCGGGTTTTTTAATCCGAAAAATAAATAAGACCAAATAGCATTTAAAATCAATTGAATGATGAAGAAAAGCAGTGCTTTTTTAACTTCCTCAGTATGTTCTTTTATTCGGTCCCAAACCAGCGCTGCTGCGATTGCCATAAATATGTAAAGAACTGTCCAAACTGGCATAAAAATCCAATTCGGCGGATTAAAAACTGGTTTTTCCAACGTTACATACCAAGTCTCAATACTTGGTCTTGTTACTAAACTAGCAGAATATCCAACTGTTAAACAAATTACTAAAGCTATAGCGATTTTTACAAATTTATTCATGATATCAAATTTTGAATTCAAAAATAGTCAAAAGAAAAGTTTAAACCATATAGATAAAAAATTATCCCTTTAAGGCGAAAAAACTATCTTTGCCAAAATTTTATAATTCATGTTAACAGCAGCCGATTTTATACCAAATTCATATACTTCAGCAATCGAAAACGGAAACTTTGAATGGAGCGCTCCAAGCAACATTGCCTTAGTGAAATACTGGGGGAAAAAAGACAACCAGATTCCAGCAAATCCTTCTGTTAGTTTTACTCTAAATAACTGTAAAACAATTACAAAATTAGGTTTTGAAAAAAGAGACGCTTCGAGTTTACGCAACGTGACAAATGGTTTTTCTTTTGATTTACTTTTTGAAGGAAAACCAAAAGAAGATTTCAAACCAAAAATTCAGAAGTTTTTAGAAAGAGTTGAAGTTTATCTGCCGTTTTTGAAAGAATATCATTTTACAATTGACACTCAAAATACTTTTCCTCATAGTTCAGGAATTGCTTCTTCGGCTTCTGGAATGGCGGCTTTGGCAATGAATTTTATGAGTTTGGAGAGAAAATTGAATCCAGAAATGACCGATGAGTATTTCTATCAAAAAGCTTCATTTCTAGCGCGATTAGGTTCTGGAAGCGCTTGCAGAAGTGTGAAAGGGAATGTTGTCGTTTGGGGAAATCAGGAAAATATTGAAGGAAGCACCGATTTGTTTGGTGTTGAGTTTCCATATACAATTCACGAAAACTTCAAGAATTATCAAGATACTATTTTATTGGTTGACAAAGGTGAGAAACAAGTTTCGAGCACAGTTGGGCACGATTTAATGCACAACCATCCGTATGCTGAAAGACGTTTTGCTCAGGCACATGAAAATCTGGATAAATTAATTTCCATTTTTGAAAACGGAGATTTAAACGAGTTTATAAAAGTTGTAGAAAGTGAAGCATTGACACTACACGCTATGATGATGACCTCTATGCCGTACTTTATTTTGATGAAACCAAACACACTGCAAATCATAAATGCGATCTGGAAATTTAGAAATGAAACCCAGATTCCAGTATGTTTTACGCTAGATGCTGGAGCAAATGTGCATGTACTTTATCCCGAAAACGTTAGCGAAAAAGTACTTCAATTTATTCAGGACGAATTAGTTGTATTTTGTCAGAATAATCAATACATTTGCGACAAAATTGGACACGGTGCGATTGCATTATAATTTTCCGTATCTTTAATTAAATTTTTATTAGAAAGACATAAAATAAATCATGAAAGGACCACTATTTTACTCAAAAATATTACTCTTTGGAGAATACGGAATTATCCGCGACTCTAAAGGACTTTCTATTCCTTATAATTTTTACAACGGCGCTTTAAAAAAATCTGAAGAGCCTACAGAAGAAGCCATTTCATCAAACAAAAGCTTAAGAAGTTTTGCTTCTTATCTTGAAGTGCTACATACGCAACAGCCAGAATTGGTTACTTTTGATTTAGAAGCTTTAAAAAATGATGTTGAAACTGGAATGTATTTCGATTCTAGTATTCCGCAAGGATATGGAGTTGGAAGCAGCGGTGCGCTTGTTGCTGCTATTTACGATAAATATGCTACCAACAAAATCACTGTTCTGGAAAATCTGACTCGCGAAAAGTTATTACACTTAAAAAATATATTTTCTCAAATGGAAAGCTTTTTCCACGGAAAAAGTTCTGGTTTAGACCCTTTAAACAGCTATTTGAGCATTCCAATCTTAATCAATTCGAAAGACAATATTGAAGCAACTGGAATTCCAACTCAAAGTTTTGACGGAAAAGGTGCTGTATTTTTGTTAGACTCAGGAATTGTTGGAGAAACTGCTCCAATGGTAAGTATTTTTATGGAAAACTTAAAAGATAAAGGTTTCCGTGCTATGCTTAAAAATCAGTTTGTGAAATATACAGATGCTTGCGTAGAAAACTTCCTGCATGGCGATATGACATCTTTGTTTACCAATACCAAAAAACTTTCTAAAGTTGTCTTAAATCATTTTAAACCCATGATTCCAGAACAATTTCACGGAATCTGGCAACACGGAATTGACTCTAACGATTATTACCTAAAACTTTGCGGTTCTGGAGGAGGCGGTTACATCCTTGGTTTTACCGAAGATTTAGAAAGAGCCAAAGCATCCTTAAAAGACTATAAATTAGAAGTAGTTTACCAGTTTTAAAGTTAAACCTCTTAAAAATATTGTTGTGATGTATTGAATACCCTTTCCTAACATTTAATCTTAAAAAATTATTGCCTATGAAAAGTATTTTAAAGATTATCAAAGCAACTTTTTTAGGAGGAATTCTTTTTTTAGTGCCTTTAGTTGTACTATTAATTGTTTTAGAAAAAGGATATGGTATTGTACAAAAGACAACACTTCCGCTAGTAAGTGCTTTACCAAAAGTCAGCGTTTTAGGGCTTGCAATTCAAGAACTTGTTGGGTTATTAATCATAATTCTAATCTGTCTGGTTGCTGGATTATTGGCAAGAACTGCAGCGGCAGAAAAATTGGTTCAGAAATTAGAAGAAGGGATTTTAAGTTTTGTTCCCGGTTATTCATTTATGAAAAGCATGAATGAAAATATATTGGGATTAGAATCTAAAGACGATTTAAAAGTAATATTAGTTCCTACTGATGCTGGTTTACAATTTGCTTTTTTAATAGAACAAGTCAGTGATGAGAAATTCACAGTTTTTATACCAGATGCTCCAAACCCTTGGAGCGGGTCGGTGGTTTTTGTAGATAAAAAAGATATTACAGAAATCGATATTACGCAAAAACAAGCTTTGGCCTGCATTCGAAAATTAGGTTACGGATCTGAAGAATTGTTAAAAAACAAGCTCTAGTTTTCAGAATCAAAAAATATACTTTAACTTCCCTACATCAAATCAACTCCACTATATCATCTATGTTAAGCAGACAACAAAAACTTTTAGTAATGAAAATTGTTAGTCTGTTCTCTGTAGTTCGAGGTTACAATATTCCAATTATCGTTTTAGCCCAGTATTTATCGGCAATTTTTATACTTGCTCCAGAAATTAGAGCGTTGGATATTTTGCTTGATTTTCACTTGTTTTTAATTGTTTTTGCTTCGGCTATTACAATCGCTTCAGGATATATCATCAATAATTTTTACGACAGTCAGAAGGATTTGATTAATCGTCCGAATAAATCGATGTTGGATCGTTTGGTTAGTCAGAAAACTAAATTGAACGTATATTTCAGTTTGAATTTTCTCGCTGTTCTAATGGCTTTTATAGTTTCCTGGAGAGCCTTTTTGTTCTTTTCGGGCTATATTTTTATGATTTGGTTTTATTCTCATAAAATTAAAAAGTATCCCATTATTGGAAATTTAATGTCTGCTTTACTTGCTGTAACGCCATTTTTTGCCATTTTACTTTATTTCTATAATAAGATCTCATTTGAAGAAATTGAGAATCACATGAGTCATTTTGTAGTGATTTCGGCACATGCGGTTTTCTTGTTTCTGCTTTTATTGATTCGCGAAATGATAAAAGATTTAGAAAACCTGAAAGGCGATTTAGTAAGCGACTATAGAACGATTCCGGTTTTATACGGAGAAAAAATTTCTAAGCAAATTATCACGGGTTTGACTTTGTCTACCATTTTACCTGTTTACGTTTTGGTTAATATTTATGATGTAGGCTATATGGACATTTATTTTTATGTGTGTTTTGGAGTTCTTCTTTTCTTCCTGATTTATTTATGGAAATCGGACTCTAAAGAACAATATCTAAGACTACATAATGTTCTTAAGTTCCTGATTGTATCTGGCGTTTGCTGCATTGTTCTGATTAATCCAAGCGTCTTATGGCATGGTCGCGAATTGATTTCTAATTACTAAAGCTTTTTATTTCACAGAGATTCGCAAAGTCTTTTTTGTGTAACTCCGCGAAATTCTTTGCGAATCTCTGCGGAACAATCTATTTTAAAAAGATCAATTATATTGCTCCTAAACCTCTTAAAATAAAGCGCTATTAATCTAAGAACATTGAACTTAAGATTTATTAGCAGGAAAAAACTATCTTTGCACAAATTAATGATTCTATGAACAACAAGGAAGGCAACAATAAAAGAGGTGGATCGAGACCAAATAGCTCACGACCAAACTCTAACAAGCCAAAACCTCCTATGGCTAAGCGCGCGCAAGGGCCTAAAAAAGTAAAACCTGAAGTTAAAGCTGCTCAGGAAGCTGCTGCTGAAAAATTGAGAAAACAAAATCAGCCAGCAAAGAGACAAAAGGCTTCAGATGAAATTCGTCTGAACAAATACATCTCTAATTCTGGTGTTTGTTCTCGTCGTGACGCCGACATTTATATTCAGTCTGGAAACGTTAAAGTTAACGGTACTGTAGTTACAGAAATGGGTTATTTGGTAAAACTAAATGATGTTGTAAACTTTGACGGTGTTACACTGACTCCTGAAAAGAAAGAATATATTTTATTAAATAAGCCTAAAAACTTTACGACTGCCTTTGACGAAGGTCAGGAATATCGTAACGTTCTAGAACTTGTTCGTGGCGCTACAAATGCAAAAATTGCTGCTGTAGGAAGAATGGACAAGAATACAACTGGTTTATTATTGTTTACAAACGATACTGATATGATTCGTAAGTTTACATTGCCAAACCAGAAATCGTCTAAGATCTATCAAGTTTCTTTAGACAAAAACTTGAAATTTGAAGATTTAGAGATAATCAGCAAAGGTTTAGTTCTTGACGGACACCGCGTTTTTGTTGAAGAAGTAAGCTATATTGATAATGAACCAAAAAGCGAAGTTGGTCTTAAACTGCGTACTGCTAACGTAAAAGTGGTGCGTTCAATTTTTGAATCTTTCGAATACAATGTATTGCGTATTGACCGTGTTTCGTTTGCTGGATTAACCAAAAAGAATCTTCCTCGTGGAAATTGGCGCTTTTTGACCGATCAAGAAGTTATCAATTTGAAAAACGTCTAAACGTTTTTCAAATTTAAGTCATAAATGAATCCTGTTTTCTTCTAGAAAATGGGATTTTTTATTTTTAAAAACTAAAGAAATTATGTCCGAAAAGTGTAAAAATAGATCTTCCGATAGATTGGTTTTTATCTTCTACAGTTTCGTAAGATGAAAAACCTAGGATGATTTTAATTCCGGGAGGAATGCTGTTTAAAATATCTCTTTTTTGGTCTTCTAAAAGGAGTTTTAAACTTTCTATTAATTGAAGATTGTATCTTAAATAAGACATTACAAGTAATGCTGAAAAGTTAAGTATTTCTCTGGCTGTTTCGCTTTTAATGCCAACTTCGTTTGAAACCATTTCTGAAATTCTACCTTTTTTGTTCGAGAATAATTCTTTCAGTAAAGCATTTCCTTCTATGCGGTAACAATCGTCGACTGATAAAATTCTGCCTGCATTAAAGTCTATTTCTTGGTAAAAAGTAGAATCTTCTTGGATTAATGAAACGATTTCAGAATAAAAATCAGATTCTTCGGCTTTGTTGTAGAGTCCCATTAAAATTGTACCGATCGAGACGTCTATTCCCTTTATTAAAAGTGCATCATTCTCAAAATAAAACTTGTTTAACTTGGAGACAACATTAGAAGAAATAAAGCGTCTAAGTTCAATTTGTAGGTTTGGGGTCATACTCATAACTTAAAAAATGATTATTTATACTTATTTAAAATAATCGATAAAATGAGGCTTTTTATCGTTTATCGTGATAAAAATATAAAATATTTTAACATTTCCAAAAATTAAGTTAAAAATTTACCTTCTTAATAACCAGTTCTTAACACTAAAAATGCCTTAACACTAGTAAACTCAACCCTTTCGTTGTCAAACACAAAAGAAAAAAAGTTAAGAAAAGTTTGATGTTTATTTTTGCAAGCAACGCTAAAAAGCTAAAATTGTTATAAAATTAAAATAAAATGTTTCGATATTCCCACACAATATTTAAAAATATGCCCAAATAAACCACTGCAAACAGAAAATTAACAAAACTCGAAGCAATGAATCCTAATAGCGATCCAGTGGCTGCTTTTAGAGCTCGTTTATGATTTTGAGAATCATACATTAACTCTCCAATTAAAGCGCCCAAAAATGGACCAATTACAATTCCAAAAGGAATTGGAGCAAAAATTCCGACAACCAAACCAATGTTGGTTCCCCAGACTCCATAAGAGCTTCCTCCAAACTTTTTAGTGCCTTTTGACGGAATAATATAATCTAATATAGTAATGATGACCATTAGAACAAAAGTAATCCCTAAAACCCAGTAATTATTTTCGACTGCTTTAGTTAGGTAAAGTAATAATATCCCAACCCAAGAGCATGATAATCCAGGTAGAACAGGAAGAAAACTTCCAAAAACGCCCACGATTACACATATAAATCCTAGCAGCACTAAAAGTAAATCCATAATATTTTGTAAGTTTGTACTTATTATTTAAACATTTTACTAGTATGAGAACTCTTGTAAAAATAGTTTTTTTTCTATTCTTTGTATTTTCCATCAGCGAAAAAACAATAGCTCAATCTAAGAAACTTTCTACAGATGACAAAGTAATACAAGACAGTCTTTACTCCTCCAATAAGAAAAAAGTAATAAATTTTTCTATGAGAGACTTTGATAAGCTATTTTTCGATTTTTTTAGTAAAAAAAATGATCCCAATATCCTTCTGAGTAAAATTGAATTTTATACCTATACGGTTCAAATAGCAGCTTTTTCAGACAGACTCATCAAATTATATCCTGATCAAAAGGAAGTTGCAGAAAAAAATAAAGAAAATTGGCTATCGGAAAACTATGAAGATTATTTAGAATACAAAGCTTCTCAAAAAAAATAATCGTATTTTTGTTATATCATCCAATTTTAAAACTTTGAGGCAGTTTTTCCCTTTTCTTATTTGCATCCTTTTTAATTCTTGTCAATATTTTGAGAAGCAGGTTCCGTCTGAAAAAGAATTACTTCAAAAAGAATTGAAATCCATCAACTGGAAAGAAGTTGATGAATATCCTTCTTTGCCTGATTGCGATAAAATTGGTGATAAAAAGCTTCGCCAGCAATGTTTTTTTGAAGTGATGTCGAATCTTATTCAAGAAAAACTTAACGTTGATACTTTATCTATTCTGTATCCAGAATTGGACACCATTGAAGTCAAAGTAACTGTTTTTCCTAACTCAACTATGAAGTTTGAACCTCAGTTTCCTAAAGATTCTGTAGTTTACGATACTATAAGGATTGACAGCATTCTGCACGCGCGTCTAGTCGATTTTCCGAAAGCAAATCCAGCCATAAAACGCGGTATTCCAGTAAAAACACAGTTTATTTTGCCTGTAATTATAAAAGCAAAAGAAGAAAAGTAGTTATTTTCTAAATTGGCGTCCTTTCCATTTATAAGACCCAAATAAGCTGTACAAAGCGACAGTCGAACTAAAAAACGGATACCATAGACTACTTAACAAAAAACTTTTAATTCTCTTATTTGCCAAAAATCGATTAGTGATTAAAAGCAAAATAAAGTCAACTGAAATTTTAGAAAAAGCAAAAATTACAAAAATTGGATACGAGCAAATTCCTAAAAGAAGAGAGAAAAATCCAATTACAAAACTCAGATTTCCGAAGAAAACAATTAATCCAAGAAACTTTCCGAAATTGCTATTATACGAACTTGTTTTAGCCGCCCAACGCACTCTTTGATGAAATAATGATGTCCAATTTTCAGTTGGTTTTGTAACTACAATTGCTTCTTGGGCTTTTAAATAATGAACTTCATCCGAACACTTTTGAATCGCTTTTTGCAGTAAAAAAACATCATCTCCACTGGCAATTTTATCATTCCCTTCAAAACCATTTAAACTTTCGAAGAATGCTTTTGTATAAGCAAAATTAGCTCCGTTGCACATAAAACCCTTATTTAAACCAAAACTTCCAATTGTAGCGCCTTGCAGACTCGTTAAATCCAATTGCTGAAAATGATCTAAAAATGAGTTTTCACATTGATACGTTACAGCTCCAGCAAGCATGGAAACTTTGTTCTGCTGAATGTAATTGTCAAAAGTCAACAACCAATTTTCGGGAACAATACAATCGGCATCGGTTGTAATAACCCAATCGGTTTTTACGTGCTGCATTGCCGTTGTAATGGCATCTTTTTTAGGAGAATTGGAAACCCGAATATTGTTTATTTGCGAAATGTGAAATGTGAAATGTGAGACTTGAAATTTTTCATCTGAAGCATCGTCAACTAAAATTACATCAAATAAATCTATTGGATAATTTAGTTTTGAAAAACTTTCCAAAAGTAGGGGCAGATTTTCTTTTTCATTCCGAAAAGGAACAATTATCGTAAAACTTGTATTTGGTTCTAAATCTTGTTTTTGATATTTTTTTATTTTTAAAAAACCATAAATCAGCAACGCAATGCTAATTACATAAATTGCTAATATGGTGAATAATCCAAAAATCATTCTGGAGTTTTTGTTTTAAAATTCAACACAAAAAAGCTTCCTAAAACTACGGGAAGAACTACGTTTAAAAACCACATTAAAGTGCTTATAAATACAACAATCCATTCGTTTACGCCCAAAATCCCAAAGAAGTAAATCGCAACACTTCCTTTTACTGCAAAGTCTAAAAACTGAAAAGTTGGCAATGAAGAAGCTAAAAAGTAAACTGATGTTATCGCTGCCATCAAAGTTAAATAAGGCAAATCGACATCAAAACCTAAAAACAAAAAGTAATATTGATGCGAGAAAACCAAATAACGACAGATCCCTAAAAAGATATTTTTCTGATGAACCGATTTCGGAATTTCATTGATTTTATGAATCAGTTTTTCTATCGAATATCCTTTGACTTTTATCTTTTTAATGGAGAATAATAAAATCAAAATCAGAACAAATCCGCCAAAAAGAATCAAGACTGTTTTGGTTGTAATTACATTAAATTGCGCATTGAAATAGAGTAATCCGAAAATCCCAAAAATGATCGTTAAAATCATTTGGATTCCGTTGCAGATTAAGTTTAAGAAAACCACTCTTTTGGCTTCTGATTTCGGATAATACAGCGCTTTTCCTGCATACTCTCCTACTCCATTCGGCGTAAAAATTCCTGCCGTCAAAGCAGCCAAAACCTGTTTTGTCGCTTCATAAACCGATAATTTATGAATAACCTGCGCTAGATTCTGCCATTTCAAAATCTCGAAATAACGGTTCAAAACGCTCAAAAGTAAGATAAACGAAATCCCTAGAACCGACTGATTTTTTTGGAACAAAGCAATAAACTTCTGCCAGTCTAATTTATCATTGTTAGCCAACTGATTATAAATAAAATAAAATGCGCCGCCAACAATTAAAAGTTTGACTACGAGAACTAGGAATTGCTTAGCTTTGTGAGGAATTGAAATCATGCCGCAAAAGTAAAGCTATTTCACAAAGATTCGCGAAGAAATCACAAAGATACACGGAGAAAATAAAAACTTTGTGAATCTCTGTGGCAATTTGAAAATGAGAAAATGAATTGTTCATTTTTCAAAAACTTGAAACTTGAAACAAAAAAACTTGAAACAAAAACTCTCTTGACACAAGAACGCATCATATTAGGTATTGACCCCGGAACCACAATTATGGGTTTTGGATTGATTAAAGTAATCAATAAAAAAATGGAATTTCTGCAATTGAATGAATTGCAGCTTTCCAAATACGACAATCATTACCAAAAACTAAGAATCATTTTTGAAAGAACCATTGAACTTATCGAAACGCATTGTCCAGACGAAATTGCTATTGAAGCACCTTTCTTTGGCAAAAACGTACAATCGATGTTAAAGCTCGGACGAGCGCAAGGTGTTGCAATGGCAGCAGGACTTTCAAGAGGCATTCCGATTACTGAATACGAACCTAAAAAGATAAAAATGGCGATTACCGGAAACGGAAATGCCAGTAAAGAACAAGTTGCTAAAATGCTGCAACAGCTTTTAGGCTTAAAAGAATTACCAAAAAATCTCGATTCAACAGACGGTTTAGCAGCAGCAGTTTGTCATTTCTTTAATTCGGGAAAAGTCGTGGCTGGAAAAAGCTATTCTGGTTGGGATGCTTTTGTAAAACAGAATGAGGATCGAGTTAAGAAATGAGTCAATGCGTCAATTTGATAATTAGATAATTCTGTAGACAACGGATAAATTATCTAATTGACATATTCTCTAATTATCTAATAAAAAATGTCAGGAATTTACATTCACATACCTTTTTGCAAGCAAGCTTGCCACTATTGTGACTTTCATTTTTCGACTTCGATGAAAAAGAAAGACGATATGGTTTTGGCATTAGCTAAAGAAATTGGCATGCGTAAAAACGAGCTTCTCGACTCCGCTCAAAGTGACAATGAGATCGTAGAAACCATTTATTTTGGCGGCGGAACTCCTTCGGTTTTATCAAATGAAGAAATCAACTTTTTAATTTCTGAAGTTTATAAAAACTATAAAGTTGTACAAAACCCTGAAATTACACTTGAAGCTAATCCGGATGATTTGTCTGCTGAACGAATTCTGGAATTATCGAAAAGCCCAATAAATAGATTAAGCATCGGAATTCAGTCTTTTTATGAAGAAGATTTAAAGATGATGAATCGTGCCCATAATTCAGCGGAAGCCAAAAAATGTCTGGAAGAAGCGACAAAATATTTCGACAATATTTCACTGGATTTGATTTATGGAATTCCAGGAATGAGTGACGAAATGTGGAGACATAATATTCAGACTGCTTTAGATTTTGGCATTCCGCATATTTCGAGTTATGCTTTGACGGTTGAACCCAAAACGGCTTTAAGCAAATTAATTCAAACTGGAAAAGTTGCTGAACCGCAAGACGAAGTGGCTTCAAATCATTTTATGATTTTGGTCGAAATGCTTCAAAAAAATGGTTTTATTCATTACGAATTATCCAATTTTGGAAAAGAAAATTATTTCTCCAAAAACAATTCGGCTTACTGGTTGGGCAAGAAATATATAGGAATCGGACCTTCGGCACATAGTTATGATGGCGAAAAAAGAGGCTGGAATATTGCTAATAATTCGTTGTATTTAAAAGCAATTCAAAACAACGAACTTCCAATTGAAACCGAAATCTTAACTGTTTCAGATCGTTACAACGAATATATCATGACGGGTTTACGAACCATTTGGGGCGTTTCTTTAGAAAGAATTGAAAAGGAATTCGGATCAGAATATTTGAATTATTTACTGGAACAAGCTCAAAAGTTCTTAAATGACGATTTGCTTTCGATCGAAAACAACATTTTAAAACCAACTCTTAAAGGAAAATTTTTAACAGATGGAATTGCTTCAGATTTGTTTTATGTTGAAACTTAAGTTTAACCGCAAGGTTCGCTAAGGTTTACGCAAAGAACGCTATTTGTTTTTTTGTAGGAATAAATCTATATTTTAAAGGCGCAGGTATTATATTTGGGGCTTTAAATATTTATTTTATGTCAGAGAATGATTTATCTCGAATTGTGTTTCATTCAGCTTTGAAGGTTCATCAAACTTTAGGACCTGGACTTTTAGAAAGTGCTTATGAAGAATGTCTATTTTATGAGTTGAAAAAATTTAACTTGGTAGTTGAAAAACAAAAGCCTCTACCATTAATTTACGAAGAAGTAAAATTAGATGTTGGTTATCGATTAGATATTTTAGTAGAAAATAAACTAATTTTGGAAATAAAGTCTGTAGATTGCTTAAATGAAGTTCATTTTGCCCAACTATTGACTTACTTAAAATTAACAAATTGCAAACTAGGCTTATTAATAAATTTTAATGTTGCATTACTAAAACATGGAGTTAAAAGAATAGCAAACAATCTTTAATAAAATCCTAGCGACCTTTGCGTAAACCTTAGCGAACCTTGCGGTTAAATTATGATAGCAAAAATCAACAACTTCGAAATCGACTTATCAAAACCCATTGATATTTCTATTCCATTAACCAATACAGATGAAAATCCGATTGCGTGGTATATTGAAAAACCAGTCATTGAACCAGTAGTTTTTGGTGATTGGATTGGAAAAGTTTCTGAAGGAAAATCATCTACGAATTTCAATAATATTTTCTTCAATCCGCATGGGCATGGAACGCATACGGAATGCTTGGGGCATATTACCAATGATTTTTACAGTATTAACCAATCTCTAAAACAATTCTTCTTTTTTGCTAAACTGATTACGGTTGAACCTGAAAAGATTGGAGATGATTTGGTGATTATGAAAGAAAACATTTTGACTTCGCTCAATGTGACATCACTGGATAGCGCTTCGACTCCGCTCAGCGTGACAAACGAAGCCTTAGTAATTCGGACTCTTCCCAATCAAAAAGATAAAAAATCAAGAAAATATTCCAATACCAATCCACCGTATTTGTCTGAAGATGCTGCAATTTTCATCCGCGAAAGCGAAATTCAGCATTTATTGATCGATCTCCCAAGTGTGGACAAAGAACATGACGAAGGAAAATTATTAGCACATAAAGCATTTTGGAATGTAAAAGACACAAATAATTTAAATCAAGATGCACGGTTCAATGCGACAATTACAGAAATGATTTATGTTGCAGACGAAATTGAAGACGGAAATTATATATTAAATCTTCAAATCGCTTCGTTTGAAAATGATGCAAGTCCAAGCAAACCAATTTTATATAAAATTTAAAAGGCCGCCAATAGTTGCACTCATTTTCGCGAATTTCTTTTTTTTATTTTGCCACAGATTAAAAAGATTCACACAGATTTAATCATTTTTAATCCTTTAATCTGTGGCAAAAAATAATTCGTGAAAATTAGTGTAATTAGTGGCAAAAAAATTAGACAATATGATTAGTGTTTCAACTGACAAAACCAAACTCGATGTCCCCTTTATACAGAACTTTTTAAAAGACATTTATTGGGCTGCAGGACGAACGATTGACGAAGTGCAAAGAACGATTGATGCTTCGGTTTGTTTTGGAATTTATTTAGAGGACAAACAAATTGGCTTTGCACGTGTGATCACCGATTATGTCGTTTTTGCTTATTTAATGGATGTTTTTATTGATGAAGAACATCGTGGAAAAGGCTACTCATCAATTCTAATTGAAGCGATGATGAAAGAACCTCAACTGCAAGAAGTTAAAATCTGGCGATTGGCAACAACTGACGCTCATTTTTTATACGAGAAATTCGGATTTACAAAACTAAATCATCCTGAAAAGATGATGGAAAAAATAGTCAAATGAAAACAGTTTTAAAACTTGAGGAAGTCGCTTTATTCCTTCTTGGAATCTTTTTGTTCAACCGCTTAAATTATGAATGGTGGTGGTTTCTGGTTTTAATTCTGGCTCCCGATTTATCAATGATGGGTTATGCTTTTGGAAACAAAACTGGAGCATTTCTTTACAACATCTTTCATCACAAAGGAATTGCGCTTTTAATTTATGCCATCGGATTTTATTTAAGTATTGAAATGGTGCAATTAGCGGGAATTATTTTATTTTCACATTCGGCAATGGATCGTATTTTTGGTTACGGTCTTAAATATGAAAAAGGCTTTAAATACACGCATTTAGGTGAAATTGGTAAATAAACAGTTATGAATTTAGAAACGTTTTACGAATATTGTCTTTCAAAAAAAGGAGCCAGCGAACATTTTCCTTTTGATGAAGATACTTTGGTCTTTAAGGTGGGCGGAAAAATGTTTGCTTTGTCTTCTCTTTCTCAATGGGAAAAAAATGAGCAATCAGCAAATTTAAAATGCGACCCAGACCGCGCACAGGAACTTCGAGCAGAGTATGACGAAATACAGCCTGGATTTCATATGAGCAAAGTACACTGGAATACCGTGGCTTTGAACGGAAATTTACCTGATAAATTCGTGAAGGAACTCATAGACCATTCATACGAATTGGTTTTCAAAAGTTTGACGAAGAAAATTCAAAATGAAATTATCGAATTAGAAAATTAGGCATTACATTTGCATCGTAAGAAAAAAAATTTAGCAGCTTAGCCGCTTTGAAACTTAGCAACTAATAAACAATGAAAGAACAATTTAAAAAATTTCTAAACGAAGAACAAGATCCAAAAGCGATTGAAAAAATAACTTCGAAACTTACTGATTTATTAATGAAAGGTGAAGAAGTTGGTTACATCGCCGTGCAAAAAAAGCCTGCAATTACTGTTTTTCCTGATAGTATAATCTTAACCAATAAACGTATTATTATTTGCACGCCTAAAAACTTAGGCCTTTCAATGAATTTTACAGATTATACTTGGGATGATATTACAAGCTCATTTGTAAAAGAAAATATTTTAGGTTCTGAGTTTTCATTTAGCACTAATACAGACCTGATTATTTCTATAGATTATATTCCGAAAATTCAGGCTAGAAAAATGTATACCTATGCTAAAGAGCAATTAGATTTATTAAAAAATCCTGTTCAGACAGCAGCTCCAGTTCAAGAAATTGTGGAAGAAGCAGAAGTTGAAGACGAAATCGAAGAGGTAGAAACAGAAGAAGTAACAAGCTTTGCAGAAATTTTACCTGCAGCTCCAGCTGTGACAGAAACTTTTGAACCGCTTCCGACGCAACCAAATCAACCTGCTGGAGAACGTAGATTAAGTGATTTATCTAAAGAAGAACTTTTTGATAAATTACAGAATTACAAAAAACTTCTTGATAATGGTTTGATCATGCAAGGAGAATATGACGCTTACAAAAAAGAGATTTTAAGTTATATGTAATTTAAAAGTACAAAGTTCTGAGTACAAAGTTCTGAGTACAAAGTACAAAGATTATTGACTTTGTCTAAAATAAAAAGCCCGAAATAGAGATTCTATTTCGGGCTTTGCATTTATAACTTTGCACTTAGAAACTTTGCACTTTGTACTTATAAAGTCGCTTTTTGCTTTTCTACAAATTTATGAGATTGCAGTTCTAGCAATTCTTTTGCGTTTTTTCGTTGCAGATCGAATAAACCTTTATCTTCTGCAATATCAGCATAAACTTTATCATGCATTTCTGCACTTGTTTTAACTAATAATTCACGTTGGTATTTATTTTGTGTCAAAGTTGCTTTCATGGCGGTTTCGGCTTCTTCTTGCTTGAAATCGAATTCCCCTTTTGGCGCTAATAATTTAGCAATAATCGGAGAGGTTTCAATTGCCAGAAACAACAGCATAATGAAAAATGACGGAAGCCAAGGCAGTTTATTTAAGGCATTGATGCGCGCCATTAATCCGTCGAAACCTTCAATGATAGGCTGTGTTTGCGAAACCTTTTTGTCTAAATCAGCCTGAAGCTGTACGCCAGCTTTTTCTTTTTCGGCAATTTTAGCTTCGTTTGCTTTTTTAAGTATTTCAAATTCTTTTAAGGCCGCATCGTGTTTTTCGCGTTTCTCTTTATAAACAGGACCTTTTCCTAATTTTTTAGTTCCGGTTGTTCCTTCGGCTTCAGTAATATAAACTGAATATAAATCGTTTACTTCTTTCTCTTTCTTTACAATATCCGCTTTAAGCGCAGCAATTTCAGCTTTATTTTTATCTAAATCCGTTTTGAAATACGTTCCAATTTGTTTTTTGTTGGCCAATTCCATTTCGTTTTTCTCTTTCAATAAAACGGTATTGATTTCTTTTTCGAAAATCTTAATCTCCAAAGGCTTCGAAATTACAATTGCAATAATAATAGCCAAAGCAATACGCGGAGTTGCCTGAAGGAATTCGTCTAGAAAACGATCTCTTTTTTTAATCGTAGAAACGATAAATCGGTCTAAATTGAAGATTAGCAAACTCCAAACAAAACCGAAAATTAAGGCTGGGTAAATAGAATCGAAAACAGTAAAAAGCGCATAAGCACTGGCTAGAAAAGCCATAACTGCCGTAAAGAACACGGTGGCGCCAATACCAACATATTTGGTTTGTTCGCCTTCTGAGCAGTCTTTCAAGAGATCACGGTCGGCTCCTGAACATAGGATAAAAAATTGTTTTAACATGATTGATGATTTTTGATTGTGATTGATATGGCAAATTTAACGCCAAATTTTCAAATACAGTCAAAATATCAATTTCTTTTTAGTTGTGAATCAAACGTTTGAAAGCGCAATGTTAGTTAAACATTAATAATTATAAGCAATAACTGACTAATCATAACACTATGTTAATTTTTTTTCAAGGCTTTAGTAATACATGGGTCTTAGTTTCGCAACCGAAATTAAACTAAACACACACAATGAAAAAATTCTATCTATTAACAGCATTCTTTTTATTCGCCTTTACAGGTTTTGCTCAGAAGGCTATTATATCTGGAAAGATATTAGACGCCGATGACAAACTGCCTCTTCCTGGAGCAATGATTCAAATTGTAGGCGAAAAAAAATACACCGTTTCTGACTACAACGGTCGTTTCGAATTATTAAATATTAATGAAGGAACTTACCAAGTTGAAGTAAAATATATTGGATATACTTCTTTAACTCAAGAAATAAAAGTGGAGCAAGGAAAAAACAACGTAATTGATTTTTCTCTTAAAGCTTCTGAAAATGAACTGAAAGAGGTTATTGTTGGAGATATCTTAAAAGGTCAGGCAAAAGCGCTGAATCAACAGAAAAATAACAAAAACATCGGAAACGTAATTTCTTCAGATCAAATGGGACGTTTCCCAGATGCTAACGTTGGAGATGCTTTAAAACGTGTTCCAGGTATCACAATGCAGAATGATCAAGGTGAAGCGCGTAACATTATTATTAGAGGTTTAGCTCCATCTTTGAACTCTGTAACTTTAAATGGAGATCGTATTCCATCTGCTGAAGGAGATAACAGAAACGTACAAATGGACTTAATTCCATCTGATATGATTTCTACAATCGAAGTAAACAAAACACTAACATCAGACATGGATGCTGATGCAATTGGGGGTTCTGTAAACTTAATTACAAGAGCAACTCCAAACGGAGAAAGAATTTCTGCAACTCTTGCAGGAGGTTATTTACCAATTCGTGAACATGCTTCTTATACTGCTGGTTTTGTTTATGGTAACCGTTTTGCAAATGATAAATTAGGAGTAGTTTTTAGCGGATCTTATAACAATGTGGATTACGGTTCTGATAACGTCGAAAACGAATGGGTAAAAGATGAGTTTGGAAATGACTATTTACAAGCTTCTGAAATTAGAAAGTATGATGTACAGCGTATCCGTCGTAGTGCTTCTGTTGCTTTAGATTATAAATTCAATGACAATAATACCATTTTTGCCAATGCAATCTACAACTGGAGAGATGATAGAGAAAACCGTTTTAGAACCACTTACGATGATATTGAGCCACTTTATAATGGTGAAGAAATTGTTGGTTTTGAAGGTCGTGTAAAACGTCAGACCAAAGGTGGTTTAGACAACAACCGAAACAAAAACAGAAGATTAGAAGATCAAAGAGTTCAAAACTATTCTATTCGTGGAGAACACTTAATCAATTCTACATTAGATTTAGATTGGTCTGCAAACTATGCAAAAGCTAGAGAATACCGTCCGGGTGAGCGTTATATCGAATACCGTCAAAAAGGTCTAGAAATGTTCGAAGATTTATCAGATATTAGATTTCCTTTAATCACTACTGTTGGTGAGTCTGTTGACGAATTTAAATTTGACTCTGTTACTGAAAACACAGACGAAACAAGCGAAAGCGAATTTGGTGCTAAAGTAAACATTCGTTTCCCATTCTCTGTAATTGCAGGAGAAAAAGGAAGATTGAGAACGGGTCTTAGACTTCGTTTAAAAGAAAAAGAAAGAAACAATATGTTCTATTCTTATACTCCGCTTAACGACGATATGGAATTATTATCGCAAGTTCCAACATCTTATTATGATGGAAACGGATTTAATCCAGGAAGCAAATATGTACCGGGAACTTTCGCTTCTGCTAACTATTTAGGAGGTTTAGATTTGAACAATGCTTCTTTATTTGAAAAAGAAACAGATCCAGCAGAATATTTAGCTGTAAACTACAATGCTAAAGAAAGAATTACTGCTGCTTATGTAAGATGGGATCAAGATTTTAATGATAAACTTTCTATGGTTTTAGGTTTCCGTGTTGAAAATACTCATATAGATTATACAGGAAACCGTGTATTAGACGAGGAAGAATTAGAAAGCAAAATCAACAACACCAACTCTTACACTAATTTATTGCCAAGTATTTCATTCCAATACAACGCAACCAAAGATTTAGTTTTGAGAGCTGCTGCTACAACAGCATTGGCTAGACCAAATTATTATGCATTGGCTCCTTATGTAAACAATATCGCTGCCGATAAAGAAATTACAGCTGGAAATCCAGATCTTAAAGCTACCTATTCATACAATTATGATTTCATGGCTGAAAACTATTTCAAATCTGTTGGTTTAATTTCTGGAGGTGTTTTCTACAAAAGATTAAATGATTTCATTTACAACTACAGCGACAATCAATATACAGATGCGAAATTTGCTGCAGATTTTCCTAATCAAGCAAACCCAGTTCCAGCAGGAGAAAACTGGTCTTTCTTACAATCAAGAAACGGAGAAAATGTTGATGTTTACGGATTTGAGGTTGCATTCCAACGCCAATTGGATTTCTTGCCAGGTAAATTCCTAAAAGGTTTCGGTATCTATTTAAATTATACCTACACAAAATCTAAAGCAAGCGGAATTGCTGATGAAGATGGAAATGAAAGAAACGACATCAGTCTTCCTGGAACAACGCCTCACATGTTTAACGGATCTTTATCTTGGGAAAACAAACGTTTTTCTGCTAGAATCTCAACCAACTTTACTTCTGATTATTTAGATGAATTAGGTTCTGAGTCTTACAAGGATAGTTACTATGACAAGCAATTTTTCTTAGATGCCAATGCTTCTTATAAAATCACAAAACAATTACGTGTTTTTGCTGAAGCAAATAACTTAACAAACCAACCGTTACGTTACTACCAAGGAGTTGCTGCTCATACAAAACAAGCAGAATATTACCAGCCACGTTACAATTTCGGATTGAAGTTAGACTTGTAATCTGCACTTTTATAAAATTCTTAAATTAGACAGAGTTTAGCGCTCTGTCTAATTGCATTAAAATATATAACATAATGAAAAATAAATCTTTAGTTGCTCTTTTACTTTTAGCTGTTTCATTTACAGCTTGTAAAGACGATAAATTAGCTCCAGTTCAGCCAAACGCTGTAAAACCAACAGCAGTTACAGAAGCTTTACCTCACGATACAGACGATCCTTCTATTTGGATAAACCCAACAGATCCTTCAAAAAGTATTATTGTGGGAACAGATAAAGACACAGACGGAGGTTTGTATGCTTTTGATTTGAGTGGAAAAATCCTTAAAAAATCAATTCCGCTAAAACGTCCTAACAACGTTGATATCGCTTACGGATTAATTATTGACGGAAAAAAAGTAGATGTTGCAGTAACAACTGAACGTGAAGAAAATAAAATCAGAATTTTTAGCTTACCTGATTTAGAACCTATTGATAACGGCGGAATTCCTGTTTTTGAAGGAGAAGCACAACGCGACCCAATGGGAGTTGCTTTATATACACGCCCAAGCGATGGAAAGATTTTTGCTATTGTGGGAAGAAAAACGGGGCCTTCTGGAAGTTATTTATGGCAATATGAACTTTCTGGAAACGGAAAATTTGCTGCAGCAAAAGTGGTTCGCAAATTCGGAACATACAGCGGTAAAAAAGAAATTGAAGCTATTGCTGTGGATAACGAATTAGGTTTTGTGTACTATTGCGATGAACAAGCTGGAATTAGAAAATACAAAGCAGATCCGGCTTTAAACGATAATAAAGAATTGGCTTTCTTTGGTCAAAAAGATTTCAAAGCAGATCACGAAGGAATTGCGATTTACAAAAAAACAGATTCTACAGGATATATTTTAGTATCCAATCAACAGGCCAATTCTTTTATGGTTTATCCAAGAGAAGGTGCAAAAGGAGATCCGAACAATCATCCTTTATTGGCAGAAGTTCCGACTTCTACGATCGAATGTGATGGTGCAGATGTGACAAGCGTAAACTTAGGGCCAAAATATAAAAACGGACTTTTTGTAGCGATGAGCAACGGAATGACTTTCCACTATTATAGTTGGGATTTGATTCAAAAACGAATTGACGAAACGAAGAAATAAAGATTCAGTGTTGATTTGAAATTGCAGTTTTTCGGTACTTTCCTTTAAACTGTACTGAAAACTGCGTTTCAATGTCTTAAAAAGCACTTATTGTCAGGCTGAGCGAAGTCGAAGCCAAGTTTCTAATTGAAATGCCCTTCTACTCCGCTCAGGGAGACAAGGAAGAATTATCAGACAAACACAAAAAACAAAAAAGCTGTTCATTTCTGAACAGCTTTTTTATTTTGAATTAAATAATTCCCTTTATTCTGTAATTGGTGCTCCTGCTAAGATTTCAGCATTTGCAAACTCTTCAAATTTGGCAAAATTAGCTTTGAATTTCTGAGCTAATTCTAACGCTTTTTTATCGTATAAATCTTTGTCTTCCCAAGTATTTCTAGGATTTAGAATTTCTTCTGGAACATTCGGGCAAGATTGTGGTTTTGCAATTCCAAACACTTTGTGATCTACGTACTCTACATTGTCTAATTCTCCTTTTAATGCAGCAGTAATCATAGCACGAGTATATTTCAGTTTCATACGGCTTCCTACTCCGTAAGGTCCACCTGTCCAACCTGTGTTGATCAACCAAACTTTTACTCCCGCATCTTTCATTTTCTTGCTCAACATCTCAGCATAACGCGTTGGGTGTAAAGGCATAAATGGCGCTCCAAAACAAGCAGAGAAATTAGGCTGAGGCTCTGTTACACCCGCTTCTGTACCCGCAACTTTTGCTGTATATCCAGAAATAAAGTGGTAAGCCGCCTGACCTGGATTTAATCTTGAGATTGGAGGCAGAATTCCGAAAGAATCGGCCGTTAAGAAAAATATATTTTTAGGATTATGTCCAATCAAACCTGGCTGTACATTATCAATATGTGTAATTGGGTAACTTACACGAGTATTTTGAGTAATAGAAACATCGTCAAAATCAACTACGTTTGTTCCTTCTTTGAAAACCACATTTTCTAAAAGCGCTCCTTTTTTGATTGCTCTAAAAATGTCTGGTTCGTTTTCTTCTGTTAAATTAATCACTTTTGCATAACATCCCCCTTCAAAATTGAAAACAGTGTTTTCGTTTGTCCATCCGTGTTCGTCATCTCCAATTAATTTACGTTCTGGATCTGCAGATAAAGTTGTTTTTCCTGTACCAGACAATCCGAAAAAGATTGCTGTATCTCCTGCTTCACCAACATTGGCGCTGCAGTGCATTGGAAGTGTATTTTTGAAAACCGGAAGAATAAAGTTCAATGCAGAGAAAATTCCTTTTTTCATTTCTCCCGTATAACCTGTTCCTCCAATTAAAGCAATTTTTTTAGTAAAATCTAAAATAGCAAAATTAGACTGACGTGTTCCATCTACAGCAGGATCTGCCATAAAACTTGGAGCACAAACTACAGTCCATTCTGGAGTAAAATTTGCCAGTTCTGAATCTTCTGGACGTAAGAACATATTGTAGCAAAACAAGTTTGACCAAGCAGTTTCTGTTACAACACGAACATTTAATCTATAATTTGGATCTGAACATACATAAGAATCACGAACAAAAACCTCTTTGTCTGATAAAAATGCTGTTACCTTATTATAAAGCTTTTCAAAAGCTTGGGGCTCAAAAGGGATATTTACATTTCCCCACCAAACTTGATCTTTTGTAATATCATCTTTTACGATAAAACGATCTTGTGGAGAACGACCTGTAAATTCGCCTGTATTAATTGCTAACGCTCCTGTAGAATTCTCAACACCTTGTCCTGACTGCAAAGTAATCGCATGTAATTCATCTGCAGATAGTTGATAACGAACTTTTGCATTTTCAATTCCTAACTCTTTTAACGAAATCGATTGCGCGAAAACTGTATTAGTGTCCATAAGTTTTTAAGTTGTGTGTGATTTTTTGTTTAAAGCAAAATTACAGATTTATTTTTATTTCTTTTAAAATACTTAAATTTCACTTTAATTTATATGAAAAAAGAGAAATTTCACTTTAAAAATTATAAAAAGAAAAAAATAACCGCCTCTAATTTGTTTATTTACAACCTTATGCGCGAATTTGTTATATTATTTTTGTTTGACAACAGAAAATACAAAAAAGTCACATAAATAAAGTTATATGTTATTTATGTGACAAAATTAAAGATTAATTCTTAGACAGAATTTTTTTTTCGGGATTTTATGATTTTCTCTTCAATATCGTAAAGAATAATAGCGCCCAACCAATAATTAATAGAAAACCACCCACAGGAGTTGCGAATACGATAATTTTAGATTCAAACAAAGTGTAGTCTTTTGTAGCCAATACATAAATTGAACCGCTGAAAAGAACAACACCTGCTACCACAAAATTATAGATCGTTTTTAAGGTCTTTTCGGCTATATCTTTTTGAGTAGATAAAAAGAGAAGAAATAAGGCGTGATACATTTGGTAACGAACACCAACTTCAAAAGTATTTAATTGATCAACTGAAAGATATTTTTTCAATAAGTGAGCGCCAAAAGCACCCAAAATAATAGCTAACATACCGATAAAAGCTCCAGTTAAAACGATTCTTCTTTTCATAATATATCTCTTTTGAAATTTGAAACAAAAATACTTTAAACGAATCGAAAAACCGCTTTAGTTTCTGGATTATTTAGAACAAAATCAGGTTATTTTTTATCCGATTTCAAAAAATATATTGAATTTTATTTAATTTGAATTGTTATATTTATAACATTTAAATATATTTGTGTTAAATATTTGAGACATGAGAAACGTTTTAATAATTGGAGCAGGAAGATCTGCATCGTCTTTGATTCGATATTTACTATCAAAATCTAATGAAGAAAAGCTGCATTTAACCGTAGCCGATCTTTCATTGAATCTTGCAAAAGCAAAGACTCAGAATCATCCGAATGCCACACCGCTTGCCTTAGATATTTTTAATTCCGACGAAAGAAAAAAAGCTATTGCAAATGCGTCAATAGTAATTTCTATGCTTCCTGCACATTTGCATATCGAAATTGCAAAAGATTGTTTAGAATTCAAAAAACATCTTGTTACAGCTTCTTATATAAGTGACGGCATGCAAGCTTTAAACGAAGAAGCCATCAAAAACAATCTGATTTTTATGAACGAAATTGGTCTAGATCCAGGAATCGATCATATGAGTGCCATGAAAGTTATTGACGAAATCAGATCGAAAGGCGGTAAAATGCTTTTGTTTGAATCTTTCTGTGGCGGACTTGTAGCTCCTGAATCTGACAATAATTTATGGAATTACAAATTTACTTGGGCCCCCAGAAACGTGGTCTTAGCAGGACAAGGCGGTGCTGCAAAATTCATTCAGGAAGGAACTTATAAATATATTCCGTACAGCGCTTTATTTAGAAGAACTGAATTTCTAGAAGTAGAAGGTTACGGTAAATTTGAAGCCTATTCTAATCGCGATTCTCTTAAATACCGCTCGGTTTATGGTTTAGATGATATTCTTACCTTATATAGAGGAACTATTCGAAGAGTGGGATATTCTCGCGCATGGAATATGTTTGTACAGCTCGGGATGACTGATGATAGCTATATTTTAGAGGGGTCAGAAAATATGAGTTATCGTCAGTTCATCAATTCTTTCCTTCCGTATCATCCAACAGATTCTGTAGAAATTAAAACTCGATTGATTCTAAAAATCGATCAAGACGATATTATGTGGGATAAACTTTTGGAATTGGATTTATTTAACCCAGACAAAAAAGTAAATCTGCCAAATGCTACTCCGGCTCAAATCTTAGAAAAAATTCTGACTGACAGCTGGGCTCTTGAACCAGAGGACAAAGATATGATTGTGATGTATCATAAATTTGGTTATGAACTAAATGGAGAAAAGAAACAAATCGATTCTAAAATGGTTTGTATTGGCGAAGACCAAACTTATACTGCAATGGCAAAAACAGTCGGACTTCCGGTTGCAATTGCTACTTTATTAATCTTAAACGGAAAAATTACAACTCCAGGCGTTCAGCTTCCTATAAAAAAAGAAGTTTATGAGCCGATTTTGAAAGAGTTAGAAGAATATGGGGTCATTTTTAATGAACAAAATGTGCCTTATTTTGGATACAATCCAGACCTGTTTTAGTCTGGATCTGCATGTTTATTTTTAGAATTTTTTTTTAATTAGTTTTTAATTTTATCCGCTTCTCCCATCAGAAGCGGATTTTTTTATTTTACATAGCTGGTGTAAGCGTAATGGGCAATGTATACAATACTCTTACCGGCAAACCTTTGTTTGAACCCGGAATCCAATTAGGCGAAAGTTTTATAACCCTTACAGCTTCTTCACCCGTTCCATATCCTATATCTTCCACTGCTTTAATATCAGATAACGTACCGTCTTTCTCAATAATAAACTGCAGTTTTACCTTTCCTCCATACTTCAATGCTTTTTCTGGAACTTTAAAGTTTTTACCCACAAACCTATAAAACTTGTTTATTCCACCTGGAAAATCAGGCTTTTTCTCAATGCTATCAACCTTCATTTCCAAGGGTCTATCCTCATCTTTCGAATTATTTTCCTGAGCCATACTTTTCGTACTCATGAAAATCAATATTAGTAATACAAAACTCTGAGTAAATATTCTCTTCATATTTTTAATTGTTTAACCGCTAAATATTATATACTATACTTACAAATATAGATTTTTACTTTAATTAAAGTTGTTCCAATTTTAGCGCCAGAACAAAAAAAAATCCGTTCAAAAAGAACGGATTTTTTTGTTTTTATTTAATGCCCTAAAGGTCTCGCCAATTGAACAACCATCGGTAAAATAAATTTAGAACTTACAGGTTCGCCATCCTTAGTTGCTGGAATCCATTTTGGGCAGATTTTCATAACACGAATAGCTTCGGCACCCAAACCATATCCTAAATCTTTTACAATTTTTATATTAGATAAAGACCCATCTTTTTCAATTGTGAAATGTATATAATACTTTCCATCTACTTTTTTTTCGTAAGCAATCTCAGGCATCTTATAATTTTGAGCATAAAAGATGTAAAAATCGGTTAAACCATTAGGAAATTCTGCCTGAGTTTCTACACTTACAGTATTATCAGATTTAGCAGAAAGATCTATTAGTTCTACTTCTTGTGCCCAACTTTTTGAATTACATGAAAGCAGTAAAAAAAAGGAAAAAGCAACTTTAAATATTAAATTAGAAAATGGTTTCATTTGTAGCATATTTTTTACAAATCTACACTAATTCTTATTTCTTTTAAATTTTTTGCTAATTATTATTTTGAATAGTAATTGGTAAAGTATAAAGGACTCTAACAGGTTTTCCGTGTTCGCTTCCTGGAATCCATTTTGGAGAAAGTTTTAAAACTCGAGTCGCCTCTTCTGCTACTCCATAACCTAAATCTTTTACGACTTTAAATTCAGACAAACTTCCATCTTTTTCGACCATAAACTCAATAAAAATTTTGCCATCCTTTTTTTGTTTCGAAAATTCTTCTGGCATTTTAAAATTTTGTCCCACAAACATATAGAACTTTTCTATTCCACCAGGAAATTGTGGTTGTTTAACATCTGCCTTTTCATTAACGCCAATACTGTTTTTTCCATTAAAACTGGTTTGCGCAGTAGCTTCCGAATTAAAAGCAATTAACAATAAAATAGAAACGACACTTACAGAACTCACTTTTAAAACCATTGCAATTGGCGATTTTTCTTTAGTCATCATGAGCAAACGTTTTTTTGTTATTTGATAATTGATAGTACTTGCCAAAACGACGGTATGTTTATTTGAAGCAAATTGCAACAATAAGTTCTGATAACTTCTAACTTCTCCAAATTTTTTATTTACAGCTTCATCAGCTAAAAATTCATGATTGAGCTTTATGGCTTTTTCAAACAAAACAAATATCGGATTAAACCAAAATACGATTTGCAAAACCTCAACAAAAAGAATATCCAAAGTATGTTTTTGCTCTAAATGTGCTTTTTCATGAGCTATTAATTCTGATGGAATTTTTCCATTTGTAAAATCTTCTTTACTAATAAAAATAGCATTCCAGAAAGAATGTGGTAAAACCGATTCTTTCATTAAAACAAGTTTCTGATTGTCTATAAATTGTACCGAATTCTTTTTCATTTTCAAGAAAAAGGAAGAAACATTTACAGCAAATCGAATCAATAAAATTGTTGCAATGAGAACATAAATTGCACTTAAAAAGAAATATACGATTTCATTGTATGAAACTTTGTTTAAGATTGATTGATTAGACACAATCATTATTTCATCCAGCTGAATTGTTTTAATTTTTGACGAAAAAAATGATGCAATCGAAAACAATTGCAGCGGGATAACTAGACTAAAAACCAAACTTCCGAGAAGATAAGCACGATTGAATCGAAACATTCTTTCGTTTTCTAACAACAATTTATATACCGCATAAAAAACAACAAGCAGTACACCGGATTTTAAAAGATACGTTATCATTTCTTCTTTTTTTGAATTTCTGAGTCGATTATTTTTTTAAGATCTTCTAGTTCTGAAGCCGATAAATTGGTCTCAGTTGTAAAGAATGAAGCAAACTGTGAAGCCGAATTATTAAAGAAATTACTAATTAATCCTTTTACGTGTTTTGCAAAATAGTCTGTTTTCTTGACCAGCGGATAATATTCTCTCGAATTTCCGAATTCGGTATACGCCACAAATTTCTTATCGATCATTCGTTTTAAAAGCGTCGCCACGGTTGTTGTTGCTGGTTTTGGTTCAGGATACGCTTCGAGCAAATCTTTCATAAAAGCCTTTTCAAGCTTCCATAAATGCTCCATTAATTGTTCTTCTGCATTTGATAATTGTATCATGGTTTTGTGTTTTCAAGTTTTTCTGTTTCGGCCAATTCCTTTTTATATTCCTCCAAATTCCATTCAACATTCAATTTTGTCGCATATTCGGCCATAGTTCCAAGTCCGACTTCTGCACGCCTTTTATCGACATTATCTGGATCTATCATTGGCGCTATCCGAATTTTATTAGTCTTTTTATTCATTGAACTCTGACTGCCATAAATTTGTTTTTTTCCTTCTCTCAAAGCCACTCTATCTTCCAAATAGGCCAGATTCCCTGGATTGGCATTTCCGTTTTTAACCGCCTCTCTCATCATAGGCAGATATTTTTGTTGGTATTTTAAATCGGCATGCTGAATCACCAGAAACAAAGTCTGATTTCCCTGAGAACCTACCACATTTTTTCCTAGCCATCCTCTTTCGTCCAGTATTTTCATCACCTTAATGAGGTTAATACTGTCTTTTCTTTCCATGATTTTACCAATGCTGTCAATTTTCTTTTTATCAGGTTTTGAAGCTCTATAAACATTCATAAATTCTCCTCGAATTTCCTGATCTTCGGTATAAATTTCTGCAAGCTCTTTTTCTAGCACTTTATCATAATTTGCTCCAATAATATCTAACTTCTTTTGCAGTTTATCAATTGTTTTATTCCACTGTTTTTCTGAGTGCAAAGGCTTTAAATCGTTATCAATTTTAAGATGTGCAATATTCTCGTATCCGTTATCGATAGAAAGATTTAGCCATTTAAATGCTTTTTTGTTCTTTTTTGCCATAGAAGCAGAACAGCCTGCGTTGTATAAGTCTCGATCGTCTTTTTGCTCTATTTTAAAAGCCTTTTCATAATACGAAACAGACAATTCATAGTTTTTTGCTGTGTAGCAAGAATCTGCTTTTCGAACCCATTCTTTATACGTTTGGGCTTGCATAAAAACACAGTTCATCACTAATAAAGAGAGTGTAATTATTTTTTTCATGGTTTAGAGGTTAGTTGGTTTATTTAATATTTTGTTCCGAAATCAATTCTCCTTTTTCGTAATTTTTGATTCCTTTTAATTTTCCTTTGTCCGAATAAAACTTCCATTCTCCAAAATAAAACCAATGCGTTTCTACCGAATTCGTTTCTAATTTTGTTTTCCCTTTCGATTCCAGTTTTCCGTTTTCGTAATAACTTTTTACAATACAGATTCCGTTTTTGTATTTCTCCGTTTTGTAGATTTTTCCATTAATGTACGATTTCCACTTTTTTACCGGAAGATCATTTTTATAATATTCATACGATTTATAATCTGTTCCGTCTTGTGAATATGTGTCAATCCAAACACCTTCTTTTTTCTTGTCAATCTTCTGATTGATCGGCTGGCTTTTACACCCCAAAAGCATTGAACCTAAAAGAAATAATAAAAAGATGTTTTTCATATTTACCATTACTCTACAATTATAGATTCGTTTCTACAAATGTAGAGTTAAATTTTAAATATGCAAGAAAAAGAGGTCTTTTTTTTTAGTTGCAAAGTGACAGAGGCACAAAGTGACAGAGGTTTTTCCTTTGAATATTAAAATATTAGAAACAAAAAAATCCGCTCATTTCTGAACGGATTTATATCTTAAAAATGCTGCTGAAAATTTAACCGCAAAGAACGCAAGGATTTTATTTTGAATCGCATTTATAAACGCAAAGTTCGCAAAGCTTTGCAGACATAGCTTTGCGAACTTCTATAAATCTTATTAAAAAATCTTAGCGAACTTTGCGTAAATCTTAGCGTTCTTTGCGGTTAAAAAAATTTAACCGCAAAGAACGCTAAGATTTTATTTAAGATTACGCTTATAAACGCAAAGTTCGCAAAGCTTTATCTATATAGCTTTGCGAACTTTTATAATCTTGTTTTAAAAAAAACTTAGCGAACTTTGCGTAATTCTTCGCGCTCTTTGCGGTTAAAAAACTATTTGCTCAATTCCACAAAATACTTGTAAAACAACGGAATTGTCTCAATACCTTTCAAGTAATTAAAGATTCCGAAATGCTCATTTGGCGAGTGAATTGCATCACTATCCAAACCAAATCCCATTAAGATGGTTTTACTTTTTAATTCTTTTTCAAACAAAGCCACAATCGGAATACTTCCGCCAGAACGAACCGGAATTGCAGGAACTCCAAACGTTTCTGTATACGCTTTGTTCGCTGCCTGATAACCAATGCTGTCAATTGGCGTAACATAACCTTGACCACCGTGGTGAGGCGTAACTTTTACTGTAACTCCAGCTGGAGCAATGCTTGTAAAATGTTTCGTGAAAAGTTCTGTAATTTCTTCCCATTCCTGATTTGGAACCAAACGCATCGAGATTTTAGCAAAAGCCTTACTCGCAATAACCGTTTTAGCACCTTCGCCAGTGTAGCCGCCCCAGATTCCGTTTACGTCTAATGTCGGACGAATTGAGTTGCGCTCGTTGGTTACATACCCTTTTTCACCATAAACATCGGCAATGTTTAAAGCATTTTTATATTTTTCTAAGCTGAATGGCGCTTTTGCCATTTCTGCTCTTTCTTCTGCAGATAATTCTTCTACTTTATCGTAGAAACCTGGAATTGTAATATGATTGTTTTCGTCGTGAAGCGAAGCAATCATTTTTGCCAGGATATTAATTGGGTTTGCCACAGCTCCACCGTATAAACCTGAATGCAAATCGCGGTTTGGACCTGTAACTTCTACTTCAACATAACTCAAACCTCTTAAACCTGTCGTAATCGACGGCTGTTGGTTGGAGATCATTCCTGTATCTGAAATCAAGATAACGTCGTTTTTCAGTTTTTCCTGATTGCGCTCTACGAACCAAGCCAAACTTGCCGAGCCTACTTCTTCTTCACCTTCGATCATGAATTTTACGTTACAAGGCAACGTATTGCTTTGCACCATTAATTCAAGCGCTTTTACGTGCATATACATCTGACCTTTGTCGTCACAAGCTCCACGCGCGAAGATGGCTCCTTCTGGGTGAATATCTGTAGTTTTAATAACGGGTTCAAAAGGTGGTGAAGTCCATAATTCTAATGGATCTGGCGGTTGTACGTCGTAGTGGCCGTAAACTAAAACCGTTGGAAGATTTGGATCTATAATTTTCTCTCCGTAGATAATTGGGTAACCTGGAGTGTCGCAAGTTTCGACATAATCGCACCCTGCTTTTGATAAACTTTCTTTTACAGCCTCTGCTGTGTCAATAACATCTTGAGAATATGCAGTGTCGGCAGAAACCGACGGAATCTTTAATAATTCGATCAATTCATTGATAAACCGATCTTTATGTTGTTGAACGTAGGACTTAATATTTTCCATTTAAATTATTTTTATAGAAACCCAAAAGTACGAAAAAGAGAATTAAAAAAAATTTTCAAAAAATGCTTTGATAATTCAAAAGTATGCCTATCTTTGCACCCACAATTACCGCGGATATGGCGAAATTGGTAGACGTGCCAGACTTAGGATCTGGTGCCGCAAGGCGTGTAGGTTCGAGTCCTATTATCCGCACAAAAAAAAGCTTCTGAATAGATTTTCAGAAGCTTTTTTGTTTTTCTTTATTTTATTATCATTTTTTTTACAAAGCATAAGATTGGTTATTAATTTCTATATTTATATCCAATTCTAGCCAAAAAAATGAAAAAACACACCACCAAACTTACATCAAAGAGTATAGAAGGAAGTGGGCTTCCAACTGATTACAAAAGAGCTATAGCTGAATATATCTGGAATGGTTTTGATGCAAATGCTTCTATCATAAAAATTGATTTCACGGCTAATGAAATTGGCTATATTCATAATTTTTCCATATCAGACAATGGGACAGGAATAAATATTGCCAATATTTCAGAAACATTCGGGAACTTTATGGTCTCCTTAAAAACAAATTCATTTTCAGAAACTGGATTTGTCAAAGGAAAAAAAGGGAAAGGAAGATATTCCTTTTCACTTTTTTGCAATAAAGCAAAATGGGACACTACCTTTAAATCTGATGACGGACGTTTTTTAAATTATAATATTCAAATAAACAAAGACGAAATTCAGAACTTTGAAACTATTGATACAGTTATTACAAAAAATAAACAAAATGGTACAGAAGTAATATTTGAAGATTTTTTTGCATTAACTAGCGATTTGCTCGACAATGAAGACTTCGAGAATTATTTAGCAAATGAGTTTGGATGGTTTCTCTACTTAAATAAAGAGCGAGATTATAAAATCCTTATAAACAACCATCCTCTAAATTACGAAACAGTAATTGCTGATTCAGATGATCACGAAATTCAGTTCGGTAAATTCATTTTTAAAATAAGTTTTTTACGATGGAATGAAAAAATCGGAGATAAATACTATTATTATTTTTTGAATAGCAATAAGAAAGAAGCTTATAGAAAGCATACTTCTTTTAACAATAAAACTGCAGATTTTCATCATTCTGTTTATATAGAATCTGATTATTTCGATTTATTTAAAGCCACTAAAAATGATCATCCTGTTCTAGATGATTCTTTTAATCAAAGCAACCCAACATTTAAAGTCTTAATAGACCATCTTAACGAGTTTGTTAGCTCTAAAGAAAAAGAATTTGTAAGAAATTTAAAAGCTGATGCTTTAATTGAGAAATATAATAGAAACAGTATTTTCCCCTTTTTTAGCGACAATAAATATGATAAGCTTAGAAAAGAGGATTTAGAAAATGTTGTAAAAGAATTATATAGTGTTCAACCTAAAATTTTTCAAAATCTTAGTATCCCACAAAGCAAAACGATTGTAGGTTTTTTAAATCTATTATTAGATACTGATCAAAGAGAACATGTTTTAAATATTGTAGATAATGTTGTAAAACTTTCAGATGCGGATAGACTGGAACTTTCAAATGTTCTGAAAACAACTAAACTTTCACATATTACTTCACTTGTGAAATTTTTAGAAAATAGATTTAAGATAGTTGATATACTTAAATTACTAGTCTTTGATTTGAAAAAGTTTACTGATGAAAGAAATCATGTTCAAAAGGTAATTGAAGATAACTACTGGCTTTTTGGAGAGCAATACCATTTAGTTTCTGCTGATAAAAACTTCGAAATTCTTCTGAATAATTATTACTCTCATTTAGAAAAAAACAAAAAAAAGCCAGAGAAAATAGATAATAAAAATAAATTACAAAGACCAGATATTTTTATTTCTAGAAAATCAGAGATTATTGATGGCAGTGATCCAGACTTGACAATTGAAGAGAATATTATTGTTGAATTAAAGAGACCTAGCGTTATTATTGGCTCTGAACAGTTTCAACAAGTAGAAAGATATCTGAGATTTATAATTGAAGATGAAAGATTTAATAGCGTTACAAGAACGTGGAAATTCATTTTAGTTGGGATAAAACTAGATGAATACATCAAAGATTTACATGTTAATCAAAAAGAAAAAGGAAAAAAATACTTAGTACAGTCAATAAAAAATTATGAAATATACGCCATGACATGGGATGATTTATTTCGAATTTTCACAATTAAACACAAACACCTAATAGACAAACTAGAATTTAAATCTATAGTTATTGAAGAATTAGAACAAAAAGGAATAAATTTAAACAAAGAAGCAACAGATTTTCTAACTAAAATTGCTCTTTCAAAAAATGAAAAAATAACTGCGGATGAGCCAGATGATTTACCGTTTTAATGAATATTCTTTGTTAAATCAATTGACTTATCATATAATTATATCATCTAAAATTAAAATTTTAGAACCCCTTCCTATCACCTTGACGAAAGGAGCTTTTCAGCATCACCAACAGGTTGTCAAACTATGAAAAAAATTGCGGAAATCACTCTGGAATTTTTTGTCGGTTTTGCTTTTGGTTTCTCCTTTCGTCGAAATGAAGATATCTTAAAACGTTATTTTCTCTTATTCAACCTCCAAATAAGGATGTAAAATTTCAGCTAATTCATTCAGCCAATAAAAACCTTTTTCTAAGTTTTCTCTTTGAGCATAAACATATCCTCTTTCATCATCTCTCATCACAACTAATGCAATTGCATAATTTAATTGCCGTATTGCTTTTGCCAAATCTTTGGCATCAATAACATTATTAAAAAAATCTAAGAGTTTCTTTTCTGTTTCTTCCGAAAGATCATTTGTAGCCATTGTCTTATTTTTTATTTGGAGCAAATATAATAATTTGTAGGCATGTATGCTATCGAAAGCGAAATAAATCTTTCCACTTTTGAAATATGAACATTTCAGAAGAAAATTATATTATAAATCTTGGCATTCACATCAGACAATTACGTGAAAAGAAAGACTTATCACAGCAAGATTTAGCTGATGATTCTGGTGTTACTAAGTCTCAGATAGCAAGAATAGAAACTGCTAAAATCAATACTACAGTAAAAACTCTTATAAAAATCGCAAATGCTTTAGATATTGAACCTAAAGAATTGTTTGATTTTCCTTTGAAATAAAACCTTAAAATTTTCCTTAATCTCCAATGATTAAAACCAAAAAAGTTCAACTTACAAAAAAAGAATATTTCATGTTCCTCGTTAGACTTGAATTAAAAAGACGAGGATGGTTATTTCTTTTTATGTGGATGTTTTCTGCTTTCGTTCTTTTTACTGGAAAGAAAGATTCTTTTAGCATTTTTATTATAGTCGTTGGTTTTATGTATCCTGTTCTTACGATTTATAAATATTGGATTTTTACAAATTCAAAAGATAATAAGATTATTTTCTACGAAAGACAACATGAAATATTCTCAGATAGAATTATTTCTGGAATGGGGGAAATCTCTAATAGTACAGTTCCTATGCAAAATTTTGTAAAAGTTTTCGAACTAAATGACCTCTATCTTTTATACTACACCAAAGGACAAGCAATCTTCCTTCCAAAACGAATTTTTGAAACTCAAGAAGATGAAAATTGGTTTAGAAATGAAGTTTTTTTGAAGATAAAGAACAGACGAGTTTAAATTTTAGTCAAAGACTATCCGTCTAGTTTGTCATTTCGACGAAGGAGAAATCACACTCGCATATCGACAAAGATTAGCTTTTCGTTGCGGAGCTACTTGTGGAGATTTGCTTCGCCTATTCGCTATCGCTCGAGTCTCGTTCCTCGAAATGACAATACTTTATGGTTACAATGCGTAAAAAATCCTTTTAATCTTAATAATCTGTGGCTAAAAAAAAACTTTGCGCTTCTGCGACTTTGCGAGATTAAAAACCACCAAAAACTATAAATTCAGAAATTTCTTTAATTATTTTAAGCTTTAGTATTTAAATATTCTTATTTTTAAAACACCAAAAACCTAATTCTCAAAATTTCGCTTGTTTTTAATCTCAAAAAACAATTAGAACACATGAGAAAATACAGATTATTAGTTATTCTATTAGCAATTATTGCTGTTTTTTATTTTGCTAGAACGATCCGAAGCTTTACCGTTCAGCACGAAACCAAAACTCTTAAATCAGAGCATTTTATTGTTTCCTATAACGGAATTTATAAAAGCGAGGCCGAAAAAGTCAGCAAACATCTCGAGGAAAATTATTCTAGAATAAGAGAAAATCTAAAAGACGTAGAACACGACCCGATAAAGGTTTTTGTTTACGGTTCGCAATTCAAGTTTAATGAAGCTACGGGTTTAACAGAAAACACAAAAGGCACAAGTCGTGGTCCAAACGAATTTCATTTTGTATGGACGAATTGGTTTAATTCCATCTTTCCAGACGATCCGCTCAAAACGGCTTTGCACGAGTTTACGCATTGCGTTCAGCTGAACATATTAATACACAAAGCAAAAGATACCATTATCACCCAAGACCGACTGACTTTTGAAAGAGAATTTGATAAAAAATTCAAAGCCGAATATCCGCGTTGGCTTTGGGAATCGATTAGTATGTTTGAAGCAGAAGAAGTAAATACGTTAAGCGTAAAATACGCCAAAAGCAAAAACCTGACTTTAGAAGATTTAAATCACAGCAATCAGATTTATAATATTGGCTACACGATAATCGAATACATGACGCAAAAATGGGGAAAAGACATTCTGCCCAAACTGATTGCATCTTTCGGCAACATTGAAAAAACATTGAATGTAACGCAAGAGGAATTTGAAAAAGGCTGGATGGCTTTTTTGGAGGAGAAGTATTAAAAAAACTTTGCGACTTCGCGACTTTGCGAGAGATTCATAAGTTTAATACTTTAAAATTAATCTCGCAAAGACGCAGAGTCGCAAAGTTTAGAATTTGGAATTTAAAAAATTGGAATTTATTTACCCAATATTTCAATAACCTTATCCACATTCACTTCACTATAATCATTAATATAAAAATCACATGGCGGAAGCTGTTCTTTGGTATGCGTGCTCAAAACGCCAACCACTTTCATTCCGGCATTTAGTCCTGCCGTAATACCCGAAAAAGAATCTTCGAAAACCACACAATCAGAAGGAGAAACTCCAACGCGTTCTGCCGATTTTAGATACACTTCTGGATTTGGTTTATGAAATGTAACGTCTTCGCTGGACATCATCGAATCCATTTTTTCGTCGAGTTTCAGGAAATTGGCGATCAAATCCAAATTTGCACGCGGCGCTGATGTGGCAACTGCAGTTTTGAAACCACGAGATTTTAATTCGTTTAAAAAATCCATATAATGCGGAATCGTTTCGACTTTGTCTTTATAAATCTCACGGAACATTCCTTCTTTCTCATCTTCAAGCTTAATCAATTCCTCTCCCTCAATTGGACGTTTGAAGAAATGCGTCATGATATAACTATTGTGTTTTCCGTACATATGTTCTTCAAATTCTTCTTGAGTATACGGAACATTATATTTATCGAAAAACTTTTCAAAAGCGATTACATGATGCGGATTGGTGTGTGAAATCACGCCATCCATATCAAAAATTACACATTGCTGGCTCATAATTTTATTTTGTTGTTTTAACGGTTGCAAGATAAGTTTTTCCGCAGAGTTGCGCGGAGGTTTTTTGCAGAGATTCGCTAAGAGTTTTTTTTTAATCTCGCAAAGTCGCGAAGCCGCAAAGTTTTTTTGTTTCACGCAGATTTTAAAAAGATTTAAGCAGATAAGCGCAGATTATTTATTTTTAAAAATCTCAAAAATTAAATCTGCTAAAATCTGCCGAATCTGCGTGAAACAAAAATCCTTTTAATCTTTATAATCTGTGGCTTTAAAAATAAAACTTTACGCCTTTTGGAATTTGGAATTTAAAAAATTGGGATTTGCTTTCTAGCCGATCCAAATTTTACTTTTAACCAACGTCATGGTTTGTCTTAAATGCTGATTGCATGCAATTAGAATAATCAAAACCACTAAACCATAACCAACAATCGTATAAATTTCCATATCGGCCAATAAAGTCGATTGTTTTGTGATTGTACTGAAAACCTTTTTCATGGCCAAAACATTTGCATTATCTGCCGAATATCCTTTGGCAATAAAACTTTGAGTTGTGCTTGCAATGGTTTGCTGTGCTTCTGGATTTTCACCAGTAACAAATTGACTTAATTTCAAGAAGTGTTTTTTGTTCAAGAAAACCATTGCATTCTGCATGACGCAGAAACCAATTGTACTTCCCCAAAAACGCCCTGAAACCCCAACAATTCCTGAAGAAACCGCCATATTTGCCGGAACCGATGATGTGGTAAATAAGATGAGCGGAACAAATAAAAATCCAACACCGATTCCTTGCAAAATATAGGGAATGATAATATCGCTCAATGCAATATCTGGCACAAAAAGAAACGTAAACCAGAAATGGAAAATAGCAATAAGCGTAAAACCAATCATAAAAATAATTTTAGTCGAAACAGATTTCATCAAGAAAAATGCGGCTAAAATAAGTCCGATTACGTTTCCTAATCCGTTTATATACTGAACGCCCGCAACACGAGAAGGATCCCAATTCCAGATTGAAAACATTGCCGAATGACAAAGACTCAGTGTTGCTCTGCTAATATAGAAAAGGAAAAACAATAAAAATCCTATTCGCAGATTGGCGTATTTTATAACTTCAAAATTAAAACTTGGTCGTTTTACTAAACGTTCTTTAAAAATGAATAATCCGCCTGTAATGAGCGAAATCATCAAGATTAAAACCATTTCTGAAGACTGTAACCAATATTTTTTCTCAGCAAAAACAAAAAAGTAGGCACCGCAAAGAATCGAAATTAAAACCAAAAAATAACTCATCCAGTCGATTTGATACAACGGAATCTTCTTTGTAATTCGGTGCCCCCTGAAAGTAACTAAGATTAAAAAGACGTTTAAAACTTGTAGTCCGCCCGAAACATACAACATATATTTCCAGTCGTAATGATCGAGAAACCACACAGCGATATTCATAATAAAAGGCGTAGACAACAACAGCGCGCCGTAGTAAAATGAAAACCCGATAATAATGGCATTTTTAGTATTGAACTGCTCAATAAGCAATTGTCTGATCGTGATTACAGGAAGCGCCATCAAGATTCCTTCGGCAACTCTCATCAATAAAAAAACTGAAAAATTAGTAATATAAGCCGATGAAATAATGGTAATTCCGATTAAGGAATAAACCGCCATCAGGTAATTTTTTGCAGGAAAAAAACTTGAAAATCGGCTTTCTATTAAAATGGTTGCCAGCAGAGTTCCGTACGTAACGCACATTGCAAACTGCAAATCTTCTGGCTCAATGTCCAGAAAACTCGCCGCATATGTGACGTTTGACGTGTAAACTCCCAATAAAATCATGGAATGCAGTAAACAAACGAACAAAATAATAATGATCGCCCATTTTGGAACCCATGATTTAAATATACTTTTATCTTCCATTTTATTTGCGTGCAGCAACAACCGTAATGTTCATTCCTGCTCTTAAAAAATCGGTTTGTTTGTCTTGTTCTTTTAACTGAATTCGAACTGGAATTCTCTGTTCGATTTTTACGAAGTTTCCAGTCGCATTATCTGGAGGTAGCAACGAGAATCTCGCACCACTCGCAGGCGATAACGAAGCAATTGTTCCCACAAAAACTTTGTCGCTTATTGCATCTGCTTTGATTTCAACTTCTTGCCCAACAGTTAAATATTGCAATTGCGTTTCTTTAAAGTTCGCTGTAATCCATTTTTCTTTACTTACAATAGAAAGCAAAGATTGTCCTTCTTTTACCATTTGTCCAGGCTGTAAAGTTCTTTTTCCAACCCAGCCGTCATAAGGTGCTGTGATTACAGTATATGAAAGAAACAATGCCGCATTATCTGCAACAGCTTGTTTTGAAGCAATATTCGTTTGCGTTGTTGGAACATTCGCTTCAGCAACAGAAGTACTTAAAGTAGCCGAATGAATTCTATTTTTCATTTCCTGAAAATGTGCTTGTGCCGACTCGTAATCTGCTTTTACTTTTTCTAATTGCTGAGAAGTTGCTGCTTCTTCGCTCACCAAAGCTTTATATCTTTCGTATTCTAGCTTAGTTTTCCAAAGATTCGATTTTGCAGCATCTAATTGCGACTCGTTAATTGCCGTTGCACTTGCTGTATTAATGGCATTTTTTTGAGCCACAACGCTATTTTGCTGCGCATTTTGAACATCGGCAAGAGCCACATTCAATTTCGATTTATATTCTCTATTATCGATCACCACCAAAGTATCTCCTTTATGTACAAATTGATTTTCGTCAAAACGAACTTCCTGTACATAACCTGTAATTCTCGACATAATTGGCGTAACATATTGTTCTACCTGCGCATCATTGGTTTCTTCATGGTTTCGGTTAAACACATAAAACCAAATTCCCAAAATAACCCCGCTTATTACCAGCGTACACGCAATAATTGTTATTAATATATGAAACGTTTTATTTCTCTTAGTTTCATTTTTTATCTTAACCATCTTTTTTATCTCTTTATCTAAGTTTTTTCTTTTAAATCTTTTCTCTTGCTTCTTTCCTCTTCCAAGTCTTTCCTCTTGCTTCTTCCCTCTAAGGCTTTAGTCAAATCTTTATCAGCATTTAGCTCTGAGGCATGATCCCTGCCGTGTGCATCATTTCATAATGTTTCAAAACAGCATCCAATCGGGTAGAGATTTTGTTGTATTTTGCCTGAAGCAACGCATTATCAGCATCGACCATTTCGGTAATTAAAACCAATTGATTTAAGTATTTCAGCTTTACAATTCGGTAGTTTTCTTCAGCTAAATCCAAAGCTTTATCCACCACGACAAATTTTTCAAGTATTTCCTGATACTGAGTATGCTCTTTATATAACTGATCTTGAATTTCTTCTTTTATAATTTCAGTCTGCATTTTCTGCATATCGATTTTAGTGCTTGCTTTTGCCACTTTCGTCTTGTTTTTATACAAAGCCGAAAGATCAAAACGTGCCTCGATTCCTACCTGCCCTAAAGTGTACAAATACGGATTTGGCGGAAAGAATTTGTAATTTGGATAATAAAAGCCGTAATTCCCGAAGAAGTTTACGCTTGGCAGATAATTCCCTTTTACCAATTGCATTTCGGTTTTACTGATATTTAATTCCTGACTTGCAATTCGCATTTCTTCATTCTGCATCGCTTTGTTCAGATAAAAATCATACGGATCTAAACCATTCATTTCGTCCAGACTTGCAGTTGTATCGATTGCAATTTCTTCGTTTTCTGAAATCTGAATTAAAGTCTTCAAATCGTGAAGCGCAATTTTAATGTTTTTGGAGTTTGTAAGCGCGTTCAACTCACGATCTGAAAGCTGTAATTCGGCACGTATAACCTCATTTTTGGTTACCGTTCCGTGTTTTTGAAGCGATTGCACTTCTTTTAATCGGCTTTTTTCTTCTTTGATGTTTTCTTCAAATATCTTTTGAAGTTCCATCATTTTATAAATCGCCAGATAGTTTGCAACAACTTCTAGTTCAATATCATTTTCTGTTTTTTCCGATTTTATTTTTGCAATTTCGTTTTCCTGATTCGCAATTTTTATTGCGTTATTAATCTTGTTTCCAACGTAAATTGGCATTTTAAAAGTTGAATTTACCTCATAGATTTCAGGAATTGCTTTCGTAACTTCTTTTCCGTTTAAGAAACCATCTCCTTTAAATTCTGTAATGTTCGTAATTCTGGAGTACATTCCGTTTAGTTGTACATCCGGTAATCTAAGTTCTTTTCTTTCTTTGATGTTTTGCTCAGCGAGCGTAATCTCCAGTTGAGATTTAAGGATTTTTTTGTTGTTTTCCTTCGCCAGTTTCATCGCTTCTTGTAAAGAAACCGTATGAACTTCCTGAGCTTGTAAACTACTGAATACCAATACCATTAGTAAAATCAATAAGCTTCTGGGAAAACAATCTTCTTTAGAGTTTGTTTTTGTAAGGAACATGAATATTTGAATAATTTATGCTGCAAAGTTCCTTCATTTTTTGCTTGGCGGATGATTCTAAAAAGTCAATAACATATTCATTTCGGACAAATGTTAAAATTCCATTTTCCGAAAACGTTATATTAAAACACTGAAAAACAATTTATTACAAAATAGGTTTGGATTGTGCTATTTCACGCAGATTTTAATAGATTTTAGCTGATTGTGCAGATTATAAAGCATTTAAAAAAATCTCTCAAATCTGCGGAATCTGTGAGAGATTCTTTTTTACGCATGGAATAAAAAGAATCTGTAAAATCTATTAAAATCTGCGTGAAATAAAAACTACTTTCTTTCTAAAATTTCTTCTCCGTTTAAGTAATCAGAAGGTCTTTGACCTAAAATCTTAAAAAAAGTATTACTGAAAGTCGGAACACTATTATACCCAACTTCTAGAGCTACCTCTTTTACCGAAAGTTTTCTTTCTAATAAAAGTTCGATCGCTTTGAGGATTCTTCGAATGGTATAATATTGAATAAAAGACATCTTGAGATCTTTTTGAAATAAGCGATACAAAGAGCGTTCGCTAAACCCAAATTCATGCGCCACATCGGCAAAAAGAATCGTTTCTCCTAGATTGTTCTCAATATGTCGAAGAATTTTTCCTAATCGTTTATCTTTAGGCTGAGGAAGTTCTAAAGGTAAATTGGTATGACATATCTGCGGAAGAATCGCTTTTATGGCTTTTGCAATCACAAAACTAGGACTTCCTTTTTTCAAATCGCCGTTCCACTGATTGGTAAACATCATCATTTGAAGCAGTAGATTATTCACCGGATAAATACCTTCGCTTTTATAGAAATCATCCTCATCCTTCTCAACCGGAAAATACAAATTTCGCATCATCACATGTTCCGACTTGGGCTCGATACTATGCTCTACTCCCGCGGGAATCCAAATAAAATGTCTTGCAGGCAAAAAATATGATTTCGTTTCAGTTGTCACAAAAACCACATCGCCTTCTGCATACAGCATCTGAGCTTTGTTGTGTTTATGTGTAGGAACCAGTAATTCACCCATTATATCATGATGACAGTAAATGCTTTTCTTATCGGCATCTACTCTCTTGATGTAATATTTGTCTACTTTAAAAGGGGATTGTTCCATATTATAAAGATAATAGAATTTTAACCGCAAAGAGCGCTAAGATTTCTTCTAAGATTACGTTTACAAACGCAAAGTTCGCAAAGCTATATGATATAGCTTTGCGAACTTTGCGTAAACCTTTGCGCTCTTTGCGGTTAAATTTCATAAACTGTATAAAAACAAAAAAGCTTCCCATTAAGAGAAGCTTTTTACAAACTTAGGCGGTCTGGACGGGACTCGAACCCGCGACCCCATGCGTGACAGGCATGTATTCTAACCAACTGAACTACCAAACCCTGCGTTATTGTGGGTGCAAAAATACAACAGAATTTCGTTTCTGCAAGTGTTTTTTCAAATAAAATTTAGACAATTTTTTAATTGGTTAAAATCCAATATTTTAAAAATTCAAGTTTCAATCAAAAAGCAAGAATTTTCTTTTACTTAACCGTTAAGAGCGCTAAGATTTACGCAAAGTCCGCAGTTTTTCATTCACATAACCCATTGTTTCAAACACTCATTTTTAAACATAGCCCGTGGCTTCAACCACCGGAGACGTATTTATATAGATTGTGTTCCCGTGGTTGAAACCACGGGCCATGTTTTTATATAATGAATGGAAAATCTTTATAGAGTTACTTGCGGAGATTACTTCGCCAGTTCGCTTTCGCTCGTGCTTTCGTTCCTCAGAATTACAAACTGTGGGTTAAAATTAGAATTAAGCAAAAAAAAAAAATCGCAAAGCTTTCTCAATTGTAAGCTTTGCGAACTTTGCATTCTTTAGAAAATATCTTTGCGGACTTTGCGTAAAATCTTAGCGCTCTTTGCGGTTAAATAAAAAAAAACCAAAAGTGTCTTAAATCAAAAAAGCCATCCACAAAAGTGGAAAGCTTTTCATTGGTCTAACTACTAAACCAGCTACGAGTTACAAAGTCGTAGCAAAACAACACAACTAATCTTAGATACCGTATTTGGGCAAAAAAGCCTTTCTGTTAAGAAAGGCTTCCCCAATATTGCGGTCTGGACGGGACTCGAACCCGCGACCCCATGCGTGACAGGCATGTATTCTAACCAACTGAACTACCAAACCTCTGCGTTATTGCGGTTGCAAAGATAGTACAGAATTTCATTTCTGCAAGTGTTTTTGTAAAAAAAATGAAATAAATTTTCAAATATTTATCCAAAGTTTTGTTTTTCAACCAAATATGTAGTCAATATTTTTTCAAAATTATCGCCAACATTTACTGGAACGTACTTAATTTGGTTCTTCGCACAGGTTAAAGCCAAGTTTTTAAAGTAAGCCTCTACCCTTTTTTCATATTCTTCTTTTACATTGTCAGCAAAAATCGAAACCTCTTCTCCTGATTCTAAGTCAATAAACTTTCTTGGCGTGTTATCAAAATCAAATTTCAATTCGGTTTCATTATCAACTACATGAAATAAAACTACTTTGTGCTTATTGTGTTTTAGATGTTGCAGTGCGTTGAATAATTTCTCATCATCTTCGGTCTGAAACATATCGGTAAACAAAATAATCATCGAACGGCGATGCATTTTCTCTGCAATCTGATGCAGATATGTTATTGTATCGGTCGTCTTTTTGACTTTTGGCTGAACCAATAATTCTTCCAGTTTATTCAAAAGCATTCTATGGTGACGATCACTTCCTTTTTCTGGAGCGTAATATTCATATTTATCCGAGAAAACGCTTAACCCAACGGCATCGCGCTGTTTCTTTAGAATATTCATCAAGACCGCCGAAGCCAAAACTGCAAATCCGATTTTCTTTTCGTAAAAAGGCTGATTTGATTTTAGTTCAGGATAATGCATTGATGACGAATTATCTACAATAAGATGACAGCGTAAATTGGTTTCTTCCTCAAAACGTTTCGTGTACAAACGATCCGTTTTAGCAAACAATTTCCAATCGATATGTTTGGTGCTTTCGCCTGCATTGTAGACTTTATGTTCTGCAAATTCGGCCGAAAATCCATGAAACGGACTCTTGTGCATTCCCGATATAAAACCTTCCACAACCTGATTGGCCAGCATTTCTAGATGCTGAAAACTGGAGACTTTCTCTATTTCCGATTCGATTTTCATTCGGTTTCTTTTTTAATATTTTGTGCTTTAAAAAGCAAATCTGTCGCCTGAAACAATTTACGTTTCAAGATCGGACTAAAATTAGGGTTTTCTTTTAAGAATCGCTGTACTTCATCAAAAGCAAATTTCGACGAATATTTCCCAACGGTATTATCCAGCCAATCTTTCGGAAAGAAAATATCTCCCGTCCGTTGGATTTCGTCTACCAAATCTAATGAAAATCTAATATACTTTTGAGCACTTCCTTGACGAAGCGGATGATTTACATTTGCCAACCCAACCGAAACCCAAGATTCTTTCTCACGGTTTGCATCGTCTTTTAAAGATTCCATAAAAGCATTTCGAACCGATTCGTCTTTTGATAATGAGGGAAGCAAGAACTCAAAACGCTTTTGTTTATCCGGATTTGTGAAAGATGTTCTGGTTTTCTCCAAAATTTCATCAGCTTTTGGATGTTCAAAAATAGCCAGATTCATTGCCACATTGGTATAATCGTCTTCGTTTAATTTCAAATTCGGAATAGAAATTTCTCTGTTCCAAATTTTATACAAACTGGCTTTCGCCGAATCAGAATAGGCAATTGAGCTAAATAATCCGAATAAAGTCTTTTTGATATTTGCAGATAAATTGGCCTGTAAACGCTCGTATAAAACACCTTCAAGCTGTTTCTGAAATTTACTTTGCTGTTTTTCTGTCAATAATCTCCAGTAAATCGTATTTAAATTTCCTGAAACAATTCTTAAAACCAATTCGTTTTGTTCTGTTTGAATCCCCTTTAAAAAACAATCAAAAGCTTTTTCTGGCGAAACATTGCCAATCAAAGTATTTTCATAAAGATTACTATAACTCGAAGCTCTTGCCATTTCATCTCTTAAACCAGCAATATAATTTAAATTGTTTCCGTCAAGCGGAAAAACGCCGTATCCAAAACCATTATAATTGTAAACAAGGGCAAGCGGTTTTTCAAGTCCGATAGCCTCTTTTACAATCGTATTTTTGTCATTAATATTAACCGATAAAACCTTTACCTCTTTACCATAAACTAAACCAATCTGAAAAACCTGAGGCCAGATATTCTCTGATTTATCTTCTGCTTTTTGCTGAATTTTAAAGCTTTTAATTCGGTTTTTAGCATCATATTCGATTTGATCCGTAAAAATGGCTCTCCCCGATTTATTTACCCAGACATCGCTCCATTTTTTCATATCTAATGGAGTTTCGGCATCGAGAAGTTCTACGAGATTATTCCAATCGGCATTGTCGTTGGCATATTTCTGAATGTATTTTTCGATTCCTTTCTGAAAAGCTTCCTTTCCCATAGAAGCTTCTAACTGACGCATCATAATTGGTGCTTTGTTGTAAATAATGGCTCCATATAGCGAACCCGCATCTTTTAAATTCGCCAAATGCTGTTTGATAGGATGTGTTCCTAAAGATCGGTCTTCCGCGAAAGCGCTAGGATAATGCGCCGTAAAAAATTGTAGATTATGATTGACTTTCGGAAAAATCGGATTCATGATTTTATCGGCCATAAAGTTGGCAAAAACCTCTTTCATCCAAACATCGTCAAACCATTTCATGGTTACCAAATCGCCAAACCACATGTGCGAGGTTTCGTGCGCGATGAGTTTTGCGCGGTTTAATTTCTCACTGTCGGTTGCACTGTTGTCCAAAAACAAAGTCGATTCTCTGTATTGAATTGCTCCTACATGCTCCATTCCGCCATATTGAAAAACTGGAATTGAAACAAAATCTAATTTTTGAAATGGAAATTTATAATTAGTATATTTTTCTAAAAAATCTAAAGATTGTTGATGCAAATTGAAGATAGTATCAGCGCTTACGCGAAATTTCTCCGGACTATTTTCACGATACAACATGGTCATTTCTAAACCTGGCTTTTGTGTCGCGCTTTTGAATTTTCCGGCAACGAAAGAAAATAAATACGTGCTCATTTTGTCTGATTCTGCAAAAGTGTACAGTGTAAAATCTCCCTTTTCGGTTTTTTCTTTTACATTGGCTCCAGCCAAAACTGACCATTCTTTGGGCACAGAAAGACTTAGTTTATAAGTCGCTTTTATGTCTGGCTGATCGAAACACGGGAACAATGTACTTGCGCGATCTGGAACTAATAAAGTGTATAGAAAATCATCATTTCTATTTAATGATAAATTACCTGCAATAAAAGAAATTGAAATGCTATTTTTTCCTGAAACTAAAGCCGAAGAATCAATCACAATATGGCCATTTTCGTGTACAATTGAAACCTTTTTTCCATTGACTTCAATTGCTTGTATGTTTTCCGTTTTCTCTTTAAAATCTAAATAAACATAACGATAAGGATGATTTGGCAAAGTTACTCCTAAAACCAAATTGGCTTTAATTTGTTCTTCTTTTTTATTCGGAATTTCAAATGAAAGTCCGTAAGTGACATCTGAGATTTCCTGTTTTCTATAATTAGCCAATGACTCTGAAACACCTTTATCCAAAAGATAAACCTGCATTTCTTTTGACTGCGAAAAACTATTGAAAATCAAGATAAAAAAACAAAGGAAGCTGTAGAAAATTTTCATTTTTAAGGAATATAAGATTTGCTAAAATTAGCAAAAGCATTGATTTTTCGCAAACAATTACTGCAACAACATTGCATTTAAAAATAAGATTTCTATATTTGCAACACTATTGCATTAATTCTGACTTTAAATGAGTCGGAAATAATCTCAACGAATGAAAAAGAAACTTAAACTTATTAATCTCTTTATGCCTTTAATTGTATTGTTCGCAATACTTTTTCCGGCTGTCCATTCGTACGAACATATTTTAGACACTCATAATTGCAAAGAGAAATTAGAGTTTTCTGTTTCCGAAAAACCGCAATTTAAAGCCAAACTTCATTCATTTCACAAATGTTCGATTTGCGATTTTAAATTCAGTGCTGTTGGCACCTTTGAGTTTACTGTTTTTCAGTTTTTCAAGAATAATCCTGTTGTAAAACACCTTAGTTTTTACAGCAAACCACATTTTACATTTTTTAAGGGCTCTTTATTTTCCCTTCGAGCCCCGCCTTTTACACTTTAGTATTTTTTTGTGTTCCCGATTGTTTTGCCATTCGGCTATTTAATTGTTTTTATGATTTCAAAATCTTAAAACATTCAACGTCTATTTTATTCATTCTAAGCATTTAATACAACATATTGATATTGATATTGATATTGATATCGATATTGAAATAGCTTTTCTACACAAAAAAACCTCAACTTTTTATCGATTAACACATTCGAACTAAATTCTAATTCAGGTTTTAGTTACGGCTATTCTCTTTAAGCATTTGTTTGTTCTCGCAAAGTCGCGAAGACGCAAAGCTTAGAGCAATTTTCTTTGCGTCTTCGCGACTTTGCGAGAGCTAAATCAAAGAAAACCTTAAAGAAAAAATCTTAACCTAATGTCTTTAGTCATAAAAACTTAAAAGTATTTACAATCTCTTTTATAACCCAAATACCCTTTATAAAATGATCAAAATCAAATCAGAAAAAATGAAAACCACAAAACTCATTTTGGCTTCTCTCTTTGCTGCAATTGCTTTTACAAGCTGTAGCAATGACGATTCCGAAAAAGAACAGGCAATTCCCACCATTGATAAAATCGAACTTGGTCTTGGCAATAACGAAACAGCAACTATTGGTCAGGATTTCCATTTTAATGCAGAAGTGACAGCTGCTGATAAAATCAAAAATGTACAAGTTAAGATTGTAGAAAAAAGCACCGAAACGTATTCTAAAATATGGTCACATGAAATTACATGGACGCAGTATGCGGGCGCAAAAAACGCAACGGTTCACAAACACTTTGATATTCCAGAAGATGCTGCAGAAGGAAAATATGATTTCATCATTATCATAAACGATCAAAACGGAACGAAGCTGGAAGTAAAGAAAAACCTAACGATTTACAAACTAGAAAATATTCCTGTAAACCCTGTTGCTTCGGTATTTACTCTTTTTATAAATGACACTTTTATGTATCGAAAAGGCAAGTTTTCTGATGAGACGGCTAAATACAAAAACAACGACATTTTCAGTTCGCAAGTAACGCTTGAAGGCGTAAAAGGCGACGGAATTATGTATTTGCTTTTGATTAATAAAAATACCAAACATAATCCAGAAAGTGTAGATCAGATTGATTTTAGCAAAGTGATTGTATATGATGTTTTCGAACATAAAAACGTGGCAGATGCTAGTCAATTCTCTAACATTCCGTGGGACGGAACAAAATTTCTAAGAGAAACTCCAAAGCTTACTATTGGTGCCGCAAAAGATAACAATTTACCAGTTCCACAAGATTTGGTTGCTAATAAATCTTGGACTTCTGGCAACTATACTTTCTTGGTTTTGTATAAAAATACGACGTACAATATCAACTTTTCGCAATCTCTTGAGCTTCCATTTGCACTTTAATTCCAATCCAAAAATATGAAAAATATAAAGTTTCTTTTAGGCGTTTTTGCTCTTGCCATTATTTTATCCTGCTCCAGCGATAATACTGAAATTGACACCGAATATCCTGTAATTGATATTACTGGAACAGATGCTTTTCCGATTCAATGTAGTACAATCCAGCGCGGTCAAACCATCACTTTCAAAGCCATTTTTAATGATAATGTCGCGCTTGGTTCTTACAGCCTAGATATTCATCACAATTTCGATCATCATACACACAGTACAGAAGTGACGAGCTGTGAAATGGAAGCGGTAAAAAAGCCTGTAAAACCAATGCTTTTCATTAACAATTACACTATTCCAAACGGGGTGAAAAGCTATGAAGCAACGACACAAATTACCATTCCAGCCGATGTTGATCCTGGAGATTATCATTTTATGATTCGCTTGACGGATAAAGAAGGCTGGCAAACGCTGAAAGGTTTAAGTATTAAAATTTTATAAGATCAGATTAATGAAGAATGCCCTATCCATATATTGGAAATATTGTTTCTTACTCCTCAGTTTACTGATTGCAGCCGAAGCTGTTTCTCAAAATCAGCCTTCAGAAAAAAAACAAGAAATCAAGGAACTTAACGAAGTTTTAGTTAACGGAAATTCTATTGAAAAACGCAAAAAAGAAGAATCGCTAAATGTTGAAACGGTAAACAATAGTTTTATTCAGCGTAATCTTGGCGGAAGTTTGATGCAATCTTTACAGAAATTGCCTGGCGTTAAAACTATTTCGATTGGTTCTGGAGGCTCTAAACCGCTGATTCGTGGTTTGAGTTTCAATCAGGTTATTGTGGTGGAGAACGGTTTGAAACACGAAGGCCAACAATGGGGCGCAGACCACGGATTGGAAATCGATCAATATGCGGTTAATCGAGTAGAAATTATAAAAGGCCCTTCTTCATTTATTTACGGATCTGATGCTGTGGGCGGTGCGGTCAATATTAAACCATTGCCACTTCCATCTCAAAATACTTTTGGCGGAAGCGTTGATCTTACTGGAAAAAGCAACAATGCGCAATTTGGAAGTTCTATTAATTTATTTGGAAGAAACGAAAATTGGTTCTTTGATTCTCGAGTAACCACAATGGATTATGGCGATTATCGCGTTCCGACCGATGTGGTTCATGTGTATAGTTATGCTGTTCCATTATACAAAAATCATTTACGAAATACGGCAGGACGAGAACTCGATTTTCATTTGAGTTCGGGTTATTCGGGAGAACATTTTAAATCGGTTTTCTATTTCAGCAATGTGCATACCAAAAGCGGTTTTTTTGCGAATGCGCACGGACTCGAACCCCGAAATGTAGATCTGGAATTACACGATAAATCGAGCCGCGATATTTTGATGCCATTTCAGCAAGTCAATCATTTAAAGGTTAGCAATACGACTTCTTTTCAATTGGTAAATCATGCTTTTGAGACGCAAATTGGTTTTCAGAATAACTTTAGAAGAGAATATAGCCATTATGTCAATCACGGTTATATGCCTCCTATTTATCCAGAAGATATGTACGCTCCACAAGATTTGGAACGCCAATATGATAAAGATGTTTGGTCGTTTTCTGCTAAAGACGAATTTAGAATTGATAACCATCAAATTACGGTTGGTTCGAATTTAGCTTTTCAGCAAAATGAAATCGGCGGATGGAGTTTTTTAATTCCCGCTTTCACACAATTTAACGCTGGCTTATTTGCTTACGATAAAATTGAATTGAACGAAAAATGGTTTTTAAACGGCGCTGTTCGTTACGATTACGGAAAAATTAAAATGAAATCGTATTACGATTGGTTTCAAAGTCCAGTTTCTGAAAACAATCAAACGGAATTGGAATATTTACAACGTTCTCAAGATTTAACCAAAACTTTTGACAGTTTTACATGGTCGGTTGGAGCAAATTACAATCCTGGAAAGCTTTCGCTGAAAGCCAATTTGGGTTCGAGTTTTAGAATGCCGATTGCCAAAGAACTGGCTTCAAATGGTGTAAATTATCATTATTTCCGATTCGAAAAAGGAAATCCTAATTTGGACGCAGAACGTTCATATCAATTGGATTTGGGAATGGAATGGAATCAGCAAAACTTCTCTTTTCAACTGACTCCGTTTGTGAACTATTTTCCAAATTTCATTTATCTGAATCCAACCTCAGCTCATGATATTTATTATGGCGCAGGAAATCAGGTTTTTGAATATGAACAAAGCAAAGTATTTCGCTATGGCGCAGAATTTCAGACTCGTTATTATTTCCTAAAATCTTTAAGTGCAGAAATTGGTGCCGAATATCTTTATTCCGAACAAAAATCGGGCAGTAAAAAAGGGTATACGCTTCCGTTTTCGCCACCGCCTTCTGTTTTGTTGGGATTGAATTACGAACCTCAAATATCCTTTTTAAAAGAACCTTACTTTTCTGTTGATTATCGCTTTACGGCACAACAAAACAATATTGTTCCGCCTGAGAAAAAAACGGCTGAAAGTCATGTTTTTAATGTGGCTTTGGGCTCAAAAATAAAAACAGGAAAACAGGATATCAGCATCAATATTCAGATCCAGAATTTATTTAATACCAGATATTTAAATCACACTAGCTTTTATAGACTTATCGAACTTCCAGAAGCGGGAAGAAACATTATTGTTTCTATGAAGATTCCGTTTTTGATTTCGCGATAAGTACAACCTTTCAAAACTCAATTATTTACAAATTTTAAATCCTTTATTACAATGAAAAACAAGTTTTACAAACTACTATTTTTATTTGCTTTATCGCTTTTTGCTGTTTCGTGCAGCAACGACGATGACAACCACGACGATCACGATCATGATCACGACACTTCTGAAGAACATACATTTGTTCGAGTTTTACTTTCTGACGAAAAAACTACGGAGTTAACCCTTTTTGATCCGCATGAAGATAAGATCAGTTCTTTTACGGCAAAATTTGCTAAATCGTCTTTGTACACAACAGAATCTGGACGTTATGCGGGAATTGTTCACAGAGACAATAATTTTGTAGAAACTTTCGACAGCGGATTGGAATTACACGGCGATCATATTGATGTAGATGATGTTCCGAAATTTGGAATTTTAGCTACAAGCGCATTAAAACCAACGCATTTTAAAAGTAAAATTGGAGAAATACTGACTTTTAACGACGGAGACGGAACGCTTTCTGTTGGTAAAGAAGCTGATGTAAACAAAGCTGGTTCAACTTTCAAAACGATAAACGCTGGTTTATTGGCACATCACGGTGCAATGGCGACTTTTACAAACGGAACTTATGCGATTACGGTAAAAGACAATTCGGTTACGGGAACGCTTCCAGAAAAAGTAAAAATCATTGACAATACTGGAAAAACACTTTTTGATGCTAAAATTGTGACAAAAGGAATTCACGGAAATGCCTCAGACGGCGTTTATGCTGTTTTCGGTTCGTCAAGCGGAATTTTGGTTGTAGAAAGCAACGGAAACCAAAAACTAATCGATCATCCAGCAGATTTTGGAACGGCTTGGTTTGGAAGTATTTTAGAAACGGCTTCGGCTGGAAAATTTATTGGTTATACAGCTGCAAAAGGCGCTTATTTAATTGATGTTGCGGCTAATACTGTAAAACCAATTATTGCGAACACAACCATTATGCAATGCAAAACAAGTTACGACCATAAAAAACTGGCTGTTTTATTGCATTCTGGAGAGCTTAAACTTTACGACATCAGCAGTTTACAAGCAGTAAAAGAAACTAAAGCAACTGCAGAAACAGCTATAGATGCCACATTAAAACCTCAAATGGCAGTTACAGACCGTTTTGCTTACATTACTTCGCCAACAACTGGCGAGTTAGTACAAGTAAATCTTTCTACATTGGCAATCAAAAAGACTAAGGTTTCTAGTACTCCTTATATGATTACAGTTTTGGGTTACGAAAACAGTGAAACTCACAGTCACTAATTGATTTTCAAACAAAGGTTTTCTGCCACGAATTCACGAATTCGCGCTAATTTAATTACTTCTAAAATGTATATAGCCGGCCTGATAATTTCACAAATTTAATTCGTGAATTCGTGGCAGAAAAATAAAAAAGGTTTGACTACTCGTCAAACCTCTTTTATATCAATCGTAATCTAAGATTACAATAAAGCGTCTAAACTATCTGCGTAGGTTTGTTTCGGAGCTACTCCTACTTGTTTTCCTACTACTTCACCGTTATGAAACACCAAAACGGTTGGTATGTTACGCACACCATATTTTGCAGCAAATTCTTGGTTAGCATCTACATCTACTTTACCAACAACTACTTTACCAGCGTACTCTTCGCTTAATTGGTCAATGATTGGACCAACCATTCTACAAGGACCACACCATGCTGCCCAAAAATCTACCATTACTGGTTTATCTGATTTCAAAACTACTTCATCAAAAGTAGCATCTGTTATTGCTAATGCCATAATATATTAAGATTAAAATTAGGTTTGAATATTTAACTTTCAAACTACAGTACAAATTTAAAAATTTAAAATAAATCAAACACCATTACTAAATTAGTTTTCGTTATAAATGTATTATCATTAATTATAAGCCACATAGCTTTAAAATTACAATATATTTATCTGAAAATCAAACCAATAAAAAGTTAAAGTTTTTTGTAGTATCTTTAATACATCCAAAATTCGGCTACTATGAAAGAAGCTATATCCAAAACCAAATCCTTTCTGCAATCTGATTCTTTTAAAAAATATGCCAAACGCTTTGGATATTTTATCTTGGGTTTAATTGCAATACTTTTGCTGGCCTGCGGAGGTTTGTCGATTTATTTTAACCGAAATAAAGCCGAAATTATTGCTAAAGTCAATACCAAAATCAACGAAAATATAAACGGTAAATTCCATATTAGAGATTTTCATTATAAGTTTCTTACTGGTTTCCCAAACTTTACATTGGCGCTAAGTGATGTCGAAATAAAAGACAATCAATGGCAGAGCCACAAACATACTTTGCTGAGAGCAAAAGAAATCGAAGCGCGTTTGAACATTTGGAGCTTACTGCAGCACGAAATCAACATTCATAAAATCTTAATCAACGACGCCGATATTTATATTTATAAAGCCGAAAATGGTTATTCGAACGCCAATATTTTTAAACCTAAACAGAAAAAAACGCAGACCGATAAAGAAAAACCCGAAACGACAATTGACGAAGTAAACCTCAACGATGTTCATGTTATTATTGACAATCATTTGGGACATAAATTGTTTAATTTTGATGTGGCAAGTTTAAAATCAAAAGTAAATTATGAAGATGACAGCTGGCAAACCAATTTGTATTTGAAAACCAAAATTAACAGTCTAGCTTTTAATACCGTCCACGGAAGTTTTGCTAAGGAAAAAATTCTCGAAGGCAATTTTGATATTTCGTATGCCGAAGCCAATCAGAAAATAGATATTAAAACCAAAGGACTTAAAATTGGTTCTGACGTTTTTGATATTATCGCTTTCTTTAATGTCGGAAAAAACAATTCGCTTTTCGGAATCAATATCGGAACGGATATTTTATGGCGAAATGCTTCCAATTTATTATCGTCAAACATTAGTTCGAAGCTTAATCAGTTTGACATCAAAAAACCGATTAAGGTAAACTGCGACATTAAAGGCGATTTGAATGTTGAGGGCGATCCGAAAATTGTAGTGCAGGCAGACATTCGCGATAACGAAGTGAGTATTCCTGACGGTTTGTTTACCAATTGCAGTTTCAAAGGAATTTTTACTAACACTTTTAAACCCAAAGAAGAATCCAGCGATCCAAATTCAGCCATTATTCTAACCAATTTTAAAGCTGAATACGAAAACATTCCATTAAAAATTGCGCAAGCCGTAATTAACAATCTCGAAAAACCGATTGCCACAGGAGTTGTAAATTCCGATTTTGACATTTCGAAACTCAACGGAATGATGAACGAGAAAATTCTTCATTTTGAAAGCGGTCATGCCAAAGCCAATTTGAAATTTCAGTTTGACATTGTCGATTTGTACATCAATAAACCCAAATTTACGGGCGACGTAGATATTGCTGATGCTACATTCGATTATCTTCCGAAAAAGATTCACGCCGAAAAAACGGCTGTACAATTGTCGTTTACGCAACAAGCGCTTTACATTAAAAAAATAGCTTACAAACACAAAAAGAACATTATTCGCATTGACGGAAAAATCGATAATTTCTTGAATCTTTATTACGACGCGCCCGAAAAAATGGTTGTAAATTGGAATATTTACTGTCCGAATATTGATGTGAAACAGTTTTTAGGCGTTCTGCAAAATTCTCCAAAACAAAAAGTGGCAGAGAAAAAACCAGTTAAAAAGAATGTCAATTTTACGAATCAGTTACGATCGGTAATAGAAAAATGTACAGCTGTAATTAATCTCAAAGCCGATAATATCACCTACGGAGCGCTTACCGCAACCAATACTCAGGCTACAATTCAGATGCTAAATTCTAAGATTCTGCTCAAAAACGGAACATTAAATACTTCTGGCGGAAGCATCATCTTTAGCGGTTCTGTACAGCCAAGCGGCAATCATTATGTTTTTACTTCAAACGCACAGGTAAACCGAGTTGATATTGCGAACTTTTTAAGGTCTTTTAATAATTTCGGAATCAAATCTTTTAGTCCAAAAAACATTCGCGGACGATTAACCAGCAATACCAATGTTGCAGGTTTAATGAGTAGTAAAGGCGATTTGATTGTAAATTCGATGAAAGGAAAACTCGATTTTAATGTCAACCAAGGCGCATTACTCAATTTTGAACCGATTATGAAAGTCGGAAAATTTGCTTTTCCGTTTCGCGATGTCGAAAATATTACTTTCAGCGATTTGTCGGGTTCGCTCAATCTGCGCGGAGAACAAATCGATGTCAATAAACTTACCATAAGTTCCAGCGTCTTAAATTTTGACATAAATGGCATTTACTCTTTCGGCCGAGGCACCAATCTCGCACTTACCATCCCGCTAAGAAATTCTAAAAACGACGCCAAACTCGCTACCAAAGAAGAACGAAAAGCCGTTCGCGAACGCGGTATTGTCCTGCATTTGATTGCTTATGATAATGAAGGAAAAATGAAGGTTAAGTGGGGGAAGAAGGATAAGGAGAAATAACTTTTTAACCTTAGGCGTTCTCTTAGTTTGTCACTCTGATCGATCTCGAGGCTTCAGGAGAAGAGCTTTCATTTTTAGAATTTCAATAAGGAGCTGTTTCCTGCTGTCCTTCCAATCTTTTATGCCGAACGCCGCCACAAAAGGATTTTCCCTCCCATCAGGGCTAGGGCACTTAGCTTCAAAGTAAATTAATTCTTAAAGAAAAACAATCGAATTATTAAAACCATTAAAAATAGCTACTCCCTTTTTGATTTAAAATAATTCATTAAATAAAAACGTACATAATTTAGATTATTAGTATAAAAAATCTTTAGTAAGAATCTCCGTTATTCTTGCCCAATTAAATTCGATTCCTCTGCCAGGAATAAAATAACCGTTTCTAGTTAATTTTAACAATCCTAACTTATTCCACAATTTTAACTCGTCTCGTATATAACTTCCCTTATTACCTGTAGTTGTTCTTCCTTCTTTTCTAGAGCCTATAGAATTATTCCGATCTAAATAAGTCTCAAAATCCTTGCGAAATTGTACACTATTAGATAAACTAACAGTGCTTGCTTTGGATTTATATTCTTCTAAATCTTGAATTAAAATCAAATGTTTTCCTTCGATAAGAACCAATTTAGTTAAATAATCAATGTAAAGACTACTATCTAACCCATATATTTTACCGATTGCAATTAGCTTATAGCCTTCAGCCGTAAGTCTTCCCTCGGAAGGCTCAATTAAACCAAGTTGAAATAATGGAATTTTATAGTTTTGCTTTTCACTTCTATAATTAGCTTCATCATCTTTTTTATCTCGGCTTTCACCTTCCCAAGTTTTTGTACAACCACCGATCATTAATCCCCAGAATTCTGGCCATGCATAATGCGTATAAATATCGCCCCCATGATTCCCATATCTATCCAGTAAGTCTAGCAAAGTAAACACCTCATAATGACTAATATCGCGCCACCAACACCAATAAGTTTGACTAATTTTTACATCTACTATTTCACCTGTTCTTTCATGCTCAATTGCTTTATAAAGTTGTATTGAGCCAATTGGGTCATACTCTAAAGTTCTTTCATCATAACCAATTACTGCAATATAATGTCTTGAAAAAATATCTAATGAAAGAATTTTTGCCAAATGCTCCGCCATATTGAATCCTTCAACTACCTTAGGCAAAATTATACCCGAATAATGATGTTTCTCCAAATAAGAAAGAGTTTGACCTAATCCCGTTAAATATTCTCGTTTTGAATGATTTGGCGGCTTAAATTCAAATGCTAAACTTTGATCTAAATCATAATCAAAACAAACATAATCTGGTCTTGGCCAACTAAAATCCCCGGCCTTATTTATATTATCAGAGAAAATCTGAGACCAATTGTCGACTTTATTGACAATTTTAGAAATAATAGCTCTTCCTGCTTTTTCAGCTAATAAGTCGTGATTTGCTCCCATTGCTCAATTAATTTAAGTTTTAAATGTTCAGCAAATACTTCAGACAACTTAACAGGTACTGCATTCCCGACTTGAATACACTGCTCTTGTCTTGTCCCTTCAAATATTACATCATCTGGAAATGTTTGAATTCTTGCAGCTTCTCTCACTGTTAAACTTCTATTTTCTGTAGGATGAAGAGGAAATGCATTATGTCCCGGAACCATTGTTGTCGCCGGTTTATCTCTATGCAATCTCTTGTAAACATGGCTAAAATTCTTAAGAGTATTTTCTTTATAATCACTTCTAGAACCCTTAAGTAAGTCTTTAGGTATGTCGGCACTAATACCTCCTCCTTCTTTAATATAACTAATTCTCTCTTTAACAAGAGGATTATGGTTCATTGGTACATGATTTGGAATTTTATTTTCTTTTCCAACTAAATCCATTATATGTTTTCTCAATGTCTCGGGATTATCTTTAGAGTTTATATTTTGTGGGAAATCAATTTCTGATTCATCTAATGACCCTATAAAAAGAACTCTATACCTTTTCTGAGGGACACCATAATCAGTAGCACAAACAATTTTACATTCTACGTTTTTATATCCAATATCCCTAAATTTCTCAAGTAAAATATCTTTAAAATAACCATTTTGTGAAGATACGAGACCACGAACATTTTCCATTATGAAGTAATCTGGCTTTAACGTATCCACTACTCTTAGAAACTCTAATATTAGATTATTTCTTGCATCTTCTGGATTACGATTTCCAATGGTAGAAAATCCTTGACAAGGAGGACCGCCGACAACTACATTCACTTTCTTCCCTTTTGTAAATTCAATTAACTGCTCATTTGATACGTCACGTATATCTTTTGAAATAATTGGCACATTAGGATAATTTCGTTTATGGGTATCAATAGCTGGTTTCCAATTCTCAACAGAATATAAAGGTTCAAATCCTTGATTCAAAAATCCCCTCAAAAACCCTCCAGCTCCTGAAAATAAATCAATAAAAGTCAAATTATTCTCCATATTCATCTAAAATTTTTATTACATGTTGTGCCCATTTTTCTGCAAATAAAGGAGGTACTGCATTTCCTACCTGAATACATTGAGCTTGTCTATTTCCTGTAAAAATTAAATTATCAGAAAAAGTTTGAATCCTCGCAGCCTCTCTGACAGTTAGGCTCCTATCTAAAATAGGATGAATTGGAAATGCGTTATGTCCTGGCACCATTGTTAAAGAAGGTCTATCTCTATGTAATCTTTTAAATGTACTTCCAAAATTTTTCCTATAAAGTTCAGGAGACAATTTGTCTTCTGGCATACGACCTCCTTCTGGTATTAATTGATATCTTGCTATATTCTTAGGTTTGTGATTTAACGGACTATGGTTTTCAATTTCATTCTCTTTACCAATAAGATCATTTATGGCATTCCCAACGGTCTTCCATTTTTCACCATTAACACCTTTTTCAAAATGATCAGCTTCAGGATAAGTATTTTCTAAAAAACCAATTCTATTACCAAATACAAAGGTTCTGTTTCTTATTTGAGGCACTCCATAATCTGCTGCATTAAGCACTTTATAATCAATTTCATATCCCGGAATAGAGTTAAACTCTTCTAATACATCTTCAAAAAAATTTCCTTTTTTATAAGTTGTTAATCCTCTAACATTTTCCATTATAAAGTATTTTGGTCGAAGAACTCTGACATGATTAATAAAATGACCAATTAGATTATTACGAATATCATACTTTTCTCTTTTTAAACTATTCGAGGAAGCTCTATTTCCAATAGTTGAAAATCCTTGGCAAGGTGGCCCGCCAATTAACACATCAACTTCTGTTATTCCCTTATCTTCCCAATATTTTTTTTCGTCTATTTGTGATAAATCAATTTTTTCAAAAGGCAAATCTGGATGGTTTTTTATATGAAATGCTTCACAATCCTGATTAAAATCAGCAGCTAGTAACATCTCAAATCGTTCAGTATTCAAGAATCCATTATGAAACCCTCCTATTCCAGAAAAGACATCTATTAAAGTATATTTTTTCATTATAAATCTAATTCCCCTTGTTTATAGTTTTTATTTTTTAAATATTTTGAAGTGTCTTCTGCAACAGCAAAAACAGAATCTGAACATTTATATTTAAATGCTTCCCTCGCAAATTTATCTGCAAAAAACAAATCACTTATTTTTTCATTATCCATTTGAAACAATTCAGCAAGTATTTTGAGCTTGGAAATGCTAAACTTCTGAGAACCATTCTCCATCCGACTAATTGCGCTTGAATTAATTCCTATTTTGGCTCCAAATTCTGTTTGAGTCCATTCTCTCTTTTCTCTCTCTAGTTTTAAAAAATCTCCAAAACTTGCCATTTTTTTAGTTTTACAAATTATGATTTGATCTAATTTTAGCAAATATAAATATAAATTGTGATTTTTGGATCAAGTTTTAAAAAAACGTTACTACTTTGTTCATTGAAGATCACTATAAAATAATTTGTCAATAATTTTTATTGTAACAATAAATAAAAACCAAAAAGCCACTCCTCAAAGTGGCTTTTTCCAATTTCTAAAATCTATTCAATCCCCAAATAAGGATCAAGAATTTCTGCTAATTCATTTAGCCAATAGAAACCATCTTCAATATTTACGGTTTCGGTTTTCATAAATCCATCTTCTCGTATTGCATTTAAAGCAATTAGGAAATTGACTTGCCTAATGGTTTTAGCCATACTTTTGGAATCGATTGAATTGTTGAAGAATTCAGTTAATCTCAATTCGGTTTCTTTGGAAAGGGTGTTGGTACTCATAATTTTGCATTTAGGAATTATAAAACCCGCATAGTTTAGGTGTCCTACGCTGCAAAGAGCGTTGCGATTGTTTCCAATATCGCCACCATACTACACGGGCAAGAATTTTTTTTGTATTCATAATATTTTGCATTTAGGAATTGCAAACATACGAAACAAAATAATTAATTGTAAGTTTTTTTCTTTATTTATAAATTAAAATACTATAAGTATATTTTCTCCAAATCGAAATTACAAAATTGAAAAATAAATCAATTTAAAATTTCATAATATTTCCTTAACTCACTTGTCTTTTTCCTTTAAAATAAATAAGTTTGAGAATGAATCATTAAATTTTATTTGTTATGAAAGTACAAATCAACACCGACAAAAACATTGAAGGAAGTGCAAGATTAGAAAGTTATTTTTCTGGAGAAGTAGAAAAAAGCTTAGACCGTTTTCAAGATAAAATTACTCGCGTAGAAATTCATTTTGGAGATGAAAATGGAGAAAAATTCAGCTTGCATGACAAAAAGTGTGTGATTGAAGTTCGTCCTGTAAAACTACAGCCAATTACGGTTACAGAACACGCCGAAAGTCTTGAAAAAGCTTTTAGCGGTGCATTGGCCAAAGCTAAAAAAACATTGACGAGCACTTTCGAAAAAATAAAAGAGCATTAATATAATAAGTTGCAAAGTAATAAAGTGACAAAGATTCTAAGTTTTCTTGGAATCTTTGTCACTTTGTTACTTTATTACTTTGTCTCTTTAACTTATGATTTTGGCAACGGTGCCCCTACTGCAATATCGCAACGATGACCTGGTTTTCCGTGTGGTGGGTTCATTCCGTCTGCTACGGTAGCTTCAGTGCCTTCTGTACTTAACAAGGCTGGAACTGGGTTTGATGCTGGCGGAGTAACCGTAAAGTTTTGCGTAACTGTTCCGCTTTGAGCTGTGTTTGAAGCTGTTGTTGTTGTAGTTTTTGCAGGAGCAGAATTTAAAGGTGCTCCAACAGGAATATCACATCTATGTCCTGGCTGTCCGTGTGACGGATTCATTCCTTTTGCTACTTTAACTGGAGCAGCAGTTGTAGTCGTAACCATTTTCTGCTGAGTCGGATTTACCTGAACGGTTTGTGCTTGAGTTGCCTGCGCTTGCTGTGTTGGTGCAGAATTTAAAGGTGCGCCAACCGCAATATCGCAACGGTGTCCCGGCTGTCCGTGAGCAGGATTAATTCCTTTTGTATCGCTTAAAACTGTATTTGGTTTTGTTGCAGGTGCTTGCACCACTGGCGCAGCAGGTTTTGTGGTATCTTTTGCAAGTCCTAATCGTACTAATTCTGAAGTCGCTGTACTTTCTTGCGGCTCTAATTCCTTTTTACAGGAAACAATCAAAAGAGAGGTTATAACAAGTGAACTTATAAGTAATTTTGCCTTCATGACTGGGGTATTTTTATTGAGAATCAAATATAGTGGTTTTTGAGATATTACACCATATAAGTATTGTAAGATAATTTAAGCTTTACTTACACTTGCCACAAAGGCACCAAGGCGCAAAGTTTTATTTTAAAGATTCTTAGTGCCTTGGTGCCTTTGCGGCAATAATTCGTTTTCTTTAGTTTTCTTATATCACTTATATGGTTCAAAAAAAATTATACCTTTAAACTCAAATAACATATCTCATGAAAAAAACACTTTTACTTCTTTTATTCGTTGCTTCTTTTGCCAATGCACAAGCAGACAAAAACAAAATCAATCAGACTCTTGACGCGTGGCACAAAGCTGCTGGCGAAGTAAAATTTGATGCTTACTTTAATGTATTGGCAGACGACGCAATTTACATTGGAACCGATGCAACTGAAAATTGGACCAAAAAAGAATTTGCTATTTGGGCAAAACCCTTTTTCGATAAAGGAACTACGTGGAATTTTAAAGCTTTAGAGCGTCATATCTTTTTTGATAAAAGCGGAAAGATTGCTTGGTTTGACGAATTGCTAGACACACAAATGAAAATTTGCCGCGGTTCTGGAGTTTTAATAAAAGTAGGGAACGAATGGAAAATTCAGCATTATGTTCTATCGATGACCGTTCCAAATGACGAAGTTGATACTGTAACCAAGATAAAAGCTCCAATTGAAGACGCTTTGATCGCAAAACTTCAGAAAAAATAAAACATTTTACGGTTTTCTTATTATAAACATAACTTTTTGAGCACTTTAGAAGCACTGTTAGCAGATTAATTTTAATTAATTCGGCAAAAACAGCGCTTTTTTGTAACTTTAGAATAAGATACTGTCAAAAAAACGAACCGTATTTTACAAAATTCATCAAAATAAAACCCACACCTCTATTTTAACAGCCTTAAAAACAAGAATATTTATTTTTTTCTAACTTTGACCCCAAAAAAAATAGGGTTAAACAAAGTATTTTAAAAATGAAAATAGAAAAACGCTGGATTATCTCCTTTATCATGATAAGCGTCGTATGTACGATAGGGGCTTTTTGGCCAACAGTTACCGAAAATAATTATGTTTTATCAGAATTTGGAACTACAGATCATATTGTTCCTGCCGATGTTGCCTGGATGCTTACTTCAAGCTGTCTGGTTTTAATCATGACACCAGGATTGTCTTTCTTTTATGGTGGAATGGTAGGAAAGAAAAACGTTATTTCGACTATGCTTCAAAGTTTTATCTGTCTGGGTGTCGTTACGCTTTTATGGGTTGTAGTTGCATTTAGTCTTGCTTTTGGAGAACCGGTTGGTTTTGGTTCTGGAGATCATTTTTACAGCTTTTTTGGTAATCCGACCACTTTTGCTTTTATGGATTATGTTGGCGTTCTGCCTCATAAACAATTGGCCAATACGATTCCGTTTATGCTTTTTGCTTTGTTTCAGATGAAATTTGCCATCATTTGTCCTGCGATTATCACAGGTTCGTTTGCAGAGCGCGTTCGTTTTATTTCTTATTTAGTTTTCATTAGTTTATTTACCATTTTTATATATGCTCCCTTATGTCACGCAGTTTGGTACCCAACAGGCGTTTTAGGAAGCTATTTTGGAGTTAAAGATTTTGCCGGAGGAACTGTGGTACACATGAGTTCTGGTTTTGCTGCTTTGGCGGGCGTTATTGTTTTAGGAAAAAGAAAAAACAGCCAGCATATTCCAACCAATATTCCATTTGTATTGTTAGGAACAGGAATGCTTTGGTTTGGATGGTTCGGATTCAACGCTGGATCTGCTCTTGCTGCCAACGGAACTGCGGCTATGGCTTTTGCTACAACGACAACTTCATCGGCTGCAGCGATGTTAACTTGGATTTTCTTTGACAGAATGAACGGAAGAAAAGTTTCTGCTTTAGGGGCTTGTATTGGAGCTGTCGTAGGTTTAGTTGCCATTACGCCTGCTGCAGGATTTATTTCTGTCCCAGAAAGTATGTTCTTCGGATTCATTACAGCTTTGGTTTCTAATACGGCTGTAAATTGTAAATATTCTAAAAAATTCGACGATACTCTTGACGTTTTTGCTTGTCACGGTGTGGGCGGAATTATGGGAATGATTCTAACCGCTATTTTCGCTCACGGCGAAAATGCAAGTTTACTTCACGGCGGATGGAATGTTTTCGGACACCACATGATGGCATTGGTTCTGGTTTCAGTCTTTACTTTCTTTGGAGCTTATTTCTTGTTCAAAGTAACCAATTTCATTATTCCGCTAAGAGTTTCAGAAGAATCAGAACACATCGGATTGGATTTATCACAACATGATGAAACATTAGATCCGAAATCAAAACCAATTACTGAGCCACATTACGGTTAAAAATATTTTTTTCCGCCACGAATTCACGAATTTTATTTTTAAAATAATTCGTGAATTCGTGGCGGAAAACTTTTTAAACCTAATTACGCTATTTTCATTCGTTTATATTCCTTAATTTTGCGGAAAATTTTTGTAAAAGTGGGAAGTAAAAATAAACTAAAAAGATTCAGAGAGAACGAAACATTTCAAAACGTTTTTCAGCCAACCAGAGAAGAAGTTGTAGGCGATTTAATGCCTTTAAAAGGAAAATGGAACTCTGATTTCTTTAAAAATGATAATCCATTAGTTTTAGAATTAGGATGTGGAAAGGGAGAATATTCTGTTGGATTAGCAGAAAAATACCCAAACAAAAATTTTATCGGAATTGATATTAAAGGTGCGCGTTTCTGGCGTGGTGCCAAAACTGCTGTTGAAGACGGACTTCATAATGTTGCTTTCGTTCGTACCCAAATCGAATTGATCAATCATATTTTTGCTGAAGGCGAAGTAGACGAAATCTGGATTACTTTCCCAGATCCGCAGATCAAATACAAAAGAACCAAACACAGAATGACCAATTCTGAGTTCTTGAAATTGTACAAAAAAATCCTGAAAAAAGACGGTGTCGTAAACCTTAAAACCGATAGCGAATTTATGCACGGTTATACTCTTGGATTGCTTCACGGAGAAGGTCACGAAGTTTTGTATGCCAACCATAACGTCTATAAAAACGAAGGAAGCCCAGAAGTTGTAACTTCTATACAGACTTTTTACGAAAAACAATATTTAGAAATTAATAAGGCAATTACGTATATTCGTTTCAAAATTAAAGACTAACTTTAATTTTGAAACCTTTATCTAACCGATTTTAATAACTAAATGACCTATCTTACCCCATTACTTTCAGGCTTTATTGCTGCAGCCATCGGGACTATTCCGCCAGGATTGCTCAATATGACAGCTGCCAAAATAAAAATGAAAGAAGGCAAAAAGAATGCTTTATGGTTTGTAATCGGGGCTGTTTTAGTTATTTTTTTTCAAGCTTATGTTGCCGTATTGTTTGCTCGTGTCATAGACAATCGTCCAGATGTTGTAACCTTATTGCGTGAAGTTGGTTTTGTCATTTTTTCGATCTTAACTATTTACTTTTTGTTTTTTGCAAAAGATCCGATAGCAAAGAAAAAAACGAAAATCAAAAAGAGTAAAAAAAGCAGTTTCTTTCTCGGAATGCTGCTTTCTGGATTAAACTTTTTTCCGATTCCGTATTATGTTGTCGTAAGTGTTACTCTGGCTTCATACAATCTTTTTACATTTCAAAACCCGATTATACTAACATTTGTATTAGGTTCTGTTCTTGGGGCTTTCGGAATTTTATACAGCTATATTGCTTTCTTCGGAAGAATAGAAAAGAAAACCGATTACTTCATGAGAAACATGAATACCATTATCGGGACCATTACTGGATTAGTAGCTCTAGCAACACTTTTTAATATCCTGAATTACTACTTCGGATAAATAAAATTAACCATTAAGAGATTAAGAAAAATTAAGTTTTTATCTTTATTAGCTTCATATCTTAATGGTAAAAATATTTTAAAATGGCAGAGGAAAATTTTTTTGAAAGAGTTTATGTAATCGCCAGACAAATTCCGTTTGGAAAAGTTACTTCTTATGGTGCAATAGCAAAAGCATTAGGCACAGCTCGTTCTGCACGAATGGTCGGCTGGGCAATGAATGCCTGTCATAATATGGATGATGTTCCTGCACACAGAGTGGTTAACCAAAAAGGACTTCTAACAGGAAAACATCACTTTGATGGAACTAATTTAATGCAACAGCTTTTAGAAAATGAGGGAATCAAAGTGGTCAACAATCAAATTGTAGATTTTGAAAAACATTTCTGGAAACCGGAAGTTGAATCATAGCAAACATTTTCACCATATAAGTGATATAAGTTCATTTAAACAATGTGTTTATATCTCTCGCAAAGACGCGAAGTCGCAAAGAAAATTTAAAATAAGCTTTGCGACTTCTCGTCTTTGCGAGATTAAACCATTATCAATATTTATTCTCTTTGTGTAGACGCACTGCAGTGCGCCTCTACGATAAAATCTTCGCGTCTTTGCGACTTTGCGAGATTAAACCATTATCAATATTTACTCTCTTTGTGTAGACGCACTGCAGTGCGTCTCTACAATAAAATCTTCGCGTCTTTGCGACTTTGTGGCAAACCCACTAAATCAAGCAAATCACAAAACTCGTTTTATCTTCATCAGTTTGATAGCTCAGATAACCTCCGTGTGCTTCAATAATATTCTTAGAAAGCGTTAATCCTATTCCGGCTCCGTCTTTTCTGGTGGTGAAAAACGGAAGGAAAACTTTATCTCTAATTTCAGCATCTACTCCTTTTCCATTATCTGAAATTACAATGAAAAAACGATTATTCTCTGTATAACTGGAAATCATTAATTTCTTTTCTGATTTCTCTTTTAAAGCATGAATACTATTGGTAATCAAATTGATAATTACCTGCTCCATCTGATTTTTATCAATCATAATAGAACGTGAACTGTGTATTTCATTCATCAATTCTATTCTTTCTTCCTTCAAGATCGGACTCATAATTCGAAGGCAATCTTCAAACAAAGCATTGATTGGTGTCATTTGTTTATTCGGCGTTGGAAGCATTGCCAGTTTGCGATAATTTTCCACGAAAAACTGTAAATGATCACTTCTATTTATGATTGTCGAAATACTGCTTTTAATGTCCTCAAAATCATCATCTTCCAATTCATCCTGATCTACAATGTGAAGCAAATTCTGCGAAAGCGCACGAATAGGCGTTAAAGAATTCATTAGTTCATGCGAAATAATCTTCATCAGATTAATCCATGCTTCTTTTTCTTTCTTCTCAATAACGCGCTGAATACTGTCTAGTAAAACAATAAAATACTCTTTGTCATAAGTCTGCGTAAGAGAAGTTTGCAACATAAAAGTCTGCAGATCCTGATCTTCAATTTTGATTGAAATAGCGGTTTTTAATTCTGCAAAACCAACCTTTTCAATTTCGCCGCATAAACTCGGAAGATAGTTTTTCAGGTATTTCCAATGACTTACTTTTGGCACTTTGAAAAGATTAGAAAAACAGTCATTCATTATAAAAATGGACCAATCCTCATTTTCTTTTTCTAAGATTAAAGCAGCGGTATCAATACTATTCAAAATCGAACGGTAGATTAATTCTTTAGAGATCTGCTCTTGTTTCTGAACTTTTAAAGTATCATACAAAAGATACAGACTATTGAAGTTGTCTTTTTTATGTTCTTCTGGAAAATGGGCAGAAAAGTCGTCATGTAGAATCGAGTTTATCGTTTTGTCATAAAATAGCAATTGGCTTTTGACAAAAAAATACATTTCAATTAGAAAAATCAAAACGAAAATACCGACTAATAAAGCGTTGTATTGAAATCCTTTGTAAAACAATAATGCACTGCACAGAAAGAGCACCATGATAAACACGACTCTCAGGAACAAGGCATTATAAAATTTCCAGTTTTTCATTTATTATTTTTTTTTGCCACAGATTAAAAGGATTAAAAAGGATTTTTTATTTTAAATCTGTGAAAATCCTTTTAATCTGTGGCAAAATTATTATTCATTCTAATTCTTCAAATCGTATTTTTCAATTCTTCTGTACAACGCAGCGCGCGACAAACCAAGTTCTTCAGCCGTTTTACTGATGTTTCCGTTATGCTTGAAAAGTGCTTTTTCAATTGCGCCTTTCTCCATTTCCGATAACGGATTTTCATCATTTTCCTGAATTTCTTCAAAATCCAAAATATCCAGATCCATTACCGAAATAGTATTGTTTTCAGCTAAAATCAAAGCGCGTTCAATTTTGTTTTCCATTTCTCGGACATTCCCTTTCCATGGATATTTTTCAAGATAGTATGCAGCATTTTCTTCAAAACGCCAATTTTCTTGATTGTATTTTTCAGCAATCTGTTCCAGAATAAAATTGGCCATCGGTACAATATCGTCTTTTCTTTCTCTTAAAGAAGGCAAATTGATTTCCATAGTATTGATTCGGTACAGCAAATCTTCACGGAACGTTTTATTTTTGACTTCTGTTTTAATATCACTATTCGTTGCGGCAATAACACGAACATTCAGCGATCGTGGTTTGCTTTCGCCTAAACGCGTTACGGTTTTGGTTTGTAAAACGTGCAATAATTTAGCTTGAAGATGCAAGGGAATATTTCCAATTTCATCTAAGAAAATAGTTCCGTTTAATGCATTTTCGAAACGGCCAGCGGTATCGATTTTAGCATCCGTAAAAGCACCTTTGGCGTAACCAAAAAGTTCACTTTCAAACAAATTATCACTTAACGAACCTAAATCAACATGTACAAAAGGCTCATTTTTTCTTTCCGAATGCTGATGAATAAATTCGGCAAAAACATACTTTCCTGTTCCATTTTCGCCCAAAATTAAAACATTGGCGTCTGTTCTGGCCACTTTTTCGGCGATAGAATACGCTTGTTTTATTTTTGCTGAAGTGCCGACAAAATATTTCTTTTCGGCCTTCTCTGTTTTTTCTAAAGTTGTTTTTTTGCTAGTTTTTCTGCTTTCAGTGACTGCTTTATCAATAACTTCTAGCAGTTTTTCGTTATTCCACGGCTTTAGTACATAATCAAAAGCTCCAATTTTAATACCCTCTACAGCGGTTTCAATTTTACCAAAAGCGGTCATTAAGATCACAATTGTATTGGGAGAAAGTGTTTTAATTTCTTTCAGCCAATGAATTCCTTCTCGCCCATCTTCAAAACCAATTCGGTAATTCATATCCAGCAACACCACATTTATGTCATTTTCGTTTAAGATCGAAATGATTTTTTTAGGACTATTGGTTGTAAAAATCGTCTCGAAATGTTTTTTAAGAATCATTTTTGCAGAAAAAAGAATTTCTTCCTGATCGTCAACAACTAATATTTGGGCTAGTTTTTTTCTCATGTGGTCTTTTTTCTGTCCGCTTCCGAACGGTCAACTGTTCATTATCGGACACTGCTTTTTAGAAGTGTTTTTTAGAGCCTCTTTAAAATCAATACTTTACAGATAATAAATTTTATGGCACAATATTTACCTATTGATTATCAGTAAAATAATTAAAAAAATGGACACGATAATTCCTCGTAAAAGTAAAAAATTTAGATATCTCGCAATAGCAATTGCTGTTTTTTTAGTTTTGCTCGTAATCGTCCTTTTTGCATTTAACACCAAAAGAACTTTAAATGTAAAAGCCGACGAATTGGTAATTCAAAAAGCAGAAAAAGCCTTTTTTGAAGATTTTGTTGTTTTTCAGGCAAAAGTAGAACCTTTGAATGTTATGCTTGTGAATGTTACCGAGGGAGGTTCTGTAAAAGAAATCTTTGTAGAAAATGGCGCAATGGTTACCAAAGGACAATCGCTGGCTCGTTTGTACAATCCAAATACAGAATTGAATTATCTGACTCAGGAAACTGCTATTATCGAACAAATTAACAATTTGAATACGGGGAAATTAAACATTCGAAATCAAGAATTAAATCTAAACAAAGATTTGGTTTTGATAGAGCATGATTATAACGACGCAAAGAGATTATATGATATGAACGCGAAGTTGTATGAGAAAGATGTAATTTCTAAAAATGACTGGAATACTTTTAAAGAAAGCCTTCGTTTTCAGGAAGAACGCAAAAGAACCATTCAGCAGAGTATTCAAAAAGAAAAACAAAGCAATCAGGTTCAGATTTCACAAATAAACCGTTCAATCCAGACTATGGAAAAAAGTTTGGATATTCTTAGAAACAACAAAAAGAACTTTTTAATTACAGCGCCAGAAACAGGACGATTAACCTCTTTTGAACCTGTTTTAGGAAAGACTTTTCAGGCAGGTGCAAGCATTGGAAGAATCGACTCTAACAAAGGATACAAGCTGATTGCTGAAGTAGACGAATTTTATCTGGAAAAACTTAGAGAAGGTTTAAAAGGACAGGTAGAATTTAAAGGGAAAAATCTTGAAGTTATCGTGACCAAAGTAATTCCTGAAGTAAAAGGCGGACGATTTACTGTGGAGCTTGCTTTTGTAAGCAAAGAAAACATTGTTCTACAGGACGGACTTAGTTTTGGAGTAAAACTGATTTTGTCTGAAAAGAATAGAACTTTGGTAATTCCGAGAGGAGCTTTTAACCAAGAAGCTGCAGGAAAATGGATTTTTGTTGTAAACGGAAACAAAGCGATAAGAAGAAATATCAAATTAGGACGTGAAAATCCTTCGTATTATGAAGTTTTAAAAGGTTTAAAAGAAGGCGAATCTGTAGTTACTTCTTCTTACACCGATTATAAAGATATTGAAGAGCTTTCTCTAAATAAAGAATAGTTTATTTTGTTTTCAAGTTTCAGGTTTCACGTTAACGCTGCAACCAACTTGAGACCTGAAACTTGAAACAAAATAAACAAAAATATAATTTCAATCATCAATCAAAAAACGTATTTAATAAACATTTCAAAACCTAAAAAATTATGATCACAATTCAGAATTTAACCAAAGTTTTTAGAACAGAAGAAATAGAAACTGCTGCTTTGAGCGGTATCAATTTAGAAATAAAAAAAGGAGATTTTTTAACCATTATGGGGCCTTCTGGATGTGGAAAATCGACTTTATTAAATATTATCGGGCTTTTGGATAGTGCAAGCACCGGAAGCTACAAACTGCTAGACCAAGAAATGATTGGCTTAAAAGAAAAAGGCAGAGCGCAAGTGAGGAAAGAAAACATTGGTTTTATTTTTCAGAATTTCAACTTAATTGATGAGCTTTCTGTTTATGATAATATCGAATTGCCATTGCTTTACAACAACGTAAAAGCTTCTGAAAGAAAACAAAAAATCGAAGCGATTGCCGAAAAACTTAATATCTCTCATCGTTTGAAACATTTTCCGCAACAGCTTTCTGGAGGACAGCAGCAGAGAGTTGCCGTTGCAAGAGCGTTGGTAAATGATCCTAAAATTATTTTGGCCGATGAGCCAACAGGAAACTTAGACAGTAAAAACGGTAATGAAGTAATGGAACTTTTAACCGATTTACATGCTAAAGGCGCTACCATTTTGATGGTTACCCACTCTGATTATGATGCTTCTTTTTCGCAAAGAACCATTCATATGAAAGACGGAGTTATATTTTCTGAGAAATTAAATCAACGCAATGTTGATGTTTTTATGGACGCTAAATAATAAAGTGATGATTAAAATTATTGTTACTGCACTTGTAGTTCTGGTAGAGCTAGTATGCAAAATATTTACTATGATGTAAAACCGAAAGGTTTACCAAAAACAACCATATCAACTATAAAAAATATACCACAAAATGATTTTTAACTGGTTTAAAATATTTATATATCATTTAAAACAAAGCAAATTGTTTTCGTTTTTAAATGTTTTAGGACTAAGCATCGGGATTGCTTCTGTCATTTTTGCGATCTTATATTGGAACAATGAAAATGCATACGATCAATGGAATCCTGAAAAAGAGAACACTTATCTTGTTCTAAACAAAATTGGTTCGGGAGATATTTGGGCAACTAGTTCAATCCCTTTTGGCGAGACTTGTAAAGCTACAATCCCTGAAATTGACAAAATTTGTTTTCTCTACAATTGGTACGAAGATGGTGTTGTTAAATTTCAAAATCTAAAAATATTAGATAAAAAAGTTGTTCGTACAGACGAAAACTTTTTTGATTTTTTCCCTTTTGAAATTATAAAAGGAAACAAACAGAACATTTTAAAAGAAAAAAATAGTGTTGCCATATCCGAAGATCAAGCAAAATTGCTTTTCAAAAACGATGATCCAATTGGTAAATCAATTTCGTATGGTAATGGCGATTATATCGTAAAAGCGGTTTTTCGTGTAACTACACCTTCTTCAATTGAACCAAATTATGTCTTTAACGGGGTTAAACGTGAGGGCGACAGAGATCAATGGGGGAATTTTAATTATGCTTTAATGGTCAAAGCTAAAAAAGGAACCAATTCTGCTGCTCTTATAAAGAAAATGCAAAATGTAATTTTTGTTAACAGAACCGTAAAAGATGCCAAAGCCAGCGGTCAGACCGTAGAGCAATATTTAAAAGAAAACGGACAGGTAGAAGTGATCCTAGATCAATTGAAAACGTCTCGTTTATATGGCACAATAAGTTCAGGAGGCCAAAATTTTCCTGAAGGACAGGGCAATTTGAAATTGCTTTACATTATGGGCGGTTTGTCTATTCTAATCTTATTTTTATCTATAGTAAATTATATCAATTTGGCAACTGCATCGGCCATCAAACGCGCCAAAGAAGTAGGTGTGCGTAAAATTGTGGGTGCAACAAAAAAGCAAATTGTTACGCAGTTTATTTTTGAAACTTCTATAATCGTAACACTTGCAATTGTTTTTGCACTTGCAATTGTAGAACTTTCATTACCTTATTACAATACCTTTTTGAGAAAAACTTTGACTATGAATGGCGGCGAATTTTACCTGCAGCTCATTTTTATATTTGGATTAGTAATCGTTCTTGCGGGTATTTTCCCTGCTGTTTATATCTCAAATTTTGAAACATTAAAGGTTTTAAAAGGGAATTTTTCAAGAAGTAAAAGCGGTATTTGGATTCGAAACTCGATGCTTATCTTTCAATTCGGAATTGCTGCCTTCTTTATCATTGGAGCATTGATTGTTAATTCGCAAGTTAGTTACATGATGAACAAAGATCTAGGCTTTAGCGGTGATCAGGTACTTTCTATTACGTACAATACAAAAGACCGATTAAGCAGAACAGATAAATATTTAGCAGAGAAACAAGAAATTAAAAAAATTCCCGGAGTTGTAGATGTTACTACATTTGCCGGCACTTTTGGAGGCAATTCGGGATCAAGTTCAGGATTTAAGCATAATGGAATTTTTGTACAGCCAAAAAACATCGAAATGGATTTTGGGTTTCTTGAAATGATGAAGATTAAAATCGTTGAAGGGCGCGATTTATCTGCTCAATTTGCTTCAGACACTGTAAACGGCATGCTTATAAACGAGACACTTGCCAAAGAACTAAATCTTAAGAATCCAGTAAACACCATGATAACATCGGGCTGGAGTATTGGAAACAGTGATAATTTGAAGTTTAAAGTTGTTGGAGTTGTGAAAGACTTTAATTTAATCAATTTACAGAATAAGGTTCCGCCAATGGTTTTTATTAGTTTAAAAACGCTAAAATGGAATAATTTTAATAGAGTTCTTGTAAAGGTTTCTCCAAATAATTTAACAGAAACGTTAGAAAAATTGAAATTATATTGGGAGAAAAACGTTAATCCTGACTATCCATTTGATTACGAATTTGTTAACAAAGGATTCGCAAAAACTTATGAAGAGCAAGTCAAACAAAAAAACCTCTTTTTCATCCTAAATTTGGTCGTAATCATAATTGCTATATTCGGATTGTTCGCTTTGGCATCATTTTCGATGGAGAGAAGATTGAAAGAAATCGCCATTAGAAAAACATTAGGAGCCGAAACAGATATACTCCTAAAAGAATTGTCGAAACAATATATTGTCTTCTGTTTTATAGGATTTGCAATCGGGATTGTTCCTGCTTATATATTATTACAGAAATGGCTTGAAGATTTCGCTTTTAGAATTGGAATATCGACAGTTCCGTTTATAATTGCCCTGATTTCACTTTTGTTTTTAACATTAGTAATTGTTTTAACAAAAGCATTTCAGGTAACTAGAATAGATGTATTAAAATATCTAAAATACGAATAAGCTTGTAGACCATTTTTTTTAAAGAAGCCCGACAGATTTCAGTAAAATCCGTCGGGCTTTTATTTTTAATCTTTCATTGTAATGGCATCATTATAAATCAAATTATCCAAACTTTGGTCTCGATCGTATACATCTGGGAAAAAATTAACTTCTCCGTTGTCCTGAACCCAGCAGGTAAAATAACCTATATAAACCGGAATTTTACGTTTAAGCATACAGGTTGTTTCTTTTCCGCCATTCATAGCACTCTCAATTTTGTCTGCCGGCCAGTCTGGATCGTCTTTTAAAATATGCAAAGCAAGCTGTTTGGCTTCTTTCACATTGATACAGCCGTGGCTAAAAGTACGTTTTTCAAATTCGAATAAACTTTTTGCAGGCGTATCGTGCATATAAATATCGTTTGGATTTGGGAACATGAATTTTACTAATCCCAACGAATTTTTCGGCCCTGGTTTTTGTCGCACTTTACCTCCGTTCCATTCCATATTATGTTCTTCCAAATAGTTCTTATCACTTGCAATCTGGAGTTTTAATTCGTTTTGTATAATGCTATTTGGCACGTACCAATACGGACTAAAGACTATTCGATCCATACTTCCACTAAAAATCACCGTTTCACTAAGTCTGTTACCCACAAAAATGTCCGAAACCAGATCATATTTTCCGTCCTTAACATAAAACAGCCTAAATGAAGGAATATTAACCATGACGTACTCCTCTGCTTTTGCCAATTTGGTCGGAATCCATCTGCATCTTTCCATGTTTAGCATAATGGTTCTGATTCTCTTGCTAATCGGCTCATTCATTTGATTGATAATATCTCTCGTTAGGGCATAATTTATTTTTAAATTATATCTTTTTTTATAATTTAAAACTCCCGCCATCAATTCTTCATCATAAATATCACTTCCAGAATCTTGTTTTAAATCTCCTACTACAAATAAGCGATTTCTAATTTGTTTAATGGCGATAGCTGTATCGTCTGGTCTTAAATCTTTAAAAGTCGCACTGTCAATCGCAATTTTCTGCCATAGATTATCGGTTTCTATTTTACGGTATTTTTTCAGCGCACCTTTCAATCTGTAGTATTGACTGAATAATAGATTATCATCTTCATTCAATCGATTGGTATCTACCATTAATGAATCTAGAATATGAGTATATGAAATAGATTTTGCAGGCAAATACCATCCTATTTTTTTCAATGTCGCAGGATCAACTCCAGAATACACATTACTCGCATAAAACACATACATACTGGTAAGTAGTAATTCGGTATCGAGTTGAGATGGTTTGTTTGAAGAACTTTCATTAAACGCCTCATCAATTTGTTCTTTATAAGGCATTTTTTCTTCAATTCCCTGATCTTTCAGAACATTTACTTTCTGATACAATAAGGATCCAAATTCAGTGATACTTTTATCATCATACCAAAGAGATTTGTACTGTTTGGCTTTATAAATATCATCAACATCTTTCTGATATTTTTTAAGCTTTGGATATTTCTTGAAGAAGGCATTGATGGAAGCCGCATCGATTGTAATGACCGCAACAGCTTTTCGATTTGACAGATCAGAATTGCTTTTAGCATTGTTAGACAATGAATTGAATGAAAATGCAAAAAAACTGACTGTAACAATAATTAGAGAAAAAGTAAAATTTCGCATATTTTTAAAGTTTAAATTGGTAGAAATAACTTTAAAAAAAATACCGAAAACCCAAAAAATTACTCAAAAAACCTTAGTTTTCACATATTTTTTTCCTGTCTGGTAATCAATCGATTTGGGTAATCAAATATAACGAAGTTTTGTGAGAATTTTATTTATTTGAAAGAAAACTTACATAAAAGAACATTCTTTTAAATTGGAAGAACTTTTCTAAAAGCATCAAAATAGATAATGATCCTTAGATTCCATTTTAATAAAAAGTTATGTTGAATAATTTTGAATAATCTCAATATCAATAATTACAATCCAAAAACGCTTAATTTCCGAACTTAATCTGTTATCTTTGCACCCTGAAATCAGTTTAAATAAATATAATCTTATAAGACTGTTTTTAGAGAATAAAAAAATAGCCCATTACAATGAAACTAGATAGAAAAGAAATTCTAAAAGCCTTAGAGACAATCACTATTGCTGGAGAAGGAAAAAATATGGTTGAAAGCGGTGCTGTAACCAATGTGATTACATTTGGAGATGAAGCTGTTGTAGACCTTGTATTGCATACGCCTGCTATGCACATCAAAAAAAGAGCTGAAGATGATATTAGAAGAACAATTCATGAACTAATATCGCCAGATGCAAAAGTAAAGGTAAATATTAAAGTAGAAGCTCCAGAGAAACCGGAAATTAAAGGTCGTGCCATTCCTGGAATTAAAAATATTATTGCAGTTGCTTCTGGTAAAGGAGGAGTAGGAAAATCTACTGTAACTGCAAACTTAGCTGTTACACTTGCAAAAATGGGCTTTAAAGTTGGTGTTTTAGATGCTGATATCTATGGTCCCTCTATGCCAATTATGTTTGACGTTGAAAACGAAAAACCGATTTCTGTAACAGTTGACGGAAAATCAAAAATGAAACCTATTGAAAGCTACGAAATCAAAATGCTTTCAATCGGATTTTTTACAGCGCCAAGCCAAGCCGTAATCTGGAGAGGGCCAATGGCTGCAAAAGCATTAAACCAAATGATTTTTGATGCAGATTGGGGAGAATTAGATTTCATGCTTCTTGACCTGCCTCCTGGAACTGGAGATATTCACCTTTCTATCATGCAGTCACTTCCAATTACTGGAGCGGTTGTAGTAAGTACTCCGCAAGCGGTAGCACTTGCAGATGCCAAAAAAGGTGTGGCAATGTTTATGCAAGACAACATCAATGTTCCTGTTTTAGGAATTATAGAAAATATGGCTTACTTTACACCAGAAGAATTGCCAGAAAACAAATATTATATCTTTGGACAAGAAGGTGCTAAAAACCTTGCTGAAGATTTAGGAGTTCCGTTTTTAGGAGAAGTTCCAATTGTACAATCTATTCGCGAAGCAGGAGATTATGGTCGTCCAGCAGCATTGCAGACTGGTTCTCCAATAGAAACAGTTTTTGAAGAAATTACTAGAAATGTTGTACAAGAAACAGTAAACAGAAACGAAAGCTTACCAGCAACAGAAGCCATCAAAATTACAACAATGGCAGGTTGCTCGGCAGTTAAAAAATAATTAGATAATTGAGATAATGAAACTAATGAGATAATGTGAAAATTAGAAAATAAGATAATTTCACGCAACAAAGTGAATTTTCTAATTTTCTAATTGGCACATTTTCGAATTAAAAAACATTCTCTAATTGACACATTCATATTATGACAACAGAAGAATTAACAAGTAATGTTTTATTGGCCTTAGATGAGATAAGACCATTCTTAAAATCTGACGGTGGAGATATTTCATTAATTTCTATCGAAGATGACAAACATGTAAAAGTTCGTTTGGAAGGAGCTTGCATTAGCTGTAGCGTTAATCAAATGACACTAAAAGCTGGTGTTGAAACTACCATAAAAAAATATGCGCCACAAATTGAAACTGTGGTAAATGTAATGTAACAAAAACAGCATCTTTTTATCCAAATTAAACCCTAAAAGTTTAACAAGAATAATAGGTAAATTATTGTTTGATTGAAAAAATCATAAAATAACACCTAAAAAAAGACGTTTTTTGCCACATTCACAAAAAACAACGCAAAGATTTAAGAGTTTCTGTTAAGGAATTGTTACATTTTTAACTTAAATTTGTCACAAAACCCTTAAATCTTAAACTTATGAAAAACTATTACGCTCTTTTTTTATTATTGTTTTTTGTTTCTGTAGGATATGCCCAAAGTAAGAATGTTGTGGTTGACAAGGCTTGGGTAAGTGAATCTGAAGAATGGTCTGACTTTCAATATTCAGGTAAGATTATCTTTTCAATCAATCCAAACGAAGCACCTGGAACATTGCGAATTGGAAACTACGATTTCTTATACGATTTTGTAGAAGGAAAAGCAAAATTTACAGTAAAATCAACTTACAGTTCGGCAGAATTCTCAAATCCGAGAAAGCTTTCTGCTTCAACTGACAAACAAGGAGTATTAAACACGACTTACGAAGGAACATTGATTTTCCAGTCTGATAGAGATTATTATTCTGTAATCGCAGTGGTTACCATTCTTGAAAAAAACGATAACGTTCTTGGTGTAAAAATGCACTTAAAAGAGAATGATAGAAAAGAATACGCTTTTAGTACTAAACCTACTAGCTAATATAAATTAGGATTTTTTCACGTTATAAAATCCTGCCAAAAATTCCAATAATTAAAATGGATGTATTAATTAAAATTAAAGATCGAGAAGGAGTTATACACGAATTACAGGCTCCGACTGATATGGCAATGAATATAATGGAGTTATGCAAAGCATACGAACTTCCTGTTGAAGGAACCTGTGGAGGTATGGCCATGTGCGCATCTTGCCAGTGTTATGTTCTAAATGATGTTGCATTACCTGAAATGGGAGACGATGAAGAAGCTATGCTTTCGGAAGCATTTTATGTTAAGTCTAATAGCCGTTTGGGTTGTCAGATACCAATTACTGAAGAGTTAGAAGGACTAGAATTAGAACTGGCTCCGGAATATTAAAAATAAAAAAAGCGAGAATTTATTGATTCTCGCTTTTTTTATTTATATCTCTTCGTATTCTTTTACCAAATTATCTAAAGAAAACTCTCGTAATAATTTATCCAAATATTTACCTCTACTACTCGATTCTCTTTGATACGGTGCAAAAGAACTCGTAGATTTATTAAATTCTACATTAATTTTCTGTAACTCTATTTTTTCATCGTCTGTTACTGAAGTTGATTTCTTTTCTATAAAGCTCAAAATCCTTTTTATAGCGATTTCTTTATCAATAATGGCATTTTCGTTATTGTTTAGAGTACAAATTCCGTAAACGCCATTACAATAGTGATTCCATTCTTCTTCTAAAACCTTTTCGATTTTTTCGTTATCAATATTCCCGTTATCACCGAAAACATTTCCGTATGCAAAAGCTTTGTGGGGGTGATTTTTTAAGTTTGACAACAAATTTTCTTTGAACTCCAATTTAAACTTTTCAGGATTCGCATTATCCGCATTCTTTTTTATAAGTTCTAAAACACTTGGGTGAAAATACTTTTCTTCAACAATAATTCTATGATTATCATTTAATGAAGAGGTAATGTTTATTTCTGAATTTATAATATAAGAAGGTCCAGGAACAAGTTTACTTTCAATTAACTGATTTAATTTATCTGATGAAATATTTGCTGTTTTTATTACTTCTTCAAACTCTATATAATTGTCTTTGATGTAATTTAAGTTTATGTCTATCATATTTGTCTAATTTCAAATCAAATATACCATAAAACAGCGCACAAAAAAACCGTAATTACATCACTGCAATTACGGTTTTCTCTTTATAACAATTTTATTTAATCTCTCAATTATACCAAACCTGCTTTAATTAAATATTCAGCGATTTGGATTGTGTTTGTTGCAGCACCTTTTCTTAAGTTATCGGCAACAATCCACATGTTTAATGTATTTGGCTGGCTTTCGTCACGACGAATTCTTCCAACAAAAACATCATTTTTACCTTCTGCATACAATGGCATTGGGTAAGTAAAGGTATCTAAATTATCTTGAACTACTACTCCATCTGTATGGTGTAGAATTTCGCGAACTTCGTTTACATCAAAATCATTTGTAAACTCAACATTTACTGCTTCACTGTGTCCACCTACAACTGGTACACGAACTGCAGTAGCTGTAACTCTAATGGTGTTATCACCAAGAATTTTTTGAGTTTCGCGAACTAATTTCATTTCTTCTTTAGTGTATCCGTTTTCTTCAAAACTATCGCAGTGTGGAATTGCATTTCTGTGAATTGGATATTTGTAAGCCATTTCACCTTTAACTCCAGCGTACTCGTTTTCTAATTGTTTTACCGCTTTTACACCAGTTCCTGTAATAGATTGGTAAGTAGAAACGATGATTCTTTTAATGTTGTATTTTTTGTGCAAAGGAGACAAAGCCAAAACCATTTGAATTGTAGAACAGTTTGGATTTGCAATAATTTTGTCTTCTTTAGTTAAAACGTCAGCATTGATTTCTGGAACTATCAGTTTTTTAGTAGGGTCCATTCTCCATGCAGAAGAGTTGTCGATTACAGTTGTTCCAGCTTCAGCAAATTTTGGAGCCCATTCTAATGAAGTATCTCCACCAGCAGAGAAAACAGCAATATCAGCTTTCATATCAACAGCTGTCTGTAATCCTACTACTTTATATTTGGTTCCTTTGTATTCGATTTCTTTTCCAACTGATCTTTCTGATGCAACAGGAATTAATTCTGTAACAGGAAAATTTCTTTCTGCTAATACTTTAAGCATTACTTCGCCTACCATTCCGGTAGCGCCTACAACTGCAATTCTCATTTTTATATTTTTAAATAATCAATTAATCTAATTTGTAAGGCAAAAGTAAGTATAATAAAAGTTTCCACAAGGTGATTCACAAAAAATAACAAAATGTTATAAAATAAACATTTTGTAAAAAAACCGTCTCTTTAGAAGACGGTTAAGTTAGACTTAGTGTAGCGGTATTATATTTTTATTTATTTTTCAATAAATCTCTAATCTGTATCAATAATTCTTCTTGAGTTGGTCCAGCTGGAGGCGGTGGTGCAACATCTTTCTTTTTAGCATGGTTCATTGCCTTAATTATCAGGAATAAAACAAAAGCCACAATAATAAAGTTAATTACTGCCGATATAAAGACTCCGTACTTTACTCCTCCAAAAGCAGTTAATTGCTCAATAGTCGATAAATGCGCAGCATCTAAAGCTGGTTTCAACAGCAATGGCGTAATTACATCTTCAATAAATGAGCTGACAATTTTACCAAAAGCAGCTCCAATGATCACCCCGACAGCCAGGTCAACCACGTTGCCTTTCATTGCAAATTCCTTAAATTCTGAAAAAAATCCCATATCTGATCTGTTTAGTTGAATAATAAATGAATATCGAAAATACGCAATTTTATTGAAAATTCTTAATATTATCTAAAAAACACTCTTTTTACTCGCTGCGAAATACTGGTCATTATCTCATACGGAATTGTTTTTAAGGCTACAGCCATCTCTATCACAGTAGGGCTTTCGCCGAAAATAATCACCGAATCGCCTTCTTTACAATCTATGTCGGTTACGTTGACCATTAGCATATCCATACAAACACTTCCAACAATTTTGGCTTTTTGATTTTTGATGGTGACAAAACCCACTTCATTTCCCCATAATCTCGCAATTCCATCAGCATATCCAATTGGAATTGTGGCTATTTTAGTTGCTGCATCGGCCATAAAACGGCGTCCATATCCCACACTGTCACCACCAGGAATGGTTCGGACTTGAGAAATGATGGATTTTAATGTTCCAACATTTTCTAAATACTTTTGCTCTGCGGGATCATTTGAAACGCCATACAATCCAATTCCTAAACGTACCATGCTGTATTGCGCGTCAGGAAAATTACTGATTCCTGAAGTATTCAAAATATGTCGAATTGGATTAGTATTTAATTCTGCTATTAATTTTGAAGACAGTTTTTCGAACAATGCAATCTGCTGTCGCACAAAATCAAAATGTTTTGGATCATCGCTTGTTGCCAAATGCGATAAAATACTTTGAACACGAACCGTTGAATTTCCTTTTAAAGTTGCAATCAATTCGTCGATCGTATTGTTTTCAAAACCTAAACGATGCATTCCTGTATCTATTTTGATATGAATCGGGTACTCTTTTAAGTTCTTTTCGCGAGCTATTTTCAAAAAGGCATTTAGTCCTTTCAAACTATAAATTTCAGGCTCTAATTGATATTGAATAATAGATGGAAAACTAGTCGATTCTGGATTTAAAACCATAATTGGAAGTTTTATTCCGCCATTTTTCAACGCGATTCCTTCATCCGCGAAAGCGACACCTAAATAATCTACTTTTTGATGTTCCAGTAATTTTGCAATTTCTAATCCGCCGTTACCATAACCAAATGCTTTTACCATCACCATCATTTTGACATTTGGCGCTAGTTTTGACTTATAATAATTGAAGTTATGAGTGATCGCATCGAGATTAATTTCAAGAACGGTCTCGTGTGTTTTTTCTTCCAGAAGCGAAACGATTTCTTCAAATTGAAAAGATCTTGCTCCTTTTATTAGAATCGTTTCATTATTGAAATTCAGATTATCGATTTCAGCTATAAAATCGGTCGTGTTTTCAAACATTGTACTGTTTGGAAACTTCGCTTTAAAAGAAGAAATTGTGGATCCGATACCAATTACACGGTTTATTTTATTATCTGAGATTAACTGAGCAACTTTAGAATACAATTCTTCATTGCTGAATCCGCTTTGGAAAATATCAGATAAAATAACCGTTTTTGAAGCGCCTTTCTTCTTCTGACTTTCTAAAAAGTCCAAAGCAATTTTAAGCGATTGAAAATCGGAACTGTAGCTATCGTCAATAATACTGCAATTATTAATTCCGTTTTTTACTTCCAAACGCATACGAACAGGATATAGCATCTCAATTCGATTCTGAATCGTTTCTTGATCGTAATCAAAATGCAATAAAACCAACAAACAAGAAATCGCATTTTCTACCGAAGCCGAATCGTTAAACGGAATTTCTAAACTGAAAATTTCGTTTTTGTATCGATATTGAATAAAAGTATGGTCGTTTTTATGTTCTCGTTTTTCAATAAAAACATCTGCGTTTTGATCGGTAAAACTCCATGAGAAAAGTTTTCGTGGATGCACCATATATTCTGCTGCAAACTGCGTTAAACAAGATTCGACAACTTCGGTTTTTTGATAGATAATGATCGGACAATCTTTAAACAAAAGTAATTTTTCATCAATCTTTTGCACCAAATTTAGAAACCCTTCATCGTGTGCGCTTCCAATATTAGTGAGCACACCTATTGTAGGTTTAATTATTTTTTCCAGATGAATCATTTCGTTAACTGTCGAAATTCCAGCTTCGAAAATGCCTAAATTATGCTTTTCATTAATTGCAATTACCGAAAGCGGAACTCCAACTTGTGAATTGTAGCTTTTTGGACTTCTAATAATATTGTAGTCTGGACTCAATAAAAAATTAAGCCATTCTTTTACGATCGTTTTACCATTGCTACCCGTTAATCCAATAACTGGAAAATGGAATAAATTTCTATAATAAGCAGCAAATTCCTGAAGTGCAAAAAGCGTATTTTCGACAACCAAAAAATTAGCTTTATCGGCATAACCTTCTGGAATATATTGAACAACAAAATTTTGAACTTTGTTTTCTATTAAATCTGGAATAAACAAATGAGCATCATTGTTAACCCCAGCCAGAGTAAAAAATAATGTTTGCGATCCGTTTTGAAGCGAACGGCTGTCAATTGAGATATGATCGATTAAAACATCAGCATCTGAGCCAATCCATTTGGCATTTAATACTGAAACAAGGCTTTTTAAATTTAGACTCATTTAGAAATTTCTTTTTTTCAAATTTAAAAAAAGGTTTGCCACGAATGTCCCAAATTTTTACAAATTAATTTCACGCAGATTTAAAAAAATTTAAGCAGATGCGCGCAGATTTTTTTATTAATTAAATTGGCTTAGATCTGCCTAAATCTGCAGAATCTGCGTGAAAATTTTTAGCCACAGATTAAAAGATTATCACTGATTATAATCCTTTTTAATCCTAAAAATCTGTGGCAAAAAAAAATAATTCCCCTGAATTCATGTAATTCATGGCAGAAAAAATTTATTGATTATATTTGTTTTTACACCACAAATTTCCATGTTTTGAAAAAAGTACTTCCAATATTCTCTTATATATTACATCCGATTTTTATATCGTTATATGCAACTTTGTTTTACCTATTTTACAAAGACGATATTTTCAGTACAAACGAAAAGTATTTTGTCTTAATTCAGATTTTGGTCATTAACGTCATAGTTCCTGTCTTATTTTATCTATTGTTAAAATCGACTGGACACGTAAAATCGATAATGCTAAGTCAGACTTCAGAACGAACGATTCCGCTTATTCTACAATGTTTTCTGTATATTTTATTAGTTAAAAGAAGTATCGTAATTACACGTTATCCAGAGCTTCATTTCTTTTTTCTTGCCGCATTATTCAGTACTATTTTGGCACTGGTATGTGTGCTGTTCAAGACAAAAGCAAGCTTACATATGGTCGCTATCTCGGGTTTAACGATTTTTGTTATCGGATTAAACATTCATCTTCAGCTTCATAATCCGTATTGGCCCGCTTTACTTATTTTATTATCGGGAATTGTGGCCTCATCCCGTTTAGAAATGAATGCACATACTTCTAGAGAAATATTAATTGGATTGTTTGTTGGCATAATGCCGCAGCTTCTATTTTTATACTTGTGGTTATAAAATATAAAAGATCAATCCTGCATTTAAGGTTTTCATATTGATTTTTTCACCAGACAAAGTGGTTGCCGAATTAAACAAAGGACTTAAACCATAATAGATGTAGACATTCCAAGTGTTGTATCCCGCCGAAAGATATGGGCCGTACTGAAATTTATTGATATTATCGTTATTCTTAATTCTATATGTCGTTTCTCCATCATCCAGAATAGAGGAACTTGAAAACACATAACTCAATTTTATACCACCATAAATACGCCAGAATTTAGTGCTTTCGAAAGTCGAATTACGCCATCTAAATTCTATTGGAAGATCTACAGAATATTGTCGGTAACGATTAGAAACAAATTCTCCATAACTGTTAACTCCATATATAATTGTACCTGAAGCATCCTCAGAAATCGTTAAATTTTGATAATAATTCTGATAACTCAATCCCAAACCCGTAGCAATAGCAATAGTTCTCGATTTATTAACCGGCATATCGCGTAAGAAACCTCCCGAAAGTCCAAGAGAAAACTTATTCTGTTTGAAATTAACTGGAATATCGGTAAACATATTATAAGTAACCGAAAAATAAAATTGATCTTCTCGATACAAAGAATCTATTTTTACAACTGGTTTTATCTCAGGCTTAACGTCTTCTTGTGCAAAAGAGTTAAAAAAAGTGAGTACAAATAAGCAGCTAAAAATAATTCGCATATCGTAAATTGGGTTTTAAAAGAGGATTTTAAAATAAACGTTTTTATGTGTTTATTTATTTCATATACAAATATAATACAATGCTTTTAGCAACACTAAGAAATGCAAATATTCTTATTTTACCTGCTAATAAAATTAATTGCTGCGTATTTTTCAATAAATCGACTGGAAAAGCCAAAAATAAATCAATTATCTTTTTATGTTTTATACCTTTGCAGTAAATGAAGAAAAAGCAGCTCATACTAAGTTTATCTTTTGCTGTCACGATATTGTTCTCAATATTGTTTCAGTCTATACATAGTTATGAGCATATTGTAAAGCAGCTTTCAGAAAAACAGTGCCATCATAATTACAATGATCCGAACGGCGAAATAACGCATCAGCATCATGATTATGACGTTTGTTTTGTTTGCCATTTTGCTTTTGAATCTTTTATTCTTCCACAAGATTTTTCTTTTGCATTTCATTCATTTGATAGAGAAACCCCTTATTTCTTCCCATTTTCAGAGAAGATTTTTTCAATTTCGACCACTTCGTATTTCTTACGGGGGCCGCCTGCCGCTATAGTTTCTTAAGTTTCGATTATTCGAAAAAACATCACATTTCTTTTAATTTAAAATTCAAATAACATTGAGTTTCCTAATCCTATTTTTATCCATTAGGATCAGAATGCTTTATTGTTGGCTTTTGGTTTTTCATTCGAAGAAAAAATTCCATTTAACTATAGCATCATTTTCAAATGAAAAAATTTATAATAGCCCTTATTTTAGGGTTTTCGAGCATACTTACTGCTCAAAATTCGGTTTCAGGAACCGTAACTGACAATCAGAATAATCCATTGCCTGGAGTTTCTGTTTATGCTCCAGAATTGCATAAAGGAACTACAACAGACGCAAACGGAAAATACGAATTGAATAATCTTCCAAATGGAACCTTACGTATTGCTTTTACTTATGTTGGATATGCCAATCAAAACAAAACGATTGCTAAATTATTAAAACAAAACACATTAGACATCACTCTTGAAGAATCCATTTTAGAAATGGACGAAGTAGTGGTTTCAACGCCTTTTAACAAACTGCAATCGCAAAACGTAATGAAAATTGAGCACGAAAGCATTAAAACATTACAGCAAAAAGGAACCTCAACTTTAATTGAAGGATTAGCGACAATCCCTGGAGTTTCTCAGATTTCTACAGGAACTTCTATCGGAAAACCTGTAATTCGCGGACTTAGCGGTAATCGTGTTTTGGTGTATTCTCAAGGCGTTCGTATCGAAAACCAGCAGTTTGGAGACGAACATGGTTTAGGTTTAAACGATGCAGGAATAGAAAGTGTTGAAGTTATTAAAGGCCCAGCTTCATTATTGTATGGTTCTGATGCTTTGGGAGGTGTCTTATATTTCAATCCTGAAAAATTTGCAGATGCAGGCGATTTTAAAGCCAATTTCAGTCAAAAATATTTTACAAATACACAAGGAAGCAATTCGTCTATCGGATTGAAAACTTCTACTGACAACTGGAAATTCTTAGCGAGAGGAAGCTACAACACACATTCTGACTACAAAATTGCTGACGGCGATCGCGTAACCAATTCACGCTATAACGAAACTGATTTTAAAACTGGAATCGGGTACAGCAACTCTACTTTTTCTAGCGTTGTTAGATATAATTTTAACAAACTGGACATTGGAATTCCAGAAGATGGAATTGCAGAACAATCTTCGAGCAAAGACACTCAATTTCCGAGACAAGGAATTTACAATCATTTATTAAGTTTGAATAATGTGATTTTCTTTGAAAATTCAAAACTACATGTCGATTTAGGATACATCGCTAATGATAGAAGCGAATTTGAAGATAGCAATGATGCTTCTTTACACATGAAATTGAATACTTTCAATTATAATGCGAAATATCATTTTCCTAAATTCGGAAAAATAGAAACTATTTTTGGCGTTCAAGGAATGCATCAGACCAACAAAAATTCAGGAGAAGAATATTTAATTCCAGATGCTACAACGAACGATTTTGGAGTTTTTGGAACTGCCAATTACGAATGGGATAATAGCGTTATTCAAGCTGGATTGCGTTTTGACAACAGAAACATCACTTCTATCGCACACGGAACTGAAGGTGAAGAAGGCTATTTTCAAGCTTTAGATCGTTCTTTTGATAGTTTTAATGCTTCTTTAGGCTACAAAACAAAATTTGCTGAGCCTTTAACTTTCCGTTTAAATGTTGCAACAGGATTTAGAGCGCCGAATTTGGCAGAATTGACTTCAAACGGTGTTCACGAAGGAACAAATCGTTACGAAATTGGAAATGCAAATCTGAAAACAGAACAAAATGTTCAGACTGATTTGAACTTAGAATATAAAAACTCTCATTTTGAATTCTTTGTAAACGGATTTTATAATCGCGTAAACAACTATATCTACACTTCGCCAACGGGAGAAGTTTTAGAAGACAATGATGTTTTTGCTTACATTCAGGATAATGCACAGTTGTACGGTGGAGAAGTTGGTCTTCATTTTCACCCTCATCCATTAGATTGGTTGCATTTTGAAACGAGCTTTGAAACGGTTACTGGTAAAAAAGACAACAAAGATTATCTTCCTTTGATTCCTGCAAATAATTGGAATAATACGCTTAGAACTGAATTTAATATCAAAAATTGGCTAAGCGAAGGTTTTGCATCTTTGAATGTTTCTTCTACTTTCAATCAAGATAATGTAAGCGGCTTCGAAACAGCTTCTAAAGGTTATACTTTGGTGAATTTAGGTTTTGGAGGAACGGTCAAACTAGGAAAAACGGCTTTCGACCTTAACCTTAACGGAAACAATTTATTTGATAAAAAATATATTGCACACCTTTCTAGATTAAAAACAGACGGAATTCCGAATATTGGAAGAAACATCGTTTTGGGGGTTAATTTCAATTTATAATTTTAAATTTAACCGCAAAGAGCGCAAAGTATTACGCAAGGTTCGCTAAGTTTTATTTTATAAAATGACGATTAAAAGATTCTCGCAAAGACGCCAAGCCGCAAAGAAATTTTAAAACTTTGCGCCTCCGCGTCTTTGCGAGATTAATTATGCATGCTTTGCGTAAACTCTTTGCGTTCTTTGCGGTTAGTAACACAACAATCTCACAAAAAGTGCTATTTTTGTTACAACAGATAAAACTAACTATGAAAAAAACATTTTTATTAATGGCAATTACAACCGCAGGAATTTCGTTTGGACAAGGCAAAATACAATATCCACAAACCAAAAAAGGAGAAACTGTTGATGTTTATTTTGATACTAAAATAAGCGATCCGTACCGTTGGTTAGAAGATGATAAGTCTGCCGAAACCGGTGCTTGGGTAAAAGCTGAAAATGAAGTTACTTATGCTTATTTAGATAAAATTCCGTTTCGCGAAGAACTTAAAAAGCGAATGGAAAAACTATGGAATTACGAAAAAATAGGAGCTCCACATAAAGAAGGGAAATTTACTTATTACTCTAAAAACAACGGACTTCAGAATCAATCTGTAGTTTACAGAAAAGATGCAAACGGAAAAGAAGAAGTTTTCTTAGATCCGAATACTTTTTCTAAAGACGGAACAACTTCTCTTGGCGGTCTTGACTTTTCTGAAGATGGAAGCAAAGCTGCTTATGCAATTTCTGAAGGCGGAAGCGACTGGAGAAAAGTAATCATCATAGATGCGCTTTCTAAAAAAGTTGTAGAAGATACTTTAGTTGATGTGAAATTCAGTGGTATTTCGTGGTACAAAAATGAAGGTTTCTACTACTCTAGTTACGAAAAACCAAAAGGAAGTGAATTATCTGCTAAAACAGATCAGCACAAATTGTATTTCCATAAACTGGGAACTTCTCAAAAAGACGATAAAGTAATTTTTGGAGCAGATCAAAAAAGAAGATATGTAGGCGGATATGTTACTGAAGACGATCGTTATTTGGTAATTACAGCTGCTAATTCGACTTACGGAAATGAATTGTACATTAAAGACTTGACAAAGCCGAACAGTCCAATTGTTACAATCGTAGACAATTTTAACAGCGACAGCAGTGTTATTGACAATGAAGGAAGCAAATTGTTTATCGAAACCGACTTTAATGCTCCTAACAAACGTGTCGTAACGGTTGACGCAGCAAATCCGAAACCTGAAAACTGGAAAGATTTTATTAAAGAAACCAAAGATATCTTATCTCCTTCAACTGGTGCTGGTTATATCTTTGCTAATTATACAAAAGATGCTGTTTCATTTGTACAGCAATATGATTACAACGGAAAATTAGTTCGTGAAATCAAACTTCCTGCTGTTGGAACTGCAGGCGGATTTGGCGGTAAAAAAGAAGATAAAATTTTATACTACAGCTTTACTAACTATACAACTCCAGGAAGCATCTATGCTTTGGAGCCAAAATCTGGTAAATCTGAAGTGTATCAAAAACCAAAAGTAGATTTCAAAAGCGAAGATTACGAATCTAAACAGGTTTTCTATACGTCAAAAGACGGTACAAAAGTTCCTATGATTATTACATATAAAAAAGGAACAAAATTAGACGGTAAAAATCCAACTATTCTTTATGGTTATGGCGGATTCAATATTTCTTTAACTCCAAGTTTCAATATTGCAAATGCAGTTTGGTTGGAAAACGGAGGTATTTATGCTGTAGCGAACTTAAGAGGAGGCGGTGAATATGGAAAAAAATGGCACGATGCGGGAACGAAACTTCAAAAACAGAATGTATTTGACGATTTCATCGCTGCTGCAGAATATTTAATTGCTCAAAAATATACTTCTTCTGATTATTTAGCTATTCGCGGAGGATCTAACGGAGGTTTATTAGTCGGTGCAACTATGACACAGCGTCCAGATTTAATGAAAGTAGCTTTACCAGCTGTGGGGGTTATGGATATGCTTCGTTACAATGCTTTTACTGCAGGTGCAGGATGGGCTTTTGACTACGGAACTGCTCAAGACAGCAAAGAAATGTTTGAATACTTAAAAGGATATTCGCCTGTACACAATGTAAAAAAAGGAACTCATTATCCTGCTACAATGGTAACTACGGGAGATCATGACGATCGTGTTGTTCCTGCACATAGTTTCAAATTTGCTTCTGAGTTACAAGAAAAACAAACAGGAGAAAATCCGGTTTTAATTAGAATTGATGTTAAAGCAGGACACGGAGCAGGAAAATCTGTTGCAGCTACAATTCAGGAAAATGTAGACATTCAAGCTTTCACGCTTTACAATATGGGTTTTAAAGCTTTACCGAAAAAGTAAGACTTTAAACTAAGCTTTTATTAGCCACGAATTCACGAATTATTTTTGTGAGCTCGTGGCTTATTTATTTTATGCCACAGATTAAAAGGATTAGATAGATTAAAAAATCTGTGAAAATCTCTTCAATCTGTGGCTTTTATTTTTTTTCACGCAGATTCTGCAGATTTAGCAGATTGAATTAAAAAAATCTGCGAGCATCTGCTAAAATTATTTTAAATCTGCGTGAAATTAGTTCGCATAATTCGATACAGATTTTTTAAACATTCAGATCAAAAAATTCGTGAATTCGTGGCTAATTTTCTTTTAAATTTGAGAAACTTAAAACTTAAACCATGAAAATTATAAAATGGGGAATTATTGGCTGTGGAAATGTAACCGAAGTTAAAAGCGGACCAGCTTTTCAGAAAGCTCCAAATTCTGCTTTAGTTGCGGTTATGCGAAGAGATGCGGCTCTTGCCGAAGATTACGCCAAACGCCATAATGTTCCGAAATGGTATTCTAACGCTGAAGATCTAATAAATGATCCAGAAGTTGATGCTGTTTACATAGCTACTCCTCCATCTTCTCATAAAGAATACACTATTTTATGCGCCAAAGCTGGAAAACCTGTTTATGTAGAAAAACCAATGGCTTTGACATTTGAAGAATGCAACGAAATGATTAGCGCTTGCAAAGAGCATAATGTTCCCTTGTTTGTTGCTTATTATAGAAGGGCTTTGCCTCGTTTTTTAAAAATTAAAGAAATAATCGATCAGGGAAAATTAGGAACTATCAGACACGTAAATTGTGTTTTGTACCATCCTTTTGAAGCACGTTATGATGACGAAATCAATCTTCCTTGGACAGTTCTACCACATATTTCTGGAGGTGGAATTTTTGTCGATTTGGCTTGCCACACTTTAGATTTCCTAGATTTTGTTTTAGGTCCGATAAAATCAGTTCGCGGACATGCCACTTCTCAGTTAATGGCTTATCCTGCCGAAGATGCTGTTTCAATGTCATTCTTATTTGAAAACGGAATTCACGGATCTGGTCTATGGAATTTTGCGAGTTTTGAACGTTATGATAATACTGAAATTGTAGGCGATAAAGGTAAAATCTCGTTTTCTACTTTTGGAAATGATCCCGTTCATATTCAATATACAAATGGAGAAAAAGAAAGCATTACAATAGAAAACCCGCTTCACATTCAACAGCCGTTTATTGAAACTGTTATTGCTGAACTTTTAGGGAATGAAAATGCTTCTCCATCAAAAGGTACTTCTGGCGCCAGAACCACTTGGGTTATTGATCAAGTTTTGAAGGAGTTTAGAGATTCGAAATTATAATTATCAATTAAAATACAATTTGTCATCCTGACGAAGGAAGGATCACAGACAAGACTCAAAAAAAAAGAGGATATTCTTTCGAATATCCTCTTTTTGTAAACTATAAAAAAAATTGGAAAATTATAGGCTGTATCTTAAACCTAAAGTCAAACCTAAACCAGAAATTCCAACATAAGAACTAATATCATCTGTAGCTCTTGTATTATCAAATCCTGCAGCATTAGTTACTTTACTGTTTGAAGTTGTATTAATTTGATCAACATATTTCGTATGACTTGCAGAGTATGAAGCATCAGGACGGAAATTAGTTGGTGTATTTAATTTATCTACTCCATTTTCTGTATATACTTCAGTTTCTTTTGTTTTTCCGTGAACAGTAAAGTTACGGTATTCTAACTCTCCAAAAACAGCAATGTGTGTTCCTAATTTATAAGATGTTCCTAATGCAGCCAAAAATCCAACTGTTGGATTAGGTTTTACTACATCTTTAGCATAACTATTGACAGTACCTGCTGGGGTTGTATAAGTTCTATTTGTTTTAATTGTCAAATCTCCATGAACAGGTACAATAACTCCTACTTTCGTGTAAGGTTCAAAACCGTGAGATTCTCCTAAAAACAACACAAGAGCTGGAGCAACATCAAAAGCCTGAATTTTTCCTACTGCTTTTCCAGTAGCAAATACAGGACCAGCAGCAACTAATCTGTTAGTAGTTTCAACCATAGTTTTACTAGCGCTACTGAAATAGTTAAATCCTACTTCTACTCCCAAACGAGTTGAAAAACGATATCCTGCAGTTATACCTGTACGAAATCCTTCTCCAAATGAACCATGATTTGTTTCTCTCGAAATTAAAGTTGTACCATCTGCCGCATAAACATCTGTATTAGGCAATGCACCATTTACAATTGGAAATTCTGTAGCAGCTGTTTGAATAAAATAAGATCCCCCCAATTTAAAATACCAGCTTTCTGGTTTTTCTGCTTTTTCTGATTGCGCCATTGTGGCCATAGAGCAAACTAATAACCCTAATAAAAATAGGTTCTTTTTCATAATTTTGATTTATTGATTAGTACAAACTTAGAACATTTTAACACATTCTTACAGCTTGTAAAGTTAGACTTGGAACGAAAACGTTGTAATTTTGGGCAATATTACTAAAAAACTATTATGCATGCATATTTTTAACATAAAAAATTAACATGTGTTTAAATTTTAACTGTTAATTTTTTAGTTCAATTTAAAATTAATCTGCATTTTCTCCAACTCCTGCAATAATTCAGCAGAAATTTTAACCTTCAAACGACGGCTCGGCATGGTTAATTTGGTGACTACTTTTATTTCTTCAACCTCATTTACCTCTTGAATCTTAGTGTCTTCCATCGCACTATCTTCATTTTCATTTTCGGCTTCAAAAACAGCATCTTCAGCTTCAAAATCGGTTGGAGTTTCTACCTCGACCAATCGCTTTATTTTTTCTAGCTCCATGATTTCAAAAGTCACTGAATTCTCTCCTTTGTATTCAGCAAACAAATGGCTCAGTTTATGAATAAATTCAGGATGAAGATCTTTGATATTCAATAATACGATCAATTTCTTAGCGAAAGCTTCTAAAATATCCTGCAATTGTCGAATCTCTACAAATTGCATTCTAGGATCCGACTTTTTACCTGTATCATGGTTTACCCATCCGTCTTTGATTAATATTTTCAAAAAGGCAAAATTGTTCTGAATTAAGAAGTGGCGGAATTTTAAATATTCCTCACCAAAAATCTTAAACTCGTAACTTTCGTCATACCCTTCTAAGTTGAAAGCCGCCCAACCTTTTCCATTTTTGGCTACACGATGCTGTACGTTATTGATAATTCCGGCAAAATTTAGATTTTTACCTACATATTCATTCATGCTTTTTAATGCTTCTAAACGAGCATTACAGAAGTATTTCATTTCAAATCTAAAATCATCAAGCGGATGACCCGAAATATAAATTCCGACAACCTCTTTTTCTTTAGCCAGTTTTTCCATTGTGCTCCAGTCTTCACATGGAGGAACAACTGGCTCTGCAATCTGTACTTCGCTGGTTTCTCCAAACAAACTCACCTGTGACGAATTTTCGTTTTCCTGAAACTTCGATCCGTAACGCATTGCCTTTTCGTAGAATGTAATTCCGTCGCCATCATCGTGGAAATATTGCGCTCTCGTTGTTCCTTCAAAAGAATCAAAACCTCCAGCCAGTGCTAAATTTTCAATTGCTTTTTTGTTGGCAGCACGTAAATCAATTCGTTTCGCCAAATCAAAAATTGATTTATATCTTCCGTCTTTTCTGTTTTCTACAATAGTTTCGACAGCTCCGGAACCTACACCTTTAATCGCTCCCATTCCGAAACGAACTGCGTAGTCATCGTTTACGGTAAATTTATAGTACGATTCGTTTACGTCTGGACCTAAAACCTGTAATCCCATCCGTTTACATTCTTCCATGAAAAAAGAAACCTGTTTGATATCGTTCATGTTATTTGAAAGTACCGCTGCCATATATTCTGCAGGATAATGCGCTTTCAAATAAGCCGTTTGATACGCAATCCAAGCATAACAAGTCGAGTGCGATTTGTTGAAGGCGTAACTCGCAAAAGCTTCCCAGTCTTTCCAGATTTTCTCTAAAACCTTTGCATCATGACCTTTTGCAGCCGCTTGTTCAACAAACTTCGGCTTCATTTTATCCAGTACGTCTTTTTGTTTCTTACCCATCGCTTTACGTAAGACGTCGGCCTCACCCTTTGTAAATCCTGCCAAAGACTGAGACAAAAGCATTACCTGCTCTTGGTAAACCGTAATTCCGTAGGTTTCAGATAAATATTCTGCACAGGCATCTAAATCGTATTTGATCTCCTCGTCACCATTTTTTCTTCGAACGAAAGACGGAATATATTCCAAAGGTCCCGGACGATACAATGCGTTCATGGCAATTAAATCTCCAAAAACCGTTGGCTTCAGATCTTTCATGTATTTCTGCATCCCAGGCGACTCATATTGGAAGATTCCAACGGTTTCACCTCTTTGGAAAAGCGCATACGTTTCTTCATCATCAATCGGGAAATTATCTGGATCTAGATCAATTCCTGTTCTGTATTTTACCAGTTTTACGGTATCTTTTATCAGCGTAAGGGTCTTCAGACCCAAGAAGTCCATTTTCAGCAATCCGGCACTTTCTGCCACCGAGTTATCAAACTGTGTTACATATAAATCAGAATCTTTTGCTGTTGTTACAGGAACATAATTTGTAATATCCGATGGCGTAATGATAACCCCACAGGCGTGAATTCCCGTATTACGCATCGATCCTTCCAGAATTTTTGCCTGCTGAATGGTTTCTCCTGCCAAATCATCTTCATTGGCAATCGCTATTAATTCTTTTACATTGTCAAATTCGTCAGAACGAAGCGCTTTTTTAACTTCCTCTTCACTCTCAGAAATAAAACGCGCCAAATTCCACTTTGACGGCATCATTCCTGGAATCAGTTTTGCAATTCTATCGGCTTCAAACAATGGTAAATCCAGTACACGCGCCGTATCACGAATTGCCGATTTGGTTGCCATTTTACCATAAGTGATAATCTGCGCAACCTGTTTTTGACCGTATTTGTTGATTACATAATCCATTACACGACCACGACCCTCGTCATCAAAATCGATATCAATATCGGGCATCGATACACGGTCAGGATTTAGGAAACGCTCAAAAAGCAAATCATATTTAATAGGGTCAATATTGGTAATTCCCAGACAGTATGCAACGGCCGAACCCGCTGCAGATCCACGACCTGGCCCTACTGATACGTCCATTTTTCTAGCTTCGGCAATGAAGTCCTGTACAATCAAAAAGTAACCTGGATAACCTGAGTTTGAAATCGTCATTAACTCAAAATCCAAACGCTCTTGAATCGATTCGGTTATTTCGCCATAACGTCTTTTGGCACCTTCCATAGTAAGATGTCTCAAGTATTTATTTTCCCCTCTTACACCACCATCTTCTTCATCTTCGGGTACCATAAATTCTTCTGGAATATCAAATTTCGGAAGCAATACATCACGGTAAAGCGAATAAATTTCGACCTTATCTATAATTTCCTGAATATTGATAATCGCTTCGGGCAAATCGGCGAAGAGTTTTTTCATCTCGTCTTGCGACTTGAAATAGTATTCCTGATTTGGAAGTCCGTAGCGATAACCACGTCCGCGTCCAATAGGCGTTGCCTGCTTTTCACCGTCTTTTACACAAAGCAAAATATCGTGCGCATTGGCATCTTCTTTATTTAAGTAATAGGTGTTATTTGTCGCAATTAACTTAACATCATGTTTTTTTGAAAACTCAATCAGGGTTTTATTGACCCGATTTTCATCTTCCTGATTGTGGCGCATCACTTCTAGATAGAAATCTTTGCCAAATTGTTCTTTCCACCAAATCAGAGCTTCTTCGGCTTGGTTCTCACCAATATTCAGAATTTTACTCGGAATCTCTCCGTATAAATTCCCCGACAAAACCATAATATCTCCCTTATATTGCTCCACAATCGCGCGGTCAATTCTAGGAACATAATAAAATCCGTTTGTATAAGCAATCGAAGCCATTTTAGCCAAGTTGTGATAACCCGCTTTATTTTTAGCCATTAAAACAACCTGATAACCGTTGTCTTTTTTGCTTTTATCTAAATGGTTTTCGCAGATATTAAACTCACAGCCAACAATGGGTTTTACTTCTGTTTCTGTTGGTTCTTCTCCAGCTTCAACCAAAGCTTTATTTTTTCCAGAAGCCGCTTTGTTGTGGTTCATTACAGCACTCACAAAATGGAAAGCTCCCATCATGTTTCCTGTATCGGTCATGGCAACGGCTGGCATTCCGTTTTTAGCGGCAGCGGCAACTATATTCCCAATTCCGATAGTCGATTGAAGTACCGAAAACTGCGTATGATTGTGTAAATGCGCAAATTTCGCTGCTTTGAAATCGGCTTTATCTTCTTCTGAAACGACATTTTGCTGCCCTTCTCCAGCTAAAGCTTTAAGCTGCTCTCTGATTTTATCAGAAGCTGCTTTTAAGTTGATATGTTTTAAACCAATTAACTTAAATGGCTCAGCATTTCTTTCCTGAAATTCTTTGAAATATTCCTTCGGAACGTCTAATTCTTCTTTTGTAAAAACTTCTCTTCTAACCAATTCTAAGAAACAACGCGTAGTTGCCTCAACGTCGGCAGTTGCGTTGTGCGCTTCCGCGAAAGGCTGATCGAAAAGATAACTGTGTAATTCGGTCAGAGTTGGAAGTTTGAATTTTCCTCCACGACCTCCAGGAAGCTGTAATAATGAAGCCGTAACTTCGGTACAAGTATCCAGAACAGGCATTGAACTCATTTGAGACTCCACTCCCATTCTATGGAATTCGGCTCCCATAATATTAACGTCGAAACCTAAATTTTGTCCAACGATAAATTTGGTTTTGCTTAAGGCAATATTGAATTTCTCTAAAACTTCGGCCAAAGTGATTCCATCGGCTTCAGCCAATTCAGTAGAGATTCCGTGAATACGCTCGGCATCATACGGAATATTAAATCCTTCTGGTTTTACCAAATAATCCTGATGTTCGATGAGCTGTCCCATTTCGTCATGAAGCTGCCACGCAATTTGTATACAGCGAGGCCAGTTATCAGAATCGGTTATCGGGGCATCCCAGCGTTTTGGTAATCCGGTTGTTTCGGTATCGAATATTAAATACATAGAGTTGTAAAAGTCAAATTTTAAAGCTCCAAATCTCAAATCTTACACATTGCAAAACATTGACAACATGAAACATAATAAAATGCGAAATGAAAAATCGGAGGAATTCAAATTTACGCTTTTTTTAAAGAAATAAAGAAGCGAAAGTTGTTAACAAAAGCTTTTTTAACATGATTATGAAAAGACAACAAAATACCATAAAAGTCATATTAAAAAATTAAGATTTGATTTTTTTTAAAAATCTTCTTCACTTTCTGACTTTTGCAAATAGTCATTAATTGTTTCAACACTAGGTATATTATCTAAATCTAAACTAACATTTAAATCTTCTTCTAGTTGATTCATAAATTGATCATAGAAATTATTATCAAATATTTCTTCTTCTAATTTAGAATAATATTTATCAATCATTTTTACCTCATTATAAAAGCCGTTATTCTCTAAATTTTCCAAAAGTTCATTTCTTGCAATTATAACATTTGCTTTTTTAGATTTATAAGTACTATTATTCATTTCCTCAATAAATGATTTTGCGGTAGACCAATAATCAGCCGAAGTAATAAATATAGCTTTGATACTTAAATTTTTTTCATTTTTATTTTTATAGTATTCTTTAGCCAAACCCATAGATTTATGAAAAAACCAAACCAAAGATGCTTTAGTGTTTTTATCTCCTAGTGAAACGAAAGTTCCATCTCGTAAACCTTTTAACTCTACAAATATTATTTCCGGTGGGTGACTAGAAGTTATAATAAAATCAAATTCATGTTTTTTATCCTTTAATTTTAAAATTTTATTCTGTTCAAAAGATGCAGATGGATATAAAAATTTTAAATAAGGGTACATTAAGTATTCAAACAAAGTCCCTCTTAAATCTTTTAAAGCTCCATCCTGTCCAGTATTTTTAATTGCTTTTAATATTGATTCGACTGATTCATCTAAATTTTGATTATCTTTTAAAAGAAATGGTAACTGACTAGTCTTCTGTATAATATTAAAAATTTTAGAACCAAAAATTGCACTTATATTGAATGCTATTATACCATTTTTACGAATTTTCATAAAAACTTCTTTACTACATTCCCGATATATTATTATAGGTAATGTTTTTCGCTTTGTTGCTTTAACTGAATTAATATTTATTTGAATTCTATTTAAAAATGCTTCCAAATGAACTAATGAATATTCGGTAGCCAAAACAATATCCAAAGCTACCAAAGTTTGTTTTTCGATCACATCAGCTTTCGCGCCTAAAATTGGATTAATTCCAGTACTCTTAGTATAAGCGCAAGCATCCCAAAACAAATTATTATGAATAACTCCTAAGCCAGGTGTGTTTTTATTTCTGTAAAGAAATTGAAGATTATCAATTATATTAGAGTTATTAAGCCATGATAAAATATCAGGAATAAGATTACAGTCAATTATCATTTTTTGATAATGATTATTTATTAAAACGAATTCTTCCATTTTATTTAAAACTTGACTATGCTTTTTTAGTAATATAAATGCATTATCATTTTCATCTCTTGTTTCGTAAACTAAATCTAACTTGTTCAATAATTTAATAATATCATCCAATCCATTTATTTTAGAAGAACTATCTTTATGCGGAGCTGCTGTAATTTTTAGTCCTTCAAAATACGATACAATTCCATCATTATCTTCAAGCAATTGTAATAATCTATAAATTGGAGGTCTTGCTTCTTTAACTATTTTTTTAATATCATCGATAGATAATGAATAAGTATTATAAAAATAGATGAATTGACCATTTCCAAACTTTGAAGGTTTTGAAGAAGAAATAATATTATTTGACACAGCTCTACTGACGATCTTTCTTGAATTTTCAGGACTAATATTAAATTGTTCTATAAGAATTTGATGAAGTTCTTTTGCTGGTAAGTATAATTCTTTTATAAACAACTGATCTATAAATCTGTTATAGCTATCTTGCAATTTTTCTTTTTTCTTTTCCATATTTGTCACACTGCCCTTATAAATTTTATTTTTTTCCTAAAGCACCGAACTGTTTTTTTAATTTCAATTGAAGAACACTAATGTAAAAACCTAACAAACAAGCAATTAAGAATTACATTTAAATTATTTTATAGCAATTTATCTCTAAAACACTAGATTATTTTGTCCGATAATTACATTTTATCCGATGTAATATCAATTTATTCCTGATAACTAGCAACTAAAATAACTTAAATTTAAAATAGAACAGAAAAAATGTATAACTATTAAAATTTAGATATTATTTATAGTTAATCCATTCATTAACTCACTTTTGTCAATATATATTCTATTTTCATGAGTAAGTTCATCACTGTAATTATAGATTAAAAAAATACATTTTTTCTCATAATTTGAGATTGTTGAGATAAAGATTTCTGCATACATATTTTTATCTATTATTTCCGACTTATAAGAATACGTAAATTTTAAAATTGAATTTATTTGAAATATAAAAGAGGTATCAAAATTAAATTCTTTTTTTGCAGATGTAAACGATAATTTATGATTTGACGGGTTTCGCAGTATTGTAATTGGTGAAATTTTATTCCTAAAATGTTGAACGAATGCCGAAAATATATTTGAACCTTTAACTATGTAAAAATTCGACTTAGTTTCTTGATAATTAGCAACTAATTTGAAAAATATATTTTCAAAATGTTGAACTTGGTTTGAATTATTCTGTTTTTTAATCTCCTCTTCATTATTGATGTTGATTATTTGCTGGTTTAGGTTTTGTTTTTCCTGTCCTAAAAAGGCAACATAAACTAAAATCAGACCACCTAGAGAAAATAAGGAAGATACAATTCCTCCCGAAATTGTACCAACATCAACTAAATATTCATAGTGATTTCTATCTGTATAATAAAAAAAGACAATAAAGAATAATACTAATAATATTCCTGTACCTATTAAAATTGCAGCACACAAATTAAACTTGTTTATTTTACTTCTTATTTGGGTTATATTGTGGTTAATTGATTCAAGATTATTCATGTTTAATTTTTGATTTGAATGTGCTTAAAATTATTAAGAAATATTTAGATTCCAAATTAACAACAATCAAAAAAATGCAATTTTTCAAACTATATTTACAAGAAGAAATCCAATTTAATATTTCTATAATTTAAAAATTCATTGAATTAATTTTCAAAAAAACTGCTCTCAAAAAATCAGTTTCTACCGCAGAAAATCATAAAATTTCATAAAAATACACTTCTTGGATGTCGTAGTATTTAGACTGTTTATTGAATCTAAATAATGTCCAAAAAACTCCTTTAAAAGCGATAAAAAACTCAAAAAACCTCTTTTAAGCAGAGATTTCAAAACTAACAATTATTACTATTTTTATTCATTTTGTTAGATTTTTTCAATTAAATTCTTATATTTTATATTGATTTTGAGATAAATTTGCAAACTATTAAAACAAAAAACAATCAGGTAAAATTAAAGCCGAAAAAGAAAAAGCAAATCAGTTTCTTCATCATTTTTCTTTCAAATTTTAGTCTGCAAAAGCCGTTTGGCAATTTGTAAATTAGTTTGGGTATCGTATATAATGAAATATCGAAATTGACGCTTTTTTATCTTTTTTTACTTTTGTTTTGCTATTATAATGAACAGGAAATTGCTGTGGTTATAGAAATTACAATTAAAAAAAATAAAAAATGAGTAAGACATTATTTGACAAAGTATGGGATTCACATGTTGTGCGTAAAATTGAAGATGGACCAGATGTGTTTTTTATTGACCGCCATTTCATTCATGAAGTTACGAGTCCTGTTGCTTTTTTAGGATTAAAATCAAGAGGCGTTAACGTATTATATCCGGAACGTACTTTTGCAACTGCCGACCACAATACACCAACCATAAACCAACATTTACCAGTTCAGGATCCGCTTTCTGCTAACCAGCTTCAGGCTCTTGAAGATAATGCTAACGAATACGGAATTTCGCACTGGGGATTAGGTCACCAAAAAAATGGAATTGTACACGTAGTAGGTCCTGAAAACGGAATTACTTTGCCAGGTGCTACTATTGTATGTGGAGATTCGCATACGTCTACTCACGGTGCTTTTGGAGCTATTGCTTTTGGTATCGGAACTTCTGAGGTTGAAATGGTGCTTTCTACACAATGTATTATGCAGCCTAAACCAAAGAAAATGCGTATTAACGTAAACGGTAAATTAAGCAAAGGTGTTGGTCCAAAAGACGTTGCGCTTTATATTATTGCTCAATTAACTACTTCTGGAGGTACAGGATATTTTGTTGAATATGCTGGTGATGTTTTTGAAAACATGACTATGGAAGGCCGTATGACAGTTTGTAATTTAAGTATCGAAATGGGTGCTCGTGGAGGAATGATTGCTCCTGACCAAACTACTTTCGATTTCTTAGAAGGAAGACTTTACGCTCCAAAAGGAGAAGCTTGGACCAAAGCTGTTGAATACTGGAAGACTCTAAAAACTGATGCTGATGCTGTGTTTGATGCTGAATTAAACATCAAAGCTGAAGATATCGAACCAATGATTACTTACGGTACAAACCCAGGAATGGGAATTGGTATCACAAAACATATCCCAAGTGCCAACCAAGTTGAAGGTGGTGAGGAAACTTACAAAAAATCTTTGGCTTACATGGGCTTCAATGAAGACGATGTAATGATCGGAAAACAAATTGATTATGTTTTCTTAGGAAGTTGTACAAACGGACGTATTGAAGATTTTAGAGCTTTCGCTGAAATTGTAAAAGGAAGAAAAAAAGCAGATAATGTTACCGCTTGGTTAGTTCCAGGTTCTCACGTTGTTGAAGCTCAGATTAAAGAAGAAGGAATTTTAGATATCCTAACTGAAGCTGGTTTCGTATTACGTCAGCCGGGTTGTTCAGCTTGTTTAGCAATGAACGATGATAAAGTGCCTGCAGGAAAATACGCAGTAAGTACTTCAAACAGAAACTTTGAAGGTCGTCAAGGTCCTGGTTCAAGAACTTTATTGGCAAGTCCAATTATGGCTGCTGCTGCTGCTGTTACAGGAAAACTAACTGACCCGCGCGAATTATTTTAGATTGCAGATTTTAGATTTTAGATTCCTCACTTTGAGCAATCTTTATCTAAATTTCTTCAAAATAAAATTAACTAACATTATTAAAACAAAACATTTTAGATTCTGTGTTTTAAGTTTTCAAAAGAAAATCTAAAATCTAAAATCTAAAATCTAAAATTCCAAAAAATGGCATACGATAAATTTAATATACTTACCAGCAGTGCAGTGCCACTGCCAATTGAGAACGTTGATACAGATCAAATCATTCCAGCTCGTTTCTTAAAAGCTACAAAACGTGAAGGTTTTGGAGACAACCTTTTTAGAGACTGGAGATATAACGGAGACGACACTCCAAAAGCAGATTTCGTTTTAAACAACCCAACTTACAGCGGAAAAATTTTGGTTGGAGGAAAAAACTTCGGTTCAGGATCTTCTAGAGAGCACGCTGCTTGGGCAGTTTACGATTACGGATTCCGCGCTGTAGTTTCTAGTTTCTTTGCAGATATCTTCAAAGGAAACTGTTTGAATATTGGTGTTTTGCCAGTACAAATCAGCCCTGAGTTTTTGGAAAACATTTTCAAAGCTATCGAGGCCGATCCTAAAACAGAATTAGAAATCAATCTTCCAGACCAAACTATTACTTTATTATCAACTGGTCAGCAAGAATCTTTTGCTATCAACGGATACAAAAAGAATAACATGATTAATGGTTTTGACGACATTGATTATTTACAAGATATGAAGGAAGATATTAAAGCTTTTGCTGATAAACTTCCTTACTAAATAGAAATCTCATTCAGGATATTAGACCCGACAGGTTTCAAAAACCAGTCGGGTCTTTCTAGAATAATAGGACGCTGATTTTATTTTATTCAATATAAAAAATCTGTTTTATCAGGATCTTCGCAAAGCGAATCCGTAAAATCAGCGTCAAAATTAAAACAGGAATATTAAAAATATCCCACCCGTTAGAAACATCAATATGGAAAAAAGAAAAATTGAAATAATGGATACGACGCTTCGTGATGGTGAACAAACCTCAGGAGTATCTTTTTCTGCTGCAGAAAAACTAACCATTGCGCAATTGTTGTTGGAGGAATTAAATATTGATAGAATCGAAATTGCTTCTGCACGTGTAAGCGAAGGAGAATTTCAGGCCGTAAAAGGCATTACTTCTTGGGCTGAAGAAAGAGGCTATATTGAAAGAATTGAAGTGCTAACGTTTGTTGACGGAGGCGTTTCAATCGACTGGATGAAAAAAGCTGGAGCCAAAGTGCAAAATTTGTTGACCAAAGGTTCAATGAATCACTTAACGCATCAATTGAAAAAAACACCCGAACAGCATTTTTCTGAAATTGCTCAGATTATATCTTTAGCTAAAGAAAATAATATAGAAACTAATGTTTATCTGGAAGACTGGAGCAACGGAATGCGAAATTCTCCAGATTATGTTTTTCAATTCCTAGATTTCTTAGCAACTCAGCCAATTAAAAGAGTTTTACTTCCTGATACTTTAGGCGTTTTAATTCCATCTCTAACTTTTGAGTTTATTTCAAAAATTAGAGCGAAATATCCAAACATTCACTTTGATTTCCATGCACATAACGACTACGATTTAAGCGTTGCTAATGTTATGGAAGCGATAAAAGCTGGAATCAACGGACTTCATGTAACGGTAAACGGAATGGGAGAACGTGCTGGAAACGCACCTCTTGAAAGTACTGTTGCCGTAATTAACGATTATTTGCCACAAGTAAACATCAATGTAAAAGAAACTTCTCTGTATTCTGTAAGCAAGTTGGTAGAAACTTTTACAGGCTACAGAATTCCTGCCAACAAACCTATTGTTGGTGATAATGTTTTTACGCAAACAGCTGGAATCCATGCTGACGGTGACAACAAAAACAACTTGTATTTTAATGATCTTCTTCCGGAACGTTTTGGAAGAAAAAGAAAATATGCTCTAGGAAAAACTTCTGGAAAAGCTAATATTGAAAAAAATCTTCAGGAATTAGGTTTAAAACTAAACAACGAAGATTTAAAATTGGTTACCCAAAGAATTATTGAACTAGGCGACAAAAAAGAAACCGTAACTAAGGAAGATCTTCCATACATTATTTCGGATGTTTTGGACAGTCATACTTACGAAGAAAAAATAACTATAAATTCTTATATGCTGGTTCATTCTAAAGGAATGCGCCCATCTACGACTTTATCTTTAAATTTAAACGGAGAAATAATCGAAGAAAATGCACAAGGAGACGGTCAGTTTGATGCTTTTATGAATGCTTTATCCAAGATTTACAAAAGCAAAAAATTAACGCTTCCAAAATTAATTGATTATGCGGTAAGAATCCCTCCAGGAAGTAGTTCTGATGCATTGTGCGAAACCATTATTACATGGGTCAACAATGGAAAAGAATTCAAAACCCGCGGATTAGACTCAGATCAAACCGTTGCAGCGATTATTGCAACACAGAAAATGCTTAACATTATAACTTAATATAGTTGCAAAGTTTCAAAGTAACAAAGTGACAAAGATTTAGTCTGCTTTTAAAAACTTTGAAACTTTGTCACTTTGTCACTTTGAACCTTAATAACACATATAGAATGAAATTAAACATAGCCCTTTTAGCCGGCGACGGAATCGGACCAGAAGTAATAAATGAAGCAGTAAAAGTATCTGATGCTATTGCAAAAAAATTCGGACATGAAATCACTTGGAAACCAGCTTTAACCGGTGCTGCTGCAATTGATGCAGTGGGAGAACCTTATCCAGATGCAACACACGAAGTTTGTAAAAATGCTGATGCGGTTCTTTTTGGAGCAATCGGCCACCCAAAATACGATAACGATCCTTCTGCACCAGTACGTCCAGAGCAAGGTTTATTAAAAATGCGTAAAGCATTAGGTTTGTTCGCAAACGTAAGACCAACTTTTACTTTCCCATCTTTATTAGATAAATCTCCATTAAAAAGAGAAAGAATCGAAGGAACTGACTTAGTTTTCTTAAGAGAATTGACAGGTGGAATTTACTTTGGTGAAAAAGGAAGAAAAGACAACGGAGATACAGCTTACGACAACTGTGTTTACACAAGAGCCGAAGTACAGCGTTTAGCTAAAAAAGGTTTTGAATTAGCCATGACTCGTTCTAAAAAATTATGCTGCGTTGACAAAGCAAACGTTTTGGAAACTTCACGCTTGTGGAGAGAAACAGTTCAAGCAATGGAAAAAGACTATCCAGAAGTTGAAGTAAGCTACGAATTTGTTGACGCTGTTGCTATGCGTTTGGTTCAATGGCCAAATTCTTATGACGTATTGATTACGGAGAACTTATTTGGAGATATCTTAACAGATGAAGCTTCTGTAATTTCAGGTTCAATGGGATTAATGCCTTCTGCCTCTATGGGAGCTGAAGTATCTTTATTCGAACCTATTCACGGTTCATACCCACAAGCAACAGGATTAAACATTGCCAACCCAATGGCTACTATTTTATCTGCTGCCATGATGTTCGAAAACTTCGGATTGATAGAAGAAGGAAAAGCGATGAGAGATGCTGTAAACAAGGCTTTAGAAGCTGGAGTAGTTACCGAAGATTTGGCTAATGGCGGAAAAGCATACGGCACCAAAGAAGTTGGTGACTGGTTAGCTGCGAATGTATAACTTAGTTAATTTTTGTTTCAGGTTTCAAGTTTCAGGTTGTTGAAACTTGAAACCTGAAACAAAAAAAAGGGATCAACTTTCGTTGATCCCTTTTATATTTTAGAAAAAAAACATTAATATTCTCTTCTGTTTCCGCGATCTCCGCCACGGTTGTTTCCGTAACCACCACGATCGTTTCCTCCGCGGTTGTTATTAAAACTTCTTCTTTCGCCTTCTGGTTTAGGTTCAGATTTATTAACAACGATTGTACGACCTGAAACTACAGCACCGTTCAATTCATCGATTGCTTTTTGAGCCTCTGCATCATTTGGCATTTCAACAAAACCAAATCCTTTACTTCTTCCAGTAAATTTATCAGTAATAATTTTAACAGAGTCAACTGTTCCATAAGCCTCAAAAGACTCTCTTAAATCTGCTTCCTCAATACTGAATGGAAGGCTTCCAACAAAAATATTCATAGATATTTATTTATAATAATAAGCAAATGTAGTCTTATTATTCTGTAATCTACTATATATTAGTTTATTTAAGTTTTTATTTTGATTTTGCAAAATAAATTCAGACGAATAACTTAATCAACGGGAACAAAATTCCCTTCTGGCGCAACCGGAATTTTATAAAAAACACCTTCAGAAAAGTGCATTTCCTGCTTCTCAGCACTAGGATCAGTATTAATTACAGTAAATTTAAACGTCCCCGAAATAGTTTTTTCTTCCGTATTATATTCCGTCACGACAATTTGCCCGTTTCCTTTGGCAACTCCCGTACTAAATTCTGCTTCTTGTCCTTTATAAGTGTTTTTATAAGTCGCTTTTGTAACATCATCTACACCTAAAACATAGGTCTTTACAGTTGGCGCAGGAAGTTTAAAACTTATTTGTTCATTCCCTAGAGAACCATGTATAACAAAAGTTCCGTTCGATTCTGTTCCTGCTTCATAAGCTTGAGCCCTCCAAAAATTATTGTCTTTTAAAGTCTGAAAAGCTGGATTATTAAATCTTACATCTTCTGTACAAGAGATAAGTAAAAGTAAAAATGATAAAAAGTAAAAGTATTTTTTCATGTTTAAAATGAATTTGATGCAAAAGTATTGCATTAAGAACTAAATACTTAAATTAAAAAGTCAAAAAAATGCTAAAAAAACAACTCAAGTATATTTAATCTTCTTTAAAACGTGTTTTTCATAAAAAAATTATATCTTTGCGCCCTTAATTAACAGAGGTCGAGTACCTCAAAATTTAATCAATAAGATTATGTCAGTAAAAATTAGATTACAAAGACACGGTAAAAAAGGAAAACCTTTTTACTGGGTAGTAGCTGCAGATGCACGCTCAAAAAGAGATGGTAAATACTTAGAGAAAATCGGTACTTACAATCCAAACACTAACCCAGCAACTGTTGAGTTAAACCTTGACAGCGCAGTAAAATGGTTACACAATGGTGCTCAACCAACTGATACTGCAAGAGCTATCCTTTCTTACAAAGGTGCTTTATTGAAACACCACCTTGATGGAGGAGTTCGTAAAGGTGCTTTAACACAAGAGCAAGCAGATGCTAAATTAACTGCTTGGCTAGAATCAAAAGCTGGTAAAGTTGATGCTAAAAAAGATGGTTTATCTAAAGCAAAAGCTGATGCTAAAGCAAAATCTTTAAAAGCTGAGCAAGAAGTTAACGCTAAACGTGTTGCTGATGCTGCTGCTGCACAAGCTGAAGCTGCTGCACAAGCTACTGAGGCTACTGAAGAAGTTGCTGAAGCTACTGAAGAAGCTCCTGCTGCTGAAGAGAATAACGAAACAACTGAAGCATAATTTTACTTAGCGATAATGCGTAAAGAAGACTGTTTTTATTTAGGTAAAATCGCTAAAAAATTTAGTTTCAAAGGTGAAGTCTTGGTCTATTTAGATACAGATGAGCCTGAGTTATACGAAAATCTGGAATCAGTGTTTGTTGAACACAACAAACACTTGGTTCCTTTTTTTATTGAAACAAGTTCATTACACAAAAACGACTTTCTAAGAGTTCGTTTTGAAGATGTAAATACCGAAGAAGATGCAGATGCTTTATTAGGAAATGCAATCTACCTTCCTTTAACTATGTTGCCAAAACTTACCGGTAACAAATTTTATTTCCACGAAGTTATTGGCTTTGAAATCGAAGACCAGCGTTTAGGTGTTTTCGGAAAAATAACTTCTATCAACGATTCAACTGCACAGCCTCTTTTTGAAGTTTTAAATGGTGAAGTTGAAATCTTAGTTCCAATGATTGATAATTTCCTTGTAAAAATTGATCGTGAGAACAAAAAAGTAATCATGGATCTTCCTGAAGGTCTTGTGGAGATGTACCTTTAAAGTTAGTGTTCAGTCTCAGTTTTTAGTATTCAGTTTTCTAACTGCATCATAAACTTTTAAATTCAATTATATACTGCAATGTTTTCATTCAAGCAATTTTCTGTTAAACAAGACAAAACCGCTATGAAAGTAGGCACTGATGGTGTTTTACTTGGAGCTTGGACTCCTATTCATCATAATCCGTTTAGTGTTTTAGATGTTGGCGCTGGAACGGGGATAATTGCATTGATGCTGGCGCAAAGAACAAATGCAGAACAAATTGATGCGCTTGAAATTGATGAAGACGCTTACGAACAAGCGGTAGAAAATTTTGAAAGCTCTCCTTGGGGTGATCGCTTATTCTGCTTTCACGCTGGTTTAGATGAATTTATTGAAGAACCAGAAGACGAATATGATTTAATTGTTTCGAATCCGCCTTTTTATGCTGAAGACTACAAAACAGATAATGAACAACGCGATTTAGCGCGTTTTCAAGATGCAATGCCTTTTGAAGAAATTGTTGAAGCTGCCGATTTATTGCTTTCAGAAAACGGAGTTTTAGCAGTTATTCTTCCTTTCAGAGAAGAAGAAAAATTTGTTGCTCTAGCTAAAGAAGCAGAATTACATCCTTTTAAAATTACTCGAGTAAAAGGAACCTCAAAATCTGAAATTAAGCGTAGTTTATTGGCTTTTAGCCGAAATGAAGCTTCAGAAATTGAAATTGATGAATTAATAATCGAAATTGATCGTCATGTTTATACGCCAGAATATGTTGAATTAACTAAGGATTTTTATTTGAAGATGTAATAAAACATCTTTGTCAAAGTTTAAAACTTTGACAAAGATTTATAATTTATTATTTACCATTTTTAGCAAAAAGAATAGCTCGATCTAGAATTTCATCTTTTCCTTGCTGAATGCCTAAAATACTAGGCTTCACTTCAATATCAGGAACAATCCCTATACGTTGCACTTCTTTTTTGTTTGGATAAAAAACTCCGTAAGTTGTAAAGGAAGTCCAAAGGCCTTTTATAATTTGAAATCTATAGTTTCTTCCATCCGTGCCTGCAGTCTGACTACCAATTATAGTCGTTTTTGGAGCTACCATTAGTGTCATAGCAGTAAATTCTGAATGGCTTATCGATTTTTCGTTCACTAAAAGAATTACGTTTCCTTTAAAATAATCCGGATTAACTTTCCCGCAAGGCGTGTCTTCTTTTCTCCAAATATAACGCCCTGGCCAACTTAAATCAGCATCTATAGATTTTACAAAATTTTTCGGTTCTGGGTTTAGATATTCTGCAATTGCAAAATTAGTTCCTTGAGGATAGTTTCGAATGTCGAAAATAATAGCTTTAGCATTTTTAAACTTCTCCATCATAGTAGAAACGTCATCTGGAGTTAAGACAGCCAAATTAGCGTAACCAATATTATTTTCTATGAATTTATATTTCTCACTATTGTTCTCATAATTAATTTTTAAATCTTTATACTCATAATAATTAATTTCTTTTACTCCTATTTTGCCATCTCTCACAAATTCAATTTCTGAAACATTAGATTTTTGACTAAAAATTGGCCATTCTAAATGATTTAATTGCGCAGGATAATTCGATCCTTCGGCATATTTTAAATTTTCTTTTATGAGAACATCTATTGACCTTCCTTGTATTTTTGTGATAACGTCGCCTATTTTTATATCATTTATAGCAGACAAAGAATCATTTTTAAAACCGGTAACAATAGCTTTATTTCCAATAAATTTAAACTCGAAAGGAACCGAATTCCATCCAAAAATTTCGAATAATTTATTTGCTCCAAACAAAGCATGAGTATCATTTAATTTAGCACTCATTTCTTTGAGCAACAAATAAAAATCTACTTCTGAAACAGGATTAATTGTTCTTGGCAAAAGTTCGGTTAGAGCTAAATCCCAGTTTTGATCCATTTGATATTTGTATGGAAAAAAATATTCAACATAATTCCAGAAGCGAAACAAAGCTAAAAGTCGAAAGCTTTTATCTTTATCATCGAATAAATCGTATTCTACTTCATTTGTAAACTCAACACCACTCTCAACATAATATTGTTTTCCCTTAATTCTATTTTGCTCAATAAATTTTAGTTTTTGACACAGACTCTTAGAGAACAGTACTGTATTTTGTGTCCAAGAAAGATCAAAATTTTTGTCAAAATAATCTATTTCTTCATTTGGAAGTTCTGCTTTATAAGCTTTAACCTTACCCAAAGAATTAATCCATTTTTCTATAACATTTGAAAACTGTATATCTGTTTTTGCCTCTTCTATTTTTGGCAAAACTTTAAAAAGCTGGTCGTCCCAATTAAAATTTCCTTTAGCAACATTTGGATGATAGTATTTTAAAAAGCCCCAAACTTTGCACGTTGCGGCTAATTTTTGAGTTTCCGTTATTGGTTTAGAAAAACAAAGTTGAAACAATAATACGAAAGTAATAAGTAATGTTCTTTTCATTTAAAAATTGCGATTCGGGTTCATTATAAAAAAACATCTTTGTCAAAGTTTAAAACTTTGACAAAGACTCTGTTTAAATTTTTCTATTTACCTTTTTTAGCAAAAAGAACAGCTCTTTCCAAAACCTCATCTCTTCCTTGCTGAATTCCTAAAATAGTAGGCTTCACTTCAATATCTGGAACAATTCCAATACGTTGGGTTTCTTTTTTGTTTGGATAAAAAACTCCATAGCAGGTAAATGAAGAACCAAATCCTTTAATGATTTGGAATCTGTAATTTGCACCATCAGCTCCACCTGTCTGACTTCCGATAACTACACAATTAGGAACCGTTTGTAAACTCATTAAAGTAAATTCAGCATGACTTACAGCTTTTTCATTTGTTATCACAATTACTTTTCCTTTGTAATGATCTGGATTGCTTTTCCCGCACTTCTGAATTTCTTCTCTCCAATAATAACGTCCAGGATAATTTACATCTGGATCAAGAAATCTGGCAAATTCTTTCTCTTCAGGATTAAGCCAATCTACAATTGGATACATAACCTCGTGTGGTCGATTTCTATTGTCAAAAATTATTGCATTTGTATTATTTAAGGCTGAAATTAAGGCCGGAACATCTGCTGGATCAAGTTCATTAAAATCAACATAACCGATATTGCCCTCTAAAATTTTCCATTTTTCTTTATCTGGAAACTGAATTTTTAAATCTTCATACTCATATCTATTAATAGACTTTATTGAAGTTTTTCCGTCTCGAATATACTCGATTTCAAATGAAGGTGTTTTGCCATTAAAAATTGCCCAATATGCATTCCTTAAAACAGATGGCTCGTTAGATCCTTCTACATATTTTCGGTTTTCATTCAAAATTTCTGCAATAGTCTTCCCTTCTACTTTTGTAATTACGTCGCCAATCTTAATGTCACTAACTTTTGCCAGAGAATCATTTTTCAATGCAACAACAATTGCTTTTTCATCAATGATAGTAACGTCTACAGGAATAAATTTATCGCCAAAATATTCAAACAATTGAGGCATACTAGTTGAGGCGTGAGTATCATTTAGCTTTACAGAGATCTCACGCATTGCCAAATTAAAATCCTTTTCAGATTCTGGCGCATAATATCTTGGCAGCATTTCATTTAAAACTTTATCCCAATTTTCATCCATTTGATATTTATAGGGAAAGAAATATTCGATGTAATTCCAATATCTAAAAAGGGTTAAAAGGCGTAAATTTTTATCAGTCCATTTAAAATCTGCATATTTTACTTCATTTTTAAATTGTAATGGAGGACCATTACTGCCGAATTCATAAGCAACATAATACTGTTTTTCCTGAATTCTATTCTCTTCAATAAATTTCAATTTTTTTGAAAGTGATTTCGAGAACAATTCTTTATTATTGCCCCATGATAAATCGAAATTTTTATCAAAATATTCTTTTTTTACAGCTGGTTTTAAAGTTTCCTGTTTTTTAATTTCTCCCAAAGAATCAATCCAATCTTCAATTACCAGAGAAAATGCTTCAGAAGTCTTCGCTTCTTCTACTTTTGGCAGAATTTGAAATAATTGTTCATCCCAATTTTTACTGCCATCTGCGACATTCGGATGATAATATTTTAGGAAACCCCAAACCTTGCAGGTTGCAGCTAACTTTTGAGTTTCGGTAATTGGTTTTGAAAAAGAAAATTGAAAGAATAGTAAAAATGTGATAAGTACTGTTTTTTTCATTTAAAATTTGTGGTTTTGGTTAATGGTTAGGTATGGGATTGGTTAATTTTAAACTTGTTCAAAAATGCTTTTAAACTGATATAGAATTCGCTCAATTAAACGCAGATCTTCGGTTACAATCTCTGCATTTCCTTTCATTTCCTGTTGGAAAGTAATTTGTTTATTGTACGATGTTTTCAAACCGTTTGGAAGCGCAACATCTATTAGTAGATTTCCTTCTTTATCGGGCACGAGCGAAATATTTTTAATCTCTCCTTTTAGAACCCCAAATTCTCTATCAGGAAAATTTGCCAAACGAATATTGACCCTCTGACCTACTTTTATTTTTCCTGAATTTAAAGCTGGAGCTTTTACTTTTCCTATGAAACTGTTTTTTGCATCTGGAATAATCGAAAACACGTTATCGCCAACATTTATGGTCTGATTTTCATTCCAAACCTGCAAAAAGGTAACCTTTCCGCTAATTGACGATTTTAAGGCATAAGCCAACTCCCAATCTCTTATCACTTTTTTCAATTGATAAAAGGACTGCGAAACACTACGATCTAGATTAACTTCTTCTTTAGTGCTATTTATTTGCAAATTCTGACTTGATTTTGTGTTGTCAATCAAAGAAGACCTCAATTGAGAAATCGAAGACAGCAGGCTTCGATAGTTCTTTTGCGCCTGAAGGAAATTCAATTTTTTAACTTCCATTTCCTGAGCAGAAATAATTCCTTTATTAAACAGCGTTTCAAAACGAGCTACTTCATTTTTCTGAAGTTCCAATTCGCGTTCGTTAATTATTTTTTGCTGTTGTAGGATTTCTAACCTTTCTGTTATTTGAACTTTTTCGGACTGTTGCGCTCTACTTTCGATCTGAAATGGATGCAGATCTTTATTGAGTTCCTGTGCCTGATAATCTTTCTGGAATGCAGCATAAGCACTTTCTACTTCACCGAATTGCGTATTTTTCAATTGCTCAAAAGGAAATTCTTTTTGCGAGTTGTTGATGTCGTATTTATCAACAATATCCTTTAGTCGAAAAATATCCTTGTAATTGGCTGTATTTTCAATAATAGCCAATGTGCTGTTTTTAGGAACCAGCATTTTATTTTTAACCAAAATAGCCTCAATACGTCCAGAAGATTTTGAAACTATTTTCTCTGGCGGAATATTAGTGGTAATTACAATTTCTGTTTTTACAACATCTGGATATTTGACAAACCAGGAAACAAAAAACAGTAAAACAATTATGGCAAATATTAAAACCGTACCCCATCGTATCATCCAATGTGGCACTTTGGTCAGGATATCCTGAACCTCTTCGCTTCTTAATTCAAATGTATCTTTGTTCATGATTAATTTCCTAATTGCAGCTGATTTCTAACCAATTCAAAATAACTACCCTTTTGTTCTACCAATGCCGAATGGCTTCCTATCTCTATGATTTTTCCTTTATCTAAAACCACAATCTGATCAGCATTCATAACAGTACTCAATCGATGCGCGATTACCACAACCGTTTTGTCTTTAAAAAAAATATCAAGTTTTTTCATGATTTCTTTTTCATTATTGGCATCTAAGGCTGAAGTCGCTTCATCAAAAAATAAAATTTCGGGATTTTTATAAACCGCCCTTGCAATAAGCAGACGCTGTTTCTGTCCCGTACTCATTCCTAATCCTTCAGAACCAACCTTGGTATTAAAATTTAGAGGCAGCTCACTGATATACTGTTTAATATTTGCCACATCTGCAGCATAAAGCAATCTTTCTTTATCGATTTTATCCACTCCAATAGCAATGTTATTAGCAATGGTATCGCTAAAAATAAAACCTTCCTGCATTACGGCTCCAATATTAGCTCTCCATGCATGTTGCGATATATTTTTAAGCTGTGCGTTTCCAATAAGCACTTCTCCTTTTTCAGGTTCATAGAACTTGAGCAGGAGCTTCATTAAAGTCGTTTTACCGCTTCCGCTAACACCCACTATTGCAGTTACTTTATTGCTCGGAATTAAAAGGTTTAGATTGTCTAAAACAGGAATATCTGAACCTAAATATCGAAAAGAAAGGTTTTTAATTTCTATGTCGACATCTTGCGGAACTTCACTTGTCTGGTTTACCTCCTGTTGGACTTCATCTTCTTTCTGATGAATTTCGGACAATCTGGCTAACGATATTTTAGCATCCTGAAGCTCCCTAACAAATTCAATAAGCTGCGTAATTGGCCCATTTAAACTCCCAACAATCGAACTGATTGCTAGCATCATACCTAAAGTTATAGAACCATCAATCACTAATTTTGCTGAAAGAAATACGATAAAAATATTCTTTAATTCATTAATAATTGAAGAACCAATAGTTTGAGTCTGCTCCAAAACCAATCCTTTTATCGAAACCCTAAAAAGTCTCGCCTGAACATACTCCCAGCCCCATCGTTTTTGCTTTTCGGCATTATGAAGCTTAATTTCCTGCATTCCGTTTATCAGCTCTATTACTTTACTCTGCTCATTCGAAATTTCCGCAAATCGTTTATAATCCAATGCTTCTCTTCTTTTCAAGAATAGAATTATCCAGCCAAAGTATAACACACTTCCTGCAAAAAACACTAAGAAAATCTGCAGATTATAATAGGCCAAAACAGCTCCCATTATAAACATATTAATTACAGAAAACAGAACATTGAGCGATGATGTGGTCAGAATCTTTTCGATACGGCGATGATCATTTATTCGCTGCATGATATCTCCAGTCATTCGCACATCGAAGAAGGAAATAGGCAGATTCATTAATTTAATAAAGAAATCTGAAATAAGAGAAATGTTGATTCGGGTTGATAAATGTAGTAGAATCCAGCTCCTAATAAGGTCCAAACCTGTTCTTCCAGCAAAAAGAAAAAGTTGGGCAAAAAGAACCAGATAAATAAAATTAAGATTCTGATTTTGGATTCCGACATCAACAATACTTTGAGTCAAGAAAGGGAAGATAAGCTGCAGTAAACTGCTTGCCAATAATCCGATACTTAACTGTATCAAAAATGATTTATAGCGAAGAATATAATGCGATAATAGTCCAAAACCTATTTCTCCACCTTCTTGTTTATCAAATTCAGACTGAAAAAAAACTGGTGTTGGTTCTAGCAACAGCGCAACACCTTCTTTGGTTTGATCGTCGGCATTATTGCCAATCCAGAATTTTAAAAAGTCTTCTTTATTATATTGAATTAATCCAAAAGCTGGATCAGAAATGTAATATGTCCCTTTTTTGATTTTATAAAGTACCACATAATGGTTTTGGTTCCAATGCAGCACACAAGGCAAGGGCACCTCTTCTAATCTCTCCAAGCTTAACTTTACCCCTAAAGTTCTAAAACCTGTTTTTTCGGCAGCATCGCTTAAAAAAAGTAGATTACTTCCTTCACGAGTTGTCTCGCTTGCATCACGCAATTCCTGAATTTTGATTGTTTTTCCGTAATGCTTTGCAATTATTTTTAAACACGTTGGGCCACAATCTTTGTAATCTGCCTGTTTATAATGGGGAAATTTTTTCAATTGTCATTCAATTTTTTGTACAGCAATATAATCTAAAATACTTACAAAAAGTATAAAATTATTAGATGAGATCAAAATAGTTCTGTAAACTCTTCTGTTAAATATCTATAATCATTTTATACCAAAAATCTCTTTAGAAGCATTTCCTTCAATTTGTTTTTTTTCTAACCTTTTTACCTTTCTTTTTTTTTTATTATCTATGATTATAACTACCTCTGTTACATCATATGCGTTTTTATTAAAAAATAATAATGTAGTTGTTTTTAAATTTTCAAACCATCTCAAAAATGCGTCTTTTAGATTTAAAATGCTTAAATAAAATTGAAAGAATATCTTATAGAACTTAATTCTAGCGGAGTTCTCGGGATAAGAGGAAAAGTAATTCTTACCGATGTAAAATTTTGAAGGTACTTTTTTCCAAAAAAAAGGTACAAAGTGTGGAAAATTCTTAAATGTGATTAAATGATACAATAGTATTTCGTACTGATCTTTAAAGCTGAGTGTACCATTATCCCAAAGTAAATTTCCTGGAATACCTTCGACAACAAAGAAATCAAAATAGGCTCTAATTTTTTCTTCCTGATTAAGTCTTTTTATCACATGAGTCATTGTTTCTATTTCCGATTCTAATTCAAAAATAGATTCTCCCGCCTGAAGCTCTGAAAACAAGTTGCCACATTCATCAAATACAAAGTTTTTTTCGTTTTGAAAAACAAACTTATAATCTTTACTTTCCTCATATAATTTATTTACAAACTCATTATTTCTAAATAAAGTAAAAAAACCTGTAACGTATTCATCCCTAACACAGATTACATCAAAATTATCCAAAACCTCATCGGTCATAAATGTCCTTATATTTCCGAAGATTAAATCAATGTCTCCATGTCCCCAAAAATCATAATCAGTAATAAATTCTGAAAAAATTACTCCGTATGCAGGTTTAAAATCACATAATTTATAAGGAGAATTCAATGAAACAGAAAAGCCCATTTTCTCACTTATTAATTTTTTCAATTCTAAAAATGAGTATTCAATTACGATTATATTTTTTGGCAGTTCTTCATTAATTTTTATGTCTGTGAAAATTATAAAATCAACTGATGGATTGTACTTACATGATTCAATGAAAAATTTAAAATACCATGGAAATTTCCCATAGTAAGGATACAGCAAAGCTATTTTCTTGGAATTATCCATGCTCTAGTTTATTTAATAAGGGAAGCCGTTATTTTATCATAAAATTTTTGTTTCTCACTTGGATAACCTTCAACTAAAGTTATTTTTTTTGTTTTGTAATTATAAACAAAATAATGAGGCACATAATCGATAACTTCTTTCATTATTTTTTCATTTCTATAAACCTCGCTTGCAAAAAGATGATACCCAACTAAACTGTAATCGCTAATCATTTTCTTCCATAAATCGACACTTGCTTCGTTATCAATAGTCACATAAATCGTTTTGATATCCTGCTTGTTTAAAAACACATGCAATTCGTCATTATATTCAAATTGCTTGATACATGGAGAGCAATATGTTGCCCAAAAATCAATGAACAAATTTTGATTTGGATATTTTTCAGCAATTGCCTCCTCAAAGGATTTCTTTACATCAATACGGCTATTTGAAATCGACAACCCAACAGCTGCGTCATACGAACTTAAACTTCCTATTGGAGAATTATTATTCTCCTTTTGCTTTAGATCATCTTCAAAAAGAAGATTCTCTATTATTGCATTATAATTGCTTTCAGGGTATTTTTTTATAAAAGCCCTATAAACAGCTATTAAGTCTTTTTTATTTTTTACACAATTGAATCGTATTGACTCAAAAATACAACTTGCAATATATATTTCTTTGTATTGTTCGGGCTCTACAAAATCAATTACACCAAAATTTGATCTGCAACTTTTAAATAGCTCATCAAATTGATTCCAAAACCTATTGACTTTTTTATTTGTCTTTTTGGCCTGTGCTTCCATATTCCAACCCGTCATATAGAGGTTTTGATCCAATATGGTACTATACAAACTATTTTCGCTAAATACAGAATATTTTGAATTATAAAACTCAACTAATTTTTGAGCTTCTTTAGTATCAAATGCTAATCCTAGTTTTTTTCTCGTTTCCTCGCTTCTTCCGTTTTCTGAATAATTACCCGCAAAAAAATTAATTCGCCCATCTATTTCAGCATTAACTGCTTTCAAACAGTTCGCACTAATTTTTTTCTCTTTGTGTAAAGCTTGGTAAAAATTAAATATTTTTTGTTTTTGAATATCTATATTTTTAATAACATCATCAGCATTTTTGTACTTTTTTAAAACTGTCAAAACATCAAAAACACCATCTGGACTTACTTTTAAATATGAATTATTTGTATAAAGATTATTAAAAGCTGAATTATTCCCACTTATTTCAATTCTATCTTTCTTTTGTTCTATTATTATGGAATCTCCTTTCTCTACAAAAAAAGAAAAGCTTCCAAACATATACGGATCCTCATAAATGGTAACAAAGCCGTTAGAATCTAATTCTAATTCTTTTACAAATTGCCCATTTTCAACTTTTATATCGTCGCTATTTTTTTTATAAAAACTTTTAGGATAATTTCCAATTGGTTTTGCTACTTTAAGAAGTTTGCCATTTTGTTTATCAAAACCTTTGCCTAGAATAACTGCACTATTTTGCGAAAAAGCTTCCTGATTAAAAAATAGCACAAGAAGCAAAACTAGGAGTCTTTGTTGATATTTATAAATACTTATAATCATAATAATTTGAGGTAATTCTAGAGGCTTTATTGCTGGTTAAAAAAAGGTTTTATAAAGAGTAAGGAGTTGCCTCCTTACCCTACTCTGCAATTTAGCAACTTACATTGCAAGCAGAACAACATGCGCTCGCAGAAGAATACTCTCCTAGATAACGACCATTGCAAGAGCAAGAAAATCCGCCATTAATACTTTTCATTTCAGCTTTGCTTAAAGCTTTACCAAATTTTTGTAAATTTTTCATAATTTAAAAATGTTATAGTTAAGAAATAATCTGCAGGAATAATTTTAAAATTTTATGATTTGCTCGCGATCAAATTCATAATTTTAAGATTAAACCTACTGTTATTATAAATATAATACTTTTAAACTTACATAATTGCAATATTAGAATTTTAACATAAAAAAACAGAGAAGATATGATCTTCTCTGTTTCGTATTTAAAAACAAATTTTTAGCAACACAATTTCTTTAGGACATGGTCGCGGTTACCCTAACCAAATAAAATTAACACAGCGACCAACTCCTAAGAATCTCAGTACCAATCATCAATACTGAGAATTTGCTCAATGTTCCACGATCGAGCGCCTATACATTCAAAAAAAACATGACTAAATTCTAAATAAGGCTATATCGTATTACTTTTAAAAAAGTTAAAAATCAACAACAAAGACGGCTTGTATCACAAATACCCGATGATGTATTTAGCGGACAAGTTTCGCCTAACGGTATTAAAATGCATCCTGCTTCCAAAGCATAAACCCAACAATCTGGAATTCCTCCTTTCATGGTCTTCTGTACACTTTTGTTAATGTAGTGAGCACCTTCGAGTTTTAAGATCTTCTTTAACATATTTAATACCTTTTTTATATAATAACAGTGCTTGATTGTTACTATCTAAACATTAAAATTAGCAAGCATAATATTTCTCGACAGCAGTATCATTGCAATTCAGTTCTTGTGAATACTCACTTCCTAAAATGCTTTTCTGCTCTTTTTTTGTCAGCTTTCTTGTTTCTTTGCTTTTTAAAATTTTTTCTAACATAACTGGTTATTTACATTTTTGAGTTTAAGCCTCAAATCCTTAATAACTTGATGCTTAATATTTTCCTTAACAGCTTCCAACATAACTATTTGGTATGCAGTTCCAATGTGCTGGCACCGTTCCAAATTCTGTACATCTTTTCGCTTTAAATCCATCTTCACAAATAGGAGCATGATCTCCGTTCATTGTTTTTAGCTCATTTGCAGTCAATTCTACCGCACCTTTCAATTTCAAAATATTCTTTAACATAACTGCAGGTTTTAAATCGGGGATTAACATTTTCTATTTGAACAGTCGAAATTTCTGTTTTTTTTATGCTGTCTTCTCTAAAACTTGAACTTCCTCAACAAAATCATTTAAGAAATATTTCAATTCATTCAATTCATATTCATTTGGAAACAGCCTTTCATTGACAATTTTAATAGGTGTATAATTAAAATTGTTCATAGAGCACCAATCATATTGTTTCTGAATTTCCTGATTTATCATCATGCTTACAGAATCAACATTCCATTTTTTAAGCCATTTTTTATGAACCATTCTCTTGATATACCAATCTGAGATTGCTTCAACTGTTTTTCCTGGCGTTGTTCTATTAATTGTTAATAGTCTTTCTACAACTGCTTTATAAGGATTATCGTTGTTTTCGGGGTTAATATTAAAAAGAACATTCAAAAATATTTTATCTGGAAACTTCAATACTAAATCAAAAGCTTCTTGAAAAGTTTTATAACAATGTCCACAACTTGGACTAAGAATGACAGAAAGTCTAACTCCTGCATTTTTATTACCAAAAGTCAAGCCTCTTAAATCTTCAAATCCTTTTGTATATTTTACTTTTTTAGACAAGAAATTTAATAGTGAATAATTTCTTTTAAATTTCTTAAGCTCTTTTAAAGAATTCTCATTATCAAGCATTTTTTTAATCATCACCTTAACTGTCGCCCAGATCGGAATTAAAAGCAGTAACGAAAATACATAAGGAAAAATGGCATTAAAACTAAAACTCAACGTAAAAAGATCTGACGAAAACCAAACTATACTTTGAACTAAGATTAAAAATGATATTGCTAAACACATTATACACCATTTTTGAATCTCAAATTTCTGAATCCAGATAGAACAAACTATTATTGGAATGGCTAATAGACTTAAGAATCCAATAAAAATAGCCGAACTTAAAGGCTGAACTAATATGGCAATGATGCTTGATCCAAAGAAAAGCAATGGCAAATCTGAGAAACTCAACCATCTATTTGCAATATCATCATTGAAACTTATTACAGAGTGGCAAGAAGTATTTGAACTTAAATTACAGAATTTAGAAATTACGGTGTTTTTAACTCCCCATTTCTCCTGTACAATAAATATGCTTACGACAAAACCTAATACCGATGTTACCAAAAAGGAAGCGCTAAACCAATCAAAACGATTAAAAAAGAAAGATAATCCAGCTACTAGGGCAAGAGGCAGAAAATATTTCAACCAATTGTATTCTATTTTAAGATTATCTCTTGCTACTACATTGTTTGGTTCAATGGCTACAATTACACCATTCCAGTCTAAAAGAAATTTATCATAAGATAATTTTTGAGTTCCTTTTTTTGTGGTTGTGATTCTAACCCCGCTTTTAATTTTTTCTACCAGTATTAATTCGTCTTTAAAATAAGCCAAAAAGTTTGAAGGCAAATCTTCAATCTGCTCTTTCGAAACTCTCACTGCTGCGTTCTCCACAGAAAGCAAATCAAACGAGTCTGTAATGGCAAACAAACTCGGATAATTTGGATGTGACAAAAACAGATCCTTAAACTCATTTTTGATATCTGAGTAGCGATTGATTTGCAGAAATTTTTGGACCAGCTTTAACATCGTTTTGGATCGTTTTTAAATCATAATTACACTGCAAAGATTGGGGTTTTTATTGATTAAAATCGCATGAACACATACATTTTATTAATTATACCACATACAATTTATAAATTATACCAAGTATAGTAACCACTACAAAGTATTGAAATACAAGGTTTTAAATGTATATTTATTTATCAAAAAGCTTCAAAAGCCCATTTTCGATTAACGGTTTCGCTTTTTATCTAGTTTTGGATAAGTAATAATCTAAACATTAATAAACATGAAAAATAGGCCCTAAAAAAGAGGTGATTTTACAAGAAAAAAATCATAAAAAGAGGATGTAAAAAAAGACCAATTTTAGTCCATAATTGATCCTCCAAAAGAACAAAAAACACTCCCAAAAAAGCAAAGAAAAACAATTTTAAAAAATCGGAATTAACTTATAAATAAATCTTTTTTCTACTGCTTTTAAAGACCAAAAAATAAACCCAAAAAACTTTACATACTCAATTTTTAGCGCTGTTTTTTATCGCATCTGATATGACTGCCAAAAAATATTTATGAAAGATTTATAGTACTAATTTTTAATAATACAAATATCAATAACATGAAAAATTCAAAATTAACATTCAACGATTTTCAAATAGACAAACTTTCTAAAGAAGAAAAAAAAATAATTAGAGGGGGAAATATAGACCCTAATGATCAAAACGAGCCTAAAAAAACTGGCGGAAACGGGAATCCATAAACAATAGAAAAAAAAACACTTTAAAAACTAATCCAAAAAAATAAAGTCATGAAAAATAGCAAATTAACATTCGAAAAATTTCAATTAGAAACAATCTCTAGAAAAGAGCTAAAAACAATTAAAGGAGGTGACGATCCAGTTATTGACCCAAATAATCAAAACGAGCCTAGAAAAACTGGCGGAAACGGGAATCCATAAACAATAGAAAAAACTCTTTTAAAAACTAATCCAAAAAATAAAGTCATGAAAAATAACAAATTAACATTCGAAAATTTTCAATTAGAAACAATCTCTAGAAAAGAGCAAAAAACAATTAAAGGAGGAGGTGACGATCCAACTATTGATCCAAACGAGCCTAAGAAAACTGGCGGAAATGGAAACAATTAAAAAAGTTATATCATATGAAATTAAATATTATTCGCAAACTGAGCTGGAGACACTCCAGTTCTTTTGCGAAATGATTTTGCAAAAGATACGGCATTTTTAAAACCAACACTTTCTGCAATTGCCTGTGTCGAATATTTTCGATACAAATGGTTTGTAATCATCTGATTGATAACATAGTTAATTTTCAATTCATTAGAATATTCACTAAAAGATTTTCCAAATCTTTTATTCACTACATAAGACAAATAAGTAGTATTGGTCTTTATTTTTTTTGCAGCATACGAAAGCGTAAAATCGGCATTTAAGTATTCTAGCTTTTCTTCCAAAAGCAATAGTTTTTCAACTATTTTATTTTCTTTGGCTTCGTCGATACTCAAATTAGCATTTTCTTTTTTCAAGGCAACATCCTCTACTTCTAGAATTTCTGTTACTATTGCTTCGGCTGCAACTTGCTCAGTTTCTGTTTTTTCAAGTTCTTTCCTTTCCAGATTAGCTTTGAACTCTTCAATTAAAGCGTTCATTTTCTTTTGCGCTTTATTTTTATCCCTAATATTTTTTATGAGAAAAAACACAATTCCAATTACGAGAATAACATAAAATATTTTCAATGCTTTATTCCAAAACACTTCATATTTATACTTCTCCTGAACGCTAAGCATTTCTCCACTAAGATCTGCCGTACCCAATTTATAGTTAACCTCTAATGCTTCATCTCTTAGATTACCTTCATATTTTTCGTAAGAATCCAAGTATAGCTTAGAGTGCTTGTAGGCTAGCTCAGGTTCATTTTTAATACTGTAAATCTTAGCCTGTATATAATTAGACCTAAAAAAACTAATGTCGACCTTTTTATTTTTTTGACTAATAGAATCTACCTTTTTTAAAAATATAAGCGCTCTATCATATTTTTTAATAGAATAATAAAGGTCTCCTAAATTAAAACAAGCAACTTGATATAGAGATTCATTATCCACTTGTTTTGCATAAAAAGAGATATCGTAATAAATTTTTTCGGCGTTGGTAAAGTCCTTTTTAAACACATAAATATTACCTAAACTAAGTTTAGCAGTAGTCTTGTTATCAATAAATTTATCTGAATACGCTACACTTTTTTTATAATAATATTCAGCAGAATCTAATAAATAGCTTTTTTGACGATTTTTAGAATAATATCCTTCATAAGAATTTCCGAGATTGGTATACGTGTTACTTTTAGAATTTTGAAACTGATCTTTTTCGTATAGACTCTCATTCTTGTCTAAGAATGCTTCATTTTGTTTTAAGATTTTTATAGATAACTGATAGTTGCCAACACTTTCATTAAGCAAAGCAATATTGGCTTTGAATTTTACAATTTGAACAACATCATTTATTTTAGAAGAAAGCTTAACTCCTTCCTGATAGCTGCCTAGAGCCTTACCATAATTAGATCTTTTCCAATAAGTAAGACCTCTATAGTTACACAGATAGGCTTGCAGTTTTGTTTTTTCATTTGACTCAGGAATCTTGCTTAATTGCTTTATCGCTTCTGCATACATTTTATCAGACTTATCAGCATTTCCTTTTAACTGATACAAATACGAACCTGCCCCATAAGCAAAAGCTTTGTGCATGTCATTTTTAGACTTAAGCATCTGATTAACATAGCCTAAGCCTTCATCATTATCTCCATTAACACTAAAGCGGATTTTATCCTGTAATTCTAAGTACTTTTCTTCTGTAAGCTCTCCATTGTTTTGAGCCGCTACACTGAAAAGTGTTAGTAATAAAAAGAAAAAAGAGATGATCAGCCTCATTAAGTTTGTTTTTGGAATTCAAAAATAGTCTATAAATTATCAATAAACTACAATTTATTTGCCAAATTCCTATTAATTTTATTTTTACCATAAAAAAATATAACAATTTTATATCTATTTGTTATATTTTTATTATGTAAATTTGCTTTGCTAAAATTAAATAACATGAAACCAGACCTATTTCAATCTCCAGATTACTATAACTTAGACGATTTACTAACAGACGAACACAAATTAGTTCGCGAATCTGCACGTGCGTGGGTTAAAAGAGAAGTTTCTCCTATTATAGAAGAATATGCTCAAAAAGCTGAATTTCCTAAACAAATTATAAAAGGTCTTGGCGAAATTGGTGGTTTCGGTCCTTATATTCCTGTAGAATATGGAGGTGCAGGACTAGATCAAATTTCTTATGGTTTGATTATGCAGGAAATTGAAAGAGGCGATTCTGGCGTAAGATCGACCTCATCTGTACAATCTTCTTTGGTCATGTATCCTATATGGAAATACGGAAATGAAGAACAAAGAATGAAATACCTGCCAAAACTAGCTACAGGAGAATTTATTGGCTGTTTTGGTTTAACAGAACCCGATCATGGTTCAGATCCAGGAAGTATGATTACCAATTTTAAAGATATGGGTGATCATTATCTTTTAAATGGTGCCAAAATGTGGATCTCAAATGCTCCGTTTGCAGACATTGCTATTGTTTGGGCTAAAAATGAAGAAGGCCGTATTCACGGATTAATTGTAGAACGTGGTATGGAAGGTTTTTCGACTCCAGAAACGCACAATAAATGGTCGCTTCGTGCATCTGCAACAGGTGAGCTTATTTTTGATAACGTAAAAGTTCCAAAAGAAAACCTTTTACCAAATAAGTCTGGTTTGGGCGCACCGCTTGGCTGTTTAGATTCTGCTCGTTACGGAATCGCATGGGGAGCAATTGGCGCCGCAATGGACTGCTATGACACTGCTTTAAGATATGCAAAAGAGAGAATCCAATTCGGAAAACCAATTGGAGGAACTCAATTACAGCAAAAAAAATTGGCCGAAATGATTACCGAAATCACAAAAGCACAATTATTAACTTGGCGTTTAGGTGTTTTAAGAAACGAAGGAAAAGCTACAACTGCGCAGATTTCTATGGCAAAACGCAACAACGTAAACATGGCAATTACCATTGCGCGCGAAGCAAGACAAATGCTTGGAGGCATGGGAATCACAGGGGAATACTCTATTATGCGCCACATGATGAACCTTGAAAGTGTGATTACGTACGAAGGAACTCACGATATACATTTATTAATAACTGGAATGGATGTAACTGGAATCCCTGCGTTTAAATAATTGATAATTATTAAAATATATACAAAATCAATCTTAAAAAGCTTCTTCTAACAGAGAAGCTTTTTATCTTTGCATTAAAATTTTTTTAAAATGAATATCGAAACGATAAACAAAAGCATACAAACACAAAAAGACCAACTATTACATCATTCTTTATACAATAAGATTCAAAACATAGATGACTTACACAGCTTTCTAGAAACACACGTTTATGCTGTTTGGGATTTTATGTCACTTTTAAAAGCATTGCAGGCCAAACTTACTTGCACAACAACACCTTGGTTTGCAACTAAAAACCCAGAAACTCGTTATTTAATTAACGAAATTGTTCTTGCAGAAGAAACCGATTTGACAATTGACGGAAGAAGACAAAGCCACTACGAAATGTATCTGGAAGCAATGGAAGCTTGTGGAGCCAATACAACTGGAGTTTTAAACTTTTTATCAGATGTACATTCTCTTCAAAATATATTTGTTGCCATCAAACAAAGTTCATTACATCCAAATGTAAAATCTTTCCTTGATTTTACTTTTAGAGTTATCGAAGAAGGAAAACCACACGAAATTGCCGCTGCATTTACCTTTGGAAGAGAAGATTTGATTCCGAGTATGTTTACTCAGATTTTGAAAAATTTCCAGAAAAACCTTCCCGATACAGATCTAACAAAATTGCTTTACTATTTTGAAAGACATATCGAATTGGATGCCGACGAGCATGGACCAATGGCAATGCAAATGATTACAGAATTATGTGAAGAAGATGCTCAAAAATGGAAAGAAGTTGAAGAAGTTTCAATTCTTGCCCTAGAAAGACGTATCGCACTTTGGAACGCCATCGAAGAAGAAATCGTGATGAAAACCGAAATGGTTTAAAAATAAAATAAGTTATTTAACGTAACTCTTCTCTAAAAAATTCCAATAACTGAAACTGTTTTAACAACAGATAAGTTATTGGAATTTTGTTTTTCATACCTTTGACATTCAAACTGTTGAAAACACTTTCAAATGAAAATTATCGATTTCATTCCAACAGAACAATTAAAGCCTTTTGTCAAAACTTACAGAATTATTGAAAGCGAAGACGAATTGACAAACAGGGTTTTGCCCAGCACTTCGCTAGCAATTGCTTTTCGCTGCAAAGGCGACGTTAATTATATTCAAGAAAATCGGCATGATAAATTACCCCTTTCTACAATTTCGGGTATTCGCAAATCTGTACGATTAATTAATTATGCAAAAGATACGGCAACTCTTGTCGTTCAGTTTAAAGAAGCTGGTGCTAAAGCTTTTTTTAAAGAACCGCTTCATGAATTATTTGAAGAAAGTGTTTCGCTCGACAACTTTATTCCACGGCAAAAAATTGCCATTATTGAAGAACTTTTAGCCGAAGCAAAAACCAACAATCAAAAAATTGCAATTATAGAACAGTTTCTTTTATCAAGACTCCACAATTATAAACCAGACGATTTAATCTCGGCTGCCATTAATATCATACAATCTAAAAAAGGCATCATTAAAATAAAAGAACTTGCCAATGCACTTTTTATCAGTCAAGATGCTTTTGAGAAAAGATTCCGAAAAACAATTGGATCAACTCCAAAACAATTTTGTTATGTTGTTCGTATAAAATCAATTATCGATCACAAACAAAAAAACCAAAACCTTATCGATCTGGCTTTTGATGCGGGTTATTTTGACCAGCCTCACTTCAATAAAGACTTCAAATTGTTTACAGGACAAACTCCAACAGAGTTTTTCAACTTTCCTTCATTTTGGTAAATCAATGATTTTTTACAATGATTAGAGCTTCGTAATTCTGAATTTTACCTCAATAAAAACAAGAATTATGAAAACAAATCTTTTAATCGGAATTGTCTTTTTGACATTATTCAGCTATAGAACAAATGCTCAATCAACAACAATCAATTCAGAAATTGAACCTAAAAAATCAGAAACCATGCAGCAAATTTTTATCGATAAATTTATTGTTCCCGAGAAATCAAAACAAGAATTTTTAGAACGATTGCAAATCAACCGAAACTTTATAAAACATTTAAACGGATTTGTAAATGACAATGCTTACGAACGCGTTGATGAAAAAGGCAATTTAATTTACATTACAATTGCCGTTTGGGAAAATGAAACGGTCTTGAAAAGCGCCAAAGAAGCTGTACAAGCTTACTATAAAAAAGAAAGTTTTAATATTTTTGAAATGTTTGAAAGACTTCACATTACTATGGAAAGAAATATTTACAAAGAAGCCACAAAACCGTAACCAGTCATTTAACGTAACTATTTGTTTAAAGCGACTAGAATCTAATTGGAACAAATTATGAAACCACATTTTAAACAAATAGTTATTATTATACTTTCAGTATTTCTTTTGAGCTGCAGTTCAGACGAAACTACTCCCACAACTTCTCCACCAGCTGTAACTCCACCCAAAACCACAGAACCACCAATTGCCAGCAAAGTAAATTATTTAGCTTTAGGCGATAGTTATACCATTGGTCAAAGCGTGTGCGCTACATGCCGTTTTCCTGAGCAATTAAAGGCGAGTTTAAACGCCATGTACTCTAGTAGCATTTCTCTTAAAATAATCGCTACAACAGGCTGGACAACATCCAATTTAATTTCGTCCATTGATTCTCAAAATCCAGAATCCAATTATGATCTCGTAACACTTTTAATTGGTGTTAATAATCAATTTCAGCATAGAAGTTTTTCTATTTACGAAAAAGAATTCCCAGAATTAGTCAACAAAGCCATTATGCTAGCCAAAGGCGACAGAAAAAATGTTGTCGTTATTTCTATTCCAGACTACGCGTATACTCCATACGGACAAGCTCTTGCAGGAAATCAAAGCGGTACAATTTCAACAGAAATTAACCAATACAATTCTTTTGCAGAGAAATATTGCAACACCAATCAAATTGCCTTTGTATCGATTACAGAAATCACGCGCGAAGGACTTAACAATCCAATTTTGGTTGCTTCAGATGGTTTGCATCCTTCAGAAGCCGCTTATAGAATGTTTGTCGATAAGATGATGCCGAAGGTTAAAATAGCACTGCAAGATTAAGAATTTTTAATTTTTAGAAGCAGAAAAACTCATTTTCAAAATCACGTTTAGTCCCGCTATCCGCTTTATCTTTTGTGTTGAACCCCAACACAAAAGGATATCGCTTCTATCGGGGCTAGATTAGACGTTTTCTTTTTCATAAATTTGGCTTTTCGAAAATAATTATAAACCGTATCTTACAAAATATAGCCTGTTTTTTACTGAAATCTATTTTTCTCTAAAAAATTTTAAATACCTTTGAAGTATGAGCACAACAACAAGACCAAGTCATATAGGAAGAAAAATCAGCCGAATTCGTGAGCTGAAAGACATGAAGCAAGAAGCTTTGGCACAAGCTTTAGGAACAAATCAGCAGGCGGTTTCTGCTATGGAAAACAGCGAAACTATAGACGACGAAAAACTGAAAGCTGTCGCAAAAGCTCTTGGTGTAAGTGTTGAAGCAATTCAAAATTTTACGGAAGAAAATATGATTAACTATTTTGCCAATTTTTACGATAATAGTTCTAATTCTGGTGCCATTCATGCAAATCACTGTACATTCAATCCTTTAGATAAATTGGTTGAAGTTTATGAGGAAAACAAAAAACTTTACGAACGTTTATTGCAATCTGAAAAGGATAAAAATGAGTATTTGGAGAAGTTGTTGAAAGGGAAGTAAAATTGTTTTATAAAATATAATTGCAGAAAAGAGATCTTGAAAATTTGAGATCTCTTTTTTCTTTGATTTGTATCAAAATTGCTTTTTCTCGATAAGCCTCTATTTTATTTTACTGAATTCATAAAGCATAAACTCATATAAATTAACTACTGCTTTAAAAATATAAAAAACAAAATTGAATAAGAAACTTACTAGTAAAAATCTATACGTAACAATTATTAAAAACTCGAATGTTCGCAACCAATTTATCTTTTCTAAATCTTTTACTAGATAAAACTGATTTAAATCACAACCTACTAAACTTGGAAAAAAAGAATTTAATAAAGTAAAAAAAATTGAAAAAAGAGCAACAAGTATTGAATAAGACAAGGAATACATAAAAAGCTTAAGATAATTTTTCACTTGTTTTCTCTTAGTCTCCTCATCTATACTTTCAAATTTTTTAGGTTCTAGATCTTTAAACTTGTCTGGAATTTTGATAAGTACACCAAACATTAATCCTGAAAAAAGTGATAACAATGTCGCTATAACTTTAGGATCATCCAAAAGCTTCTCTCTATTTATGTATACAATAACGCAACTTATTATTGGTACTATATAATTAATAAATAAATACGGAATATTCCATCTATCTTCTTTACCATTTATATCTGTATATAGAGATTTTTTTGCGTTAGTATATATTTTTTTTACATTTAAAAATATCATCTTTTATACTTCTCTTACCGTTGGTTGTTGTTCTAATAGTCCATCTAAGATCGTATCGCAGTAAGATTTTAGCTGTTCAAAGTTTGGAACTCCAAAACTACTTATTTCGATTCTGTCTTTCAGATATATCCTCGGCATTATATCACCTGCACCGTCCATTTCAAATGTCGCTCTTTTTTTGCTAGTTGCATTTTGTAAAACAACTTTTTTGTTATCGAAATTATTAAGTGTAATTCCATTAAATGCCTTAGCAACAAATGGAGGGACTAATGTTTCTAATAATGAAAATCTAACATTCCCCCTAACTGGAGTAACTTTGACCTCAATTTTATAACTTTCATTTAGTGATCTAAAGCTTGCTGAATCTTCAATTTGATTTGAAAGCATAGTTTCAGAAAATTTCAATTCTTTAATTTTGGCTCCACTTTTAAATTCATCTCTAATGCTTTGCGGAATAAAAGGATCATAATCAGGCATGTTATAATCCGGAACGTGTTTAAATATATCATTAAACAAAAAATTAAAAAATTCGAATCTAATGCTATCTTGCTGATAAATTTGAAACATAATATACCCATTACTACTATTTAAAGGAGTATAGATGTAAAAAAAATATTTATCGTTAATAACATTTCCATCTAAAGAATTACCTTCAGTTTTATTCGTCAATGTTCTTCTTGTTTTCCCTTCCCCTAGCGGTCCTCCTTCTAAAACTCCATACATAATTGTATTTTCTGATTGAAAATTTGTTTCACCATTACCATTTATTAAAGTAAACGCCTTGTTTCTAACTATTTTATAGTCTGTATCTAAAGCTGTAATAAAATAATTAAAAAAAGTAGTAAATAAATCCTCATTTGAAATTTCTGGAGGGCTTGAAGTTTTCCTTAAAAACAAATCACGGAAAGTGTTTGTTCCCGAATAACTTCTTCTAGGGTTTAAATTAAATCTAAAAACTTCTAATCTTACATTTTCTGGTTTGTTCATGTTATTTTTATTTTGCTTAATTATGATTTTGTGTTAATAAAAATCTCTAAAAAGAGTTTTTCTAGCTATAAATTGAATTACAAGAAAAATCATCTTAGAGACATCAATTATATAATAATTATAACAAATTTCATTATGGTTTTCCGTAACTACTCAAAATAACTTCAACATTAACAGCAATATAAAAACATTTAACAAAAGTAAACTAGGTATTTACACCTGTTTTAAAACAAAAAATCCCGCAATTTCAAATATTGAAATTGCGGGATTTTTTCAGCAGAGAGGAAGGGATTCGAACCCTCGATACAGTTACCCATATACAAACTTTCCAGGCTTGCTCCGTCAACCACTCGAAAATCTCTTCTAAATTATTAGTTAGATTTCTTTGTAAGTTTATCTTCCAATTGTTTCAACTCTTCTAAATCCTGTTCATCTGCCTTTTGGGCATCAAGTTGTTTACGCTGCTTATTAAATTCTTCATAAATCGCATCAACTTTTTCTTCCATTTGTAAATGCGTCACTTTTCCTTTATGAGTTAAAACTTCTTTGTCATTAAACTCTATAATTCGATCAACATTTGTTTTCCAAAAATTCATTGTAATATCTTGTGCATTCTTTGCTCGTAATTCTGCCGTTTCAAGAAACACTACTACAAATCGATTTAGCAAATCAATCTCATCACTAGTAAGATAATTTTTTGCTATATAAATATCCTGTTTTCGCACAATACCACCTTTCCAACTTGTAAGTGCCATATTTGGAACATCTGCATTGGCACGAGAAACAATTAATTCTGCGGCTGTTTTTCCTGTAATAGCGTAAAGCAATTTATTTTGCGTATCTGCAAAAAACATTTGAGTAGCTTTGTCTGTAGCATCATAATCGCTACTCAAAGCAAAAAGATCTCGAACTTTTTGATAGAATCTTTTTTCAGAAGCACGAATATCCCTAATTCGTTCGAGTAATTCATCAAAATAATCTGTTCTTCCGCTTGGGTTTTTAAGACGTTCGTCATCCATTACAAACCCCTTAATCATATATTCTTGCAGATTTTGATTTGCCCATTGTCTAAACTGTGTACCTCTTATACTTCGCACTCTAAAACCAATTGCCAAAATCATAGGTAAAGAATAAAATACAACATTATATTTTTTGCCATCAGAGGCAGTTGTCAAGTAATCCTTGACAACTGAATTTTCATCTAACTCGTTCTCTTTTAAGATATTTAGAATATGCAGACTAATATTTTGCTTAGAGGTGTCAAAAAGTTCTGCCAATTGGTTTTGGCTCATCCAAACATCACCATCTTTTGCAAAAAGAGCTACATTAGATTTTCCATCAACGGTGTTATAAAAAATAAATTCCTGCTTTTCCATCTTAAAAGGACGTTTAATATGAGTTGCAAAAAAACAATTGTACTACCAATTAATCCTATTCTAGTTAATCTAAATGTACATTGCGCAATTCTAGAAAGTTAATAAAAAAACCTCGAAATATACATTTCGAGGTTTGGTATTATTTTTAATTAAAAACTCGCAGAAAGGAAGGGATTCGAACCCTCGATACAGTTACCCATATACTAGCTTTCCAGGCTAGCTCCTTAAACCACTCGGACACCTTTCTAATTTGGTCTGCAAATAACACAAAAAAAACTGACTTTACAAAGGTAAAATCCAAGTTCCTTTTAAATGCTTTTTTTAAATTCTTCCATAAATAGTTTTACGGCTTTTTTCTGGTAACCTCCCATTGTCAACATGTAGGAATCTCTCTTTGTAGAAACTCCTGTAATTTGAATTGCTTGTAGGCTATCCCAATCTTTTAGAGCCATTTCGGCAACAATTGTGGCCCAATCGCTATTTTCGACCATTTGCAATAATGCGTGAATAGACTGGAGCTCTATCGAAATTTTAGGTTTCATATTAAACTTTTTAAACAATTCTTCGACATATTCTCGCGAATTGGATCCTTTCCCTGGCAATATCAGCGGAATATCCTCTATTTTCTTAAAAGCAATTTTGTCCAAATTGGCTAAAGCATGATTTTTAGAAACCACCATAACCATATTTGAAGTAAATAATGGCACTTTCTGAATCGGCATTTCAATTTCGTGTGACGAAATAACGAATACCAAATCCAATTCGTTGTCAATTAACTTCTGTTCTAAAACCTCGGTAGTTCCATATTCGACAATAATTTTGAGATTTTGGTATTTTTTAGCAAATGCATTAACCACAGGCAAGATCAATAATCCAAAAATATACGTCACGCCAATACGTAATTCGCCGCCAATCATTTCGTTTAAATCCTCAATGGCCTGTTTTCCGTTTTCTACATTCTCTACTACTTTTTTAGCATGAATTAAAAAAACCGAACCTGCTTCTGTCAATTGCACTTTTTTGCCGATACGCTTAAACAAAGGCAAACCAAGTTCTTCTTCGAGTTTTTTAATTTGTTGCGAAAGTCCCGATTGCGTTACAAAACACAATTCTGCCGCTTTGGTAAAGTGCAAAACCTCAGCTGTTTTGATAAAATATTGCAGTTGATAAATTTCCATATTGATAAGTTTTACTACTTATTATCAGTAAAATTATTAATTTTTCTAATGCTATCATAATCCCGACCTTTGTATTAAATATTTAGAGTTATGTTTAAAGCCTTAAAATCAAAAAATTTCAAATTATTTTTCTACGGTCAATCGGTATCCGTTATCGGAACCTGGTTGCAAAAAACAGCAGTAAGCTGGATGGTTTACAGCATTACAGGATCTGTTTTTTTATTAGGTTTGGCAACTTTCTTAAGTATGATTCCGTCTTTGTTTCTGGCACCTTTAGCAGGAAGCATTATTGGGCGTTATGACAGACATCGAGCGATGATGGTATTGCAATCTTTGGCAATGCTTCAAGCTGGAGCTTTGGCTCTGCTTATTTATCTTAAAATTTACAATATCAATTTTATACTTGCGCTAAGTCTTATTCAGGGAATTATCAATGCTTTTGATATGACGTGCCGTCAAACCATGATGATTGATATTGTAGACAATAAAGAAGATCTCCCGAATGCTGTAGCGCTAAACTCTACCATGAATAATTTTGCTCGTATTGCAGGTCCTGCTCTTGCTGGAATTATCTTGCATCAATATGGAGAAGATATCTGTTTTATTGGAAATTTCGTGAGTTATGTTCCTGTCTTGATTTCGCTAATGCTGATGAAAATCACACCGCATATTAAAGCCGAAAATAAGCTGAATATGCTAGATGATTTAGTAGAAGGTTTAGATTATGTAAAAAAAGAAACCGAAATGGCCAGAATGCTTTTAATGCTTACCTGCAGCAGTTTATTCGTCATTTCTTTTAATACTTTGATGCCGGTTTTCGCCAAAGATATTTTTAACGGAAATGCCGAAACTTTCAGCTGGTTTGAAAGCGCTGCCGGAATTGGGTCTGTTTTGTCTGCAATTTATTTGGCCAATCTAAAATCTGCTGAAAACATGAACAAATTGATGATCTCGGCAAGTTTACTTCTTGGTTTTAGCGTAATTATTCTAGCCCTTTCAAGCAGTATTACAATTGCATTGATCTGTATGACTTTAAGCGGAATTGGAATGATGGGACAAACTTCTTCTATCAACATTTACATTCAGACTCATAGTACTGTCAATATGCGCTCAAGAAGCATTAGCTACTACATGATGGCTTATCAAGGAATGATTCCTGTGGGAAGTTTAATTATTGGATATGTTTCTCACTTTTTAGGTGTAAGAGCTACAGTCGCTGTTCAGGGAATTATCTGTCTTATTTCTGTAATTGTTTATTTGTATTACAAAAAACATAAAGCAATCGAAGATTTGGAAACTTGTCCGGTTGAGTATCGAAATTCCAAGTTTTAAGTTTTAAATTCCAAAAAAGAAATTCCAAATTCCAATTTTTCCAAACGTTAGAGAATTAATAAACTACTTTGGTCAGCTTTGTCAAAGTTTAAAACTTTGACAAAGCTCTTTATCGTAAATGATTGGAATTTGGAATTTAAAACTTGATATTTCCTTTAAAAAATATTGGAATTTTACTTTAAGATATCTCCCCGCGAAGTGCGGTTTCAAAAATATCTTTAAACTCGTTTTGAGGAATATTATGACCAAGCAAATACATCAATTTAGTAATTGCCGCTTCTGTCGTGATGTCTTTTCCTGAGATCACTCCAAGCGATTTTAAAGCTGTACTGGTTTCGTATTGTCCCATGTTTACACTTCCGCCCGAGCATTGTGTTACATTTACGATATGCATTCCAGATTTGATTGCTTTTTCTATTAGGTTTAAAAACCAATCTTCTGTTGGAGCATTTCCTGAACCGTAAGTTTCTAAAATAATTCCTCTTAAACCTTGAGTTGCAAGGATTGAAGCTAGAACAATTTCGCTCATTCCTGGGAACATTTTAATGATTGCAACGTGATTATCCAAATTTTTATGAACGATCAGCTTTGCATCTTTATTTATTGGAAGAAATAAATGCTTGTTTAATTTTAAATGAACACCAGATTCTACTAATTCAGGATAATTTGGCGCCGTAAAAGCTCTAAAATGTTCTGCGTTTACTTTAGAAGTTCTATTTCCGCGGTATAATTTGTATTCAAAATACAAACATACTTCTGTAATAACTGGTTTCCCGTTTTCTTGAAGAGAAGCAATCTGAATCGCTGTAATCAAATTTTCTTTTGCATCAGTACGCAAATCACCAATTGGCAATTGCGAACCTGTAAACACAACTGGTTTGGCCAAATTCTCGAGCATAAAGCTTAATGCCGAAGCCGAATACGACATGGTATCTGAGCCGTGAAGCACTACAAATCCGTCGTAAGTATTGTAATTTTCCTCGATAATGGTGGCAATTCTTGTCCACATTTCGGGATTCATATTAGAAGAATCAATTGGATGTTCAAACGAAATTGATTCGATTTCGCAGTCCAATTGTTTAATTTCTGGAATTTTCTGAATTAATTTACCAAAATTGAAGGCTTTAAGCGCTCCCGTTTCAAAATCTTTGCTCATACCGATAGTTCCTCCGGTATAAACCAATAATATTTTTGCTTTAGATGACATCTTGGTATTTCAATTTATTGACAACAGGGTTAGCATACATAGCCAAGAATCCTTGTCTTGTCACAGGATTATCGCTTCCGATTCTCATTTCTAAACGACGCTCAAAAAGCTGTTTTTCGCTTTCTTTATACTTGTGAGCAAACTTGTCTGTTTCGTTTAAAATATCGTAAGCAATAAAGTTTGTTGGCCATAATTGGTAATTTTTCAAAATAACATCATCAATCGTTTGTGCCAAAGCTTGAACTTGCTTGTTTGCATTATCGTTTTCAGCCACAATCTGATCGATTTCTGTATCCAGAACATCGCCAACAGAAATATGTATTCTTTTTTTAGTTCCCATGATACCACTCAAAATGGTCATGAAATCTTCGTTTTTGTCTTTTACGTAAACTTCGTTATTTGCTTCTGCCATTAATTGCGGCATTTTCAAAACATCAGTCGGATCGTATTCATAAGAAATAGAAACTGGAACAATTTTTAATTTCTTAAAATAATCCATTAAGTTTTCTTCGTCAGAACCCATTCCAATCATTTTTAAAACTCCTGGATTGGTTTCGTCATTTCCATCTTTTGTTCTTCCTTCTCTTTGGGCAATCCAAACCGAACGATTTTCGCGAAGCAGTAATTGTCCCATATATTCAGACAACAGCTTTGAACTTTGCAGCATTTCACGAGGCGTTAATCCTCTTAAAACTAAAAAGTTTCTATTTAATTTTGCTAAAGTTGCCAAGAACGCTTTCTTTACTAAATTATCTCCAATTGCCGAAGCAGTCATTACTAAACCATGTTCGAATAAACAAACATTTAATAATGTTGTATCCAAAAGAATGTCTCTATGATTCGAGATAAACAGATAAGAAGTATTAGGTTCCAGTTTTTCAAAACCTGAAGTTGTAAGACCTTCAGAGCTTTTTTCTAAAACTTTCTGGATTGTGTTGTAAATAAAGTTGCATTGAAAATCACGAATAGAATGTGTTTTCTTTAATTGTTCCTTCCAAACCTCATCTTCTACGTCCGGAAAAGTAAAGTTCATCATGGTTTTCATCATAGGATGATTTACTACACCATGAAGTGCTTCATTTATTTCGGAATCATAAAACGGTCGAATGGCATCAAATCTCTGCATTATTTATTTGGGTTTAAGTGGGCAAAAGAACAAAAAAAAAATTAAAGTTTTGTAAGGTACAGGTTAAATCCCAAAAACGTCTTTGGAATTCTGGGTTGTAACTGCTGCAATTTCTTCTGTAGAAACTCCATATACATCGCTTAATTTAGCAATAACGTTGACCAAATAACTGCTTTCGTTTCTTTTTCCTCTAAACGGAATTGGTGCTAAATATGGAGAATCTGTCTCCAAAACGATGTGTTTCAAATCTATTTGATTTAAAAACTGATCGATTTTTCCGTTCTTAAAAGTAACAACGCCGCCAATTCCTAATTTCATTTTGTAGGAAATCGCACGTTCTGCTTGTTCTAAAGTTCCGGAAAAACAATGAAAAATCCCAAATAAATCTTCAGATTTTTCTTCTTCCAACACTTCAAAGATTTCATCAAAAGCTTCTCTGCAATGAATTACAATAGGTAATTTATATTGTTTTGCTAACTGAATTTGTCTTTTAAAAGCGATTTGCTGTTCTTTTAAATGGGTTTTATCCCAATACAAATCGATGCCGATTTCTCCAACAGCATAGAATTTTCTTTTAGATAATTCTGCTTCAACATGCGCTAATTCTTCCCGATAATTATCTTTCACGTAAGTAGGATGCAAACCCATCATTAGAAATACATTTTCGGGATAGTTTTTCTCCAAATCGTACATAGACTGTGTAGCGGCAGCATCAATTGCGGGAATAAAAAAACGGGTAATTCCGGCATCAATTGCGCGCTGAATCATTGCGTCACGATCCTGATCAAATTCTTCAGAATATAAATGCGTGTGGGTATCGGTAATAATGGGTGTTGAATTCAAGACTATAATTTTAAAGCGCCAAAATTACGACAATATTAAAAGAATAGCAATTTCGTAAATCGGACACGGATAAAACGGATTTCACTTTCGTGAAAACACAGATAAACACAGATTTTTTCTTTTTTATAAATGCCTGAAAATAAAAAAACCTTTGTCAAAGCTTGAAGCTTTAACAAAGGTCAGAATAATAATCACCTAATTTTTGTTATTCTGAAGAACAAAGGGCCTCACAAGAAGCGTCGAAAAGAAAACCCCCATTTTTTCTCTCGATCAGCTAGTGTGACCCCTCGTTCTTCAGTATGACAAACGAGGTTTTATTTTCCCGTTTCTATATATAGCAAAGCCCGTTCCAAAACTTCATCTTTGCCTTGTTGAATACCTAAAATTGTTGGTTTTATCTCAATATCGGGAACAATTCCTATACGTTGGGTTTCTCTTCCGTCTGGGTAGTAAACGCCAATACCAGAGAAATTAGTATGATAACCACTAAAATCAAATTCAAAAACATTTCCGTCTGCTCCGGCAGTCTGACTTCCAATAATTGTGGTATTTCCTGCTGTTTGAAAACACATCGCCGTCCATTCTGACTGGCTTATAGAATCTTCATTAAGCAATACAACAACTTTTCCTTTGTAATGGTCTTTATTTTCAAATCCCACTTTTCTTCCTTCTTCCCAAGTATACTTTCCTGGATAATTTGAATATGGATAGGTATAAAGGCAAAATTCTTTTTCTTCAGAATTCAAAAAATTACCAATTCCTCCAAAAGTTCCATTTGGATAATTTCTCATATCAAAAACTATAGCTTTTGTCGATTTCAGAGCGTCAATCATATTAGGAACATTTTTGGGTTTAATAACTCCCATGTTTACGTAACCAATATTATTGTCCAAAAGTTTAAATTTATCTTTCTTTATCTGTGCTCCTTTTTTATACTCATTTCGATGCGAATCGTGATAGTTAAACCAAGTCATTGACTTTGTTTCGTATTTTCCATCTTTAAGGAATTCTACATTTACCTTTTCAGATTCGCTCACTAAAATTGTGCGCAGAACTTTATCCAGAAAAGCAACCTCGTTTGAAGCAGAAACAATATCTCTTTTCTCTTCAATAATTTCTCTAATGCTCTTATCGTTTATTTTAGTAATTACAGTTCCAATTTTAATATTGTCGACCTCTGCAAGACTATCTCCCAAAATCTCGGTAATTACTAATTTTTCATCTATTACTTTACCTGTTGCTGGAAAATAATAAAAACTCTTTTTTGCTGTTTCAGACGGGTAAATATGAAACTGGACATGAGTATCATTGAGTTTTGCAGCGGCTTTTCTCAATACTTTATAAAAATCTTCTGGTGTTTTGGATTCAACAACAGAAGGCAATAACTCATTTAAAGTTTTATCCCATTTCTGATCCATTATGTATTTGTATGGAAAATAATATTCTACCACATTCCAATACGCATAAAACATTAAAAGCTTTGAATTTTTATTAGTGTAATCAAGATTAAAATAGTTTTTTAAGTTTTTAAAACCGTCAAAACTTGGTCCAAATTCTTCATTACTTTGAAATCTATTTTCTTCGATAAATTTTAATTTTTTTGAGAGCCTTTTAGAAAACAATTTGTCATTGAACCAGCTTAAATCGAAGTTCTTATCAAAAAGTTTAACCTCTTTTGGAGTAATAATTGGAGCAATTTCTTTTACTGGTCCAAGATCATCGATCCAATTTTCTAAGATTAAAGACAACTCTTCTTTAGTTTGTGCTTTTTCTATTAATGGCAATTTCTCCAAAAGCTGATTATCCCAATTCAATTCTCCATTAGCCACTTTGGGATGATAATATTTTAAGAAACCCCATACTTTACAAGTCGCAGCTAATTTTTCAGTATCGGTAATTTTATTGAAACTAAAAATGGTTTGCGAACAAATAAAAAGAAACAACAGGATAACTTTTTTCATTTTGGTTTTAATGGTTAGGTTAAATTGATTTTGGGCTATTCGTTAAAAAAGAAAATCGAATTTAGAACTAAAATTCCAAATTCGATTGAGGTTTCCCGTAAAGAGATAAAATTTTTCTTAATAATTTAATTTTACTCCAATTCTTCAAGTAATTGTTCTACATCATCATAGCCTTCATAGTCTTGCGAAATGGTCTGTAAAATGGCTTTGCATTCGTTATATTTTCCTTGTTTTAGCTTAGATAAAGCCAGATTCCACTTTGCTTTTTCTTTGTAAACAGAATTTCCGGCTTCCAATTCTTTAAAAATGGTTTCTGCTTTTACGTATTTGCTTACCTGCAACAATGAAACAGCATAAAAATATTTTATTTCATCTGAATTGTTTTCCTTCAAAATACTTTCAAAAATCGGAATCGCGGTTTCATATCTTTTTCCGTTAAAATTATTTTCTGCTTGTTTTAAAATGGCTTCAGAAACGCCTCTTTCTGTAAAATAGGCACTTTCTGGATGGTTATAATCTTCAAAATTAGGATAATGTCTATAATCAAAGAAAAACAATCCGAACATTACAATTATAGAAATTGCTACGGCAAAATACCAAGGTTTAAGCGACGCTGTTTTATGTTTCTTTTTATTGAAATATTTATCTGAAATTTTAGTCAGGTTTCCTTCAAAAGCAACTCTATCCTCTTCTATTTCCTGTTTATTTTCGTTTCCGTAACGCTTTTGTTCTTCTTCAAATTTTTCTGTTTGAGCAATCAATTCGTGAGCAGATTCATTAACAGATACCACGTTTTCATAAATTGTTACATCTTTATGGGCAGAATTTTTGAGTTCGTTTAGCCATCGTCTTTTACAAAGCAAGAAAAAATAGGCATCAAATGGACATGTTAAGTGAAGTTTTCTCGCTTTCGCCTGATTAAAAAGCAAAACCATGATTTCGTGAACCACATCCTGCGCTTGATCTTTGTCTCCAGAATTATTGGTTATAAACTGGACCACTTTGGGCGCAAACTTTTTATATATCATTTCAATTACTACCGAGTCATTTGCAGCAAGTCCGTCGATATATTTTTGATCCGGATGAATTGTATTTAGATCCATAAAAAAGCATTTTATAGCTAATTTAAAAAAAAGAATCCTAAAAATCTTAAAAAACAAAAGGTAACCACATTATAATCAACTGCATATAATCAAAAAAAAACTTAAAAAAAGCTTTAAAAATTTAAAAGGATAAAAATAGGAAACAAACCTTACGTATATTTTGAAACTCCAACAAGCCTTCCAATTATATCTTTTGCATATCATTAGTTTTTTGGGTTTAATTGCTTTATTTTTGAGTTTCAATCAATACTAGGAATGGAAAATCTTCACGAAATTCTCAAAATAGAGAAGTACAAAAAAATAAAGTTTAAAATAACCAAAACACAGCATTTGCTAATTAAAGCTAAAATTAATGGCTATTCTGGAAATTTTATTTTAGATACAGGCGCATCAAATACTTGCGTAGGTTTTGAGTCTATTGAACGTTTTGAACTTGCTGCAAAAAATTCTAAAACAAAAGCTTCTGGAGCTGGAGGAACCGGAATGGCAACACAGATTTCATCTCAAAATAAACTGCAATTGGGCAGCTGGAAAAGTAAAGATTTTAGCATTGTCATTTTTGATCTTTCACATGTAAACGAAGCATTAGAATCGTACAAAGCAAAACCTGTTCACGGTATTATCGGTGCCGATGTTTTATTGCAAGGAAAAGCAATTATTGACTATTTTAACCATTATTTGTATTTAAAATAAGACAATCCCTTTTTTTGATATATTTGTTGAGCTATTTTAACAAATATATCTGTATGAAAAAAACTCTACTCTGTTTTCTTTTTTTATTGCCTACTTTAATTTTTGCTCAGATTAGCAAACTTGAAACCTGCCAAAATTATCCTTTATTTGATTTGACTACTAAAAGTGCGGAACTAATTGGAAATTTAAATCCATTGCAGACAACCGTCAGCTATCATCTAAGTCTGGAAGATGCTAATAATAATGTAAATGCAATACCTGATCCTGTCAGGTATTCTTCTTATAATCCTCGCACTATATATGCCAGAATAAATAATAATGGCACTATTAGCATTAACTATTTTGAGTTAAGTTTCTATCCGTCTTTTGAAGTTCAATATCTCACAACTGCAATAACTTGTGATCAACCAAAATCACAAATTATGATAGTGGGGCCAGGAGGCAATACCACTTATTATTATTCTCTTGATTATGGAGAAACTTACAAGCCAACAAGTTTCTTCTATTTAGATCCTGGAAACTATACAGTTCTGATTAGAGACAGTAAAAATTGTGCACCTCTCAATAATCCTTTACACATACAAGTAGGTAGCTATACTCCATTGATTGCAAATGCAACTGTTACAGAAGGTGTTAGTTGTGGCGATAAAGATCTTGTTACAATCACAGGAACTGGAGGGGCATCTTTTTATACTTATTCTTTTGATGGAAAAAATTACTCCGCCTCAAATGTATCAAGCGAATTAAAAGCGGGAACTCATACTGTATACATAAAAGATCAAGTTGGATGTATTGCTTCAACAAACGTTACAGTCAATCAATATAAATCTACTTTATCTTCAATGGCTGCGATAACCAATACTACTTGTAATAACAAAGGTTCAATTAAAATTGTTACCGAAGGCGGAAAACTGCCATACCAGTATTCTATAAATGGTGCTCCTTATATAACTAATCAAACATCTAACTTTACTTTAAATAACTTAGAACCAGGCGCTTATTCCATAACAACAAAAGATGATGCAAACTGTACATTTACACAAAACATTCTTATAAAACAATATAACCCAATATCTCTTGATTTAACAGCCAAAAATGTATCCTGTACATCAGCAGCAGACGGATCAATTGAAGCAAATGCAACTGGCGGTGTTTTTCCCTACAAATTCCAACTTAGAAACGCCATTGGAACTCAACTAACAGACCCGCAATCGTCTAATATTTTTAAATATCTAGGAGTGGGAGATTACACTGTTGATGTTATTGATGCCGTAAACTGCAGTATAAGATCATCAATAATACATATAAGTGAGCCTGATCCAATAATTGTAAGTGTAAATATTGAAAATCAGACCATAACTGTAAATGCAGTTGGAGGAACTGGAAAATATCTTTATTCTTTAGATCCTTTCGAACGTGTGGCTAATAATGTCTTTACAAATGTAAGTTTTGGAAATCATGAAATTTATGTTATCGATGAAAATGGCTGTTACACCATGCTATACATAACGGTTAATCCGCCAGCGCCTTTAATAGATGGTAAAAAAGAAATGGTTTTAGAGTTTAAATCTGGGCAAACTTTAGGTGATCTTGTTATTAATGGTCAAAACATTAAATGGTACAGTAGACCAGGAACTTCTCCAACCGGAAAAACAAGTAAAGTTGCCATAGAACCTTCTTTACCATTGTCTACGGTTTTGGTTGATGGTGTAACTTATTATGCTTCTCAAACTATAAACGGAATTGAAAGTAAGGAACGTCTTGCTGTAACAGCCAAACTAAATGGTTCGCTTTCTAATCCAGATTTTGACTTGACCAGTTTTCAGTTTTACCCAAATCCTGTAAAACATATTTTATCAGTCAAAAACAGATCAGTTATTGAAGACATTCAAATTTTCTCTGTTTCGGGACAATCTGTTTTTGCAAAAAAATTAAATAGTACAGAAGCTCAAATAGATTTATCTCATCTTGCTTCTGGTCTGTACATTTTAAATATAAAGTCTGACGGAAAAGAAAAAGCTGTGAAATTTATTAAAGAATAAAACTTCACCACACATAAAAAAGCCTTCATAATTTAAATATGAAGGCTTTTTTACTTTAAAAATATACCTTTTATTGTTCCTTTTCTGTTTGTGGAACAGCATGTTTTTTCAACGAAAAATAAGCAACAACTGTACTTAGTAACATTAAAACTCCTCCTAAAATAAAAGGAGCTCCTGCAAATTTAAACGGTGCATCATCGTGCGTAAAAAAGTAAAATGTATTGGCCATCATTGGCGGACCAATAATAGAAGAAGCACTCATTAAACTGGTTAAAGTTCCTTGAATTTCTCCTTGCTCGCTTGGCTCAACTTTACTTGCAACAACAGACTGAAGTGCTGGTCCAGCAATTCCGCCAAGGCAATACGGAATTAAAAATACAAACATCATCCAGCTTTCTGTTGCAAAAGCAAACAACAGCATTCCGATTGTATATAAAGCTAAACCGATGTAAATACTTTTCTCGTTTCCAATCTTCGGATTGATGTATCTAACCAATCCTCCTTGCACAACTCCTACCAAGAGACCAATTATTCCTAATGAGATTCCGATCATTCTTTCGTCCCAATTAAACTGGTAAATGGTGAAGAAACTCCAATTGCTTTGTACGGCATGCGAACCTACATACAACAAAAATATTGCGGCAATTAAACCAATTAAAGTTGGATATTTTCTCAAACCTAAAATAGCTCCAATTGGATTGGCACGTTTCCAATCAAAAGGTCTACGATTCTCTTTTTTAAGTGATTCTGGTAAAATAAAAAATCCATAAAGAAAGTTTACCATACATAAAATGGCTGCGGCATAAAAAGGAACTCGTGATCCGTATTGGCCTAAAAGCCCTCCAATAACTGGTCCGATTATGAATCCTAGTCCGAAAGCAGCACCTACTAATCCAAAATTCTTAGCTCTATTTTCAGGAGTGCTGACATCCGCAATATAAGCCGAAGCGGTTGTAATACTTGCGCCAGTGACTCCAGCAATAATCCTTCCGATAAAGAGCCAGATAATGGTTGGCGAGAACGCCAGTAAAATATAATCTAAAGAAAATCCGAAAAGGGAAATTAAGATGATTGGTCTTCTTCCGAATTTATCACTTAAATTTCCAATTACAGGAGCAAATACAAACTGAGTTATCGCATACGCGAAAGTTAACCAGCCACCAATTTTTGCCGCTTCGCTGATGTCTCCATGAATCAATTCTTCGATTAGTTTTGGTATTACAGGAATAATAATTCCCCATCCTGTAATGTCTATTAACATGGTTATGAAAATAAAACCAATTGCTGCAGATTTATCTTTTTGTAGCATAATTATTTTAGTAAGGTGATGCAAATAAACATATTTTTCAATTAAGAATAGGAAAATTCCAAATCTCAAAGTTCAAATTCCAAAGTTCAAATTCCAAATTCCAATGTAAAGTGCTATTTTTTTTCACGCAGATCTACTAAAGATTTGAGCAGATACATGCAGATTTCTTTTAATTTAATCTGCCAAAATCTGTAAAATCTGCGTGAAATAATTTTAAAGAATCAATAAAAAAATCCCAAATTCCAATTTAAAGGAACTTGGGATTTTAATGGGGAAATTCCAATTTCGGACTTTGGAATTTCTATTGAAAATCAAAACTATTAATGAGTATGTTTCGGATTAAAACCGTCTTCACTTAATTCTGTATGCTCATAATCGGCATGCATTTCAGCTTCGTAATCGATTTTTTCTCCTTTAGAGAACTTACGGATAATTTTCTCCATAATGTCGTAGATAACTGGCACAACAATCAAAGTAAGGAATAATGATGAAATCAAACCTCCAATGATTACCCATGCTAATCCGTTTTTCCACTCTGCTCCTGCTCCAGATGCTAATGCAATTGGGAACATACCAAAAACCATCGCAATTGTTGTCATCAAAATCGGACGTAAACGAGCGTGGTTTGCTTGGATTAGGGCATTTCTAATTGATTCTCCAGCTGCTCTTCGCTGATTGGTATAATCGACAAGCATGATCGCATTCTTACACACCAGACCAATCAACATGATTACCCCTAAGATCGTAAAGATATTTAAAGTGTTGTTTGTTAACGCTAAAGCGAATAAAACTCCAATGAACGAAAGCGGAATAGCAAATAATACGACAAACGGGTGAACGAAACTATCATATAATCCAACCATTACAAGGTAAACCAAGATAATAGCGGCTAATAATGCAATTCCTAAAGTACCAAATCCTTCAGATTGATTCTCTTGGTCACCACCCCAGATGTAGTTAACTCCAGTTGGTTTTTGCAATTTATCCAGTTTTGCTTGCCATTGCTGTACAATTGTTCCTGCTGGCACCCCAACGTTCTGACCTTGTACAGTTACAGAAGCCGTTTTATCTCTACGCTCTAATTTACTTGGTCCAGAACCTTCAGTAATTGTTGCGAATTGATTTAATTTAATCTGCTGACCTGCATTGTTGATAAAAATCAAGTTACTAACGTCTGTGATATTTTTTCTATCAAATTCGTTGTATTTGATATTGATGTCATATTCGTATTCACCAGCTCTAAATTTACCGTCTGTATTACCACTATAAGCTGTTTGCATAGTTAAACCAACCGTTTGAAGTGTTAATCCTAAAGCGGCCATTTTATCTCTATCAACTTGAACATTGATCTCAGGGTTTCCATCCTCAACTGTTAATTTAATCTCCGTTGTTCCAGGAATAGTACGTAATTCAGCTTCAGCCATTTTTGCAAATTTCATCGCGCTTTCTACGTTTGGACCTGTTACAATCAAACCTAAAGTTGCATCCTCAGCAGTACCTAAAATACCTACTGGAACCGTTTTAACTTTTGCACCAACTAAAACTTTTTCTAATTTACGTTTTACTTTTGCAGCATAAACATTGGCATCATCTGTACGATCTTTTTGATCAATCATTTTAACGTCAATCTCAGCTTTGTAAGCAGTTGCCTGAGCAGCTCCTAAACCTTCACTGGTTTGTCCTACAGTTGTAATTTGGCTGAAAACATATTTCTCTCCTTTTAAGAAAGCTTCTGCTTTTTGCGTCATAAAGTTAGTTTGCTCTAATGAAGCATCTTTTGGCATCTCAATTTGAACCAAGAACTCACCACTATCAGATGATGCGAAGAACTCTCCTCCAATATATCCACCTCCCATTAACCAGAAGATCGTACCAAAAAACAATACCAGAATAACTCCCATTGTTTTAATATAGTGATCCAAACACCAGTTTAACAAGTTAGATACCCAGTTAGTAAAACGAGTTAAGTAGCTTTCAAATCCTAAAATGATTCTTCCGAAAATGTTTTTACCTTCAATATGTTCTAGTTTTCCAAAACGAGAAGACAACCACGGAATAATGGTAAACGAAGCCAATAATGAAAACATCGTAGAGATAATTACCGTAACACAGAATTGTGTAATAATGTTCGATACTAATCCTGTACTCATTGCAATTGGCAAGAACACTACCACAATTACTAATGTAATCGAAGTTACTGTTGCACCAATTTCGGCAGTTCCGTCATAAGCTGCACGGATTCGGCTTTTACCCATCTCCATGTGTCGATAAATATTCTCCAATACCACAATCGCGTCATCCACAAGAATACCAACAACAAGAGATAAACCAAGTAAAGACATTAAGTTAAGTGTGTAACCTAACAAATAAATTCCGATAAATGTCGCAATCAAAGATGCTGGAATAGACACCATTACGATCAATGAGTTTCTAATACTGTGCAAGAAGAACAACATTACGAAAGCTACCAGAATAACCGCAATTAACAAATCGTGTACAACAGAATCTGCTGCTTCAAGAGTAAAGACTGTACTGTCTTTTGCTACTTCCAATTTCAATTGAGCCGATTTATAATCGTTCTCTAAAGTCTTAATTGTCTTAATCAATTGCTCACTTACCGCAACGGCATTTGCATCTGATTGTTTTACAATTTGAAGTACAATCGCACTTTTTTGATCTACACGCGCAATTTTCTCCGCGATTTTTTGTGTATCCTGAACATCAGCAATATCTCCTAAACGAACTTGAATTCCGTCTTGTGAAGAAACTACTAAGTTTCTTAATTCATCAACATTTTTATATTTACCCGCTAAACGAATTAATATTTTTTGGTTACGAGTTTGAATGTTACCCGTTGGGAAATCCAGATTCGAAGTTAAGATAGTCTGCTGCACCTGAGGAACTGAAAGTCCGTAACCTTGCATTTTTACTGCGTCAAGGTTTACTTGAATCTCACGCTCTTGACCACCAATAATGTTTACCTGAGCAACCCCTTGTACACGAGATAAAACTGGAGCAATCTTTTTATCGATCAAATCGTAAAACGCTGCTTCGTCCATTTTTCCATTCGCACCAAGCGTCATAATTGGTAAATCGCTCAAAGAGAATTTAGTCAATGACGGTGGATCTGCATCGTCTGGAAGATCACTTAAAATAGCATTAATTTTACGCTGCGCATCGTTCATCGAAATATCAACGTTTGCATTTGATGTCAATGTAATCGATACTACAGAAAGAGATTCATAAGATTTAGAATCAATTTTCTTGATATTTTCCAGAGACGCAATCGCATCTTCAATTTTCTTTGTCACTGTATTTTCAACCTCACTTGGAGAAGCTCCAGGATATACAGTTGAAACCGTAATAACGTTGGTTTCGAATTTTGGGATCAGCTCGTAGCCTAATTGGCTGTAGCTGAACAATCCACCAAGAGTCAGAATTGTAAACAATACAATTACCAACGACGGACGTTTTATGGATATTTCGGCTAATTTCATATATCTTATTTTTGGCTTTAGGCTATATGCTGTAGGCTTTAGGCTTTTATTAAAGGCTTAAAGTTTATGGCTTAAGGCTTAAAGCGGTATAATTATTTAATAATTTCTACTGTATTTCCGTCTTGTAAGTTGATCTGACCTGTAACAATTACTACTTCTCCGTCATTTAAACCATTAATGATTTCAACTTTATCTCCTAAAATTCTTCCAGCTACAACTTTTTTCAATTTAGCAACATTGTTTTCTACAACAAAGATTTCGTTGCTGCTCACACTTCCAACAAAAGCATTTCTAGGAACAACTTTCAAGTTTTGTTTTTGGTTTTTAGCACCAAAGTTTGCAGTTCCGTACATACCCGCTTTTAGGTCATTGTTTGCATTGTTTGTAATTTCAATTTCAACAGGGAAATTTAAAGATGCATCTGCTTTTGCAGCGATGAAAGTAATTTTTCCGCTAAAAGATTTATCAGGATAAACACTTGCTGTAATATCTACAGTCTGCCCTAATTTTAAACTAGCAACTTGCGTTTCGTTTACTGTAACAGTCAATTTTAATTTAGAAACATTTACAATATCAAATAAAGCAGTTGCAGGCATTCCAGCTAAAATAGAACCTGGCTCGATATATTTTTTATTGATGTATCCGTTAATAGGAGCTTTTACTCTTGTGTCTCCAACATTAATTTTAGCTTGAGTATAGCTAGATTGCGCATTAGTCAAAGCCAATTTTGCTTGATCTAATTGTTGTTTTGTAACACCACCTGTTTTGAAAGCATTTTCATATCTAGCATAATCAGATTTTGCATTTTGATATGCTGCTTCTGCTGCTTGAGCATTTACATTGATAACATCGCCTCTTACTGTTAAAAGAGTTTGTCCTACTCTTACGTAGTCGCCTTCTTTAACTAAAACACTAATTACTTTTCCAGATTTTTCAGCAGAAAAAGTCAATTCCTGAATCGGTGCAAAGTTTCCGTTTGCAGTAAAACCTAAGTTAACATCTTCTGTTTTTACTGTAGCTACTTTTACAGAAACGGCTGCATTTTTTTCTGCTACAATTGCAGTTTTCGCTTCGTTTTCTGTTTTGTTCTTATTTAGAATGTAGTTAATCCCGACAATAGCCACGACTATGATTACGATTGTTATAATTATTTTCTTCATTGTAATAATTTGTTATTTAGTAAGAGATTTTAGTTCGCCTTTCGATTTGATTAGAGATATTTCGGCAATTTTATAATTTAAAACTGCTCTTGTAAAGTTATTTTGAGCTTCAAGCGATGCATTTTGTGCGTCTAACAAATCGGTTAAAGATGCTAAACCTTGAAGGTAATTGTTTTTGGTATTTGATAAAATATCAAGCGCTAAACGCATATTTTCTCTTTGGTTTTCAATAGTTACAAGGTTATTATTGATCTGCGTCATTGCATTTCTATAATCTAAATCCAAAGAAAGTTTAGTGTCTTTGATATCTTCTTGAAGAGATCTGATTTCAACATCAGCTTGTCTTACTCTAGAACGAGTTCCAAAACCTGTAAAAATCGGCACTCTCAAATTTAATCCGATTCCAGAGAAATCTGACCAGTATACTCCAGATGATGGTTTTGCAAACCAAGGAAATTCTGGACCTTGACCTATATAGTTATATCCAGCTGTCAATGAAAGAGTAGGATAATATTCTGCCTGAATTGCCTTTTTATTAAATACTAAAAGCTCTTCTTGTTTCTTTAAAAGCAGGTATTCAGTTCTGTTTTCAACATTTGGCTCTTCTGTTAAAGACGTTGGAACCACTTCAAATTCTTCTTTAGGCATCACAAATTGAGATTCGATAGGCATACCCATGTAGAATTTCAATGCATTTTCCTGAAGTTCAATTTGATTTTTAACTTGTTGACGCTCTGTGTCAATGTTAGACATTTTTACAATAATACGGTCTAAATCTATTTTTTTAGCCAAACCATTATCAAATTGTCCTTGCACAATATCACGAACCTTTTGAGTATTTACATAGTTACTGTCTAACAATATCAGTCTTTCACGCTGTACATAAACAGAATAGTAGTTATTTGCAACTCTTTCAATAACTTGTTCGTCTGTCAATTGACTATTAATTTGATAAAATTCACGCGTAGACTGTGCTGCTCTTAAACCTGTAAAAACTGCCTGATCAAATATTGCCTGAGTTAAAGAAACCCCAGCTGTTGATGTCCATTTCTGACCAAAAGCAGCTTGAATTGTCGTTCCTGGCTGTCCAAATCCCGCACCATCAATAACTGTTGTTTGAATGATAGGGTTATAGGTTAAGTTACCATTTGCAGTTATTTGCGGTAATGCTCTCGAGCGTATTTCTTGAATTTTATATTCGCTGTTTTCGACCTGAAGTTTTGCCTTCTTAGCATCGGCTTTATTTTCAAGTGCATATGTAACAGCCTCTTTCAAGGTTAAGGTTTTGACTTGTGCGCCAGCAGTTATGCCTAGTGTACACAAAACTATAAGAAAGATTCTTTTCATAAGTAGTTACTATTTATTTTAAAAATTTGAGATGGCATCGTCATTTCATCTTTTACAACTCTCCCAGAATAAATGACGACAATTTGGATAATTAATTATTTATTTTTTTTAATTGCTTTTCTAATTCCTCTACTCCTTTTTCGGTTGCCATTGCACGAGTATGATACTCCAAGGCCTCCAACTCTATTCTTTGCGCTTCACTTTCAGAAACCGTATTTTCGTTTATATGAAAAACTAGAGTGTAATAAAACTTAACATATACCTCTACATTTAAATCACTTCTATATAGTCCTTCACGAATTCCTTTTTCGATATTTTCTCTAAAAAGTTGCGTACACTGATCAATTTCAAAAGACAAAATGTTCTGATAAATCTCTGGATAGTGTTTTTTCAACTGATAGATTGGCGAAGTGTCAATGTTGTTTTTAAACATATCACGAAACATTTCTCTAATCTCAAAATTCTCATGAATAGCGTTATAATTCTTTGCTATAATCGTGTCCATGATTTCGTGCACTTGGCCATGAACTAATGATGTGCTTTCCTCAATCAAAACTTCTTTGTTGCAGAAATATTTGTAAATCGTTTTTTTAGAAATACACATTTCTCCTGCAATATCATCCATTGTAACACTCTTAAAACCAAGCTTTAAAAATAACTCGCTTGCTTTTGATATAATCTTCTCTTTCATTTTAAATTCTCGAATTGCCTTACAAATATACTTTGGAAACTAAAATCAAAAAAATAGTTTCCGATATTTTTGTAATAATTTTACATTAATTTATTCTTTTAGTAAGATTTATATGCTAAATTCTAAATTTGCTATAAGTTTGATGTCTTTTCCCAAAGCGGCGCCAGAAGAATGATTAAAAGAGCTAAAATCTAAACCAAAGTCTTCTCGTTTGATATTTCCTTTAATTTCAAAAGCTACTTTCTTTTCTCCGTTATAAATATTTTCTCCCAAAAATTCAGCATCCAATTCAACTACTCTTGTAATATCTTTTATGGTTAAATCTCCTTTGAAGAAATTGATATTCTGATTTACTTTTTGAAATGAAGTCGATTTAAAGCTAATAATTGGATGCTCATCTTCTTCAAAAAAGTCTTGAAGCTGTAAATAAGCATCTATAGATTGGAAACTTTCATTTTTGTTATTGATATCCAAAGAGAATTCAACCGAAGCATCTTCAATCTCATTATCTTCTATGTTTACATAACCATCAAATTTATTTGTGTTTCCACCCATATAAGCAGTTCTCGATCTTCTCATTTCTAATAAAACATCTGACTGACTAGAATCTAAGGTCCATTTTGTTTTCATAAATACTTGATTTAATTGAATTTATAAATCATTCAAACTCTTATGGAAACTTTTACAGTGTTGTCAGTTTCCATTATAGTGCTGCAAATATAGACAGGAAACTCTAAATACCAAAAAAGTTTCCAAGTTTTTTATAAAAAATTTTAACATCTTAGAAATGAGAATAATTAAGACCCCTTTCCAATTCTTTAAGAAGCTTTTAATCATTTCAATAATTGAAATTCATATTTGAATTGTATCTTTGAGCTTCGAAATCAGAATTCATTATGCACGATATAAGTCAGTACCAAGATTTTTTCATCAATTATCTTCAAAGCCAAAACATACATAAAGAGCCTAAAAACCTTTACGAGCCTATAGAATATATTTTAGGTCTTGGCGGAAAACGCATTCGTCCTGTTTTAACTTTAATGGCTGCAGAGGTCTTTGACACTGATTATTCGATTGCGCTTCCGGCAGCAATGGCGGTTGAAGTTTTTCATAACTTTTCGCTGGTTCATGATGACATTATGGATGACGCGCCGTTGAGAAGAGGACAAGTTACGGTGCATGAAAAATGGGATTTAAACACTGGGATTCTTTCTGGAGATGCCATGCTTATTTTGGCTTATCAATATTTTGAACAATATGAACCAACTGTTTTTAGAAATCTAGCCAAATTATTCAGCAAAACAGCGCTTGAAGTTTGCGAAGGACAGCAGTGGGATGTAGATTTTGAAACTCGTAAAGATGTTACGATTCCGCAATATCTTAAAATGATTGAATACAAAACAGCTGTTTTGGTTGCAGCTGCCATGAAAATGGGCGCAATTGTATCTAAAACTTCTGAGAAAGAAGCCGATTTAATTTATGATTTCGGATTGAATTTAGGATTGGCTTTCCAGCTTCAAGATGATTATTTGGATGCTTTTGGAGATCCTGAAACTTTTGGAAAACAAGTTGGAGGAGATATTATTGAAAATAAAAAAACGTATTTATATCTAAAAGCCTTAGAATTTTCTTCTAACGAAAAAGCTTCAGAATTAGAAAAATTGTTTACGCTTCAGCTAGAAGATAATGTAGAAAAAATAGAAACTGCCAAAGCAATTTTTAACGAATCTGGAGCATCAAAAGCAACACAGGAAGCAATTGAAATGTATACTTTTAAAGCTTTTGAAACATTGGAAAAAATGGAAATCAGCGATGAAAAGAAAAACGTTTTGAGGACTTTTGGAGAAAACTTAATGGGACGCAAAGTTTAGTGTTCCGTTTTCAGAAATTAGTATTCAGAAAAAAATCTACAATCAGCAATCAAAAATCTAAAATCACATGTTTGTAGCACCAGTAAATACCGAATCATTATTAGAGCAAGCGCAGGCAGAGACTTTATATTTGAATCTTATTGAGCAGATTAATAAAGATTTTAATCTGGCCAATGAAGGAATCGATTTTCCGTTAAGCATTTCGCCAGACGAATTAAAGATTCAGCTTCATGAAAAAGTTTACCGAATGATTCAGTACAAATTTGCTGAATACTTAAATCTTCTCTACATCATTGACGTTCCCGAAAACGAAATCAAACAACTTGACGGATCAGATTTGGTTATTCTGGCCGAACAAGTTGCTTTCTTGATTCTAAAGAGAGAATGGCAGAAGGTTTGGTTTAGAAATTATTATAAATAGACTTTTCCCCCGAATTAAGTATATTGATAAACAACCTTCCCGAATTTATCAGATCCTAAATTATAGGTTTTATTGATAAACTCAGCCAAAGTATCGCCATCTGTAAAAATAGAATCAATCTTTATTTTATGTGTTTTATAGGTTTCAATACCTGTCAGCAAATCCTCCGTTGTTCCCAAACAATTGCCAATAAAACTCACATTACGAATCATTAAATTGGCAATCAATAAAGGTAAATTTATTGGTTTTACATTTGTTATTTTATCTGATGACTGATTAAAAATGCCACAAGTCACGTATCGTGCATGCAAATTTAATTTTGAAGACAAAATAGGCAAATATGTGTCTGAAAAGGCATCCAAAACGACATCAAAAAATATTTTTTCGGGTATTTTATTTTCCTTTATCCCAAAAACATCTTTAATAAAAGTAAAATGCTCACGCACTATTTCTGTATTTTTCCCTGAATAAGATAATCCGTAAACATTGCAATCCAGATTCCAAAGCGCATTTAGGAAAAAGAAAGAAGTATTAGATGTAATTGATGTTACCAATACATTATCTCCTTTTTTGATATTGGCTTTTCTAATCATTGCCGTAGCCGTTTGAATTCCGATACTCATCGCTCCAGCTTCGACACTGGAAATATAATCTGGTACTTTGATTAGTTTTCCCCAATGATATATTTCATATTCTTTACTAGAATGATTAGAGGGAATTCCTGGGATAGTTCCATTTTCAGATTCAGGATAAAAGCAATTACCCATCACTAAATCACCTACTGCTAATGTGGTTACATTTTTACCAATAGCTGCCACGTGTCCTGAAAAATCAGATCCAATGGCGTAAAAAGTATCCTCTTTTTCAGCATTCAATTTTTTCCATGCGCCTTCAATTACGCCTAAATCTCTATAATTTAAAGAGAAACTTGATTTTTTTACTAAAACAAAATTCGCGTATTTATCAGAATCAGCTTCAAAATTAGGAGGAGTTCCTTCAATGAAAGCAATAGGAATTTTTAAGTTATCAATTTCGATTAAATGTTTTTGACTGTCTTCGATTTTATCAAATAAAGAAGAAGTTACTACTGCTAATGCTCTCATAATTTTAATTTATTAATTCTGCTTTTTCTTTAAGTGTTTTACTTGCGTGCAATTTTTTACTGTAATATTTATACAAATAATCATAAACAACCATTTCGTGTGCTCTTTGTTTGGTTATAAAAATTCGATTACAAATCATGTGGACATAACTTAACATGATATTAAAAAGCAGTGTAGGAAGACGTTGGTCTTCGCTACTTCTTTTTATTGTAGCGATAGCATCGACATTTTTGTCTGAACGCTGTTTAAGAATTTGATTTAATGGCTCATACATTTCATCGATATTGTTTCTGTCTAAGAAAGCTTCAATTTCAGATTCATGAGTTACAAACATTTCATTAATCTGTTTATTAAGTTTTCCTGAACGATTAAATTCTTTTCCAAAACTGGTTTTGGCCACATTAAACAATTTGACTTTACTTTCAAGGCCAATATTGAAATCATCTAAAAAGTGATCAATAGACAATAAGGAGAACAGCCATCTTACTTTTTCTCCCGAATCTCCTTCAATCATATCAGTAAACTGCAAAGTACACTCGCTATCATTATGAAACAAGGTTTCAGTTTCTTCGATAACCTCATAACCATATCTCTGCAACTCTCTAAGATAATTATCTGTTTGTGTTTTCCAGATTATTTTCATTTTTTCAAGAGGCTCGATATGCTTTTTAACGATTTGAATACAATCTGTAAAAGAATCTGTCTTTTTTAACAAAACACGGAATCTGATATGATGTCCCTGAGTATCATGATAACGAATAAAAAACCATTTATCGATTAAATCATTTGACTTTAATTCTTCGACAATTGGGTTTATCGCTCTATTTAGAACCTCTTCTCCTGCTCTTTCTCCGCAGTAAAACTTATAGTAAAGCCATTTTTCTCCTATTGAAAATGAAGGAATAACATTTGACTTAGACTCTTTCGATACAAACTGAATTGTGGTGTCAGCTTCTTGTTTTTGATCGATATTTTTATGCGCGGTAAAAATTATTTCATTACAATAAGTGCCTGTTATAGTATCTTCAGCGAAGAAAAACTCTTTTAATTGAACGAATTTTTCACCTTTGAGCATAAAGTAAAAAACATTACAGCTCAAATCATTTTTGAAATTAATCAACACTTCATTATCTCCCTGAGTAAAATATACAAGATCCGGAATGTTTCTCTGTGCTACGAAATTTCGAATAAATTCAATGTTTTTTGATTCACTAACTGCCAGAATACTTTCAATTTCAGTTTTACTGATGTTCCAGGTAGCTCTGCTTAAAACCGCATCTTTATAAGTTAATCGTGGTAAAAAATCAAACTGATTTTGAAGTGCCCCCCAACTAAATCCAAATCCAAAAGAGTTTTGATTTTGAAGATCACAAAGAAAATGATAGATTGGCAATGCATTTGCACTATAGTTATGTGCATTACTTAGTCTTGGAATAATTTCTTTATTGAGCTTTTTAGAGCGCAAAACGATTTTTCCTCCTTTAACTGAAACATAAAGATCTTCAATCATAATTTGATTCTCTTTTTCTACAGATGCATTTCCTAAATACGGAATTTCATATTCTCTTTGAAAATTTCTGTATAAGATATTTCCTGTTCTCGCCTGAGGCAAGTGTACTATTTCGGCAATAATTTTGTCTGGTTGCAGTTGATTTTCAATTGCAGTTACTTCATTGCATAAATCTAAAATTTTGGTATCTAAATGGCTAAATCTTCCTATTAATCCGTTTGCAGATGGACCACTAGCTGTTTTTAAATTGATTTTTTCAACTCCATCTTCATGAAAAACATTTACAAATGCTGAAAAAGTATCTGGGTATAAAGATTCATTTTCTTCAAATTTATTGACTTCGTCATCTGTAATTTCGATAGACTGAAGGTTATTTTTTGTAGCCTGAATCAATTTTTTGAATATAAACGCCTTTTTTGTGTCCATTGAAATCTGATTCACATCAGACTGTTCGGTGTTGATTAGCAATTCGTCAACCAAAGGAGATTTTGCTCCAGACTGTCTTCCATAACCAATACCAATGTCCGGATCTAGAACGCTTACCAATGGCTGTTCATATTCTTCAAAACGTTCTTGAAATTTTTTCTTAAAATCATTCAAATTGGCATTGTTGTATTTTGACTGCAATTTATTTAGAACTGTTAGTGCAGGACGTAGTTTTTTTAAAGTTTTAAAACTAATAGAACCATTCTCTATCTTTCTAAAACTATCAACCTGAAATAATTTTGAAACATCAACATGGTTTAGTTCCTCATTTACTAATTCATGAATTTCAGTATATAAAACAGGATCATTAGTATTATTTTCATCAAGGGTATTAATTTTTGTTTTTAGATTAGTAATTAATTCTTTGATAACCTGTGCTTCATAAAAATCAAATCGTTTTTCCGAAAATACTTTTACTAATTTATCCAGATAATCTTCTCCCGTTATGGTAAACTCAAGTTCACTTACGATAAATTGACTTTGTATAAGAGTATTGATAAATTCTTTGGCCTCATTTTCCGTGATTTCATCAGAAACTAAATTATTTACCAATTCACTTAACAAAACTCCGTTTTTAGCTTTCGTGAATATTTCTTCCAGATATTCACTGATTTCTACTTCAGAAATTTTATGAAATCGAACATTATCTTTAAAATAGTATTCTACATACCTATATTTATCAAAAACGGTGTAAATTGAGTTGTTACTATGGTATTTTAAAACCTTTTGTATAGCATCATTTTGCAAGATTACAGGCAAAAAGCTCCCTAAGAAATACATATCAAATTTAGTAAACCTGCCAAAAACGCTCTCCTTAACATTCAAGTCAGTTTCCGAGTTCACATCTACAGCTGACACAGTAGCAAACATTCCAAAAGGCGTACTTCTGTTTGACAAACGGGAAACATATTTATACAAAGATCCCTTTAAGTTTTTCAAGTCATCTTCAGTCTGAAAAGCTTCTCCTTTTTCCCAAGATAAAAGTGCTTTGTAGATGTTTGGCGAGCCAATAAATAATGCTTCTCTGTTTTCTTTTTTTGAGAAGATTTCTAAAATCTTCTCCCAAGTAATATCCAATTGTTTTTCTTCAATTGGAGTTCTTACAATAGCTGTTTTTGTAAAAGAGTAATTTTTCATTTTTTTAAATTTTCCTTATTCAACAATTATATTGTTCCACATTTTATAATAGTATTCTTTTTTATTTAGCAACTCTTCATGAGAACCTGCCTCAATGATTTCACCTTTTTTAAAGGCATAAATAACATCTGCTTTTTTTATCGACTGCAGCTTGTGCGCAATTACAATTATTGTTTTTCCCTGTGCTCTTAAATCTTCTACCAGATTTTTTATTACCAACTCTGATTCCGAATCAAGAGCTGAAGTAGCTTCATCAAGAATAAGCACTTCTGGATCTTTATAGAGTGCTCTTGCAAAAGCGATTCTTTGTCTTTCTCCTCCTGACAAATTAGCTCCAAACTCGCCTAAATAAGTATTAAATCCATTTGGTAAAGCCTCAATAAAATCATAAGCTCCCACTTTTTTACTCACATTAATTATTTTTTCCATGTCTGGATTGGATTGTCCGATTGCAATGTTAAAAGCAATGGTCCCATCAAAAAGCTCTACATTTTGAGGCACTGTGGTAATTAATGAATTGATACTTTGTTTAGAGATATAATTCAGATCATATTCCCCAATTAATATTTTACCTTCTTTTGGAGCATAAATATTTTGAATTAATGAGGCAATTGTACTTTTTCCGCTTCCGCTTTCTCCAACCAAAGCTGTAAATTGACCTTTCTTGATTGTTAAATTCAAATCTTTAAAAATGTATCTTCCTAATTCATAAGAGAAATCGATGTTTTTAAATTTGATATCATCAAAATTATGTGCGGTTAGATTTACTTTAGATTCCATTTCTTCACGATCAAGATCCATAATTCCAAACAAACGGTCTGAAGCAATCATTGCATTCTGAATTGCCTGATTAGTCCCAATCAATTGTGCTGCCGGACCAGTAAAATATCCAATAATAGAGTAGAACGAAAACAATTCTCCTGGTGTAATTTCGCCATCAATTGTATAATAAGTTCCTACCCATAAAAGGATTATAGTGAATAATCTGGAAACAAAATCTGTAGATGTTCTTGAAAAAATTCCATTCAATCCAGATTTATAAATGCTTTGAAGCAAATCAATAAATTTTAATTCTGTTTTTATTTTAGAGAAATCTTCCAACGATAATCTTTTAACAGTACCTATATTTTTTATAGACTCTACCAATTGAGATTCTAAAAGCGCGTTTTTCTCCATTATTTCGCGTTCTACTTTTTTATTTAGCTTGTTTGTTATGAAGTAAATAGCAACATAAAACGGAATTATCAATGAAATAATTAAAGCTAATTTCCAATAAAAAGTAAACATAAAAACGAACGAAAAAATGACAATTAGAATGTTAACAGAAACGCTTAAAGCAGTTTCATTTATTAAGGCTCGAATTTTTACGGCATCTCCAATTCTTGACATAATTTCACCAATTCGCATGGTGTCAAAAAACTTTTGAGGCATTGTAAAAAGATGCTTGTAATATCCCAAGATTAATCTTGAATCTATTTGCTGGCTTGTTTTTAGAATAAATACATCTTTTAGAACACTGTATATAATTTGAAGCAACAAACAGCCAATTACAATTACACTCATTAAATTCAACAAGCTTTTATTCCCGCTGACTAGTACAAAATCTGTAATCTTACCAACATAAATTGAAACCGAAAAACCTAAAAGCGTATATAAAACGGCTCCAATAATAGCTTGCAGTAAAATGTACTTATGCGGTTTTAATAAAAATAATATCCTTCTGAAATTTGATATTTTCTCGTTTTTCTCTTTAAAAATGTCATCATCAGGAACTAAGATTAAAGCATACCCAGTAAATATTTTTTGTAATTCAGCAAATGACTTTTTTTCCAATTTGCCTACCGCAGGATCCATTGTAAGGACATATTTGCTGGTAACTTTATAAGCCACTATATAATGAGGAAATTCATGCCCGTCTTTTATAATTAATACATGCAATATGGCAGGTAACGGAATATCTCTTAATCCTTCAAATTCAACTTTTACTCCTTTGGCTAGAAATCCTAATTTTACTGAAGCTTCTCTTAACCCTAATAATGTTGTTCCTTTTTGATTGGTATTCGCATATTGTCTAATTCTCGAAATAGGCAGACTTAAATTGTAATGTTCTGAAATTGAAGCTAAACAAGCAGCACCGCAATCTGAAGAATCATGTTGTTTTATTGCAATTTTACTCATTTTTGTTGTTATAAGGATTAAACCAATCGTCTACTTTGTCAAATAATAACTGATATGCAGTTCTTTTAGTTAGAAAAAAACGGCTTGTTAAACTCATCCCTTTTTTCAAGTTTCCTGTCGCCCCATTTTTTAGAGACAAAGTGTCTTTTTCTAGACTGCTCTTAATTTTGTAATAAGGAGCATTATTGATGATTAAAATATCTTTACTTATTTCGATAATTTTACCCCTTGCAAAACCCCATTGATTTGAATTAAAAGCATCAACCTGATATATGGCGTCTCCACCTTCTTTTAAAAACCCTATTTCTGAAGGATTAACGTAGGTTTCTACAATAATATCCCTATCGGGAGAAATCTCAACAATTGGGTTTCCTGCTGCAATTCCGCTGCCTTTATGAAAACCCTGCATGTTTATTAATTCGCCATCTATGGGGGCAATTATCATATAATTATTTTCTTCTTCTTTTAACTGTTTTTGATTCGAATGAATACTTTTATTATTCTGACTTAGCTGTGTATATTCTTTTTGCCAAGATAATTCGGTTTGTTTAATTAAATTGATTCGATCGTTTTTAATCTTATCCAGATCCAGTTGTGCTTTTTCAAATTCGGATTTAGAAATAACTTCTTTTTGAAACAAGTATTCTTTTCTATTAAAATCGGATTGGGTGTTTTTAATAATAACATCTAGATTATATAATTCTTGCTGATGTTTTAAAAGCTCTCTTTTATATTGATCGGATTGTATTTGATTGTAATTTCGATCGATCAAATTCTTCAAATCATTTAAGTAACGTAAGTTTTCAGAACTTTGAACAATGTTCAGATTCTCTCTTTCTTTTAATATATTGTGTTCTATTATTAGTAGAGTATCGCCTTTTTTTATCTTTTGATTTTCATCAACATTAAAAAAAGATATTTTACCACTTATGGGTGAGTATAGTGTCAGTTTTTTTTCTTGCGGAATTATGTTTCCTCTACTTGTCGTATAAATATCTATAACTATAAAAGGCAAAGAAACCGCTGCAATTAAAAGTGCTAAGAAAGTAATCACAAATAAAAGCGACGTTTTTTTATTATGCTTGATAATATGATTTTCAACTGTACTGTTTAAAATCTCTTTTGGAAAAATTTCATTATCGCTCATTTCTTTAGTATTAAATTGTTTGACAAATGAACCTAATATTTAAAGAAGAAAAAAGTGAAGAATCCCTATTTTTATAAAAAAAGCATATAAAAATACGATCTATATTGTTGATTTTTAGATAAATAAAATATCATTTGCATTTTTACGAGTCTTTATGCTTTCAGTTAGTTCTCATGGTTTTTAATGACAAAAAAAAGCGTTATCTGATTTTTAAAATCAATAACGCTACAATAAAACCAGCCCTTTTTGAACTATTAAAATATTATCTATAGTTTATTCTCAATAAAAAAAAAACTACCTGCAAATTAATGCAGATAGTTTTTTTAAGAATCAATTGTGCTATCCTTAATTGAGTCTCTAATAACTTTACAAAAACACCCCTTAAACTATCTCGGTTTATTAGTAATAGTTTTTAATACTGTAAGTTCAGACGTATTAAAAATCATAATGTTGTTTCTGTTTTGTTTTTTTGATTTATTATTTATCAGCAAATAAATCTTTAGTGATTTGATAGCTGATCGCTACTGATGCTAGGAAACTTTCTAGAACACTACTTCCTCCGTTTACCTCCTTTAATAAATCATCATTTAATTCTGTGATTACAGATTTGTTAAAAACTAACTTATTGTTTTGGTTTTGCGTTTTCATAATTTTAAATTTTAAATTTAGTCCTTACTCTTTTTTATGGCTTTTCAGATTACTTTGTTTTGCAGTTTTATTTTCGATTTCATTTTTTTTAGAATATTGCTTCTTCTTAAAATCTCTAACAATAATATAACTTGTCAGAAAGGCTAATAAAAAAGTCAAAAGTATCTGATTACTTTCACAACTCATTGTTTATACTAATCAGCCATTAACCAAGCGATACCTGCACTAACAAGTCCACCAAGTACTGCTGAACAATATCCTGAAGAAGTTGCTACTGGAGAAGTTCCTCCATCTACTGAATACATTTGGTTGTCATTTAATTCGATAACACTAGCTTTATTGAAAGCTAATTTGTTGTTTGCATTTTGCTTTTTCATAATTTTATTATTTAATTTTTATTCCCTACTCTTTTAAGGATTTTCGGGTTACTCCTTGTCATTCATTGTAACTTATCGTGTGGATTCTAATCTATTACTTGTCAGCAAATAAATCTTTAGTGATTTCATAACTGATCGCTACTGAAGCCAAGAAACTTTCTAGAACACTACCTCCTCCGTTTACTTCCTTTAATAAATCATCATTTAATTCTGTAAGTACAGATTTGTTAAAAACTAACTTGTTGTTTTGGTTTTGCGTTTTCATAATTTTTTAAACTTTAAATTCAATCCTTACTCTTTTCAGGCTTTTCAGGTTTCTCCTTGTTTGTTTTAATATAAAATTTAAGATCTCAATAAATTGTCGTCTAAGCAATACAATATGGGATACGATACGGTATTAAAATACTGTTAGTACTATAAAAATAGGTCTGCTATTTTATACCCATTTGGTTGTTTTTTAGCGGCAATTTATTCTTACTCTATTTTATGACTTTTCAGATCGCTTTGTTTTGCAGTTTTATTTTCGATTTCATTTTTTTTAGAATATTGCTTCTTCTTAAAATCTCTAACAATAATATAACTTGTCAAAGCGGCTAATAAAAAAATCAAAACTATCCGATTGCTTTTATAACTCATTGTTTCCATTAGTCAGCCATTAACCAATAAATAGATGCACTAATGGCAGCTACACAATAATATGAAGAGACTGTCACGGTTCCTCCTTCTACAGATTGCATTTGACTGTCATTCAATTCGATAACACTAGCTTTATTGAAAGCTAACTTGTTGTTTGCGTTTTGCTTTTTCATAATTTTATATTTAATTTTTGTTCCCTACTCTTTTAAGGATTTTTGGGTTACTCCTTTTTTAGGATTGTTTTTATCTTCAGTTAATTGTTAAAAAAACTAATAGATTAAACAGTAAAATTTTAAGCTACTGCAAGTAAAGTCTGCACACAGCAACATCCTGTACAAGTATCTCCGCCACCATCTATTGATGTTCCGCCGTTGATCTCGTTTAATTGATTGTCATTTAATTCTGTAACAGCTACTTTATTGAAAGCAAGCTTGTTGTTTGAGTTTTGTTTTTTCATAATTTTATTTATTAGATATTCTCTGCTTGACTAGTTAGAATTCCTAGTCCAATACTAGCAATTACAAGTATAGATGAAAGGATGCTTCCGCCATTTACATCTTGAAGCTGGGTGTCGTTTAATTCTGCAACGACAGTTTTATTAAAAATCAGCTTGTTGTTTGAATTTTGTTTTTTCATTTTCTAATTATTAGGTTGTTATTATTTTTAAAGTAAAGTCAAAACATAAATCGTAATAGAAATACTTCTGAGTGAATCAGTACCTCCGTTTATTTCTTGAAGTTGACTTTCATTAAGCTCTGTAATAGCCGTTTTATTAAAAGCAAGTTTATTGCTTGTGTCTTTTTTTTTCATGATCATTTGTTTTTTAATAATTTACTTTCATTTGAATTATGGCACGCAATAGATTCAGAGTCCATATTGCCCAAATTTGAATACGTCCCATTTCTTTTTAGAACATACTGATGCCGCGTACTAAAATCTAAGCTGAGAAATCGGCCCAATTTTAGCAGTTTAGAACATAATGATCTGTATGATTTTTAGACAGTATTAACCCTTTAGGCAAATATATTCCTAGACATACACTCTATTTTTGTAATCAAGTATTGGATAGAAGAAGTGCTTTTGAAAGCGTAAAAAACGAAATGAAAATGTTTTTTACATCTGCAGAAGCAATTTCCAGTAAACTTTTAAGATTACGTTTTTTATTAAATTACCTTATAAAAAAGAGTCTCCACACCCTGTTTATTCTGTACAATTGTCTAGTTACTAACAAACTAATAGTAATGCTATTGCTCATTTGCTTTTTACACAACCATTAACCAAGTACCATATCCGGCAGTTATAATAAAACTTATAATTAAATCATTTGTGCCGCTATTGATATCTTGCAATTCATTTTCGTTTAATTCAGTAACAATAGCTTTATTGAAAGCTAATTTGTTGTTTTGAGTTAATTTTTTCATTCTAAAATGTCTGGATTACATATCTTGCATTATTATAATACTTATTTGCAAACAACAGCATCCTGTGCAATTGTCTCCTCCTAAAATAGTTGATCCTCCAATGATTTCATTCATTGAATTTTCATTTAATTCTGTAACATCTGCTTTTTTAAAAGCCAGTTTGTTGGTAATAATTGTTTTTTTCATTTGATTATTGTTTAATTGTTTAACGATTAATTTTTATAAATAAGAATCTCACATAATACAGGCAGGAAAAAGTCTGTACTACCATTCAATTCTTTTTATTTTGTATTAGTTAATTAATTCAAGCATCTAGTGATCAGCGATTAAAATAACATCACTGTACCTAAAACTATTTCAACCTTACTCAATTACAATCAATAGATATTTATAGCTAAAACACGAAAGCATATAATTGCTTCACTAAAAATATCCTGGCTGATTTATTTGAAAAAACCTTTAATTTTTTTTGAAATTTTATAAAACAATGACTTAGAACTACTTATGCCCTGGTTGTCATAAATTTTAAAAATTGAATTTTTGCTGAGTCTTTTAGGACCAGATTGATTACTTGTTTTCATAACCTTTGTTTCAAAAGCTAACAAGAAATGCTTTGTACAAGTACTTTAGAATTTGTAAAAAAATGTATTATGAAGCACATTTTTTTTTACTTTTGCAGAAGTAATTTCTGGCAACCTTGCTAGGTATTACGTTTTTTTTTAAATTACCTTATAAAACAGAGTCTCCACACTCTGTTTTATTTTTTTAGATTTAAAAGTGGCTACTTATTTTCACCACTTTTTTAAACCCAATTGAAACATTTCGATATTCGAATTATTTCTGAGACAAAGTAAAATCTTTTTTTCCTGTCAAAAAAACAAAAAGCCCCCATATTTATAAAATAAGGGGGCAAAATATAAATTTAATTGCTTACAAATCAACAACTTGCGCAAGAATTACTTCTTTTCATCTTCTAGCATTTGATTTATCTTTTTTATATAAACAGAAGGGCTAATTCCGGTTGCAATCTTAAAATATTTGGTAAATGATTCAGGACTTTTATATCCAATTTCTTCTGCTATGGCATTAATTGAATAGGATCTTAACTTTGCATTATTCTTTAATTCAAGAATGATATAATTAATTCTCAATTCAGTTACATAAGTGCTGAAATTCTTGCCTAATTCATTATTCACTATTTTAGATAAATAGGCCGTATTTGTCTTTAATCTCTTTGCAACATTATGCAATGTAAAATCTTGTTTTAAGAATAATTTTTTTTCTTCCAATTTAATAAGCTTCTCCAAAATTTCTATTCTTGTTGTATCTTTTATAACAAATTGAGAGTTTGCGTCTTCTCCACTTTCTGTATTGTTATCTTCAAGATTATTTTTTTCAATAAATATTTCATCATCAAGATCTGTAATAATAGGCATAATTGGATTTTGAACCTGTTCTAATTCAAATTTATCCTCTACCATATGATCTTCCAATTCTTCGCTTAAAAAATCTGTACTTTGTTCTTGTTCATCCACTTTTATGTGGGCTTGATGTTCAAATTTTTTAATTTTAAACATTAGCTCCTCAAATTTTATCTGATTTTGTATGCTGTCTTTTCTTCTTTTAAGTAAAAATCTAACAAATACTAGAATCAAAAAAAGAATTAAACCAAGTAAAATCCAATTTTGTTTTTTTTGTTCATTTTCACGTTCTTTAATTTCGTTGATGTCAATTTTATGCAAATGATCAATAGCTTCAATTCTCTTTTCTCCAATTTTCTTCGATTTTTCAATAAATTGACTATAGTAGTAGTTTGATTCAGAAAATTTCTTAATTGATTTATAGTTTTCTGCTAATAGATAATAGATTTCAGATAAAGTCTCTACCGGAATATTTGATGCAGCCTCCTTTTTTATTAATGAATCCAAGATCAAAATTGCTTTATCGTACTCTTTTTGGATAGAATACAATCTTGATATCTTGATATTGGTATCGATTATTAAATTTTTACTTTGGATATTTTGCGCAATAAGCAATGCTTTATCAAAAGTTGATTTAGCTTCTGAGTATTTTTTTTTATCTATATAAATTAATCCTAACTGAATCAAAAAATGAACTTCATGTTCTCTAAATCTACTTTCTTGAGATTCCTTAAGTCCACTTTTTATAAAGATATAGGCTGAATCTGGTTTGTTTAGATTAATATACGTTTTTACTAATCCCAATTTGAGGTTTAATTGACCTACAGGACTACTGCCTTTTTTATTTAGGTTTTCTTTGTAGATATTTAAAGCGTCCTGATATCGCTCCAATTCATAAGCAATACTTCCTTTTTTTATCGAAATGTAATCATAAGCATTTTCATCTTTCAGTTTTTTAGACAATTCCGAACATTCCTCATAAAGAGTTAAAGCTTCCTCAAAATCAAATTCGTTGAATAAAAAGTTTGCTTTATTGATCTTGAAGACCATTTCGAGTTTTTGATTACCGATTTGAATCGTCTTTTGGATTGCTTTATCAAAGTAATAATAAGCACTATCTTTTTGCATTAATGCACCGCTTAAGTCAGCTAAAACACAAGAAGATTTGGCTTCTTCTTCGAGCAAATTATTAGATTTAGCGTATTTTAGTATTTTATGGCAATAATATTTTGCTTTAACAGGATTAGTATACAGCAAACTTTTTACAGAATCCTTATAGACCTCTATTTTATTCTGAGAAAATAAATTAATAGAAAATAATAAAAGTAAACAGTACAACCTAGACAGTCTATTCATTTTCGTTTCTTTTTCAAAAAAATAGGAATAATTAATTTAATGCCGAAGATATATTTTTTTTATAAAAAGGCAGGCTATTTTTATAAAAATAAGGTACATCGGTTTTTTTTAATATCATTTTTAGAATAATTTCACCAAACAATTTAAAATATTAAACCCAATTTTAAAACCCAAAAACATTATGAAAAAGATTATGAACAAAATCAAACCAAAAAAAATAGTATTTAAGAAAACAAATATTATGGAACTTGACTCAAAACAAGCAAGATCAATTGTGGGAGGTAGTAATCCAGGTGATCCAATTACTGACCCAAGGAGCGTATATTCTATTTATGTAGAACAATAATAGTGAAGCATAAGTTTTCAAAATAAAAAAAGACCGATTCAAATTGAATCGGTCTTTTTTATTATATAAAGTACTTTAAAAATACACCCTCACAAAAGGCATAAATCCTGAACCGTAAAGACTTTTATTAGGATCGTATAAAACATCGTAACGCGCTCCAATTGTCACGTTTCCTGTTCTATAACCTGCTCCTAGATATAATGCGGTATTCCAATAAGAATCGGAAAAACCGGGATGATAATAATTTTCATCGTAGTCGGTATCGACCTTAACTTGTTCCAATTCTGCAGATAATTGAAGTTGCGGAATCGGGTTTACAAGTGTTATAAAACTTCCGCCGTAAACAAATGATTCGTAATAATTCTTTTGATATAAATAGCCAAACTGCAATCCAACTCCAAGGGCAACAATTTCGTTGACATTGTAAATGGCACTTGGCATTACAGAGACATTAGTGTATCCTGAGCCAAACCCAAGACCTAAACCACCTCCAAATTGAACTTTTTCCCAAAAATGGTTACTGTTGTCAATGACATATTTTTGTTGTGCAATACTATAACTTGAAAATAAGACGGCCAAAATCACAAAAAAATATTTGCAATCGATTGAAAATTGAATTTTATTCATAGTTAACGTTTATTTTAACAAATTTTTACGTAAAAGTACGTAAAAAAAAGATTTAAATAAATGTGATTGTTGTACTTTTGCCTTTCTATATAACAAAAAAGTATATTCACTCATATTATGGATAGGTTTTCATTTTTAAACGCAGCGCATACCGAGTTTTTTGCACAATTATACGATCAATATTTAGTTAACCCAGACAGCGTTGAGCCTAGCTGGAGAAGTTTTTTTCAAGGTTTTGACTTTGGACAAACAACTTATAACGACGAAAATCCAGTGCAAACGATCGTTGAGTACGTGACTAGCGACAACGCAGACTGTAGTTTGGTTTCAGAAAAACTGCAAAAAGAATTCAATGTACTAAAATTAATTGACGGATACCGTACGCGCGGGCATTTATTCACGAAAACAAATCCTGTTCGTGACCGTAGAACTTCATCTCCAACTTTGGATATTGAAAACTTCGGGTTAACAACAGCCGATCTTTCGACTGTTTTTGATGCTGCTCAAACCATCGGCATGGTGCCTTCTTCTTTGCAAGATATCGTAAATCGTCTTAAAGCTATTTACTGCCAGCATATCGGTATTGAATATATGTACATTAGAAATCCTGGTGTTGTAAAATGGATTCAGGACAAATTGGCTGTAAATGTTAATCAGCCAAATTTCTCTACAGAAGAAAAGAAAACAATCTTAAATAAATTAAACGAAGCTGTTTCTTTTGAGAACTTCCTTCATACTAAATATGTTGGACAAAAACGTTTCTCATTAGAAGGTGGAGAATCTATCATCCCAGCTTTAGATGCTTTAATCGAGCAAGCTGCTGAAAAAGGTGTTGAACAATTCGTAATGGGAATGGCTCACCGTGGTCGTTTGAACGTTTTGGCAAACATCTTCGGAAAATCTACTCAAGATATCTTTGGTGAGTTTGACGGTAAAGATTACGATCAAGAATATTTTGACGGTGACGTAAAATACCACTTAGGTCTTACTGCCGACAAAAAAACAAGATCAGGAAAAAGCATCAACATCAATTTAGCGCCAAACCCTTCTCACCTAGAAACTGTTGGAGCTGTAATTGAAGGTATCACAAGAGCTAAACAAGATAAATACTATGCTGACGATTTCTCTAAAGTATTGCCAATCGCAGTACACGGAGATGCTGCAATTGCAGGTCAAGGTATTTTATATGAAATCATTCAGATGGCCCAACTTGATGGTTACAAAACTGGAGGAACAATCCACATTGTAATTAACAACCAAGTTGGATTTACAACAAACTACTTAGACGCTCGTTCTTCTACTTATTGTACAGACGTTGCTAAAGTGACTCTTTCTCCAGTATTACACGTAAATGCTGATGATGCAGAGGCTGTTGTACACGCTGTATCTTTTGCATTAGACTACAGAATGCAATTTGGACGTGACGTATTTATTGACTTATTAGGATATAGAAAATACGGACACAACGAAGGTGACGAACCTCGTTTCACACAACCTGTTTTATACAAAATCATTGCTAAACATAAAAACCCAAGAGACATCTACGCAGATAAATTACTTTCTGACGGTGTAATCGATGCATCTTATGTTAATGCTTTAGAAAAACAATACAAATCTGCTTTAGAAGAAAACTTAGAAGCTTCACGTAAAAAAGACTTAACAATCATTACTCCATTCATGAAAAACGAATGGGACGGATTTGTTCAAGTAACAGATACACAAATGCTTCAAAAAGTTGACACTACTTTTGCCAAAGAAGGATTAGATTCTATCATTAAGACAATCTCAACTTTACCTGAAGACAAAAAGTTTATTAACAAAATCAGTAAAATTGTTACAGACAGAAAAGCTGGTTACGATAACAATACCATCGATTGGGGAACTGCAGAAGCACTAGCTTACGGTTCACTTTTAACAGAAGGATTCGACGTTCGTATTTCTGGTCAAGACGTTGAGCGTGGTACATTCTCTCACCGTCATGCTGTTGTAAAAGTAGAAGATTCTGAAGAAGAGGTAATCTTATTGAACGCTATTGAAAACAAAAAAGGAAACTTTGGTGTATTCAATTCACTTTTATCAGAATATGGTGTTTTAGGTTTTGATTATGGATATGCATTAGCAAACCCAAAAGCCTTAACAATCTGGGAAGCACAATTTGGAGATTTCTCTAACGGTGCTCAAATCATGATTGACCAATACATTTCTTGTGGTGAAGACAAATGGAACAACCAAAATGGTATCGTTTTATTATTGCCTCACGGATATGAAGGACAAGGTGCAGAACACTCTTCTGCAAGAATGGAGCGTTACTTACAGCTTTGCGCAAGACACAACATGTATGTTGCAGATTGTACAACGCCTGCTAACTTCTTCCACTTGTTAAGAAGACAAATGAAAACGAATTTCCGTAAACCATTGGTAGTTTTCTCTCCAAAAAGTTTATTGCGTGATCCAAGATGTGTATCTACAGTTGAAGAAATTGCAAACGGAAGTTTCCAAGAAACAATTGATGACAATACCGTAGACAAAAAAGGTGTAAAAACTTTAGTTTTTGTTACAGGTAAATTCTACTATGATATCGTAGCAGAAAGAGAAAACAACGGAAGAAATGATGTTGCAGTGGTTCGTATCGAACAATTATTCCCTTTCCCTGTAGATCAAATCAAAGAAATTATTGCACAATATCCAAATGCTGACGATTATGTTTGGGCGCAAGAAGAGCCTAAAAACATGGGAGCTTACAGCTTTATGTTAATGAACTTTGATCTTGTAAAATGGAGATTGGCTTCATTAAAAGCATATTCTGCTCCAGCATCTGGAAGCTACACACGTGCGAAACGTCGTCATGCAGATGCAATTAGAATGGTATTCGATAAAAATTTATTCAGATAATAAAAAAATGTTTCAAGTTTCAATCCCGATAGCTATCGGGATTGAAACCATAAAAACCTTAAACAAAGAAATAAGATGATTTTAGAAATGAAAGTCCCATCACCAGGGGAATCAATAAAAGAAGTTGAAATTGCAACTTGGTTAGTAAAAGACGGAGATTATGTAGAAAAAGATCAGGCGATTGCTGAAGTTGATTCAGATAAAGCTACTCTTGAATTACCTGCTGAAATGAGCGGTGTAATTACACTAAAAGCTGAAGAAGGTGATACAGTAGCTGTAGGTGCTGTAGTTTGTTTAATTGATACAGATGCTGCTAAACCAGCAGGTGGTGCAGCTCCAGCGGCGGAAGCTCCTAAAGCTGAGGCACCAAAAGCGGAAGCTCCAAAAGCGGAAGCTCCAAAGGCAGAAGCACCAAAAGCTGAGGCTCCGAAAGCGGCTCCGGCAGCAACAAGCTATGCAGCTGGAACTCCATCTCCGGCAGCGAGAAAAATATTAGACGAAAAAAATATTGCTCCAGCAACAGTTTCAGGAACTGGTAAAGGCGGAAGAATTACTAAAGATGATGCTGTAAATGCAGTACCATCTATGGGAACTCCAACTGGTGGAAGCCGTGGAACTGAGCGTACAAAATTATCTATGTTACGTCGTAAAGTAGCAGAAAGACTAGTTTCAGCTAAAAATGAAACAGCTATGCTTACTACTTTCAACGAAGTAAACATGACACCAATCAACCAAATTCGTAACGAATACAAAGATGCTTTCAAAGCAAAACATGGTGGTCTTGGTTTAGGTTTTATGTCATTCTTTACAAAAGCAGTTACAAGAGCTTTACAATTATATCCAGATGTTAACTCAATGATGGATGGTGATTACAAAATCGCTTATGATTTTGCTGACATCTCAATCGCAGTTTCAGGACCAAAAGGATTAATGGTTCCTGTTGTTCGTAATGCTGAATTATTGACTTTCCGTGGAATTGAAGCTGAAATCAAAAGATTAGCTTTAAGAGCTCGTGACGGTCAAATTACAGTTGACGATATGACTGGAGGAACTTTTACAATTACTAATGGTGGAGTTTTTGGAAGTATGTTATCTACTCCAATCATCAACCCTCCGCAATCAGGAATCTTAGGAATGCACAACATCATCGAGCGTCCGATTGCTGTAAACGGAAAAGTTGAAATTCACCCAATGATGTACGTTGCTCTTTCTTACGATCACAGAATCATCGACGGACGTGAGTCTGTTGGTTTCTTAGTTGCTGTAAAAGAGGCTTTAGAAAACCCAGTAGAATTATTAATGAATGGTGACGCTAAACGTGCTTTAGAGTTGTAATTTTTAAGTAATTTTCGACAATATAAAAACCTGTTCTTTCATTAGAACAGGTTTTTTTTTGCTTAAAATTAACTTAAGATTAGCTTAAGATGTTAATTTTTTGAATTAATGAAAATTTTAACCTTTAAAAACTATTTAATTTAGAATAAATAAGAATAACTTGTTTAGTTGCTATCCAACAATTAAATTTGCACTATCAAAATTAATTCTAAATAAAAATGAAATTAAAATTTACAGTTTCTTTTTTGAGTTTTTGTTTTGCTTTAATGACCAGCGTTTCAGCTTTGGCTCAAGAAAAAGCAACTATTAAAGGTCAAATTAGCTTAACAAATAATCAAGCTGCAGATAATGTGTCTGTCACATTGAAAGGAACAAAAATAGGAACTAGCACAGACGCCAACGGTTTCTATGAAATTAAAAATATTAAACCAGGTAACTATGTGATAAAAGTTTCTGGAATTGGTTATTCTTCTAAAGAAAAAAGCGTTAGCCTTAATGGCGGCGATTCAATTATTGAGGATTTTAGAATTAGTGAAAACTCTCAAGAATTAAATGAAATTGTTGTAAACGGAAACAGAAAAAATCCGCTAGCTCGTAAAGAAACACAACAAGTATCAAGATTACCTCTTAAAAATCTTGAAAACCCACAAGTTTATACTACAATTACTGCTGAGTTATTAAAAGAACAAGTAGTTACCAATCTTGACGATGCGCTTAAAAATGCTCCAGGATTAACACCTCTTTGGGCTTCTACAGGTCGTGGAGGTGATGGTGCAGGTTACTTCTCTTTAAGAGGATTTGCTGTACAGCCAACAATGACTAATGGATTGCCAGGATTAACAAACGGAGGTTTAGACCCTGCTAACATAGATAAAATTGAAGTAATTAAAGGTCCTTCTGGTACTTTATTCGGAAGCAGTTTAATCTCTTATGGAGGTTTAATTAACTTAACTACAAAAAAACCTTATGATCGTTTTGGAGGAGAAGTTAGCTATACTGCTGGAAGCAATGGTTTAAACAGAGTAACGGCAGATGTTAATACTCCTGTAGACGAGGAACACAGAATTAATTTCCGCGTAAATACTGCTTATCATACAGAAAACAGTTTCCAAGATGCTGGATTTAAAAAATCGTTCTTTTTTGCTCCATCATTATCTTACCAAGTTAATGATAAACTTTCGTTTTTCGTTAATACAGAATTCATGAACAACAAACAGACAAACGCTACTATGTTATTTTTAGACAGAGCAGCTCCGTTAAGGGTTCACAATATGAATGAATTAGGTTACGACAACAAACGTTCTTACACTAGTAATGAATTGGCAATCGAAACTCCTTCATACAATTTGCAAGGTCAAATGATGTACAAATTCAACGACCAATGGACTTCACAAACTGTAGTTTCAAGAGGTTCTTCTTCATCTAATGGATACTATAGCTATTTATACGAAGGAACTCAGTACGCTCCAGCTGAAATAAGCGAAGGAATTGTTTTAGGACGTTCTATGAATTATCAAAATTCTACAACTCTAACAACAGATATTCAACAAAATTTTATTGGAGACTTTAAAATAGGAAGTCTAAGAAACCGTCTTGTTGTTGGTTTGGACTACTTCAATAGAGGCATGGTTGACAATAGCTCTAATTACGTAAGAAATGGTAATATCTATATTGGTAATCTAGATGTTGCCACTGTGAATCAATATCTTTATAACATCACAGATCCTACTAAATACATCACTAATGGAGATAATGGAAACTTAACTAAAGCTGGAACTGATGCTCTTATTGCAAGTGCTGGAATTAGTATGAACAAAACAAAACAAGAAGTTTACAGCGCCTACTTTTCTGATGTAATCAATTTTACACCTGCTTTATCAGCAATGGCAAGTTTACGTGTTGACCGTTTTGTAACTGCTGGTGATGTATCAACAAGTGCAGATGACTTTAATCAAACTGCATTTTCTCCTAAATTTGGTATCGTTTATCAGCCAATTATAGATAAAGTTTCGCTTTTTGCAAACTATATGGATGGTTTTGCTAATTCTGCTCCAGTAACAGAAATTTTAGGTGATGGGACTACTCGCCCAAGAACTTTCAAACCAGAACACGCTAACCAATTTGAAATTGGTACAAAATTAAACGTGTTTAAAGATAAACTTTACGCGACATTCAGCTACTATGACATTCAGGTAAAAGACCAAGTTTATGTAGTTTATACGGCTACATCTCAAACACCTTATCAAGATGGGGCACAAAGAAATAAAGGTTTTGAAGCAGAATTTGTTGCAAACCCTATTGATGGTTTAAACATCGTAGCAGGTTACAGCTATGTTGATGCTGTCTTAAAGGCTGGAGATCCTTCTTTTGTAGGACGTAGACCAGAGAGTTCAGGACCAAGAAACTTAGCAAATCTTTGGGCAAGTTATAAATTCCCAGAAGGAGATTTAAAAGGTTTTGGTTTAGGATTTGGAGGAAACTATGCTGACAAAAACTTAATCATGAACAGAAATGGTGTTGGTCAATTTACAATACCTTCTTATACTGTTTTAAATTCTTCTATTTTCTACGGAACAGAAAAATACACATTGACATTAAAATTAGACAATATTGCTAATGTTGATACATATGATGGTTGGTCAACAATTCATCCAAGAAACATGAGAACTGTAGCAGCGAACTTCTCATACAGATTCTAATATAAAACAGCAAAAACACCTTTCTTTTATGAGAAAGGTGTTTTTTAAATTTTAAAGATTATGATTACAACTGCCAGTCTTATCGTTTTTTTAGCTTTTTACACTCTTTATTATACTTCAAAAAGAGCTGTATTGTCTTATGATTTAGGTTTTGAAAAATGGATGCAGAAAAATCCAAAGCAAACTAAAATCATTGGCTTAATGCTTTTGTTATCTGCTTACATGATGTGGCTTTTTACGCAATCATTAGGTTGTGGCACTTTGATGTTTTTTATTCAGCTCATGACAGTTGGAAGTTTAATCATTATCCTTGCACCACTAAAAAAAATAAACAGTAAGTTACTTTTGGCATTACTGGTTTTTATTGCACTAACAGAATTCTACTACCAGTAATCATTATCAAATTATGCCAGCAAATTCAAAATATCTAAATCCCTCTTTTTGGCCACGCTTTTCCAAAATTACCGCCGCAATTTTAGGAGGATACTTTGTTTCTGTTACTTTTCATTTGGCTTTAGCTTCTTGGTTTAACCGTGCCAATGTATTAATCACAATGGCCTTTAGCGGTTTTATTCTATGGGTCGCTTTAATGATCATTGCATTTTTAGCCAAAAGTGGTTGGAAAATATGGGGAATTTACATCTTGCTTTCGTTACTTTTTTGTCTTTTTATCTATTTGGGTCAAACCTATAATACGGCACAATAATATTTATGAATAACCGTCATTACAATATCTATTTTCACACACATACTGTCAGCGGAATCGTGATCAGTGTAGTTCTTTTTGTAATTTTCTTCGCTGGATCTTTTTCTTTTTTTAGAGATGAAATCATCAATTGGGAAAGAAGTGAATCTACAGCAATCACAAGAGAAATTCAATTAGATTACAATAACGCATTGCAGCATCTGGACAAAAAATATGTTTTGCACGGAAGAAATATCACGATTTCAAAACCTTCAGTAGAAAATCGAGTTGCGGTCTATATGGAAGGAACCAAAGATACCTTGGCTCCAAAAAAACAGCAAGCAGGAGAGTTTTTTTATTTAGACAACAAAAATTACAAAAGCTATACTTATGAAGAATCGTATTCATTAGGTGAGCTTTTATACCGTCTGCACTTTCTGGCACAAATTCCATATCCTATAGGATACTATTTATCTGGATTTACAGCTTTGTTTTTTTTATTCGCAATCATAACAGGAGTTTTATTGCATTGGAATAAAATTGTTTCTAACTTTTACATGTTTCGTCCGAAAGAAAAATTAAAAACACTTTGGACAGATGCACATACCGCTTTAGGAATGATTGGGTTGCCATTTCAATTTGTATATGCAGTTACAGGTGCATTTTTTATGATTAAACTTTTAATTGTAGCACCAGCAGTAATGGCTTTATACAAAGGAGACCAAGATAAACTATATAAGGAACTGGAATATACAGATCCCGATTATAAATTTGAAAATAAAAAACTGGCTAATCCATTTAATATTAATGAGCTGGTTGCCAAAACCAAAAAGAATTGGGCCGATTTTGAAATTACCCGTGTTTTTATCCAAAATTATGGAGATGCCAATATGCATGTTTTAGTAGAAGGCGAACTTTTAAGCCATAAAAAGTTTACTGGAATTGGAAAAGTAGTTTACAGAGTTGCCGACGGAAAAGAAATTGCCAAAAAAGACCCAATTGCACAAACCAGTTATTTGGATGTTGTAAAAAATGTTTTGTATAGAATACATTTTGGCGATTATGGCGGATATGCTTTAAAAATTGTAAGCTTCATTTTAGGAATTATAACCTGTTTTGTCATTATTTCTGGAGTTATGATTTGGCTTGTTGCTCGACAAAAAAACAATATGCCAGAAAAGAAAAGACGTTTCAATAACGCCGTTGTTCGCATTTATCTGGCAATCTGCTTGAGTATGTATCCAATTACAGCACTAGCTTTTATAGGAAGCAAAATTTTCTATCCGTTAAGTCAGTCAAATTTGTATGCACTTTATTTTGGAGGCTGGCTATTGCTAACCATCTTCTTTATTATTAAAAAGAATGATGCTTTTACCAACAAATTCTGTCTGATTTCAGGAAGTATTTTAGGATTCTTAATTCCAATTACCAACGGAATTGTTTCTGGAAATTGGTTTTGGACTTCATTTATGGAAAACAAATTTCAGATTTTCTTTATTGACGTTTTCTGGATTTTCCTAGCTGGAATTTCATTATACACCGCTTATCATTTAAAGTCTAAAAAAGTCGTTTCTTAAATGATTTTTGCCACAAAGGCGCGAAGACGCTAAGTTTTTGTTTCACGCAGATTCTGCAGATTTAGCAGATTTTTTTTAATATTATTTTATCCATAAAATCTGTGGGAGAAAATCTTTTCAATTTTTTTAATCTGTGGCTTTAAAATAAAAACTTAGCGCTTTGAGAAATCAATTCTTTGTAAGCACAAACTCACACTTGTAAACAAAATACTTTAGAATAATTTGTCTCATATCGATTTTGCGTATACTTTTACGCTTTTAATCAAAAGATGGGATTCAAAACCAAAATACGTTTTATACACAAATGGCTCGGATTAATTTCTGGGCTTATTGTTTTTATAGTTTGTATTACGGGCTGCATTTTTTGTTTTCACGACGAAATAAAAGACATTACAAGAAAAGAATGGCGTTTGGTTGAACCTCAAAACAAACCTTTTCTATTACCATCTCAATTACAGAAAAAAGCACAAGAAGTTATTCCGGCAAACAAGATCAGTATGATTGCTTATTACGGAAAAAACAGATCGGCAATTGTTTATACCTATTCGGATACAGAGAATTTATATCTCTATTTTAATCCCTATACAGGCAAATATTTAAAAACAGAAAATCCAAAAACCGATTTCTTTATTATTGTAGAATACATTCATTTGTACCTTCTCCTACCCGATTATATTGGAAAACATATTATTGGTGGCGCAACCATAATTTTTATTCTATTATTAATTTCGGGAATTATACAATGGTGGCCGAAACGAAAAAGTGACATTAAAAGAAGTTTCACCATTAAATGGAATGCAAAATGGCGACGAGTAAATTACGATTGGCATAATACTACCGGTTTTTACATTTCATTAATTGCCTTAATTCTTGCTATAACCGGACTTACTTTTACTTACGAATGGGTTGGCGACGGAATTTATAAATCTTTCAATTTTGGTGGAGACAAAGAAACCGAAACCAAAGTGCCGATAATAGACACAACCACTTTCAAAGCAAATTCAGTTACTGCAATTGACAAAGCATTTACTCAAACCTTAAGATTACAGCCAAAAGCAGAAATGTTCTTTTTAATGATTCCGCAACAAAAAGGCGATATTGTGAGTACAGGCGCCTATCCGCATACCTTACGTTACGATCAGCAGAGCAATTATTATTTTCATCCGTCAAGCGGAAAATTGATTCAAAGCCAGACATTTGATAAAAAGACTTTAGGATTACAGGTTGTAGAAATGAATTACGGAATACATACAGGGCAAGTTCTAGATCTTCCAGGAAAAATTATAGCTTTTACCGTGAGCTTAATTGCCGCCATACTTCCTATCACTGGATTTATAATTTGGTTTGGAAGAAACAAGAAATCTAAAAAAGTAAAAGCATAAAAAAACCGTCCCGAAGTATCGGGACGGTTTTTTTATAATTGGACTGAAATTATGTGATTAATTTCTGTTTGCTAAAGCATTTTTCTGTAAATTTTTAACCGAACTTACTTTGTTGTCAACATAGGCTACTTCTTTCAAGCTGTCTTCATTAAAGTAAATCCATTTGCCAGTTTTAACTCCGTCTGCGTATTCTCCAACGGCTTTTTTGTTTCCATTTTCGTCATAAGATACCCAAACACCGTCTAATTTACCGTCTTTAAAAAAGCCTTCTTGCTGCACTTTACCACTTTCATAGTAATACGTTGCTTTTACCTTGTTTCCAGCAGCTTCTAATTCAGGCTTTCCTTCTTGTGCAACTACAATTCCAGAGAACAATATTGCAGCTAAAATTACACTCTTTTTCATATCTTTAGGTATTAATGTTAAGAAATCTTTATCAAATATAGTTAATAGTTTACATTAAAAAAACTTTTACTTAACAATTTGGTAACATTGATTAAAAACTTAACATTGGAAAAATAGTCCTAATAAAAAAACCAGCGCTCAGGCACTGGTTTTACTGGTGTTTTAGAAATATTTAAACTTTACGATAACGTTGTAAATTTCATAAATAAATTAGTTCAATAATGCTGTAAGTTGTTTATCCAATTCTGGGTCTGAAGGTCTCGCCGCATCATATTTTACAATATTACCACTTGGATCTAGCAGAATAAATCTTGGAATTCCAGTTACATTATAATTAACTATAAACTCAGATTCCCAATCTTTATCAGCTAAAAGCTGTGTGCCTCCAAGACTTTTATCGGCAACAAATTTTCTCCATTTGTCGCTGTCTTTCAATTTATCAATAGAGATACTCACAAACTCGATATTTTTTCCATGATACTTTTCTTCAAGCTTTTTTAAATATGGAATCTCAGCTCTACAAGGTGCGCACCAAATTGCCCACAAATCAATGTAAACATATTTCCCTTTAAAATCAGAAAGTTTGGTTTTTCCTCCTTTATAATTTTCATAATCAAAACTCGGAGAAGCTTTTCCTATAAATTTATTTGATTTTAAAACTCTCTCATAATCTTGCGCTACATATTGGTGGAAACTTTCAAAACTGCGCTTTAAGGCAGTTTTAAACTCGGCCGGAAAATCACTCTTCTCTATTTTTTCTGTATCCGATTTCAATTTGCCATCCAGTAAAGCAGTAAATTCATTCGGTTCTTTCGTAAAAGCCTCTTTAGTAAAGTTTTCATCATTTAAAGCCTGTTGCGCTAAAAAGTTACTTTCCTCCACTCCTTTACCTTTATACACAATCGTTTCATCAAATTCTTGCGCATTTAGTGTTAAATTGACTTCAGAATTTGGTTTTAAATACAAATTAGAAGATTCCTTCCCATCATACAACACATAAAATCCTTGAGGAGCATCAAAAGCGGTTGCAAAAACTCCTTTTTTATCAATCGGGATTACTTTCTCAAAATTATCTCTTCCTTTAATTATTAAAGTATCACTATTTCTATTGGCAATTGTAGCCGTAAATTTGATAGAATTTGTGCCTTGGGCGACAATGTTTAAAGTATTAAAAATTACTAAACCTGCAACAAAAAGTTTTTTCATAGGTATGTCAATTAGTTTTTAGATAATCAAAACTAAAGAAATTAAAGCTTCCACTTTTTGGAATTAACAAAATATTTAAAATTATTCTGCATCAACTTATCACTTTACTATATTATCTTGAATTTTGTATTTACTTTTGCAGTCTAAAATTTTGATTATGTATAGAAGTCATAATTGTGGCGAATTAAACGCTTCAAATATTAATACCGAAGTTACACTTGCGGGCTGGGTTCAAAAATCACGTGATAAAGGATTTATGAATTGGGTCGATTTACGTGACCGCTACGGAATTACACAACTTATTTTTGACGAAAGTCGTACTAATAAAACTGTTTTTGAATTGGCAAAAACACTTGGACGTGAATTTGTAATTCAGGTAAAAGGAACTGTTATTGAACGTGAAGCTAAAAACAAAAACATCCCAACTGGTGAAATTGAAATTTTAGTTTCAGAATTAACGATTTTAAATAGTGCACTTACTCCTCCTTTTACAATTGAAGATGAAACTGATGGTGGAGAAGATATCAGAATGAAATACCGTTACTTGGACATCAGAAGAAATCCAGTAAAAAATAGTTTATTATTCCGTCACAAAGTGGCAATGGAAGTTCGTAAATATTTATCTGATTTGGATTTCTGCGAAGTGGAGACTCCATATTTAATCAAATCGACTCCAGAAGGAGCGAGAGATTTTGTTGTGCCAAGCCGTATGAACGAAGGTCAGTTTTACGCTTTACCGCAATCTCCGCAAACTTTCAAACAGTTATTGATGGTAGGTGGAATGGATAAATATTTCCAAATCGTGAAATGTTTCCGTGACGAAGATTTACGTGCAGACCGTCAGCCAGAGTTTACTCAGATTGACTGCGAAATGGCATTTGTAGAGCAAGAAGATATTTTGAATATTTTCGAAGGATTGACAAGACATTTATTAAAAGAAATTAAAGGTATTGAAGTAGACAAATTCCCAAGAATTACCTACGACTATGCTATGAAAACATATGGAAATGACAAACCGGACATCCGTTTCGGAATGAAGTTTGGAGAATTGAACGAATTTGCACAACACAAAGAATTCCCTGTATTTAATGCAGCTGAATTAGTTGTCGGGATTGCTGTTCCTGGAGCTGGAAATTACACTCGTAAAGAAATTGACGGATTAATTGACTGGGTTAAACGTCCGCAAGTTGGTGCATCTGGAATGGTTTACGTAAAATGTAACGAAGACGGAACCTACAAATCATCTGTAGATAAATTCTATGATCAAGACGATTTAACAAACTGGGCAAAAGCAACAGAAGCAAATCCTGGAGATATGATTTTTGTTCTTTCTGGTCCAGCAAACAAAACACGTGCCCAGCTTTCTGCTTTACGTATGGAATTAGCAACTCGTTTAGGCTTACGTAATCCTGAAGAATTTGCTCCATTATGGGTGGTAGATTTCCCATTATTAGAGTTAGACGAAGAAAGCGGTCGCTACCATGCAATGCACCATCCATTTACTTCTCCAAAACCAGAAGATATGGCTTTACTAGAAACAGAACCTGGAAAAGTTCGTGCAAACGCTTATGATATGGTTTTAAACGGAAATGAAATTGGAGGTGGATCTATTCGTATTCACGATAAAGCGACACAACAATTAATGTTCAAATATTTAGGATTTACTGAAGAAGAAGCAAAAGCACAATTCGGTTTCTTAATGGATGCTTTCCAATTTGGAGCACCACCTCACGGAGGACTTGCTTTTGGTCTTGACAGACTTGTGGCAATTCTTGGAGGTCAGGAAACAATTAGAGATTTCATCGCTTTCCCTAAAAACAATTCAGGACGCGATGTAATGATCGATGCTCCTGCTGCAATTGACGACGCACAATTAAAAGAACTTCGAATTAAAGTAGATATTGCTTAATTTGAAGTAAATTATTCATAAAAAAACAAAAAGCCGCTGAAATTTCAGCGGCTTTTTTAATTTAACGAAATACTAAGAAAAATCTTAAATGCTATTTTTTGTGAATTATCATATTCCTACAAACGTAATGTTTTTATATTCCTACAATTAATGATTCGCAAATTATGGTATTTTATAAACAATTTGACGCAATAAACCGCGTAAAAACACTGTAAATCAATAATTTTTACAAAAAATTAACACGTATATGTCTTTTGTATGATTTTAAATATTACATTTGTTTATTATAAATTATTATTACATTACAAATGCGTACAGGTACAGTAAAATTTTTCAATGAATCTAAAGGTTATGGATTCATTACAGACGAAGAAACAGGAAAGGACATCTTCGTTCACGCTTCAGGAATTAACGCGGAAGAATTACGCGAAGGTGACCGTGTAAGCTACGAAGAAGAAGAAGGAAGAAAAGGGAAAGTTGCTGCTAAAGTAGCAGTAATCTAAGAAAAATATAGCAATTATTTTTTTTGCCTCTGAATGGTCTCAGAAGACGTCCCGAAGTATCGGGACGTTTTTTTTTTACCCATTTCTTAAAAAAATATTAAAATAACGCAATGTTATTTATAATGAATAAAAATTAGACATAAACGCGGTTTACTACCCTACTTAAATCCTTTTTTAGCTTGTGTTTTACAGAGTTCCAAGTTATCTTTGTGGCTCATTTTTTAAGTAAAAAATCGAAGTTTATGCAATCTGATCAATACAGTTACATTCCTATTTTAATGCAGTTTATTCTAGCTGTTGGTTTTGTGGTAGGAACAATCATTATTTCTGGAAAATTAGGACCAAGAAGAACCTCTGAAGTTAAAGATAAAAACTTCGAGTGTGGTATCGAATCTGTTGGTAACGCCCGTATTCCATTTTCTGTAAAATACTTCTTAGTTGCCATTTTGTTCGTATTATTCGACGTAGAGGTTATTTTCCTTTATCCTTGGGCAGTAAACTTTAAAGACTTAGGAATTGAAGGAATGCTAAAAATGTTAGTTTTCATGTCTTTGCTTTTAGTTGGTTTCTTTTACATCATCAAGAAGAAAGCATTAGAGTGGGAATAATAATTTTAGATTTTAGATCTGAGATTTTAGATTTATCTAATATTGAGATTTAAAATTTGAATTCAAATTTAAAGTACTGATTTAAAAAATTGATTTTACCTTTTACGATTTCAAAAATCTAAAACCTAAAATCAGAAATCTAAAATAAAATGAGCGATTCAAAAGTAAATATGGTTGCGCCGCCAGAAGGAGTTACTGGTGAAGGTTTCTTCGCTACAAAACTTAGTGATGTTGTTGGTTTAGCAAGAGCTAACTCATTATGGCCGCTTCCTTTCGCGACTTCATGCTGTGGTATCGAATTCATGGCAACAATGGCATCTCACTATGACTTAGCTCGATTTGGTTCTGAGCGTGTGAGTTTCTCGCCAAGACAAGCCGATATGTTATTAGTTATGGGAACTATTTCTAAAAAAATGGCCCCAATTTTAAGACAAGTATACGAACAAATGGCAGAACCTCGCTGGGTTATTGCTGTTGGAGCATGCGCTTCGTCAGGAGGAGTATTTGACACTTACTCTGTTCTTCAAGGAATTGACAAAGTAATTCCTGTTGATGTTTATGTGCCAGGATGCCCGCCAAGACCAGAACAAATTGTTGATGGAGTTATGAGACTTCAAGACCTGGTAAAAAGTGAATCTGTGAGACGAAGAAGCTCACCAGAATACCAAGAATTATTAGCTTCATATAATATCTCATAAGATGGCTTTAGAAAACACCCTGATCCAAGATAAACTTACTGAAACATTTAATAACGATGTTTTCAATTTTCAGCAAGAAAGAGATATTTTTTCTTTAGAAGCTTCGGCTGATAAAATTACGCCCCTGATTCTATTCCTTAAAAATGATCCTGAATTACGTTTTCACTTCTTAACAGATTTGTGCGGAATTCATTATCCAGATAACGAAACAGAACGCCAGTTTGCAGTTGTTTATCATTTACACAACTGGTACGAAAACAAAAGATTAAAAATCAAAGTTTTCTTAAACGGCGAAAAACCAGAAATTAAATCGGTTTCAAACATTTTCTTGTCTTCTAACTGGATGGAAAGAGAAACTTTCGATTTTTACGGAATCGACTTTATAGGACATCCTCAATTGAAACGTATTTTAAATATGGATGAAATGTTGTCTCACCCAATGAGAAAAGAATTCCCATTGGAAGACAGCGGAAGAACAGATAAGGATGACCGATTCTTTGGAAGAACAACAACAAATTGCTAAAAAATAATTCAACATTATAAAATGTCAGAACTATTATTACCACCAGAGCATCGATATGCTAAAATAATTAAGGAGAGACTAAACGAAGACGGAAGCGAACTTTCTGTACTGAATTTAGGTCCGACTCACCCTGCTACACACGGTATTTTCCAAAATATCTTGTTGATGGATGGTGAAAAAATTCTTGAGGCTGAGCCAACTATTGGCTACATCCACAGAGCATTCGAAAAAATTGCCGAAAATCGTCCTTTTTATCAAATTACACCTCTTACAGACCGTATGAACTATTGTTCCTCTCCTATCAACAATATGGGATGGTGGATGACAGTAGAAAAACTATTAGGTATTGAAGTTCCTAAAAGAGCACAATATTTAAGAGTTATCGTTATGGAGCTGGCTCGTATTACAGACCACATTATCTGTAACGGTATTTTGGGTGTTGATACTGGTGCGTATACTGGTTTCTTATACGTTTTTCAATTTAGAGAAAAAATCTACGAAATCTACGAAGAAATTTGTGGAGCTCGTTTGACTACAAATATGGGAAGAATTGGTGGTTTTGAAAGAGACTGGTCTCCAGAAGTTTTCAAAAAACTAGACAAATTCCTAGAAGAATTCCCTCCGGTTTGGGAAGAATTCCAAAACTTATTCGAGAGAAATAGAATTTTCCTTGATAGAACTGTAAACGTAGGTGGTATCACTGCCGAAAAAGCAATGGCTTACGGATTTACAGGTCCAAACTTACGTGCTGCCGGAGTTGATTATGACGTACGTGTAGCGCAACCTTACTCCTCTTACGAAGATTTCGATTTTATTGTACCTGTTGGAAAATCAGGAGATACGTACGATCGTTTCTGTGTTCGTAATGCTGAAGTTTGGGAAAGTTTAAGCATTATTCGTCAGGCTTTAGAAAAAATGCCTCCAGGAAACGAATATCATGCCGAAGTTCCAGATTACTACCTTCCTCCAAAAGAAGACGTTTACACTTCTATGGAATCTTTAATTTATCACTTTAAGATCGTAATGGGAGAAGTTCCTGTACCAGTTGCAGAAATTTACCACCCAGTAGAAGGAGGAAATGGAGAGCTTGGTTTTTATTTAGTAACAGACGGAAGCAGAACTCCATATAGATTACATTTCAGAAGACCATGCTTTATTTATTATCAAGCATTCCCAGAAATGATTAAAGGCGCCATGCTTTCTGATGCAATTATCATCTTATCAAGTTTGAACGTAATTGCAGGAGAATTAGACGCCTAAATAATTGTTGATTTTAGATTTTAGATTTTAGATTGCTGATTGAGAATGCAGATTTTAGAATTTAGGTTTAAAATTATAATTGAGAATTGAAAATTCAGATTGAAGAATCTAAAACTTAAAACAAAGATTGCAGAATAAGGATTGTAGATAAAGATTTGAAAAAATCTAAAGTCTAAAATCTAAAATCTAAAATAAAAATGGAACGTAAACATTACAAACAAGAAATAAACATGACTGAAGCATTGATCGCTCGTATCAATGAATTAATCAGTCATTATCCTGAGGGCAAACAAAAATCGGCTTTATTGCCTGTTTTGCACGAAGTTCAGGATGCGCATAACAACTGGTTAAGTATTGAATTGCAAGATAAAGTTGCCGAGATTCTTCAGATAAAACCAATTGAGGTTTATGAAGTGGTTACTTTCTATACGATGTTCAACCAGAAGCCAATTGGTAAGTACATGTTTGAGTTCTGCCAGACTTCTTGTTGTTGTTTAAACGGTGCCGAAAATTTAATGGATTATACTTCTGAAAAATTAGGCATTAAAATGGGCGAAACAACTCCAGACGGAATGTTTACCATTGCTGGTGTAGAATGTTTAGGTGCTTGCGGATATGCTCCGATGATGCAATTAGGCGATTTCTACAAAGAGAAATTGACAGAAGAAAAAATCGATCAGATCATTGCTGATTGTAAAGAGGATAAAATAATATTACACGATAAATAAGATGTCACAAAAAATATTATTAGATAAAATCAATATTCCTGGAATCAAAACCTACGAAGTATATCGTCAAAATGGCGGATACGCTTCTGTAGAAAAAGCTTTAAAAACACTTACACCAGATGAAGTTACTGAAGAAGTAAAAAAATCAGGATTACGTGGACGTGGTGGAGCAGGTTTCCCTGCGGGAATGAAATGGAGCTTTATTGATAAAAAATCAGGAAAACCAAGACACTTAGTTTGTAATGCCGACGAATCTGAGCCTGGAACATTCAAAGATAGATTTTTGATGGAATATATTCCTCACTTATTGATTGAGGGAATGATTACTTCAAGCTATGCTTTGGGCGCTAACTTATCGTATATCTACATTCGTGGAGAATATATGTGGGTTTTCAAAATCTTAGAAAGAGCAATCGCCGAAGCAAAAGCTGCCGGATGGTTAGGAAAAAATATATTAGGATCAGGTTATGATCTTGAACTTCACGTACACTGTGGAGCTGGAGCATATATCTGTGGAGAAGAAACAGCATTAATCGAATCATTGGAAGGTAAAAGAGGAAACCCTCGTATTAAACCACCTTTCCCAGCGGTTTCTGGTCTTTGGGCAAATCCAACTGTGGTAAACAATGTGGAAACAATTGCGACGGTGCCATGGATTGTAAACAATTCTGGCGATGATTATGCTAAAATTGGAATTGGACGTTCTACTGGAACTAAATTAATTTCTGCTTCAGGGCACATCAAAAATCCTGGTGTTTACGAAATTGAATTAGGTTTAAGTGTTGACGAATTCATGAATTCTGATGAATATTTAGGAGGAATGTCTTCAAGCAGACCTTTGAAAGCATTTGTACCTGGAGGTTCTTCTGTGCCAATTTTACCAGCTGAATTGATTTTCAAAACAGCAAATGGCGAAGACCGTTTAATGACTTACGAATCTTTAAGTGATGGTGGTTTTGCTACTGGATCTATGTTAGGTTCTGGAGGATTTATTGTGTACAATGACACTGCTTGTGTAGTTAGAAACACTTGGAACTTTGCTCGTTTTTACCACCATGAGTCTTGCGGACAATGTACTCCATGCCGTGAAGGAACTGGATGGTTAGAAAAAATCTTATGGAGAATCGAAAACGGTCAAGGCCGTGAAGAAGATATCGAATTATTGTGGAGCATTCAGAGTAAAATTGAAGGAAACACAATTTGTCCACTTGGTGACGCTGCTTCTTGGCCAGTAGCTGCAGCGATTCGTCACTTTAGAGATGAATTTGAATATCACGTTCGTTTCCCAGAAAAAATTAAAAATAGAGATCACTTTGTTGCCGAGCCTTTCTCACAAGTTAAGCATTTAGTTGGCGGTAAAGTAATCGTTTAAAAAATATATAGCAGAAAGTTATAAAGTTAAAAATATTAAAAGGACAGCAACTCTTTTGAATATTCCGACTTTCAACATTCAAATCATAAAGAGATGAAAGTAACCATAGACGGTCAAAGTATAGACGTAGAACCAGGAACAACAATCCTGCAGGCTGCACGTATGATTGGAGGGGATTTAGTACCGCCAGCCATGTGCTATTACTCAAAATTAAAAGGCAGCGGCGGTAAATGTCGTTGTTGTTTAGTTGAAGTTTCTAAAGGAAGTGAAGCTGACCCACGACCAATGCCAAAATTAATGGCATCTTGTGTAACAGGATGTATGGATGGTATGGAAGTAAACAGTAAATCGTCTGCAAGAGTAACTGAAGCCCGTAAATCTGTAACAGAATTTTTATTAATCAATCACCCATTAGATTGCCCTATTTGTGATCAAGCTGGTGAATGTGATTTACAGAATTTAAGTTTTGAGCACGGAAATCCGAAATCACGTTACATTGAAGAGAAAAGAACATTTGAACCAGAAGATATTGGTCCAAATATTCAACTTCACATGAACCGTTGTATTTTATGCCAAAGATGTGTGCAAGTTGCAGATCAATTGACAGACAACAGAGTTCACGGAGTATTGGATCGTGGTGACCACGCTAATATTTCAACTGGAATTTCTAAAGCGATCGACAATGAGTTCTCTGGAAACATGATTGATGTTTGTCCAGTTGGAGCTTTAACAGATAAAACTTTCCGTTTTAAATCAAGAGTTTGGTTTAACAAACCTTATAACGCACACAGAGAATGTACTACTCCAGGATGTTGCGGAAAAACTACAGTTTGGATGTTTGGTGGAGAAATTCAACGTGTAACTGGTCGTAAAGACGAGTACCATGAAGTAGAAGAATTCATCTGTAACAGTTGTCGTTTTGATCACAAAGATGTGAAAGACTGGGTTATTGAAGGTCCTAGAGAATTTGAAAAGGATTCTGTTATCAACCAAAACAATTACACTCAAAAATTAGAGAAAGTTACAATCGATACAGAAAAGAATATTCTATTAGGTAGAGATATTGACCGTAAAAAGATTAGTATGGCTGCAATTCCATTAACTGATAAAGATCAAAAATAGTAAGAAATGGAAAGTGCATTTATTATAGAAAAAAGTGTTGTTATTGTTGTCGTTTTTGCGGTAACAATGATCATGGCGATGTATTCTACTTGGGCAGAACGTAAAGTTGCTGCTTTCTTGCAAGATCGTGTTGGACCAAACCGTGCTGGATGGGGAGGTTTATTACAACCACTTGCAGATGGTATGAAATTGTTCTCTAAGGAAGAGTTTTTCCCAAACACACCAAATAGATTTTTATTCGTAGTTGGACCTGCAATTGCAATGAGTACCGCTTTAATGACTAGTGCTGTAATTCCGTGGGGAGATCGTTTGCATCTTTTCGGAAGAGACATTATTCTTCAGGCTACAGATATAAATATTGCTCTATTATATATTTTTGGAGTGCTTTCTGTTGGAGTTTACGGTATCATGATCGGTGGATGGGCATCTAACAACAAGTTCTCATTGATGGGAGCAATTCGTGCAGCATCGCAAATGGTTTCTTATGAAGTTGCAATGGGACTATCGATGATTGCTTTATTAATGATGACTGGAACAATGAGTTTAAAAGAAATTTCATTGCAGCAATCAGAGTGGCATTGGAATGTATTATATCAGCCTTTATCATTCTTAATTTTCTTAATCTGCTCATTTGCAGAAACAAACAGAACTCCTTTCGATTTAGCAGAATGTGAAAACGAATTAATTGGAGGTTACCATACAGAATATTCATCAATGAAAATGGGATTCTATTTATTTGCTGAATATGCAAGTATGTTTATCTCTTCTACTATCATTTCTGTTTTATTCTTTGGTGGATACAATTACCCAGGAATGCAATGGATGGTAGAAAATGTAGGTGTAAATACAGCTAACTTATTAGGAATTGGAGTATTATTTATAAAAATATGTTTCTTCATTTTCTTCTACATGTGGGTACGTTGGACGATTCCAAGATTTAGATATGACCAATTAATGAACTTAGGCTGGAGAATTTTAATTCCGCTTTCGATTATTAATATCATGATTACAGGTGTTGTTATTTTAAGACACGAAATCTTAGCCGCTTTAGGATTCTAAGAACTGTAATTAGCTTCAAATAAAAACAAAATAGATTTTGAATTTGATCGATGTCAAATTATAAATCATAAACTATAATAGTAAAAATGTCAATAGAAACTATATCATTATCGGGTAGAAAAAAGGTGGTGTCAAATAAAGACATGTCTTTTGTTGAACGATTGTATCTTGTGGCGATTGTAAAAGGTTTGGTTATTACAGTAAAACACCTTTTCAGAAAAAAAGTTACCATTCATTACCCAGAGCAGGTTCGTGAAATGAGTCCAGTTTACCGTGGTCAACATATGTTGAAACGTGATGAACAAGGCCGTGAAAACTGTACAGCTTGCGGATTATGTGCTCTATCATGCCCTGCAGAAGCAATCACTATGAAAGCTGCAGAACGCAAACCTGATGAAAAACACTTGTATAGAGAAGAGAAATATGCAGAAATCTATGAAATCAATATGCTTCGTTGCATTTTCTGCGGTTTATGTGAAGAAGCTTGTCCAAAAGACGCTATTTACCTAACTGAATCTAAAGTATTAGTTCCTGCTAATTACAATAGAGAAGATTTCATTTTCGGGAAAGATAAATTAGTAATGCCTTTAGAAATGGCTTTGAAAAACGCTCAACTTAAAAACGCTAACTAAATGATACATATTCCTGATTTTGCACACGCAACAACTGTTCAAGTTATCTTTTGCTTTTTAGCGTTCATTACCGTTATTACTGCTTTCTTGACTATTTTCAGCAGAAACCCGATTCATAGTGCCATCTACTTGGTAATTTGTTTCTTTTCAATCGCTGGTCATTATTTACTATTAAATTCTCAGTTCTTAGCTGTTGTACATATAATAGTCTACTCCGGAGCTATTATGATTCTGTTCCTGTTTACCATCATGTTGATGAACCTGAACGAACAGCGAGAAGTTCACCGACCTAGAATTACACGTTTAGGTGCTATCGTTTCTTTCTGTTTAATATTGATTGTTTTGATTACAATCTTTATTAATTCGAAACCAATTGTTGGTGAATACGATTCTACTGGAGAAGATTTCCAATCAATTAAAGTTTTAGGTAAAATATTATTGAACGAATATATGGTTCCGTTCGAGTTTGCTTCGATCCTACTTTTGGTTGCTATGATTGGAGCAGTTCTATTGTCTAAAAAAGAAAAATTAAATAAATAATGGGTAATATATTAAATCAAATAGGTATTGAAAACTACATCTTTTTAAGTGTTGTACTTTTCTGTATTGGTATTTTTGGTGTATTGTACAGACGAAATGCTATTATCGTTTTCATGTCTATCGAAATTATGTTGAATGCGGTAAACCTTTTATTTGTTGCTTTTTCAACTTATCATCAAGATGCGCAAGGACAAGTTTTTGTGTTCTTCTCGATGGCGGTTGCTGCAGCCGAAGTTGCGGTAGGATTGGCCATTTTAGTTTCTATCTTTAGAAATATCGGATCAATCAGTATCGATAATTTAAAAAATTTAAAAGGATAATCAGAAATGGATACCAATTTAGCTTTAATTTTAGTTTTAACTCCTTTACTAGGTTTTCTAGTAAATGTCTTTTTTGGAAAAAGCTTAGGCAAAACAGTTTCTGGTGCAATCGGAACTATTGCTGTAGCAATTTCTTTTGTAGTTTCTCTTTTACTTTTTAATCAAATAACTTCAACTGGAAAAGGAATTGAAGTTACTTTATTTGATTGGATTCAAATTAGCAACTTAAAAATCAATCTTGGATTTTTATTAGATCAATTATCTGTTATTTGGTTACTTTTTGTAACTGGAATTGGATCTTTGATTCACTTATACTCTATCAGTTACATGCACGATGATGAGAATATGCACAAATTCTTCTCTTATTTGAATTTGTTCATTTTCTTTATGATCACGCTTGTAATTGGAAGCAACTTATTAGTTCTTTTCATTGGATGGGAAGGTGTTGGACTTTGTTCTTACCTATTAATCGGATTTTGGTATAAAAACCAAGATTATAATGATGCTGCGAAAAAGGCTTTCATTATGAACAGAATTGGAGATTTAGGTCTTTTGATCGGAATGTTTGTTTTAGCATTTACTTTCCGCACTTTAGATTATAGTGAATTGCAAGAGATTATTTTAAGAATAAAAATTGACCCTTCAATTTCTATGTCTTTATCAATTGCTGCTTTATGTTTATTCATCGGAGCTTGTGGTAAATCTGCACAGATTCCGTTATACACTTGGTTACCTGATGCGATGGCTGGACCAACTCCAGTTTCTGCACTGATTCACGCGGCTACGATGGTTACTGCAGGTATCTTTATGGTAACAAGATTAAACTTTGTTTTTGATCTTGCAACAGATGTTCAAACTGTTATCGCTATTATTGGAGCAATAACATCATTAGTTGCAGCTACAATTGGTTTAGTTCAAACAGATATTAAAAAAGTATTGGCTTACTCTACAGTTTCACAATTAGGTTTAATGTTCTTAGCATTAGGTTTTGGAGCTTATGAAGTAGCAGTTTTCCACGTAATCACTCACGCTTTCTTTAAAGCTTGTTTATTCTTAGGATCTGGATCTGTAATTCACGGATTACACGGAGAACAAGATATGCGTAACATGGGAGGTTTGCGTAAAGCAATGCCAATTACATTCTGGACCATGTTGATTTCTTCATTAGCAATCTCAGGAGTTCCATTCTTCTCAGGATTCTTTTCTAAAGACGAAATTTTATTGACAGCTTTCCACCACAGTATTCCATTATACGTTGTTGGATCGGTTGCTTCAATCATGACAGCTTTCTATATGTTCCGTTTAATGTTCTTAACTTTCTTCAAAGAATTTAGAGGAACTGAAGAACAAAAACATCACTTACACGAAAGTGGTTCATTAATTACTATTCCGCTTATCATCTTAGCTATTTTAGCAACTTTTGGCGGATTGATCAGTTTACCTGGAAACAGCTGGTTAAATGGGTACCTTGCTCCTCTTTTTACAAAAGTGGCAGGTGAAGAACACCATTTAGGCGCAACAGAATACACTTTAATGGGTGTAGCTGTTTTAGGAGGATTACTTGGAATTTTAATTGCTTACGTAAAATACTTTAAACAAGATAATGTTCCAGAATCTGATGAAAACATTACTGGTTTAAGCAGACTTTTATATGACAAATATTATGTAGACGAAATCTACGATGCAGTATTTGTGAAGCCAATTAATGTTTTATCTAAATTCTTTAGAGATCACGTTGAAACTGTATTATCTGCCGCTGTTTTTGGATTAGGTAAAATAGCAAGCGAAATTGCTTTCCAAGGAAAAAAATTACAAACCGGAAGTATAGGATTATATCTATTTGTATTTGTTTTAGGACTTTGTGCAATTGTTTCCTATATATTTTTAGCTCAATAATATTATTACTATGAACGTTTCTACTATATTAATTATACTTTTAATTGGTGCATTTGCCACTTACTTTTCTGGTGACAAACTAGCTTCAAAAGTTGCTTTACTTTTTAGTTTAGCTGCTTTAGGATGTTCAATTGTATTATTGAATAATTATAACGCTGGCGAAAATATCAGCCTAATCAACAGCTGGATTAATCAGCCTAAAATTTCATTCGCTTTAAACGGTGATGGACTTGGGCTTGCAATGGTTTTATTAACCGCAGCTTTAACTCCGATAATCATATTTTCTTCTTTCGGAAATGAATATAAAAATGCAAAAGGCTTTTATGCCCTAATCTTGTTTATGGCATTTGCTATGGTCGGGACTTTCTTAGCAGCTGATGGTCTTTTATACTATATTTTCTGGGAATTAGCACTTATTCCAATCTACTTTATTGCTTTGATCTGGGGTAATGGCGACGCTGAAGAACGCAGAAAAGCAGTGGTTAAATTCTTTATTTACACACTTGCCGGTTCGTTATTCATGTTAACTGCATTTATTTATTTATATCAAAAAGCAGGTTCTTTCTTAATCGAAGATTTATATAAAGTAAACTTATCTGCTTGCGAGCAATTCTGGATTTTCTTGGCTTTCTTCTTAGCTTATGCTATCAAAATTCCAATTATTCCTTTCCATACTTGGCAAGCAAATGTATACCAAAAAGCACCAACAGTTGGAACAATGCTTTTATCTGGTATCATGTTAAAAATGGGATTATACAGCGTACTTCGTTGGCAATTGCCAATTGCGCCTTTAGCTGCAAAAGAATATATGAATATTTTTATTGCTTTAGGAATTGCTGGCGTAATCTACGGATCAATCGTTGCATTGAGACAAAAAGATTTGAAAAAATTATTGGCTTATTCTTCTCTTGCTCACGTTGGTTTAATTGCTGCGGGATCTTACACCTTAACTCTTGATGGTTTAAGAGGAGCTGTTTTGCAAATGATTGCTCACGGTTTCGTTGTAGTGGGATTATTCTTTGCTGCTGAAGTAATTTTCAGAAGATATGAAACTAGAGAAATTGAAGAAATGGGCGGAATCCGTACTCAGTCTCCAAAATTCACATCAATGTTTTTAATCTTAGTATTAGCTTCTGTTGCATTACCAAGTACATTTAACTTTGTTGGAGAGTTTACCGTATTGTACAGTTTATCTCAAATCAATATTTGGTTTGCTATTCTTGGCGGAACAACTATCATTTTAGGAGCTTACTATATGTTAAGAATGTTCCAGCATGTTATGTTAGGTGAAACTAATTCTAAAACTTTTTCTGATGTTACGCTTAACGAAGGAGTTTCATTTGCGGTAATCATTGCAGTTTTATTATTCTTTGGTTTCTATCCAAAACCAATCACAGATTTGATTACACCAAGCTTGGAAACTATTTTACAAGTTATCAATAAGAACTAATATTTTAAACAAAAAATAAATTAGGATTCCACGTAAAAATTGAAATCCTAAATCAAAAAGATAAAAATGAATACATTAATAGCTATAACAGGATTGGGTATTTTCTGCCTATTGTTTGAAATTCTTAATTTAAGAAAGGCCATAGTCCCTATTACCATTTTGGGTTTAATAGGCGTATTGGCACTTAATTACTGTGAATTTGGAACAGAACAAAGTTATTACAACAATATGATAGCAGTGAGTAAGTTTTCTACAGCTTTTTCATCATTGTTTATCGTTTTGACGATTTTCCTTGTAGCGTTAAGTCACAATTTTTACCAAAATCACCCAACCAAAATTTCAGATTTCGTTGCAATTAAAGTATTCTTATTAGCTGGAGCTGTAGCAATGGTTTCTTTCGGAAACTTAGCAATGTTCTTTTTAGGAATTGAAATCTTATCTATTGCATTATATGTACTTGCTGCAAGTGATCGTTTGAATATCAAAAGTAACGAAGCAGGTATGAAGTATTTCTTAATGGGATCTTTCGCATCAGGAATTATTCTTTTCGGAATCTGTTTGATCTATGGTGCAATGGGAAGCTTTGATATTAGCGAAATTCACGAAAGTGCTTTGTCTGCAGAGTTACCAATCTGGTTTCCAATCGGAATGATTTTAATGGTTGTTGGAATGTTATTTAAAGTAGCTGCTGTTCCTTTCCATTTCTGGGCTCCAGATGTTTATGAAGGTTCTCCTGCACTAACAACTGCTTTAATGAGTACATTAGCAAAAGTAGTAGCAATAGCAACTTTATTTAAACTGATTGCTGGCATGAACTTCATTTCTTCATTAGAAAATCAAGATCTATTGCATACTTTTGAAGTTATAGTGGTTATTATTTCTATTGCTTCAATGTCTGTTGGTAATATTATGGCACTTAGACAAGTAAACGTAAAACGTATGCTTGCTTTCTCTGGAATCTCTCACGCAGGTTTCATGTTAATGACATTGTTAACTGTTTCTGCATCGGCTGGAGTTTTATTATATTATACTGCTGCTTATGCATTGGCAGGAATCGCTGCTTTCAGTGTGATTTTATATGTATGCAGAGATCAAGATAATGAAGATATTACAAACTTCCACGGTTTAGGAAAAACAAATCCGCTATTGGCTGCAGTTTTAACGGCTTCATTATTATCAATGGCTGGAATTCCTATTTTCTCTGGATTCTTTGCTAAGTTGTTCTTATTCAATCAAACAATTCAAGCAGGATACATTGGTTTAGTAATCGTTGCCGTAATCAACTCTATTATTAGTGTTGGATATTATTTCAAACTGATCATCGCAATGTATTCTAAAGAACCTAATCAAGAAAGAACAGGAAGACCATTCCTTATTTATGCTACAGCTGTAGTATCAATTGTTTTAAATATTGCTTTAGGTTTATTCCCATCGTTAGTTTTAGACTTATTGAAATAAGATAATTTCTTTAAATTAAAATATTCAAAATCCATTAAATTAGTTTTAATGGATTTTTTTTTATGTCTTAAATAAAGAACAGAAATTCATGTTAAAAAATTCTTCTATGCAAGTGCACATCAAAAAATCTCCATATATTTGAATTCAATTAAATGTATTACAATATGAACTTTAATTCAAAAAATCCATTTTTAAACAGTAAGCGTTTTTCGTCTAGTACTGAATCAAGAACAGAAGTACACCAAGCTCAGATTATTGATTACAATCAAGAAATGACGGTGTCTGGAACAATTAACAAAACAGCAATCTTATTTCTAATTTTATGCGGAGCTGCTATGGTAACATGGTGGATGGCTTTTAATGGAATGAATCCGATGTTACCTACAATTGGAGGTGCAATTATTGGTTTTATTTTAGTTTTAGTTTCTTCATTCAAACCACAGCTATCTCCTTACCTAGCGCCAGGATATGCTTTATTCGAAGGATTGTTCATAGGTGGTATTTCTGCGATATTTGAATTAAAATTTCCAGGAATCGTAATCAATGCAGTTGGTGCAACTCTTGTTACTTTCTTGGTTTGCCTTGGTTTGTACAAATTTAGAATCGTAAAAGTTACAGAACAATTCAAATCTGTTGTGGTTGCTGCAACATTAGCAATTGCTACTTATTATTTAATTTCTTGGGTTGTATCAATGTTTACAAGCTGGACACCTGTTCATTATGGAAATTCTATGATGAGTATTGGTATCAGTGTTTTTGTTATCATTATTGCGGCACTTAACCTTTTCTTAGATTTTGATTTAATTGAAAAAGGTGCAAGAGAAAAAATGCCAAAATTTATGGAATGGTACGGAGCAATGGGATTAATGATCACATTGGTTTGGTTGTATATTGAATTCTTAAGACTTTTATCAAAACTTTCTAGTAAAGATTAATTGTCCAAAAATATTAATTCAGGCCCTTTTGAGTAAAATCAAAAGGGCTTTTTTTATTTCTAATAGACTAAAATTTGAATGCCAATTCAATATTCTAGCTAAATCTTCTAAGAATAATCTCCCATTCAAAACACAAAAAGAATCCATTTCCTACAAAAAATTAGAATGTAATTTATGTAATAAAAAAAAATTACAGATTATACCCATTCATTTTGTTTAAGGTTTAAAATTACTAAAAGCGAGAAAAATACGGCTTTCCGTACTCAACGACTAATATGTAATAAATTACAATTAATGCAATTTATTACATTTTTAACATTTTAAAAGCTTAATATTTAAAGTATCCTCTTTTTTTTAGCAAAAAAATTATACTATTAAAAATTAATATATAATTTTGTGTAATCGATTACAATTAAACCACTTGAAATCGAAAGTAAAAACCACTTACTTATTTTATTAACTATCTTAAACAAACCTTATGAAAAAAAACCTACTTTTCGTGGCTGTCTTTCTCATGACAGTTCAATTATGGGCCCAAACTATCCAAATTAATGAAGCTTCTGGCTGGTTGGAAACTGCTTTTATAAAATGGCAGCCAGTCAGTGGTGCCCAGACATACAATGTCTATTACACCGGCAACGGATTTACAGATCAGAAAATAGACGACCAGCTTATTAGAAGTTATGGTTCTTATTTTCGTGCTGATATTCCGGGACTTAAAGCCGGAACTTACACTGTAAAAGTAAAACCTGTTGTAAATGGCACAGAAGGAACTGGAGCCACAACAGGAAATCTAACTGTAACTGCACACGACAGAAACGGATTTGCTTTTGATGGCGGGCGTGTTCCAGGAGGATACAAAGCAGACGGAACTCCTAAAGACAATGCGGTAATTCTGTACATTACCCAAAATACTAAAAACACTATTTCAATGAATATTACTGGTGCAAGTTCAAACCCTTGTATTGGTTTACAGAATATTCTGTACGCTATCAAGAAAGGAAAAGATACACGTCCGTTTATTATCCGTTTAATCGGAAATATCACTGATATGACGGTTATGGAAGGTGGCGATGTTGTTATTGAAAACGCAAACAATGCTTCGAGTTATGTTACCTTTGAAGGTATTGGAGACGATGCTGTAGCAAATGGATGGGGAGTTAGACTAAAGTCGGCTTCAAACATCGAGGTAAGCAATCTTGGATTTATGAACTGCAATAGTACCGCAGGCGATAACGTAGGAATGCAGCAGGACAATGACCACGTTTGGGTTCATAACTGTGATTTATTCTACGGAAATGCAGGTAGTGATGCTGACCAAATAAAAGGCGATGGTGCACTTGACAATAAAACTTCAACTTATATCACATTATCATACAACCACTTTTGGGATAATGGAAAAGCAAGTCTTTTAGGTTTAAGCGAAGGAACAACTTCTGGACTTTATATCACGTATCACCACAACTGGTTTGACCACTCCGATTCACGTCATCCTCGTGTGCGTTATTATTCAGCACATATTTATAACAACTATTACGATGGTGTTTCTAAATATGGAGCAGGATCAACTTTAGGTTCTTCTCTTTTTGTTGAAGGAAATTATTTTAGAAATAGTAAGCACCCAATGCTAACTTCACTTCAAGGTTCTGATATTTGGGATGAAGCAAACCAAGTGAATAATGCTGGAACAATGGGAACATTCTCTGGTGAAGCAGGAGGAAGCATTAAAGCTTTCAACAATACTTTTGACGCTTCTAACGGAACAAACAATATGCGTTTCGTAGCTTACAACGATCCAAACCCGCTATACAATATCTCAGGAAAAATAAGCTCTACAACAGATTTTGATGCTTACGTAGCCGCAACAAGAGGAGAAACGGTGAGCAGTGCTGTAAAATCTAAATCTGGCGCTAATGTTTACAACAACTTCGATACAGATGCTAATTTGTATGTAAAAAATCTAGTAATCGATACTCCAGCTGCGGCGAAAACAAAGACTACTCAATATGCAGGACGTGTTTCTGGTGGAGATTTAAAATGGACATTTAACAATGCAACAGATGATACTTCTTCATTAGTAATAACTGCATTAAAAACAGCTCTAACAAATTATACGGGAACTTTAGTAGCTGTACAAGGAGAAGGAAATCCACCTGCTGGAACGCAGACCTTAACTTTGACTTCTGCATCAAACAACAATCAAACAGTTGCAAGTGGTACGGCAATCTCTTCAATCGCATTTACATGGGGCGGAGATGCAACTGATGCAACAGTAACAGGATTGCCTGCTTCTGGATTATCTTTTGTAAAAAATTCTACAGCTAAAACTATAACTATTACGGGTACGCCAACTGCAACAGTTTCGTATTCCATTGCAACTTCTGGAACTAGTGGTTCCCCAGCCACTGGTTCTGGAACTGTAACCGTTACTGCAGCTGGAACACAAACATTAACTTCATCTGGCAACAACAGTCAAACGGTTTCTTCTGGAACTGCTATTGCTTCGATTGTATTTACTTGGGGCGGAAACGCTACAGATGCAACTGTAACTGGATTACCTGCTTCTGGACTGACTTTTGTAAAAAATACAACAGCAAAAACTATAACTATTACAGGAACACCAACAGCAAATGTATCTTATTCTGTAACAACATCAGGCACTGCAGGGACACCTGTAACGGCATCAGGAACAATAACGGTAACAACAGGCTCAACTGGCGGATCTGAGCTTCATAACTTTACAACGTCTGGAAAAACAAGTACGTTCTACTCTATTACAGGAAACATGAATTCTACTCCTGGATCTGTAAGCTATAACGGATTAACATTGACTGAGCGCTTAAAAATAGAATCGAGCACATCAATAACCTATACAACAACTAGTGCATCAACTTTAACCTTGGTTTTCGATTCAAGCTTTACTGGAACGATTAAAGTAGATAATGTTTCTTATACAGCATCGGCAGGTATTGTAACGGCTTCAATTGCTGCTGGTTCTCATACTATAACAAAAGGCTCTGTTGCTAATTTATTCTATATCAGTACAGTTTACAGCGGAGCGACTTTAAAAATGGCCGCAGTAGCCGAAACTACAACTCCAGAATCAGCAAAAATAATTTTATATCCTAATCCTGTTTCCAACACATTATACTTATCAGATCCAGAACAGAAAGTACAAAAAGTACTTATTTACAATATTTCTGGAAACCTTGTAGTTAATTCTGGAAACTCTGAAAGCATTGATACAAGCGGTTTAATTCCGGGAACTTATCTAGCTAAAATTTATACCGTTGACGGGTCATTTAACCAAACATTAATTAAAAAATAACTTAACTTAAAAAGGCTTCCAAATCTGGAAGCCTTTTTAACTTTATTATCATTATCTTCTTCGATTTCTAAACTCCTCTTGTTCTGTAACTTTTCCAAATTCATTCAAACATTTTTTGATTGTTTCTAGATTAAAACCAACAAAAAACAACATTCCAATAAAAATGGTGATCCAACTGTACATAATTTTTACACCAGAAATATCTGAAGCCACAACATAAAAGACAATTGTTGGCAAAATAGCAACAAGTAATGTTAATCCTAAAGATAACATAAGCGGATTAATAAAATAGCTATTGAAACTTTTAAGGCCCAGTTTTCTAATCACTATTGAAATAAATAACAGCGCAACAATACTAAAAATAATACCTGCAAAACCATAAATTAAAACTTGGTCCCCTAGATTGTTAATCTGGGTTTCATGACCAAAAAAAGTATTAAAACTGAATCCCATCATACTTCTTTTCATTGAGTGTAACTTCAAATAAACCTTGTGTTCTATAACCAATCATTTTTGCTAATATAAAATTAGGAAATTCTTGAATTCCAACATTGTAAAGATTTACACTATCATTAAAGAACTCTCTCCTGTCTGCAATTTTATCTTCCATTTGAGAAACTCTTTTCTGCAATTCTAGAAAATTATTGTTGGATAAAAGAGCGGGATAATTTTCAGAAACTGCAAATAGATTTTTCATGGTTTTTGAAAACTCATTGGCATTTTCTATTTTTTCATCAACTGTTTTTGAATTCAAAAAATCAGTTCTTAATTTGGTCAAACTGGTTAGCATTGCAGTTTCATGTTCCATAAATTTCGAAGCTACTTTTACCAATTCTGGAACTTCATCAGCTCTCTGTATTAAAATAACATCAATGTTTCTAAAAGCTTTCTCATAATTATTCTTTAGCATAACCAACTTATTATAAATTCTGATAAGTACATTAAAAAATATAAGTATGAGAAGTAATCCAACAATTAAGGCAATGTTTTGAGCGGTCATATTTTTTTAATTTAAAATGATATAAATGAGTATAAGGGAAATGAAAAACAAAGTCACCAAAAAAGAGTCTAATAAAGGTTTATATTTATTTCTGAATGAAATACTTCTCGGCATAGCAATGCCAAAAACAGTATCTGGACTTCCTTTTCTAATTATGGTAGTACCATTGTCTGAATCTGCGTAACCTATAAGTAGCATATAATCATTGCTTTTTAAGTACGTTTCGGTATACCTGGTCTTTCCTCCTGCTTGATTATCTATTCTGTTGAAATAATATTCTAATCCTTCCCCATCTACTGTTACCGAGCCTGTTTCGTCTTTTATCTTAAATTTACCTGTTTTAATTTCTGAAAAAATAGTGCTGTAAGTCGTTCTTCCATCATCATCGCGAGGACTTTCTTTTTCAATTTTATAATAATATCCAATACAAGGTTTATTAAAATAGGGCGAAATAATGGGTTCGATTTCTTCTAAATCTCCTACAATCTCTACCTGACCCATCGCTATTGCATCAATTTTTGAAGTTGGTAAAATAGACTGCAGCCTCATAAATTTGCTTTTATTACTTGGGAAAAATATAGAACTAACTATAATGAACCCTGGAATAATGAGCAAAAGAAGTTTCAAATTTCCATTTTCAGCCAAATAGATAAAAGATAGAATAATACCGATCAAAACAACGATTCCAAGGATTTTTTTACTCAATGGTGTTTTTTGAATATTATGTTTCCGATTGAATTTTTCCCTTTCTATCCTTTCCTCTTTACTGCTTCTAATTCCCGAAACAATCATTCCAATAAAAGCCGATAAAAAAACAGACAAAAACAATAGCAATACAACTGCCAAAGGATACGAAGAATCAATTAAAAAACTGAGTCCGACAAGTACGGGAGATAAAACAAAAAACAGCCAAGATGGAAATTTAAAATTAAAAAGTCCTGAATAAATGACCGTCTGGAACAAAGCAATTCCTAAACTAAAAAGCATCAGAAAAACAACCTCTACACCATCTGTTTTATTTTGAGTTAAAAATTCGAAAAGATCATTCATAAAATGATAAATAATGATATTGTTAAAGGTTTAAAATAGGATCTCAACTTCCGTAGAAAGTAATTTTCTGATTTTATTTCTCTCTACATCTGAAATTGGATTATTACTTAAATCCAAACCAATCAATTTACTCAATTTATTGATTTCATTTGGAACTTCGGTAATTTGGTTATGACTTAAAATAAGGAACTTCAAATTTTTAAACTTCAAAATCTCTTCAGGAAATAGTGTCAATTTGTTCTTAGACAAATCCAATTCTAGTACTAATTCTGGTTTTAATTTCGCTTGCTCCAGATCATAGAAAGATGTTTTTTCTCTTTTCTTCTCTTCTTTATTTTTACTCAAAAGGCCAAATCCTGCTAGAATAAGTGCTGCCACAAAAAAGATGCACAAGAAAGCAACCCAAACAGGATCTTGATTTTTTTCGTTTGTGAAAAGTCTTTGGTAAATATAAAATGCCATTCCGAAAAACAGAACCAGAAATAAACCTAAAAAAATTAAATAAAGAAGGTATTTAAAAAAGGTAAAAATCACTTTTTTAACGCTAGAAGTATTTTTTGCAAATCGAAAATAGACAACTAACGCCAAGATTAAGACCCAAAAAACAGCAACTCCAATTTTAGCCCATATGTTTCCATTTTCAATAATCGAAAAGGAAATAAAAGTTGGAAACATCAAAACAAACCAAATAATTATTCCTCCAATTCCAATAGAAACACAGCCAATTTTATCCTCTTTCCCATTTGATTTCAACCAAAAATAGGCCAATAAAAACGATAAAAGAAGAACTCCAAGAAATCCGTATCCAAAAGGGGTAAGTCCGGCTAAAAAAAATAGAGTCATTTTGGGTTGCTTATAATTTATAGAAAGTTTAGGCTAATAAAAGTAAAAATACTACAAATTTTTAGCATTAAAAAACCGCCTTTCTCAAATACTGAAAAAAGCGGTTTTATTTATTTTAAACTTCCCTTCCTACAAGTCAAATTTAATTCCCTGTGCTAACGGAAGATTTGTTGTATAATTAATGGTATTGGTTTGACGTCTCATATAAATTTTCCACGCATCAGATCCTGACTCACGCCCTCCTCCTGTTTCTTTTTCACCACCAAAAGCACCTCCGATTTCAGCACCAGAAGTTCCTATGTTTACGTTTGCTATTCCACAATCAGAACCTGTTGCAGATAAAAATCTTTCTGCTTCGCGTAAATTATTCGTCATAATTGCAGAAGATAACCCTTGAGCAACACCATTTTGAATTTCGATGGCATTCTCTACTTCTCCAGAATATTTAATTAAATACAAAACCGGAGCAAATGTTTCATGCTGTACAATTTCAAACGAATTTTCAGCTTCCGCAATGGCTGGTTTTACATAACAGCCACTCTCATAACCTTCCCCAGATAATACCCCTCCTTCTACAAGGATTTTTCCACCTTCGGCTACAACTTTATTCAAAGCTGCTGCATACATTTCTACAGCATGAGTATCAATTAGAGGTCCAACATGATTATTTTCGTCAAGCGGATTTCCGATTCGTAACTGCTTATAAGCCGCAACCAGAGCATCTTTTACTTTATCATAAATACTCTCATGAATAATCAGTCTTCGAGTTGAAGTACAACGTTGTCCAGCAGTTCCAACAGCGCCAAAAACAGCACCAATAACCGTCATTTTAATATCGGCATCTGGAGTAACAATAATCGCATTATTTCCTCCTAATTCTAATAATGATTTTCCTAGTCTTCCTGCAACAGTTTGTGCTACGATTTTCCCCATTCGGGTAGAACCTGTAGCTGAAATAAGCGGAATTCGAGTATCTGCAGTCAATAATTCTCCTATTTTATAATCACCATTTATTAAACACGAAATTCCTTCTGGAAGATTGTTTTCTTTTATAACTTGAGCAATTATATTTTGGCAGGCAATTCCGCAAAGAGGTGTTTTCTCAGAAGGTTTCCAAACGCAGACATCACCAGAAATCCAAGCTAAAGCTGTGTTCCAAGACCAAACTGCAACTGGGAAATTAAATGCCGAAATAATTCCAACAATTCCAAGCGGATGATATTGCTCGTACATACGGTGTCCAGGTCTTTCAGAATGCATTGTTAGTCCGTGAAGCTGGCGAGATAACCCTACTGCAAAATCGCAGATATCAATCATTTCCTGTACTTCTCCATATCCTTCTTGTAATGATTTCCCCATTTCATAAGAAACCAATTTACCAAGCGCTTCTTTATTTTGTCTCAATTTTTCTCCAAACTGACGAACAATTTCACCACGCTGTGGAGCAGGAATTAATCTAAAAGTTTTAAAAGCTTCTGCCGCAGTTTTAATTGTTTTTTCGTAATCTGCTGCCGTTGACATTTTTACCGAAGCAATTAATTTTCCATCAACTGGCGAATAACTTTCCAGAATTTCTCCAGAAGAAAAATTATTAATTCCTGTTGATGTTCCTTCATTTATTGTCTTGATGCCCAATTTATCAAGAGCTTCCTTCATTCCAAATTGCGATGCTATTGTTGTCATTGTAACTTTTTTAGTTAAAATTGTTATATTTTTATGTAAAGATATTATTTTAGAATTAATTTTCAGTTGAAGTTAATTCATAAATCAAAGTAAATTTAAGTTTATTTTATAGTATTAACAGAACCGAAACCTCATTATTGAATTTATTTAATGAAATTTGCAGTACTTAAAATTAAAAAATATGACCCTTTTCAATAGGCTTCTGCTTTGTTTTCTTTTAGTTACAACCAGTATATTTTCTCAAAAGGAAAAAACCTCTTTTTCTGTAGTTCCATTGGGAGTAATGGGCGGTATCGACGAAAAAAATCTTTCCGCTTATTTAATCGCTCCAGCCAATACAAATGATTATATCTGTCTAGACGCTGGAACTGTAAACGCTGGAATCGAAAAAGCTATAGAAAATAAAACTTTTAAAGTTTCTACAAGCGAAGTTTTACGAAAATACATCAAAGGATATTTGATTTCTCATGCACATTTAGATCATGTGTCAGGTTTGATAATCAATTCTCCAGCCGATTCTTCGAAAACGGTTTATGCTACAAAAAAATGCATGGAAATGATGGAAAACCATTATTTCAACGATCAGACTTGGGCTAATTTTGGAGATGCAGGTCCTGGTTTTCATATCAAAAAATATCATTTTCAGACTTTAGATTTGGCGAAAGAAACTCTTTTGACCAATGCTAAAATGACGGTTAAAGCATTTCCTTTAAGCCATGTTAATCCGTTTGAAAGTACCGCTTTCTTAATTAAAAACGACAATAATTATGCTTTGTATTTAGGTGATACAGGGCCTGACGAAGTGGAAAAAAGCAATAATCTCCGTGATTTGTGGACAACTGTTACGCCATTGGTTAAGGCCAAGCAATTGAAAGGAATTTTTATTGAAGTTTCGTTTCCAAATGAACAGCCCGATAAATTTTTGTTTGGTCATTTGACTCCGAATTATTTAATGAAGGAACTTCATGTTTTAGAGGAATTAGCAGGAAAAGGTTCTCTGGAAAACTTTAAAATCATTATTACACATTTGAAACCTCCTGCAAAGAATATTGCAAAAATTAAAGAGCAGTTAAAAGCTCAAAACAATTTAGGATTGAAGATTATTTATCCTGAGCAGGGGAAAAAATTAGAATTATAATTTATTAGTCAAAGTTTTCATTGATTGTAAAGATCAAGATCGCTTCTTTTAATTAAACCTTTTTTCTCTAATTTAATAAGCATTTCTTCATGTGTAATAAAATTACCTGCACGAAATTCTTCTTTTGCTTGCTCGATGTCGGCTTTTAATTCTAAAATAAATTTTTCCTCATCGTCTAGTTTTTCATTATTGTTTTCAGTATTCATTTTAAAATTATATTAATCCATTCATATTATAAACCCGACACGTTTTTGAAACCTGTCGGGTTTCATATTTCTATCAAATAAAATATTTTATTTCTTAGCCGTAAATCTAGGATCGGTTTCCATAACAGTTCCACAATTATCACAAGTTCTTAATTCTTCTGAATTGTAGAAGTGCTCAAAATGAGGAAGAAAGTCTTTCTCTATGTTATGAAGTTCAAAATATACTTCATACAATTTATGATTGCAGTTATCGCAATGCCAAAGCAAACCATCTGTAAAACCTTGTCCAGCACGTTTTCTTTCGATCACAAGTCCGATAGAACCTTCTGAACGAACAGGAGAATGTGGCACTTTTGCAGGATGCAAGTACATATCGCCCGCATTTAATTCCATTTCTTTGCGCTTTCCATCTTCCTGAATGACGACCTTAATGCTTCCTTCCAACTGATAAAAAAGCTCTTCTGTTTCGTTATAATGATAATCTTTTCGCGCATTTGGGCCTGCAACAATCATTACAATATAATCTCCAGAATCAACATAAAGGTTTTTATTTCCAACAGGCGGTTTAAGTAAATGACGGTTTTCGTCAATCCATTTCGTCAGGTTAAAAGGTTTTGCTATAGCCATTTTTTTAATACTAAATTATGAAAAGCTAAGGTAGTGAAATTGTAGAGACGCACCGCAGTGCGTATATGGGTTTGTATTTTAATTTCTGAAAAACTTCAGACGCACTGCAGTGCGTCTCTACCTTAAAAACTCTTTTATCAAATAAACATAAACCGGAAAATGATCACTAAAACCTGCTTCGCTCAATGTATTCCGCAACGGATATCCTTTATATACACCAGAATTTTGAATAAGATAAGGTCTATTGAAAATCCCTGCTTTCCAAAAATTAAAAGTCAAAAAATCAGCTTTAACCAAAGATTCTGTTAGGATAATTTGATCAAAAATATTCCAAGAGTCCCTATAAGCAATAGTTCCTAAGCCATTTTTAGCAAGCTCTTCAAACGGATTAAAAACATCAAATTCAGTAACTTCAGCTTTTATTCCCTTAGCTCCTAACCCTATTTTTATACTTTTATTAAATGGTCCGTCATTAAAATCTCCCATTGTCAATACTTTTGCCTGCGGATTAATTTGTTGTAATGAATCAATAATTTTTCGGTTTAATTTTCCTGCGGCTTCCCGAAATACTACTGTTGCTTTTTCTCCGCCAGATCTGGACGGCCAGTGATTGACAATAATATGGATTTCCTCGTCTTCCAAAAATCCCGAAACCAAAAGTTGATCTCTTGTAAAAACTCGATTTTTATTTTCCTTTTTAATTTCAATTTCGTCATCCAAAACTTCTACTTCTTGTTCTTTTTTGACCATTTCTTTTTTATAAATAATTAAAGGAATATTCGAGTAAGAAGTGGGTCTAAAATATTTTTTCTGATACAGCAAAGCCACATCGATTCCTCGTTTGTCTGGAGAATCAAAATGAATGATTCCTAAATCTAATGGCAATAGCTTTGGTTCTTTTATTAAATCTTCTAAAACGCCACGATTCTCGATTTCAGCTCCTCCAATTAAAGTTGGAGCATTTGAATTCTCGGGTGTACCAATTTCAGATATTACCCTCGCCAAATTTTTTAATTTCTGCTGATATTTCTCTATTGTCCAATGCTGCGCCCCGTTTGGAGTCCATTCATCATCATTTGTAAATTCATCATTTACAGTGTCGTACAGATTTTCAAAATTGTAAAAAGCTACGGTATGTATTTTGTATTTTTTGGGTTGGCTAAACAGAACATTCAATGCAAAAAGAATAATCAAAGAGAATTTATATTTTAACGGCATAGAGAAGATTTTTAAAAAGACAAACTTAATTAATTTGTAAGATTTTTACTTAAATAAAATTTAAAAATATTACATTTGTTTCTAATAAAACTCTTGTATCTTGCTGAAAAAATCTGACAATTTATAACATGAAAAAAATACTGTTTTTTGCTTTATTCTTGAGCTTTATAAATCCATTTTACGGGCAAAAAAATAGTTCCAGAGCAGAGGAAATCAGAAAACAATATAGAATTCCAGAATTGGCTTATGCAGTTGTTTCTTCAGATTCTATTCTTGAAACTAACGTTTTAGGATTTCAACGTTACAAATCTTCTCATAAAGCAAAAATTAACGATCTATTCCGTTTAGGATCCATCACAAAAACGGTCACAAGTTATATTGCGGCGACTTTAGTTAAAGAAGGAAAAATAAACTGGAATTCTAAATTTTTTGATTTATATCCTGAATTAAAAGCAGAAAGTAATCCAGAAATTTATAATGTAACCCTGCAAGATTTCTTGACATTTAGAGCACCAATACCAACTTGGTCTTACGGAAATGAAACTCCAAATCAACAAGAAATTAAAGGAAATAATCAAGAACAGCGTTATGAGTTTATAAGCTGGTTTTTTAAGCAAAAGCAAATTGTTACAGAAAAGCAAGAATGGTATGGCTCCAATCCAAGTTTTGTTGCTGCAGGTTTAATGCTTGAAAAAGCAACTGGAAAGAGTTATGAAACTTTAGTGCAAGAATTGGGTAAAAAGCTAAATATTAACTTCGGTTTTGGACAACCAAACGTGACTGATATAAACCAGCCGTGGGGACATGATGAAAATTTGAAGCCTGAAAAACCATTTGTAAATTATAAATTAAATTGGCTTTCATCAGCAGGAAATATCAATGTAAATCTTCCTGATTTTTGCAAATTTACACAGATGCAACTACAAGGTTTGTTAGGAAAATCAAAAGTATTGTCTGAAGAAGAATTTAATAAAATGCATTTTGGTTTTTCTGAATTTTCTTTTGGATGGTATTCTGAAATAAATGAAAAATCGGGTTTAAAATATTCTTTTCACTACGGAAACCCAGGAACATTTTTAACCAAAGTGTATATTTGCAAAGACATCGATAAAGCTTTTATCTTATTTGCCAATGTGCAGTCTGAAGAAGCAGACAAAGGTTTAATGTTACTTTTGGCTGAGCTTCAAAAACAATATGGAGGTTAAATTATTAAACCTTAAAAATTAATTTTATAATTTTAAGCAAAAGAAAAAAATGAATAAAAACTGCTTTCACTATATAAAGAGACACTTTGTCTTTTGTAAACTCGCATTTCTTATTTTTGCTTTACAATCATTCAACTGTCAATCTCAACAAAACATGATAACACCGCCTTATTTACAAAAAGGAGATACTGTAGCACTTTTGGCAACAGCAAGAAAAAACATCGACGATAACTTAAAACCAACAATAGATTTATTGCACAGTTGGGGCTTAGAGGCTGTAATTGGATCTACAATTGGATTAGATTATCATCAATTGGCTGGAACAGATGAGCAAAGAGCTGCCGATTTTCAAAAGCAATTGGACAATCCGAATATTAAAGCGATTTGGTGCGTTCGTGGCGGATATGGAACTGTTAGAATGTTAGATTTACTAGATTTTACGAAATTTAAACAGCATCCTAAATGGGTTATCGGTTTTAGTGATGTAACGGTTCTACATAATCATTTGAATACGATGGGCTATAAATCTATTCATGGTATTATGCCAGTAACGGTTCCTAGAGCAACTTCAGATGCCGTCAGCTCATTAAAAGCTGCTTTATTTAACGAACCTATTTCTTACTCTATTAGTCCAAATCCTATGAATCGTTTAGGAAGTGCTACTGGAGAATTGGTTGGAGGCAACTTGTCTATTTTATATAGTTTGTTAGGATCACCATCGGCAATTGACTGCAAGGATAAAATTTTATTTATCGAAGATTTAGACGAATATCTATATCATATTGACCGTATGATGATGAATTTAAGACGTAACGGATGTATCGAAAATCTAAAAGGGATTATCATTGGCGGAATGACAAGCATGAAAGACAATGAAGTTCCTTGGGGGAAAAATGCTCTGGAAATTATTGATGATGTAACGAAAAAATACAATATTCCAGTCATTTTTAATTTCCCAGCAGGTCATATTAGAGACAACAGAGCCTTAATTATGGGAAATACTGTTTCTATAGAAGTTACTGCTTCTGGAAGTACGGTTACTTTTAAAAAGTAATATCACATTGCTTAGAATCTAAGCAAATCTAACAATACCACATAAAATCTCGAATAGACGCGAAGTCGCAAAGTTTTAATATTCTTTGTGACTTCGCGTCTTTGCATGCAAAAAACATAAACCTATTATTCAATTTTCAACAACCTGAAACTTGAAACCTGAAACAAAAAAACAAAACCCATGGCAGAACATAACGATTTAGGAAAATTAGGAGAAGATCTCGCTGCAGCACATCTTGAAGAAAATGGATATTCGATTATAGAACGAAACTTTGTTATCCAGAAAGCAGAAATAGATATAATTGCACAAAAAGATAATGTTTTGGCGATTGTTGAAGTTAAAACTCGTTCCAGTTTAGATTTTGGATCTCCGCAAGATTTTGTGAAGTCCAAAAAAATTCAATTACTCATTAAAGCAGTAAATGCCTACATAAACGATAGGGAAAAGGATTTTCAAGAAGATTTAGAAATCCGTTTTGACATCGTTGCAGTCCATAAAAATGGCGAATCATTTGCAATTGAACATCTTACTGATGCTTTTTATCACTTTTAACATATTTTTTTATTGTTATAATTGTAACAATTTGTTTTTTTATTTATATTTGCAAAGAATTATAACATCGCAATGTTAAATTAACTACCAACTCAACTGTTACCAAAAAAAAAAAAAGATTATGAAAACTGTTTCTTCTATTGTAGAAAACTACATTAAAACAAAACCATTTTTATTAAATGCCCTGTCACTCGGAATTATTAACCTAACTTCACTTTCGCGAAATATTATGACCGAATTAGAAAGTGAGTTTGGCAAAGAAGTAAAACAAGGCGCTGTTGTAATGTCTTTAAAACGACTAACGGAAGAACTAGATTTTAAACTAAACCACAAAATCAATAAAGTAATTAAAAATATTGGTGAAATCACAGTTCGTTCTGAACTTACCGATTACACTTTTGCAGCGTCTGAAACGGTCTTAAACAAACAAGCAGATTTGATCTCTGATATTAATGCTCTATCTGATATTTTTTATACCTCATCTCGTGGAGTAAATGAAACGAATATCGTGGTGAGCAGCAGTGTAAATCACTTAGTTGAAAAACACTTTATGAGAGAAAAATTAATCCAGAAATTGGATAATTTAGCTTCTATCACTGTAAAATTACCAAAAGAAAACATTGTTGTTCCTGGTATTTACTATTTCATATTCCAGCGTTTGGCTTGGGAAGGAATTATTATCAACGAGGTAATTTCGACTTCAAATGAATTTACAATCTTAGTTGGAGAAGATCAAGTAGATGTCGCCTTCAAAGTAATTAAAGACTTGAAAAACTAATTAAATAAGATCTAAAGAATCGCTTTGATTCTTCTTTATAACACAAAAATCCTTTTGTCTTTTTAATAAAAGATGAAAGGATTTTTTTTAGAATAAAAAAGTACATCAACATAATTCTATTTTTAGCAAATAAGAATATTCTCAAAAGTAAAATTCAGAAATTACTTTCTACTTCAGAAAAGCGTCAATATGACACTTACTTGCAGAATGCCACTTCACAATGTATTTTATGTCTTTCTCTAAAAAAACTAACAAAAAATTTGAATTAAGTTTTTTTATATATGATTTATTGAGAATAATATTTTTATATATTTGTGAAGAAGTCAGACATGAGACCTCGAATTTTGATAGTTTAATACCATTGGAATTAAATAAATGCAAGTTAAACAATCTATAAAAATAGCTCCCAACAAAAAAACGGCAGATTTTAAAATGTCGGAAAAAAGGAATGAGCTACGAAGAAATAAGCAAGGAACTCGGAATCTCGATAAACACAGTCCAGAACCAAATGAGTAAAGCGCTCGAATTGATGCGCGATTTTTTTTTAACTTCATGATAAAATTATCTAACCAAAACCACAAATATTACCCTTAAGATCACTCTTCGGAGTGATTTTTTTTGATCAATTCCAAGTGCTATATTTCCTAAAAGTTTCTATCATTTCGACTGAAGGGAAATACACTACTCCAATTGCTTTGGCTAATACCATTAGAAAAATGCATTAACTGGAAGCACGATTTCTTTAGATTCAGAAATTAATTTAGAAGCTTACCAATATTTAATACTTAAAAAAGAATAAAAGCTTATAATAAAGTTAGATTTGCAAAAAACTAAATAAAATGAATTTTCAATCCCAAAAAACACTGCTTCAAATGCGTTTGAGCAAAAAAACAGCGTTTTTATTTTTTACTATCCTAAGTGTATTTTCACTTCAGGCACAAGAAATAGCTTCGCCAGACAAAAATCTTTCTCTAAAATTTGAATTAAAAGAAGGTGGTATTCCGTCTTACCAATTATCATACAAACAGAAACCAGTTATTAAACCAAGTTCTTTAGGTTTAGAGCTTAAAAACAATGCTTCGTTTATGGATGGTTTTACCATTACAAATACAGCACAATCTTCTGTTGATGAAAATTGGAATCCCGTTTTAGGAGAAGAAAAAACAATTCGAAATCATTACAACGAATTGGTTGTCACTTTAGCGCAAGCGAAAAACAACAATAGATTTATCCGTATTCGTTTCCGTTTATTTAATGACGGATTGGGATTTAGATACGAATTTCCGAAACAAAATGATCTCAACTATTTTTTAATTAAAGAAGAGCGCACCGAATTTCAATTGGCTGGAAATCATAAAATTTTCTGGATTCCAGGAGACTATGACACCAACGAATATGCTTATACAACATCAAAGATTTCAGAAATCCCTTCTTTGATGAAAAAAGCTACGATTGAAATCAATGCACAACAGCCAATCAAAGAATTATCTGTACAAACGCCTTCAATGATGAAGTCGGACGATGGTTTATACATCAACATTCACGAAGCAGGATTAATTAACTATCCAGCAATGTACCTTGAAGTTGATGCCAAAACCAACAAAATGACGAGTCATTTGGCACCCGATGCTGTTGGTGCAAAAGGCTACATGCAGACTGACACTCAAACACCTTGGAGAACTATTGTGGTAAGTGATAAAGCAACTGATATTTTAGCTTCAAAATTAATTTTAAACCTTAACGAACCAACCAGTTACAAAGATGTTTCATGGATTAAACCAGTAAAATACATTGGAATTTGGTGGGAATATTTTGTTGCAGGAAGAAGTACATGGGCTTTTGGAAAAGAAAACAACGTAAAAATGACAGATGATTTTACGAAACTTACTCCAAACGGAAAACACGGAGCTACAACAGAACGCGCAAAAGAATACATTGATTTTGCTTCTAAAAATGGCTTTGATGCAATCCTTATCGAAGGTTGGAACATTGGCTGGGAAGACTGGATTGGCAACTGGAAAGAAGACGTTTTTGATTTCGTTACCGCATATCCTGATTTTGATGTAAAAGCGGTTCATGCTTATGCAGCTTCTAAAGGTGTAAAAATTATCATGCACCATGAAACTTCAGGCTCTGCAACCAATTACGAACGTCGTCTAGATCGTGCTTTTCAATTTATGAATGATAACGGTTATGATGCTGTAAAAACAGGTTATGTAGGACAGATTATTCCGCGTGGAGAACATCATGACGGACAATGGATGGTCAATCATTATATCAACGTTGCGAAACGTGCTGCCGATTATAAAATTATGATCAACAGCCACGAAGCCGTTCGCCCAACGGGATTAAACCGAACTTTTCCAAACTGGATTGCTCAGGAATCAGCGCGCGGTACCGAGTTCGAATCTATGGGAGGATTAGCTCCAGATCACACTACAATTCTGCCATTTACCCGCTTAATGGGAGGCCCAATGGATTATACTCCAGGAATTTTCCAGACTGATCTTTCGTATTACGGAACAGGAAGTTCGCAAAGAGTAAACACGACTTTAGTAAAACAATTGGCTTACTATGTAACGATGTACAGTCCGTTGCAGATGGCGGCTGATATTCCTGGAAATTATGAGCGTTTTCCAGATGCATTTCAGTTTATTAAAGACGTAGCTGTAGATTGGGATAACAGTTATATTCTAGAAGCCGAACCTGGAGATTACATTACAATTGCTCGTAAAGCAAAAGGCAAAAACGAATGGTTTATTGGCGGAATTACAGATGAAAATGCCAGAACAGCAAACATTTCTTTCGATTATTTACCTGCAGGAAAAAATTTCGTTGCCACAATTTATGCCGATGCTAAAGAGGCCAATTGGAATCAAAATCCACAGAAATATACGGTTACTAAAGTTATCGTAAACTCAAAAAGCAAATTGAAGCAGTATTTAGCTCCTGGTGGAGGTGTTGCCATCAGTATTAAAGAAGGAATGGCTTCAGATTTAAAAGGATTGAAAAAGTTATAATTTAAAGTGCTAAGATACTGAGGTATTTAGTTTCTTAGTTTTTTGCCACGAATTTTACACTAGATTATTTCTAAAGATTTTAAAGCTACTAAAAAACTGATCGTTAAATAAATTCGATTTGGTTGAAATAGAAAAGCGCATGAATTTCATGCGCTTTTCTATCTTTTAAAATGTGTAATTGAGAGCAAATCCCAAATTATTCTCCGATGTGATTTCATTTTTATTTAATGCGGGTTTAAAAGCTAAATTCTCATTTACATTAAACTGAGATAAAGCAGCATCAACGTTGGCATCAATAATGTTTAAGACATAAAAACCAACCATAAACAAAGCAGATAAATCTCTATTTCTTTGATAACCCTTTTGAGCTGTAATCAACTGGCTTTCGCTTAATCCAGCTAAAAATTCAGAATCGCTTTTTTTGCCTTCAAGCCTATTTTTGTATTCATTTCTATAAAGATTGTAATTCTTCTGATTGTCGATGTAGAAATAGGCACTCGTTCCAATCGCACCATATACCAAAGGAAGTTTCCAATATTTTTTATTATAAATCTGTCCTAAACCAGGCAAAACTGCCGAATAAAAAGCTGCTTTTGCTGGACGAAGCGGATCGATTGTTTCTGATTTTAAGGAATCATTTGAAATAATTCTATCTTTTCCCTGAGCGAAAATGGAAGTAAATCCAAGAAGTAAAAAAAGAACAAGAAGTTGATTCTGCATATAAAGTGTCTTTGAAAATTTTGGTTCAAAGAAAACTTTTTAATTCTAAGGTTTTTCTTAAATAAAAGATAAAGAAAACTTAATTTTTAAATTAACTGATAACCAACAAAATATCTTTATAAAATAAAAATAATACTACAAATTAGTCAATATTGAACTTAAAACTGTTACTTTACAACATGAAAAATACAATAATAACTAAGGAAGCCATTAAACAAGCCATTATCAAAATGAGAGATGATAAGGTTGCTGTACGCTCTTTTTTACAAGGAAAAACTTCTGCAGAAACCTTAACTTCAAAAGGTATCAAGTTTATTAAAACAATATAAAATACTTTAATTCCTTAATAGAATTGTTTCACTGTTTCTATATCTCCCGTTGTTTGATCAACAAATAAATAAACTACTCCATCATCATGAAAGATGTCACAATTCTTAATATCAAATTGTCCTAAAAAGAAAAGAGGATTTTCATCTTTTATAATCCAAATTGGGTTTTGAATCCATTTTGGTGGTTTCGTTTGATATTTAAATAAAGTTAAAAAACGATCTTTCATCTCTTTTTTCAATTCTGATTTAGATTTATTTACTTCTACTGGCAAAATGTACTTTTCAATAAAATCTAAATCTGCATCAATATATTTTGGTTGTGAATCTAAGATAAGACCATAATCGTCACTATATTTTGTATATTGATTAAATTTAATTCCTTTCTGAGTAAAGAATAATTGTATTGCCCCTTGCACATTTAATCTTCCTGATATACTTTGCAATTTTTGTTCAGCGATATATAAATAAATGGTTGAACCTGCCATGTAGGTTCCTTGAAGATTTATTGTTTCATCGGAAAGTAATTCGCTAAACTTTGAATTTTCAAAGAAATGCTTTTCAAAAACTTTTGGAGAAATAACTCCTTCCACAAAATCCTTTAATATTTTTATCTCCTTTTCCATATTAGTTTTAATCGTTTAGTAAACCTGCAAATTTAATTTCATTAAAAAATAAAAGACTCACTTAAAAGACTTTAAAACAATAAATAAAGACAATATTCCTAACAAAAAAGACTTCCGATTTTAAATCAAAAGCCTTTATAAATATTTATACGTTGTTATTTTACTCCTCAAACAACTCCATCAACTCCAAAGCACGTTTTATCGACTTCACATTTTCAAAAGTCAATAACAAGCGTAATCCATTTACGGTTTGTTTTTCTTTCATTTTGCAAAGATTACTATGCTTTTGAACAAAGTTTAAAACATTTCTAAACTTCACCGATTGGTAATAGTCTGACTGCTGATCGGACACAAAATAACCAATCATTTTGCCTTGTTTCAAAACCAATTTCTCGATTCCGACTTTTGTAGCAATCCATTTTATTCTAATGCTGTTTAACAATGCTGTTGCTTGTTTTGGCAATGGCCCGAAACGGTCAATTAATTTTTTCTCAAATTCCTGTAAACCGGCTTCATCTTTTATTGCTCCTAACTCGTTGTATAAAACCAAACGTTCCGAAACGTTATTGATATATTCATCTGGGAATAATAATTCGAAATCGGCATCGATTTGAATATCTTTTACATACTCTTTTGTATCGATATCATTTTCTTCAGGATACAAATCTTTGAATTCGTTTTCCTTCAATTCTTCAATGGCTTCATTCATGATTTTCTGGTACGTATCAAATCCAATTTCGTTAATGAAACCGCTTTGTTCTCCGCCCAATAAATCTCCTGCACCACGAATCTCCAAATCTTTCATGGCAATATTGAAACCACTTCCCAATTCGCTAAATTGTTCCAAGGCCTGAATACGTTTTCTGGCATCTTCGGTCATTGACGAATACGGCGGACAGATGAAATAACAGAATGCTTTTTTGTTGCTTCGCCCTACTCGACCGCGCATTTGATGCAAATCTGATAATCCGAAATTATTGGCATTATTGATGAAAATCGTGTTCGCATTTGGAACGTCTAAACCACTTTCGATAATGGTTGTTGCTACCAAAACATCAAAATCACCGTTCATGAAACCTAACATCAATTCTTCGAGTTTAGCACCGTCCATTTGTCCGTGGCCAATTCCGACTCTCGCATTTGGAACCAAACGCTGAATCATTCCAGCCACTTCTTTTATATTTTCAATTCTATTATTGATAAAGAAAACCTGTCCGTTTCTCTGAATTTCATACGAAATCGCATCACGAATAATTTCTTCATTAAAACCAACAACATTCGTTTCAATCGGATATCGATTTGGCGGAGGCGTTGTAATTACCGATAAATCTCGAGCCGCCATTAATGAAAACTGAAGCGTTCTCGGAATTGGCGTTGCTGTCAAAGTTAACGTATCAACATTTGCAGCAATGGTTTTGAGTTTATCTTTTACATTTACTCCAAACTTTTGTTCCTCATCAACAATCAATAATCCTAAGTCTTTAAAAACTACATTTTTATTGACCAATTGATGTGTTCCAATTACGATATCTAGTTTTCCTTCGGCTAAATCTTTTAAAGTCTGTGTTTTCTGTTTTGCAGTTCTAAATCGGTTTAAGTAACCAATTGTAACCGGCATATCTTTTAATCGTTCCGAAAAAGTTCTATAATGCTGGTACGCTAAAATAGTAGTCGGAACCAAAACAGCAACTTGTTTACTATTATCTACCGCTTTAAAAGCAGCACGAATCGCAACCTCTGTTTTTCCAAAACCAACATCACCACAAACCAAACGATCCATTGGGCGATCGCTTTCCATATCGGCTTTCACTTCTGCCGTTGATTTCATTTGATCTGGCGTATCTTCATAAATAAACGAACTTTCCAATTCGTTTTGAAGATAACTGTCAGGCGCAAACTGAAATCCTTTTTCTAAACGGCGTTTTGCATAAAGCTGAATCAAGTTGAACGCAATATGTTTTACGCGCGCTTTGGTTTTTTGTTTTAAAACTTTCCAAGCGTTCGATCCAAGTTTATAGATTTTAGGAGGCGTTCCGTCTTTTCCGTTGTATTTTGAGATTTTATGAAGCGAGTGAATGCTCACATACACAATATCATTATCGGCATAAACCAATTTTATGGCTTCTTGGATTTTGCCTTCAACCTGAATTTTTTGCAACCCGCCAAACTTTCCAATTCCGTGATCGATGTGTGTTACATAATCACCAACCGAAAGTGCCGTTAATTCCTTAAGCGTAATATTCTGCTTTTTAGAATATCCGTTTTTGATGTTGAATTTATGATAACGTTCGAAAATCTGGTGATCGGTATAAGCCGTTATTTGATTTTCTTCGTCAATAAAACCTTGGTATAAAGGCAATACAATGGTATGATATTGCTTTCTTATATTTTCTGAATTGGCTTCATCTAAGCTTTCAAAAATATCGTGAAAACGTTTTGCCTGCGTATCATTCGAACAAAACAGATAATTGACATATCCGTTAAAATGATTTTCACTCAGATTATTCAGCAATAAATCAAATTGTTTATTGAAAGATGGCTGAGGCTGAATATGAAATTCGATTTTTTTAGTGGTTTTAAAAATCGGTCTTGAAGCCAATTCTACCACCGAAAAATCTAAAGCGCGTTTAATAAACGAAGCCTGATTTAAGAATAATTGCTCTGGCGTGGCGTGTTTTATTTCTTTCGACAATTTCTCAAAAGCTTCTTCTGCTCTCGCAAATTGTTTGTCTAACTGACTAAAAAGTCCGTCGGTATTTTGAATGAAAAGGACTGTCTTTTCAGCAATATAATCTAAGAAGCTTTCTCGGTTTTCCTGAAAAAGCTTGTTCTCCACATTTGGGATAATCGTGATTTTTTTATGTGTTTCGACAGATAATTGCGTTTCCACATCAAAAGTTCTGATGCTGTCTACTTCGTTTCCAAAAAACTCAATTCGATACGGATGATCATTTGAGAAAGAGAACACATCGACAATTCCCCCACGAACAGAAAATTCGCCAGGTTCTGTAATGAAATCTACTCTTTTGAATTCGTATTCAAATAAAACTTCATTAATAAAATCAATCGAAATTTTATCGTTTAAAGCCACTTTTAAAGTGTTTTTATCGAGTTCTTTTCTCGTAACAACTTTTTCAAAAAGTGCTTCAGGATACGTAACAATTATAGCAGGTTTTTTTCTTGAATTAATTCGGTTTAAAACCTCAGCACGAAGCAGCACATTGGCGTTGTCCGTTTCATCAATCTGATATGGACGGCGAAATGACGCTGGATAAAACAATACATCTTGTTCTCCAATCATTTGCTCCAGATCGTTTAAGTAATATGCCGCTTCTTCCTTATTGTCTAAAACAATCAGAAGAGGCAGTTCGGTTTTCCTGAAAACAGAACGTATTATAAAAGAAACAGCAGATCCCAACAATCCGCTGATATTCATTTTTACCTGATTTCCCTCCAGTAAACTTTTAGCAATCTGCTCGGCTTTTGGCAGATTATCGTAGGTTGTATATAAGGCGTTTTTACTCAACTTTTGGTATATTTTTATCTAAAGGCGGTGCCGAACTCGGAATCGCGCGTGTTGTGTCTAACATTCTAAGGAAATCTTCTTCTCCTTGTTCTTTAGGAATTTTGGCTTTTTCGACAATTTTATCCATTTGTCTTTCCAAAGAAATCAGCTCTTTATTGATTTCTTGTATCAAAAACACCACTTTATCATCTGGAATAGTACTCAAATGAATAAATAAATCCAGCATTTTAATTTTAGTAATCAAAATAGAAATACGGCTTTTGATCTGTGGCTGATTAAATTGAGCCGGAATATTATTGTTTAAAGCCATTGCTTTCTTAGAAATCGCAGCCGATTTTTTCTGAAAAGCCCCAATGGTCTTTCTAGGCTTTTCTGAAATTTCTTTATTAAATTCACGCCACTCTGTCCATGAATTCAATTGCGATTCTGAAATCTCATTAATGGGTTCGTCTAGAAAAGTCCAACCTTTATTTATGTTGTTAAAAATAGCTTCTTTCTTTTTTGCTTCTTTTGCATTTTCTGCAAGGCGTTTTTCATTTTCATTTTGGCAAGAAAATAACACAGTTGTCAAAAGCAGAAAAAGAGATATTTTGTATTTCATTTATTAAAATGTTAGGCTGCAAAGTTACGAAGTAAATTTACAATTACGAATTCTGTTTTTTGCTAAAGATTCTATAAATCAAGGTTATTTTTTCGTCTTTTTATCCTTATCAGAAAATCAATTTTAAAAAAAATCATTTGATCATTATATCAATAAAATAGCGCTTTTTCGCGGGATTCTTAAAAAGGCACAAAGACACACTCTTAAAAGAGAATAATATAACAAACAAACTTTTAAATTATTGAATTTATAATTTATTATTCAAAAAAGCGCAAGTAATTGCGAAAACGTTATATTTGTGTCTCTAAAAATCATCATGAAATGAATCCTAAAATATTGATCATTGGCGCCTGCGGTCAGATTGGAACAGAACTGACGCAGAAACTGCGCAAAATATACGGAACCGAGAATGTTATCGCTTCTGATATTCGAAAATTAAATACTGATGTTGTTAATTCGGGACCTTTTGAAGTGGTCAATGCTTTAGATTTTAATCAGATCGAACATTTGGTAGAAGTGCATAAAATTACAGATGTCTATCTAATGGCGGCACTTTTATCGGCAACTGCTGAAAAAAATCCAGCTTTTGCTTGGGATTTGAATATGAATTCACTTTTTCATGTTTTAAATTTAGCTAAAGCCAAAAAGATTCAGAAAATTTTCTGGCCGTCGAGTATTGCGGTTTTTGGACCAACAACTCCAAAAGAAAATACGCCTCAATATACCGTAATGGAACCTTCTACAGTTTACGGAATTAGTAAACAAGCAGGCGAAAGATGGTGCGAATACTACCATAATATTTATGGTGTAGATGTTCGCAGCATTCGTTATCCAGGTTTAATCAGCTGGTCTACTCCTCCAGGCGGCGGAACTACAGATTATGCTGTTGATATTTTCTATAAAGCAATTGCCGATAAAAAATACGAATGCTTTTTGTCTTCTGAAACCAAAATGCCAATGATGTATATGGATGATGCAATCGATGCGACGATTAATATTATGAAAGCGCCAACTGAAGAAATCAAAATACATTCTTCATACAATTTGGCTGCTATGAGTTTTACTCCAACTGAAATTGCTGCTGAAATTAAAAAACATATTCCTGAATTTGAAATTACGTATAATCCAGATTTCCGTCAGAAAATTGCAGACAGCTGGCCCGCAAGTATCGACGATGCTGAAGCAAGAAAAGATTGGGGATGGAATCATAAATTTGATTTGGAAACTATGACTAAAGATATGCTGGAGCATTTGGCATAATCTGAAACGATAAAATTTTAAAGCGCGTTATTCTAAAAAATAACGCGCTTTTTTGTACATTTTATTTGTAAGAAAAAATATTGATTGTATAATTTATGTACTTTTGATTGCGTTTGAACAATAATCAAGTTTATTCCAAAATCATCAATCAAATCACAACAAAAACATCAATCAAATGACAAATTCTTATTATCCTGTCGAGCAAGGCAAAAGAACTGCAATTGTCGACATCCTTCGGGGCTGGGCTATATTAGGTGTAGCCATTGGCAATTATCTGGATTTTCTATACATCGGTATAGAAAAAGAACTTAAGCATAGTGCTTTCTCTGAAACTCTTCAATTTATTAACCGCTATTTATTTGCGGCAAAATCTTGGACATTACTAACTCTTTTATTTGGCTACGGATTTGCAATTTTGATTAACAATGTTGCTTCTAAAGGAAAAAATCCTGTCGCTTTTTTTGCGTGGCGAATGTTTTTGCTATTTATTTTAGCCTTTATTAATTCTGCTTTTTGGCTTGGCGACATTTTAAAAGATTATGCCTTTTTAGGACTTATATTATTGCTTTTTTACAGATGTTCTGCCAAAACTTTAGCCATTATTTCTGCCGTAATTATACTTACAATTCCTTTTGTAATGGCTTATGTAAATGGTTTAAAAATTGAACATCCTGCAATTGCAACAAATCCAGAATATTTAAAACTGTATTATTCTGGAAACTGGATTGACTTTTTCAGATTCAATCTGCTTGCGTCATTCTACGAACAAATTATAATTCCAGGCTATGCAATTACTGCTCATTATGTAATGTTGGGCTGTATGCTTTTTGGATTTATGCTTCAAAAACTAAACTTCTTCAATCGCTTAACAGAATTAAAGAGACTTTTAAAATCTGTCTGCATCATTAGTTTAGCTGTTGCTGTACTTATCGCAATTGGATTTAATATTGCTATAATATACAAAGCTCCGTTATTAAAATTCTTTCACCCACTTTACTGGTTAGTGTTAAGTACAATGATTTTTATCTCGACTGGAATCTGTCTTTTATACGTCAATGGAAAATTAAAAACAGTTTTCAGTTATTTTAGCGCAGGCGGAAAAATGACATTGACCAATTATATGAGCCAAAATATATTGGCTGGTATTATTTTTTCTGGAATTGGATTCGGAATTGCAGATTCAATGCCGTATTGGTTTTACTTTTTATTGGCTGTTTTCATCTTTATCATTCAATTGTTTATTAGTAAATGGTGGCTTTCAAAATACAATTATGGCCCAATTGAATGGTTATGGAGATCTGCAAGTTATAGAGAATGGGTTCCTTTTAAAAAAGCACAACCAGAAGAGGTTGCTGCTGATATAAAAATGGTCTAAAATTAGAAATTTGGAATAAATTTGAATATAAAAGAAAAGCCCTTAAATTTAGATTTAAGGGCTTTTTTTATATCATAAAAGAGAGATTTACTTCACTTCAAAAACATTATTTGTTTGCTTAACATCAGCCATTAATCCGCTTGGATCGATCGTGATTTTCTTGATTGACGTTTTGTTTTTGTCAATTGTAAAACTATAGTTTTGCTGTGCCCAAGCCCAGTCTTCTAGAACTGTTCTTTTCTCGATCGGGTTTGGATTTGGTTTAATGAAATTCATCATTCTTAAAGGAATGTAGAATGTCTCAGATGTTCCGTCTGTGTAATCTACTTTCAAATCGATTGGCATTGGCATTCTTCCAATTCTTTCTAAAGAAACGGTTGTTTTTCCTGCATTGTCAGCAACGTCTTTGATTCCGTAGTCGATCGTATTGGTTGTTTGTGTCCAATCAATCAAATACCAATCTAACTCAGCTCCAGAAACTCTTTCAGCTGTTCTTTTGATGTCGTTTGGAGTTGGATGTTTGAATTTGAAATCGTTGAAATATCTTTTCAAAGTTGCATCAACGTTTTCTTTTCCGATTACATATTCTAATTGAGAAAGGAAAAGACTTCCTTTAATATAAGAAGAAATACTATACGGACGGTTTTCATCGTAACGATCTCCGTGCGTAGTTTGTGGCTGTTCTTTACCAGAATTTACTAAACTATAATATGCCTTGTAATTTCCTATAAAAGGATTTACTTCTTTTTTGTCTCCTTTTAATTCATTCAAAGCACTGTCTTCGATGTAAGTTGTAAAACCTTCGTCCATCCAAGGGTGTTTTGATTCGTTTGAAGCTAAAATGTGCTGGAACCAAGAGTGTCCTAATTCGTGTGTAGCTGTTCCTAGAATTCCTTCAAGAGTTCCGTTTCCTAGCATTAAAGTACACATTGCGTACTCCATTCCACCGTCTCCACCTTGAATAAATGAGTATTGTTTGTATGGATACGCTCCAACTCTCTGGTTGTAATATTCCATTACTTTAACCATTAACGGTTCTAACTGTTTCCAGTTTGCAGTTGTTTTTTCGTTGTTTTTGTAGAAGAAATGCAAATCGACATCGTTTGGTCCTTTTACAATATCGTGCGTATATTCTTTATCGGCTGCCCATGTAAAATCGTGAACATTTGGTGCAATAAAATGCCAAGTCAACGTTTTTGCTTTTTTAGGATATGTTACCGTTACACCTGCATCTTGATAACCATGCCCAATTGAATTTTTGTCTTGCAAATATCCAGAACCACCAATAGTGTAGTCTTTATCAATTGTAATTTTTACATCAAAATTACCCCAAACACCGTGAAATTCTCTTGCAATGTATGGATCTGCATGCCATCCTTCAAAATCAAATTCAGCCAATTTTGGATACCATTGTGACATAGAAAGTTCTACTCCTTCAGAATTGTTTCTTCCAGAACGACGAATCTGAACTGGAACTTGTCCGTCAAAATCTAGAGTGAAAGTCGTTTTAGAATTTGGTAAAATTGGTTTCGCCAAAGTTACTTCTAAGATCGTTCCAGAAACTCTTGTTTGAGCAACAGCACCATCTTGTTTGAAGTTTGTAATTTTTAAATAACCAGCTTCATTTGGTTTTAAAGTTTCAATACGGCTTTGTTTTACTTCTTTTCCGTCAGTTTGTTTTACTTTGCTTACCATTCTTCCGTCTGGATCTTTAATAAAATGAAGACGTGCATCCATTTCACTTCCTGGTTGAAATGCGTTTGGATATAAATGATAAAATACTTTTTTTAAAGTATCAGAAGAATTATTGGTATAAACCAATTCTTGTTTTCCTTTGTACTGATAGTTTTTTACATCCATAGAAACCTCCATTTTATAGTCAGCGTGCTGCTGCCAATATGGGGCGCTTTGTGCAAAAGCCGAGTTAAAACCTAAGCTTAGGAAAGAAAGTAAAATAATTTTTCGCATGTTTATATGTAATAGAAAATGGAAGAGCGTTAGCCCTTCCATTGGATTAATCGTTTATTCTTGTTTATTTTTTAGACATCTTTTCAGCCATTAATAACGCATTATAAGCATTTACCATCTTTGCTGTTTTTGATGATTCTGCAGAAGAAACCGCAACTGGTTTTTCATCTGGATTCTCACTTTCGCCCAAAACAACCATTGAAGGAAGCGCTACTCCAGAGTCCATTAAAATCTTTTTAACTTGAGCTGCTTTCAATTTTGGATAGTACGAACGAATTAATGCTGCAACACCTGCTGCATTTGGAGACGCCATTGAAGTTCCTTGCAAGTATTTGTATTTGTTGTTTGGCACTGTTGCATAAATTTCTTCACCTGGAGCAAAAACGTCTACGTTTATTTTTCCAAAGTTTGAAAATGGAGCAACAACATTTTCTCCGTACGATTTATTAATCGCTCCAATTGTAATTACATTATCTGCAAATTCTTTTATGTTGTCTTTAGAATCATTTGGATAATTGATGTTTTTTGCTTCATCGATATTGTAACCGTCATTACCTGCGGCATGCACAATTAAAACGTCTTTTTTGGCTGCATATTTAATCGCATCGTAAACCCACTCTTTGTGTGGAGAGAAGCTTTTTCCAAAACTTCCATTGATTACTTTAGCGCCATTGTCTACCGCATAACGAATTGCCAAAGCAATATCTTTATCGTATTCGTCTCCATCTGGAACGGCTCTAACCGTCAAAATTTCAACATTTGGAGAAGCAACTCCGTCTCCGCCTAAATTATTACCACGAATTTGTGCAATAATTCCAGCTACGTGAGTTCCGTGAAGCGCTTTTTCTTTATCTGGACCAAAAACCACATTATTTCCATAATGAGCATCTTTAATATCTTCTGGATTATCGCCTACGATTTTTCTTCCGTCATAATCTTTGTTAAGATTATATTTTAACTGTTCTTCTACATAATCGCTATACTCTGTAAATTGAGCCTCCGGATCAAAAGTTGGTCCTGCATTTGTAAAAATCATAGTCATAGCCCTTTTACTTTCCAAAACATTTGGATCTGCAGAAGTAATTGTACTTAAATCTTCTAATTTATAATCCGTTTTATTAAGCTCTTTTTTAATCGTATTATGAAAAGCCATTAAACGATCTGCTTGCCCTTTATTTTGAAGAGCTTCTTGATACTTCTCTGTATATTGTGCTAAAGCTGCTTTATATTCTGGAGAACCGTCATCGGCTTTTTTCACGATACGTGTCATTTCTAGATTCTCGTGAACGGCATTTCCTAGGAAATTCCATCCGTGAACGTCATCTATAAATCCGTTTTTATCGTCATCGATTCCGTTTCCTGGAATTTCTTTTTTATTCGTCCAAATCATTCCTTGAAGATCTTCGTGCTCGATATCGACACCAGAATCTACAATTCCTACGATTACTTTCTGTCCTTTTTTACCTTGCAGTAATTCAGTCAAAGCTCTGTCTACACTCATTCCCGGAATAGAATCTTTTATCAAATCAAGATGACTCCATCTCTTCAATTCATTTTCGCTAACGGGAGCTTTTTTCACTACTGCTAAAGGAGCCACAATTGGCTGTTTTGGCACTGAAGTTTGTGCTTGTAAAGTGGCATTACAACCTGCTAAAACAAGTAATGCAAACGCAGATAATTTAAGTGGTTTTATATGACTCATATATCTATAAATAATTGTAAAGTTAAAAGATGGGTCTAAATTATGCTTTTTTGTTACAAAATGCTAACTGTTAACAATGTGTTATGAAAATACCGTTGTTTTTAAGTCTTAATTATTTAAATAGTAAAGAAATTTCATCCACAAAAATTTATTTTTTATTAGCCATCAATTTTCTAGCTGAATAAATAAAATAAAAAAATCCGCCATTTTAGAGCGGATTTTCAATATTAGAAATTAATCAACATGAGTAACAACCTTCAGAATGTATATTATATTCAATCCAATCTAAAGGATCGACATCATATTTTCTAGGAGCCGGCCCACCAATTCCACCATTAATTTCTTTCAATTGATCAAATTCAAGTGCTACAACACCTAACTCATCAGCATTTTTAATAAAATCGTCTAAATTCATAATTAATAAAATTTTTGTTTGCCTACTCTTTAGCTTTTCGACATCCGCTATATTTTGCTAAAATATAAAAATTAACTTACAAAAATATATCAATAGAGAATATTTTCTTGTTAAAATAATAAGTGTTTATGGATAGATATATTTTTGGTTTACTATTTACTTAGCAGTGTAAAAAAAATAATATAACGTTTACGGGTTCACGTAAATATTATCAGTTAAAAAGACGTACCATTGCGCGACCTAATTCTAAACATATTCTATGAAGACAAAACTACTCTTGTTGCTGTTTTTGGCAAGTTTTTCTAATTATGCGCAAAACACAAAAATTCCAGATCTTAATTTTGAGAAATTCTTAATTAATGAAAAATACGATTCTGGAGTTCCTGATGGACAAGTTTTAACTGCAAATATTGCTGCCATAAAAACATTAAATGTCAGTGGATTAAATATTAGCGATTTAACTGGTATTCAAGACTTCAAAGCATTAACCCAGTTAATTTGTTCTTTTAATAATTTAACTTCTCTTGATGTTTCGCAAAATACGGCTCTTTTAACTTTAAATTGTTTTTCTAATAAAATAACAAGTTTAAATATTTCAACAAATACGTTATTAGATAATTTAAATTGTGCTAGTAATTTGCTAACTGTTTTAGACATATCGGCAATTCGCAATGTAAGAACATTAAACTGTTACGACAATAAGCTTAAAGTTTTAGATCTTAAAAACAATACTAATCTAAGTAGCCTTAACTGTTCTGCAAATGATTTTACAAATGGACTAAATCTTTTTAAGAATACTTATTTGACATTTTTAAACTGTAACTTCAGCAATTTAACTTCGCTAGATCTTTCAGAAAATAAATCTTTACAGTCATTAAATTGTCAGGGAAATAGTTTGAAAGCATTGGATCTTTCAAAAAATACTGCACTTACATTTGTAGACTGCAGTTCAAATCAATTAAAAAGTTTAAATTTAAAAAATGGAAAAAACACCATTTTAACGACCACTTCTACTTTTAAAAACAATCCAAATTTAAGCTGTATTCAGGTTGACAATGACGTTACTGCAACGGCAAACTGGGGAAATCTAAAAGATGCTGCCGCTACTTATAGCACTAATTGCAGTATAGAAATTCCATATACATCTATTCCAGATATTAATTTTGAGAATAAATTAATTGCTCTTGGCTTTGACTCTGGAGCTCCAGATGGAAGGGTTCCAACTGCAAATATTAACAAAATAACATTCTTAAACGTTTCTTCTAGTTCTATTGCGGATCTTACAGGAATTCAGGATTTTGTTTCTCTGACAGTACTTTGGGCATCACAAAACAAACTAACTAAATTAGATGTTTCAAATAATCTTTTTTTGGAATCGTTAAGTTGTGAGTCTAACAAAACACTTGAAACTTTAAATGTTTCCAAAAACCTTTCTTTAACTCAGCTTTGGTGCTATGGCAATAAAATAACAAATTTAGATGTTACAAAACTGCCTAAATTAGCTACTTTGTATTGCGACAGTAATCCTTTGACAAGTATTGATCTTTCTGGCAATCCAAAATTGGGAAATTTACGTATTAGTGATACTGATATTACCTCTTTAGATTTGAGCAAAAACCCTGCTTTGACTTATTTATACGGCAGAAACAACAGACAATTATCTCAAATAAACTTGAAAAACGGAAACAATAAGATCTTACCAGAGAACGCTCTTATTATATACGACAACTCTATTTTAACTTGTATTCTTGTTGATGATGTTGACTATGCAAATGCAAATTGGGCAAAAAGTAAAGACGCTAGTGTTGATTATTCATTGGTTTGCACAGAACCCGAATATACACTTATTCCTGACATTGAATTTGAAAAAAAATTAGTTAATAATGGTGTTGATTTTGCTTTAGACGGAAGAGCATTAACAAGAAAACTTGCGGCTCGTGAATATTTATATCTAGACGATGCTCCAATTACCGATCTTACCGGACTAGAAGCTTTTACTAATCTAAAAACCATAAATTGCAGCAAAATTAAGGTAAGTAATTTTAATTTTTCAAAAAACACAAAGCTAACAACTATAAATTGTTATAGTAACAATATAACATCTATCGATTTATCTCAAAATTTAGCTCTGACAGATGTAAATCTTTCAAATAATAGTTTAACGGAGATTAATGTTTCAAAGAACACGGCTTTAAAAAATTTAAACGTGTACCAAAATAAAATTACAGCGATAGATGTGTCAAACAATAAAGATCTAATTAATTTATCGATTAGCAATAACCCATTAGGTAAAATTGATGTTTCAGGAAATCCGCAATTAACTTACTTGGGGTGTACAGATAATTCACTTACAACTTTGGATGTAACTCATAATCCGTTGCTAAAAGGACTTGATTTTGAGCGTAATAAAATAACTGATATTGACGTAACTAAAAACCCTGAATTAGAATCTTTAAACACAAGCCAAAATCCTTTAAAGGCATTAAATGTAACTAAAAACACAAAATTAATAGGTTTGCAATGTTATGGCAGCAGTTATGTCTCTAATGGCGGCGGCGGAAGCGGCTCAATTAAATCATTAGATCTTTCTAATAATACTTTATTGAGTACTTTAAATTGTGGCGCTAATCAATTGACTAGTCTTGATCTTACTTCTAATATTCAACTTCAATATTTTAGAGGTTATGGCAATGCTTTTACCGATTTAGACCTGACAAAGAATACTAATTTAGTTGAATTACATGTTGGTGACAATAAACTGAAAACGGTAAATCTTAAAAATGGAAACAACACAAAATTAACTAAAGTTAATTTTCAAGGGAATAAAAATCTAAGCTGTATCCAAGTAGATAATGTTGAATATTCTAATACTAATTGGGCTACTAATAAAGATGCAACTGCAACATTTAATGTAGATTGCGCTTATTCAACATTAATCCCAGATGAAAAATTTGAACAAAAATTAATTGATTTAGGTATTGATACTGATGGAAAGAATGGAAAAGTTCTTACTGCAAACATTTCTACATTAACATCGTTGGACGTTTCATCTGCAGAAATTACTGATTTAACTGGTATCGAAGATTTTAGAAGCTTGGAGTCATTGTCTGCCGACCAAAATAAACTAACCAAAATAAACGTGTCTAAAAACCAAAAATTAGTTAGTTTAAACGTGTCTAAAAATGAAATAACAAAGCTAGATGTAAAAAACAATATCAAACTTGAAAGCATTTATTGCAACAATAACCTCCTTGCTACTTTAGACCTTTCAAAGAATGTATACTTAAAAACTATATATTGTTCTGACAACAAACTGATTTCATTAAATTTAAAAAATGGAAACAATGTTGCTTCTGATCCTGTTGGGCTTAAAAACTTCACAAATAATCCTAACTTAAAATGTATTCAGGTAGATGATGAAACTTATGCGAATTCAAAATGGACTAATTTCAAGGATGCAACTGCAAGTTACAGTTCAAATTGTGAATATTCAACAGCAATTCCTGATCCGAAATTCGAAGACAAATTAATCGCTCTTGGAATTGATTCTGGCGAAAAAGATGGTAAAGTAGCTACCGCTAATATAACTGAAATTACAAGTTTGGATGTAAGCAGTTCTCAAATTACAGACTTAACTGGAATTCAGGATTTTGCTTCGTTAAAGAGCTTAAACGTAAAATCTAATACTCTAAAGACTTTAGATGTTTCTAAAAATACAGAGTTAACAAGTTTAGATTGCTCTTTTAATACATTGACAAGTTTAAGTATTTCAGAAAACAAATCTTTGAGAAGTTTAACTTGTTATTATAACGCATTAACCAGTTTAGATATTTCTAATAATATCGTTTTATACAATTTAGATTGCAGCGGTAATAAAATTGAGTCATTAGAGCTTTCTAAAAACAAAGAATTAATTTTTTTAAATGTTAATAATAACCAGATAAAAAACTTAGATATTAGCAAAAATCCTTTAGTTAGTTCTATTCTTTGTTACAATAATAAACTTCAAACTTTAAACCTGCAAAATGGCGCAAATAAATTACTAACAAGTAATAACGTATCCTTTTCGGGCAATTTGAGCTTGTATTGTATACTTGTTGATGATGTGGCGTATGCCAATAGTACTTGGCCTACGAAAAAAGATGCTATAGCAACTTTTAACACAGAATGTACAGGAGAAATAAATTTACCTGCAAACAACTTTGCTATAGAAACTAAAGGAGAATCTTGTCTTGGTGAAAATAACGGAGAAATCAGTATTGTTGGAAAAGCTTCTTTTGCTTACAGCGCAACGATTAACGACAAGCCTTATACGTTTACTAATAATGCTTTAAAACTTACAGCATTAACTCCAGGAACTTACAATATCAAGATTACGATTCCTGAAATGATTTATGAACAAATTTTTAATGTAACTATTCAAGAAGGTGCAACTGCTACAGGAAAATCTAGCATAAGCGCTAAGAATGTAGAAGTTGAAATTACTGAAGGAACGGCTCCTTTTACTGTATTTATTAATGGTACAGAACAATTTCAAACAACAGATACAAACTTCACAGTTTCTATGCAAACAGCCGGATTAGTTGAAGTGGCAACGGCAAAAGCTTGCGAAGGTATTTTTGCTAAAAAAGTTTCTTCTTACGAATTGGGGACAATACTTGCCGCTTATCCGAACCCAACTACTGGAATTATTGAAATTGAAATTCCAAGCAGTAAAACTGAAGTTGCAATTGAACTATACAATTTTGGAGGCCAATTAGTTTCAAACGGAACTTATTCTATTGAAAACGGAAAAGCTCTTTTAAATCTTGAAAAATTACCTTCAGGAATTTATGCTGCTAAAGTCAATTTAGAAACTCCAGAATACATTAAAATTATAAAAAAATAAAGATGAAGAATTCTATATACCTTTCAATAATCTGTTTAGTATTTGCTGCTTGCGGAAGCGGAGGCGGAGACGACCCTGTTACTCCACCAGTAGTCAATACGGCTCCAACAGTTCCTGTATTAACACTTCCTGCTGATAATAAATTATGTTTAGACAACAATGTTTCTTTTCAGTGGAACGCTTCAACCGATGAGCAAAAAGACGCGATTGTCTATCAAATTCAAATTGCAAAAGATAATGCATTCAGTCAAATCGTAAGTACACTAGATAATTCGTCTCTTTCTACAAGTGCTTTAGCATTAGAAAAAAACACGGCATATTACTGGAGAGTAAAAGCGACAGATGCCAAAGGATTATCAAGCGCTTATTCGTTAACATTTAAATTTTACACTGCTGGAACAGCTGTTGTGAATCATTTGCCTTTTTCTCCAGAATTGATTGCTCCAGTTTTAAATGGAAACATCGGTACAACATCTGCAAATTTAAGCTGGAATGCTTTCGATGTTGACACTGCAGATGTTTTAACTTATGATGTCTATTTTGGAACTGCAAATCCACCAACTGCAAAAGTAGGTGACAATATAACTTCAAAAGCATTTGAGGTTGCCCTTCAACCAACTACGCAGTATTACTGGAGAGTGGTTGTAAAAGACAATAAAGGCGGTGAATCCGTAGGCCAGGTTTGGAAATTCAAGACCAACTAAACTTCATAATTACAATTAGTTAAAACCAAAAAATCCCATTTTCATTCAGTTGAAAATGGGATTTTTTTATATTGATTATATTCTCTTAAAAAATATCTTCGCAAGTAAAAACATCTTTTAATCGAACACCTTTTTCGGTATGTTCCACAGTTATAATCTGATTGTGCGCATCATGTTCTAAAAATAAATAATGATTGTTATCTGCTGCCAAATTCAAGAATTTCGATTTCTCAGGCATTGTCAGCAAAGGTCTTGTATCGTATCCCATAACATATGGAAGCGGAATATGCCCAGCTGTAGCCAATAAATCGGCACAAAAAACAATCGTTTTATCTTGGTATTTAATGTACGGAATCATTTGTTTTTCAGTATGACCGTCAACATAATAAATATCAAAATCAAGTTCTTTTGAAAAGCCAAAATCAGATTCTGGTTTTTCAATAAAATTCAATTGACCGCTTTCCTGCATTGGCAAAATATTTTCAGACAAGAAAGAGGCTTTTTCTCTAGCGTTGGGTTTTGTTGCCCATTCCCAATGATTTTCGTTGGTCCAGAATTTAGCATTTTTAAAAGCTGGCTCGTAACCCGTTTTATTAGCATTCCATTGTACACTTCCTCCGCAATGATCAAAATGAAGATGCGTCATAAAAACGTCGGTAATGTCATCTCTATTAAAACCATATTTAGCCAGAGATTTATCTAAAGAATGCGATCCCCAAAGTGAATAATACCCGAAGAATTTTTCTGATTGTTTATCGCCCATTCCTGTGTCAATCAAAATAAGACGATTTCCGTCTTCGATCAATAAACAGCGTGCAGCAATATCGATAAGATTATTGGCATCGGCAGGATTTGTTTTATTCCAAATGGTTTTAGGAACAACGCCAAACATTGCGCCTCCATCTAACTTAAAATTTCCAGATTCTATTGGGTAAAGTTTCATGAGAATGATTTTCTAAAAGAACAAAGCTAGAAAATTCAAACTCCTTTTGCTAAAATTTAAAGCTAAAAAACTTTTAGATTATTCTAATGTAATCGAAGTGCTTCCCATTATTTCCTGCTTATCAAAATAATTCACAAAATAAGTCCCTTTCTTAAACCCGTCTGCATTTAAAATTCCATAAGCATTGAGAGATTTACCTTGAAAATCGGTACTAACAATAAAACTATAAACTAGTGCTTTATCATTTCCAAATTCAATCAATTTGTTATCTCCTAAAACCGTATTTTTTTGATCCAAAACTTGAACATAAAAAACTCTTTTTCCTGTCTTTGCAACGGCATTTCCGTTCACGGTAAAACTAATTTTAAGTTTCTTTGCGTTCTTTGCTTTTGTTGTTTCTAGTTCTGCTCCAGAGTTTTTTTCGCGAAGTGCAATTGCTTTAAAATTGCTTAAATAAAGTTTTGAAGCATCTTTTAAAGTCGATTCCAATTTCACTTGTTTAGAAATCAAAGTGTCATTTTCTGCCTTTTGTTTGTACATGACAACATTCTGACTTTCTATTTCGGTCAGTAAATTTTTATTCTGAGATTTTAATTTTTTAATCTCTATGACCTTACTGTCCAATGAAGATTTTAGTCCCGAAAGCTGGTTCCGGTAAATTCTAATTTGATCTGCCGACGGATTTTGCGAAACTTTTATAATTTCCATTAAATTTTCGACATTCTTACGTTCCAATTCCAACTCTTTAGACAGAGCCGTATTTTCCTGAATGACCAGATCGTATGCTGCTTTCAGTGTACTTAATGAATCTAAAATGTTTTCCTGTTCTGTTCTTTCATTATTAAACACTAAAGCTTTATCGCTTTCCGCTTTAACTTCTTCCTTAATTTTATCAGATTCACTGCTAAAAACCAATACTGCAGCACCTAATCCAAAAACAAAAATTACTGCCAATAAGGGCTTTAACCACTTATTTTTGTGTTGTTTTTTCATAATTACTCACAATTTTCTGCAAAAGTACCGAATAAATAATAGCTATAATCAGTAGAAATACTTGTTTTTTAACATTTAGGAGCGATATTTGCAGCACGATTCAAAAAACAATTCCCTTTCGAATTTTGATTTCGATTTTGTCAAAATAAGTATTATCTATTTTCACATTTGTTATAATAATGTGAACCGTTATGGAAAAAGGTTTTTAAGTCGTATCTTTGCAGATAATTTCTATTTAACATTGAAAATTAGCGTTTTAAATCTGTAATAAATTCATTACAGACAAAAAATGTTCATTAAAAACAAACATCTAAGAACAATGATAAAAGTTTCTGATACTGCCAAAAAGAAAATCATCGACCTGATGACGGATGATGGTTTTGACGCCGCAAGCGACTACGTAAGAGTAGGCGTAAAAAGTGGTGGATGCTCTGGTTTGTCTTACGATTTAAAATTTGACAAAACCAAAGGAGATGACGACAAAATATTCGTTGACAACGACATACAAATTGCTGTAGAAAAAAAATCATTCCTTTATTTAGCTGGGACAATTTTAGAATTCTCTGGCGGATTAAACGGAAAAGGATTTGTTTTCAACAATCCGAACGCAAGCAGAACTTGCGGATGCGGAGAATCATTCTCTCTTTAGTCAAAAGCGGAAAGCTGTAAAGTCATTAAAGACTTCAATTGACTTTCGAACTTTAGACTTTAAAACATTAGACAATAACAAAAATAATGAGCAAATACACCGAAGACGATTTAAAGATCGAACTGGAAACTAAAGAATACGAGTACGGATTTTATACCAATATAGAATCTGAGACTTTCCCTATTGGCTTAAACGAAGAAATTGTAAGAGCTATTTCTCTTAAAAAAGAAGAACCTGAATGGATGACCGAATGGCGCATCGAGGCTTTCCGTGCTTGGAAAGAAATGATCGAGCCAGAATGGGCAAACGTACGTTACGAAAAACCAGACTTTCAGGCCATTTCATATTATTCAGCTCCAAAACAAGTAGATCCTAACAAAACTTTGGACGATGTTGATCCAGAATTATTAGAGATGTACAAAAAATTGGGAATTTCTGTTGATGAACAAAAAATGATGAACAATGTCGCTATGGATATTGTTGTCGATTCTGTTTCTGTAGCAACAACTTTCAAGAAAACATTGGCCGAAAAAGGAATTATTTTCTGTCCGATTTCTGAAGCTATTAAAGAACATCCTGAATTAGTGAAAAAATATTTAGGAACTGTTGTACCTCAAAAAGACAACTTCTACGCAGCATTAAACTCAGCTGTTTTCTCTGACGGAAGTTTCTGTTATATTCCAAAAGGCGTAAAATGTCCAATGGAACTTTCAACTTATTTCAGAATCAACCAAGCAGGAACTGGACAATTCGAAAGAACTCTAGTTATTGCCGATGAAGGAAGTTATGTTTCTTACCTTGAAGGATGTACCGCTCCAAGCCGTGATGAAAATCAATTACACGCTGCTGTTGTTGAATTAATCGCTTTGGATGATGCTGAAATTAAATATTCTACTGTTCAAAACTGGTTCCCTGGAAACAAAGAAGGAAAAGGTGGAGTTTACAACTTCGTGACTAAAAGAGGTTTATGCGAAACAAACGCTAAAATTTCTTGGACACAGGTTGAAACTGGTTCTGCTGTAACTTGGAAATATCCTTCTTGTGTATTAAAAGGAGATAATTCGGTAGGAGAATTTTATTCGATCGCCGTTACCAATAATTACCAACAAGCTGATACTGGAACAAAAATGATCCATTTAGGAAAAAACACTAAATCGACTATTATTTCTAAAGGTATCTCGGCTGGAAAATCACAAAATAGCTACCGTGGTTTAGTGCAAATCTCTCCAAGAGCAGAGAACGCAAGAAACTTTTCTCAATGTGACTCATTGTTAATGGGTAACAATTGCGGTGCACATACTTTCCCTTATATCGAAAGTAAAAATCCATCAGCAAAAATCGAGCACGAAGCAACTACAAGTAAAATTGGAGAAGACCAGGTATTTTACTGTAACCAAAGAGGTATTCCAACTGAAAAAGCCATTGCATTAATTGTAAACGGTTTCAGTAAAGATGTCTTGAACAAACTTCCAATGGAATTTGCCGTTGAAGCTCAAAAATTATTAGAGATTTCTTTAGAAGGATCTGTAGGATAATCAAAAGCAAGTAATTATGGACATCATCTTAAAAAATGTAAAGAAAAAAGATTTTCCAGTTTTTCAATCACTGGCAAAATCTCTTGGTTTTGAAATTGTTGAAGATAATGAAAAGCCATATAATCCAGAATTTGTAAAAGAGATTATTGACGCTGAAAAAAGTATTGAAGAAGGAAAAGGAATTAAAATAAAAGTTGAGGATTTGTGGAAGTAATTTATTCTGAAAAGGCACAAAAAGACATTCTTTTTTGGAAGAAGCCCGGAAACAAATCAATAATGAATAAAAATCACAAGTTTAATTGAAGATATTTTACTTCATCCTTATGAAGGGCTTGGAAAACCAGAACAATTAAAATATGAATTATCTGGAAGATGGTCTAGAAGAATTGATAAAGAGCATAGAATTATTTACAGAATAACCGAAGAAAACAATATAGAAATACTAAATATTCTTTCACTGAAAGGACATTACGAATAAGTATTAATGGAAAACAAAAACGTCATCATTTTAGGTTCTTCTAGAAAAAACGGAAACACAACAAAAATTGTGGATGAACTTTCGAAAGAACATAACATTGATGTAGTTAATTTGAGTGATTATAATATTTCATATTACGATTACGAAAGCAAAAACATAGACGATGATTTTTTGCCTTTAATTAGAGGAATTATCGAAAAATACGACACCTTAATTTTTGCAACGCCCATTTATTGGTACAATATGAGCGGAATTATGAAGGTCTTTTTCGACAGGATTTCAGATTTAATCCGAATTGAGAAAGAAACCGGAAGAAAACTTAGAGGGAAGAAAATCGGAGTGATATCCAATTCTCACGATGATGAAACTGACGAAAGTTTTTACATTCCATTTCAAAAATCTGCCGATTATTTAGGCATGGAATATTTAGGACATGCGCATTTTAATGCAAACATCCTAAACCAACAAACAAAAATAGAATTGACATTTATATAAAATAAAAAACAATGTTATCAATAAAAAACCTTCACGCCGCAATTGGTGATAAAGAAATTCTTAAAGGAATTAATATAGAAGTTAAAGCTGGAGAAGTTCACGCGATAATGGGACCAAACGGTTCTGGAAAAAGTACACTTTCTGCTGTTATTGCAGGAAACGAAAATTATGAAGTTACAGATGGAGAGGTTATCCTTGACGGAGAAGATCTTGCTGATTTAGCTCCTGAAGAGAGAGCACATAAAGGTGTTTTCCTTTCTTTTCAATATCCTGTAGAAATTCCTGGGGTTAGTGTAACTAACTTCATGAAAACTGCCATCAACGAAACTCGTAAAGCAAACGGACAGGAAGAAATGCCTGCAAACGAAATGCTAAAAGTAATTCGTGAAAAATCTGAATTATTAGAAATCGACCGTAAATTTCTTTCTCGTTCTCTTAACGAAGGTTTTTCTGGAGGAGAGAAAAAAAGAAACGAAATTTTCCAAATGGCAATGTTAGAGCCAAAATTAGCTATCCTTGACGAAACCGATTCTGGTCTTGATATCGACGCTTTAAGAATTGTGGCTAATGGTGTAAACAAATTAAAAAGCGACAAAAACGCTATTATTGTTATCACACACTACCAACGTTTGTTAGATTATATCGTTCCTGATTTCGTTCACGTTCTTTACAACGGAAGAATTGTAAAATCTGGCGGAAAAGAATTGGCTTATGAGCTTGAGGAAAAAGGATACGATTGGATTAAAGCAGAAAATTAAATTTTTGTTTCAAGTTTCATGTTTTTTTTAGTTTCAAGTTGAATTACGTTTTGTAAGTTTAAACTTAAATTATTTAAAACAGAAATTATGGCAACAATTACTCGATTTGAAGATTTAGAAATCTGGAAAGAGGCTCGACGATTAGCAAAAGAAATTCATCTCATTGCCGTTCAAACAGAGTTAAGATCCGATCTCAGGTTTAAAAATCAAATAAAAGATTCTTCGGGTTCAGTAATGGATAACATTGCTGAAGGATTTGAAAGAGATGGAAATTTAGAATTTCGACAGTTTTTATCAATTGCAAAAGGTTCTGCCGGAGAAACAAGATCTCAATTGTATCGCGTTTTTGATTTTGAATATATTTCAGAAGAAAAATTCGAAGCTTTAAAAAAAGATTATGAAAATTTAAGCGGTAAAATAAAAAACTTTATCACTTACCTAAATAAAAAAGATTTCAAGGGGAATAAGTTTCAATAGGCAACATGAAACTTGAAACCTGAAACACCGAAGGAAACAAAAGAACAATGGATTTAAAAGAAAAATTAGTATCGTCTTTTATGGCTTTTGAAGAGCGTGTCGATGTACATTCAGATTTACACGACATACGCACAAATGCTTTAAAAAACTTCGAAAATAAAGGTTTCCCAACCAAAAAAGAAGAAGCTTGGAAATATACATCGCTAAATGCCATCTTAAAAAATGACTTTACGGTTTTTCCAAAGCAAGAAAATGCAATCGAATTCAATCAAGTAAAAAAATACTTTTTACACGAAATTGATACTTACAAATTAGTATTTATCGATGGAGTTTTCAGTTCGCATCTGTCTTCTACAACGCATGACGGAATTGATGTTTGCTTAATGTCATCAGCATTGACCAAACCAAAATATAAAATGGTTATTGATACGTATTTCAACCAAATTGCGAGTAAAGATGATAGTTTAACTTCATTGAATACTGCATTTGCTATTGAAGGTGCATTTATCAATATTCCGAAGAAAAAAGTAGCCGATAAACCAATTGAGATTATGTATTTCTCAACTGGAAACGAAGCCGCTTTAATGGTTCAGCCAAGAAATTTGGTTATTGTGGGCGAAAATTCACATGTTCAGATTATTGAGCGTCACCAAAGTTTGAACGAAAATCCAGTTTTAACAAACTCTGTTACGGAGATTTTTGCTCAAAAACGTGCAATTGTTGATTATTACAAAATTCAAAACGACAACAGCGAAGCGAATTTAATTGACAATACTTATGTTTCACAACAGCAAGAAAGTCATGCTTATGTACACACTTTCTCATTTGGTGGAAATCTAACTCGTAACAACTTAAACTTTTATCACTTTGGTGAAAGATTGACAAGTACGTTAAACGGAATTTCAATCTTAAATGACAAACAACACGTTGATCATTATACTTTGGTAAACCACGCGCAGCCAAACTGCGAAAGTTTCCAAGATTATAAAGGAATTTTCTCTGATCGTTCGACTGGAGTTTTCAACGGAAAAGTTTTGGTAGAAAAAGAAGCTCAAAAAACAAATGCTTTCCAAAAAAGCAACAATATTTTATTGAGTGATAAAGCTACTATCAACGCAAAACCGCAATTAGAGATTTTCGCAGATGATGTAAAATGTTCTCACGGATGTACTGTTGGACAGCTTGATGAAACAGCAATGTTCTACATGCAATCACGTGGAATTCCGAAAAAAGAAGCTAAAGCTTTATTGATGTACGCATTCTCAAATGCCGTTATCGAAAGCATTAAAATACCAGAATTAAAACAAAGAATTACTAAAATCATTGCCATGAAATTAGGCGTGAATTTAGGATTTGATTTGTAGTCGGGTTTTACCGCAAAGACACAAAGGTTACGCAAAGTTCGCAAAGGTTTATTACAAAACTTTGCGAACTTTGCGCTTTTACCCTTGCGCTCTTTGCGGTTAAATCTTATTTTTTACTGAAGAAATTATATCTTTCAAAAACCCATTAAAGTCAAAACTTTTATCACCTTCTCTTACTCCCATTCTCACAATTACCATATCCAAAGACGGAATAATCGCTACCATTTGCCCTTGATATCCGCTACAATAAAACATATCACGAGGAACATCTGGGAATTTCCCTCCAGCGTTTAACCAAAATTGTGCTCCGTATTTTCCTTCTGAAGTATTGGTTGGAGTTGCAGTATATTTTACCCAGCTTTCGTCTAAAATTTGTTCACCGTTCCAGTTTCCTTTGTGAAGATATAATAATCCAAATTTTGACCAATCTCTTGGCGTTGCCCATCCGTAAGATGAACCTACGAAAGTTCCTGACATATCTTGTTCGACAATCATCGAGTTCATTCCGATTTTATCAATTACGGCGCTGTACCAAAAATCAAGATATTCTTGCTGTGTTTTAAATTGTCTTCTTAAAATCAGAGATAATAAATTGGTTGTTCCAGACGAATAATTCCAATGTGTATTGGGTTTAAATTGTGCTGGTTTATCCAATTGTACTTTTCCCATATCTTCGGCCTGAAAAAGCATTTTTGTAGCATCACAGATTGTACTGTAATTTTCTTCCCATTCTAAACCAGAATTCATGTGAAGCAAATCATTAAGTGTGATGTTTTTACGCTCATCATTTTTCCATTCTGTAACTGGAGCAGGTTTGTAAATATCTATTTTTCCTTGTTTAGCCAAAACGCCAAAAGCCGAACTTGTAATGCTTTTTGTCATTGACCAGCCTAAAATTTTACTGTCTTTATTAAAACCTGTATCGTATTTTTCGGCAATCAACTTATCTTTATACAAAACCACAACAGCGCGAGTTCTTTTGATTTTTCCACCTGTTTTGTCAAAAGCATTATCGACAGCTTTTTTCAATTTCGAATAATCTACATCAGAAAATGCAGTGTCTTTTGGCTCATTATTTCCGTATGGAAAAGGAAGATTGTTTTCTAATTTCGTTCTCTTTGGAAGTAGATATGGTTTTGAAACATCAAAATTATCATTAATCAAAACTGCACCTAAGCCTTCACGATAAATTGCTTTTCTTTCCTTTAAACCATAAACATTTGAAGTAGCAAATTTCCCAGCTTCATCAATTGAATTTTTCGCCAAATCAATCATATCGATATCATTGTCGGTTTTTTCAATTAAATCCAACGGACGATTATCTATAAAATGTCCAGATGCGACACTTTTGGCCGAGAAGCCTGAAATCAAATCAAGCTTTGGATAAGTTGTAAATCCGAAATACAAAAAAGCAAGAACCACTGCAAGCAAAAGTACTTTGAGAAATTTTTTCATGATGATTAGATATTTTTACTGCAATATAAATAATTTATGTTCAAGATTTTAAGCATCAAATTAGAAAACCGTTTCAGATAATTCAGAAAACTGATTTGATTTTTACGGAATCAGCATTTACGCCCTAAATCAATGGTACCATAAAAGGAAATTATAGAATTACTGTATAAACAAATTTAGTTTTAGTACTTTTGTAAATAGATTTTTTCTAAATAAGACATGCTAGATATTCAAAAAATAAGAGCTGATTTCCCGATACTTTCTCAAACTGTAAACGGAAAGCCATTAGTATATTTCGACAACGGAGCTACTTCGCAAAAACCACAAGTTGTAATTGATGCAGAAGTAAAATATTATCAAGAAATCAATGCCAATATTCACCGTGGCGTTCACACTTTGAGCCAGTTAGCAACTGATGCTTACGAGGTTGCTCGCGGAAAAGTAAAAGACCATATCAACGCAAAACATGCTCATGAAGTTCTTTTTACTTCGGGAACAACACACGGAATTAATTTGGTTTCAAATGGTTTTGCTTCCATTTTAAAACCTGGTGACGAAGTTATAGTTTCTTCATTAGAACATCACAGTAATATTGTGCCTTGGCAAATGTTATGCGAGAAAACTGGAGCAATTTTAAAAGTTATCCCAATCAATGACAATGGAGAATTAATCATTGAGGAATTTGACAAATTGCTTTCAGACAAAACAAAAATTGTTACCGTAAATCATATTTCAAATGCATTGGGTGTAATTAATCCAATCAAATACATTATTGACAAAGCACATTCTGTAGGTGCAGCAGTTTTAATTGATGGCGCGCAAGCTGTTCCGCATTTAAAACCTAATGTTCAAGAATTAGATTGTGATTTTTATGCTTTTTCTGGTCATAAAATGTGCGGACCAACAGGAACAGGAATTCTTTACGGAAAAGAAGAATGGCTTAACAAACTTCCTCCTTACCAAGGCGGTGGTGAAATGATCAAAGAAGTTACTTTCGAGAAAACAACCTACGCTGATCTTCCTCATAAATTTGAGGCAGGAACGCCAAATATTGCTGGCGGAATTGTTTTAGGAACTGCAATTGATTATTTAAACGAGATCGGTTTTGATAAAATTCATGAATATGAAAATGAATTATTAGAACATGCTACAAAACGTCTTAACGAAATTGAAGGTATCCGAATTTATGGAAACACTAAAAATAAAGCTTCTGTAGTTTCATTTAACATTGATGGAATTCACCCGTATGATGTTGGTTCTATTATAGATAAATTAGGAATTGCCGTTAGAACAGGACATCATTGTGCGCAACCGATCATGAATTTCTTCTGTATTCCAGGAACAATTCGTGCTTCTTTCTCTTTTTACAACACAAAAGAAGAAATTGACGCAATGGTTGATGCTGTGAAAAAAGCACAAACCATGTTAAGCTAAAAAAGAAACATATGAGAATATTATCACTATTGCTTTTAACTCTTTTTATTGCAACTGGATGTTGCAGTCAAAAAAAGACCGATATGAAATCGACACAAATTGAATACTCCGCTCATTCTAGAGGTTATTTTAAAGTGATAACGGTACAAGACAAAACTGTTTCGGTTATTAAGGAACGTAATGCTGAAGCCGTTAGCAGTAATATTGATGATGCAAAATGGAATAAAATTGTTGATGCTTTTTCAAAAGTAAATTTAGAAGGACTTTCTACTTTAAAAGCACCAACAGACAAACGCACTTATGACGGTGCTGCAATAGGAAATTTAAAAATAGTAAAAGACGGAAAAACGTATGAAACTCCAGGTTTCGATAATGGTTTTCCTCCAAAAGAAATTGAAAAACTAGTTAATTTATTAGTTGACTTTTCTAAATAATAATTATGACAATAAAAGAAATACAAGACGAAATAATAGATGAGTTTTCAATGTTTGATGATTGGATGCAGCGTTATGAATACATCATCGAACTAGGAAAAAGTCTTCCTTTAATAAAAGAAGAATACAAAACCGACGATAATTTAATTAAAGGCTGCCAGTCAAAAGTTTGGTTGCAAGGTGAACAAAACAATGATAAGATTGTCTTTACAGCAGATAGCGATGCTATTTTGACAAAAGGAATAATCGCAATTTTAATTCGTGCTTTTTCCAATCAAAAACCAAAAGATATCCTAGAAGCCGATACGGATTTTATCGACGAAATTGGACTAAAAGAACATTTATCTGCAACTCGTGCCAACGGTTTGGTTTCGATGATAAAAAACATCAAAATGTACGCTTTGGCTTTTGATGCAAAAAACAAAAATTAAATTTTAATTAAACCATTAAGAAATTAAGCTTCGTAAAGATGATATGCTTAATTTCCTTAATAGGAAAAAGTAAATTAAGCTTGCTATTTTGACACAAAGCAAAACTTAATTTTCTTAATGTCTTAATGGTAAAAACATAAAACACTTAGTGTTCAAAAACAAAAACAATGGAACAAGAAATAGACACAAACGAATTAGGAGAATCAATTGTAAAAGTTTTAAAAGGCATTTACGATCCTGAGATTCCTGTAGATATTTACGAATTAGGATTAATTTACGATGTAATGGTAAATACAGATTACGAAGTAAAAATCCTTATGACACTTACTTCTCCAAACTGCCCAGTTGCCGAAAGTTTACCAAGGGAAGTAGAAGAAAAAGTGAAAACAATCGAAAACATTAAAGATGTTGACGTTGAAATTACTTTTGATCCGCCTTGGAGCAAAGATTTAATGAGCGAAGAAGCGAAATTAGAATTAGGAATGCTTTAATATTTGTTTCAGGTTTAAAGTTTCACGTTTCAGGTTACACAACTTGAAACGTGAAACCTCAAACTTGAAACTAACTTTTCATATGGAAGAAATTATCAATAAAGTTGCCAATAGTGCTTTAGAAGTTTTTGATTTGGAGGATTATTATCCAAAAGGAATGCGTGTGCAGATTGACATTTCGCAATGGCTTTTGGAAGGATTTTTATTGAAAGAAAAAGACTTTAGAGAACACCTTAAAAACCACGATTGGTCACAATATCAAGATCAATATGTGGCTGTACATTGCAGTACAGATGCTATAATTCCTGCTTGGGCATTAATTTTAGTAAGTGTTCATTTAGCACCTTTCGCAAAAAAAGTCGTTAACGGAACAATTGAAGATCTTGACGCTAGTCTTTACGAAGAAATTCTATCTAAAATTGATTACTCTACATACAAAGGCAAACCTGTAATTGTAAAAGGTTGCTCTAGAAAACCCGTTCCTATGAGGGCTTACATTTTGGCAACAACTTATCTGCAGCCATTTGCCAGAAGCATTATGTACGGCGAAGCATGCTCTGCAGTGCCTTTATACAAAGAATCTAAGAAATAACCTGCAATAACAGGATAACATCTCTTAACTTTCCATTGGTTTTTAGTATATTTGATAATACACTCTAAACTAAAAACCATGAGAAAGATTCTATCATTGCTCTTCGTTTTAGCAAATCTTACTTTTGTTCAAGCCCAAAACACCGAAAAAGAACTAGCACAAAACACTGAAAAAGCCGTAAAAAAAATCAATGATACAATTGAAAAAGAAGGCTGGAAAGCAAAAGGAACCGTATCTCTTTTATTAAATCAGTCCAGCTTCAATAACTGGATTGCGGGAGGTGAAGACAGCTTTTCGGGAACACTCGGAATCAATTACGACTTCAATTACAAAAAAGAAGATGTAACCTGGGATAACAAAATACTAGCTTCATACGGTCTTTTACAAACTAAAAATACTGATTTCGGAAAAAAAACGGATGACCGTTTAGAATTTAACTCCATTCTTGGTAAAAGAGCCTTTGGTGAATGGTATTACTCTTATTTCTTAAACTTCAGAACTCAATTTACTACAGGTTATATTTATGGGCAGGATGCCAACGGTAAAGAAATCAGAACTGAACAGACGAAGTTTATGTCGCCAGGATATCTTACCACTGGACCCGGTATTTATTGGTCTAAAGATGAAAATCTTAAAATTAACTTTGCACCACTGACTTCAAAATTCACTTTTGTAGACAACGCTTATACAAGCGGAATTGATAGATTTACTGGTCTGCCTTATGTAGATGGAGATTATTTTGGTGTTGATGAAGGCAAAACCATGCGCTATGAACTGGGTTTTTATGCATCAGTTTATTACAAATTAGCCATTATGACGAATGTAACGGCAGAAAACGCACTTAATTTATATTCTAATTATCTAGAAGATCCTCAAAATGTAGATATCAATTATTCTTTGAATATCATTATGAAAATTAACAAATTCTTATCTGCAAATTTTGCTTTTCAAGCAATATATGATGACAATGCCTTCAGAGGACTTCAAACCAGACAAGTATTTGGTTTAGGCGTTAATTTTGGATTTTAGTCTAAAAATTGAAACCGCTAATAATTAACCGCAAAGAACGCTAAGATTTTCATAAGTTACATTTATATAAAAAACAAAGTTCGCAAAGCTATATGTAGATTTAGCTTTGCGAACTTTATATTTTTCTAAAGATATTTTAAATAATCTTAGCGTTCTTTGCGGTTAATTAACTATTCCTCTTCTTCATCCTTTTCAACTGCATCCTTATAATCTGGATATAAGAAATTGTTATAAGGAAAACGTGTTATATGAATCTGGCGAACAGCTTCATAAACCGTTTCTCTGAATTCTTCAAAATTTTCTTTGTTTCTTGCAGAAATAAATAAAGCTTTATTCTGTCCAACATTACTCATCCAAGTTTGTTTCCACTCGTCAAGTGTCCAGTGTTTTCTGGTTCTTTCCGTGATCAAATCATCTTCCTCGATAGTTAAATGTTTGTAAGCATCAATTTTATTAAAAACCATAATGGTTGGTTTATCGTTGCTTTTGATCTCTTGTAAAGTCTTATTTACAGACTCGATATGATCTTCAAAATCTGGATGAGAAATATCTACAACATGAAGCAATAAATCGGCTTCACGAACCTCATCTAAGGTACTTTTAAACGAATCTACTAATTGTGTTGGTAATTTTCTAATAAATCCTACTGTATCAGAAAGCAAAAAAGGAAGGTTTTTAATCACCACTTTTCTAACTGTTGTGTCTAAAGTTGCAAATAATTTATTCTCAACAAAAACATCACTTTTACCAATTGCATTCATCAAAGTCGATTTTCCAACATTGGTATATCCAACCAAAGCTACACGAACCATTGCTCCACGGTTGCTTCGCTGAATACTCATTTGCTTGTCAATCGTTTTGATTTTATCTTTCAGCAACGAAATTCTATCACGTACAATACGTCTGTCTGTTTCAATCTCCGTTTCTCCAGGTCCACGCATACCGATACCCCCTTTTTGACGCTCAAGGTGTGTCCATAAACCAGAAAGTCTTGGCAACAAATATTGGCATTGCGCCAATTCTACCTGCGTTCTTGCGTATGAAGTTTCGGCTCTCTGTGCAAAAATATCTAGAATCAAGTTCGTTCTGTCTAAGATTTTGCAGTCAATTATTCTTGAGATATTTTTTTGCTGAGATGGCGTTAATTCATCATCAAAAATTACAGTCGATATTTTGTTCTCTTTTACAAAAAGATTGATGTCGTCAATTTTCCCTGTTCCAACAAAAGTCTTAGGATTAGGGCGTTCCATTTTCTGCGAAAAGCGTTTAATAACTTCACCTCCAGCGGTAAAAGTTAAAAACTCCAATTCGTCTAAATATTCATTTAGTTTTTCTTCACTTTGATTCTGAGTAACAATACCAACGATAACTGTTCTCTCAAAATTTATAACTTCTTTTTCTAACATAGTCTTGAATAAGGTGCAAATTTAATCATTTGTCAGCTACAATCGATTATACAATTTTGTTTTTACGTTTATATTAAGACATTATAATTCAAAAAAAAATGGAACCCGTCAAGATAAACTCAACTAAAGCTCCACTTTTCAAATGAATGGTCTAAGTTTAAAACCTTTATTCGTAAATAAACGTTTTTTCCGTTTTCACAATTCCGTTTTCTTCTATTTGAGAACAAGAAATTGGGTAATTTAATTTGTTGTATTTGTATTTTCTGCTCACCGCAACTAAAGCTGTAGATGATGGGCTGAAATTCATTTCGTTATTATAAGAAATAGATTCAAATTCAAATTCTTCTTCATGATAAGAAATCATTGGAACAATTACTTTGTAATTATCCCCAAAAAGACTCTGAACGATTAACTGGTCAACCGACTTTTTATCATCGTAAGTGTATGATTTAGAGATTTTGTCTCCTACCAATCCTTTATGTCTTGATACATTATCGTTTACATAAACATATTCTAATTTTCCAATAATAGCCTTATTTCTATCTCGTGAAGTACGTCTTACAATAATTCCGTTTTCAACAAGATATTCAATATCGTCTACTAAATTCTGGTGGTTGGTGCTCTTTTTTGTAGTTACTTTTACCCTTGCTCCTTCATATACAAACGAAACCACTTTTGTAATATAATTAGGGCCTTCCTGATATTTTTTCACAAATTTGGTAATGTTGTTATCAGGGTTGTAAGTATAGTTGATTACTTCTTTCCAATCGCTTCCCACTTTGTCTTTTACAGTCATATCCAGCAAACCATTTTTGTTGTAATAAAAATGCTGTACAACATCTGAAGTGGTTATGGTTTGAAGCTTACCCTCTTTAAAAACCATTGTTTTGTTAACAATTTCGCCGTCTTTAGAGTTTTGGTAATTTGTTCTTACAATGTTAATCTGCTTTAGTTTAACGTCGTCTTGACTGTGCATCAAGCAAGGAAACACCATCATTAAGATGGCAATAAAGTAGGTTTTCATATTTGTTTTTGTATTGATTTGGGATGACCAAAATACAAAATTCAATTAGATTTTAACGTTTTGAAATACAAAAACTACAAACTTTTCAATAATACTTTAAAAATCAGTAGATTATTTTCATTATTCTAAATTAGTTCTTACTTCTCTCCAAATATCTTTACGTCATCTACCATAAAAGCGCCATTTAATGTTTTATCTTTTCCAGAACCAATATATTTAAATGCAATATGTATATTTCCAGAATAAGCAGAAAGATCGATTCCGCCAGAACTTATAAATTCTCGAGCAGGCGTTGAAAGCGTTGGCACTTTTGCTTCCAGTTTTGTCCATTTTGCTTTGGTCACACTTGCACCATCAAAATTGGTTGAAACATAAACTTCTAAAGTATTTAAAGGCGAATCTACTTTCAAATCATGCTGTGCACTTCTAAACGAGAGAACAGCATTTTTATACCCTGTAAGATTTATTTTTGGTGAAACTAACCAAGCTATATTCTCAGCCGCAGTTGTGCTTGTGGTATTAAATTCGGCATAACCATTTCCGGCGTAAACCATACTTTTCCATAATTTAGATGCTTTCTCTACAATATTACTCCAGCCCGGAAGCACAAAATTGACATTGTTTTTAACCGATTGGAAATCTTCTGAAAAAAACGGAGTATTTCTTTTTCCATTCATCACAATATCACTTTCATATCGGACCATAAATTGATAATCAGTTCCAAATTTTGTTAGAATACCTCTTACTTTTCCGCTTCCTTCTGGCACAAAATGATCTGCAAATTTTGCATAAGCGCTTGTTCTAAAAATAATCTGATTTCCTGTTTTATCTCTCAAATACCAATTCGTTGAACCTCCTACATTATTGGATTCTTCAAAATAATGGCGTCCTAATGCTGCTTCTGTAAATTCAACATCATTTAATTCGATCAAAGTATTTAGTTTAGAATCCGAAAGCGCTTCTTCCACAGAAAGTGATTTTACCAATTGATTCTCGTCTATAGTGGTACAGGAAGCATTCAGCACATTTCTATATTCGTTTTGAGAAATCCTTCCAATTGTCGGGTCTCCAGCATTGCTCACATACAAACTTCCGATTCTTAAACCACCATAATACAAATCTGTAAATTGATTTTTAAGTTTTACAAACACTTTATTTCCCACTCGATAATCAATGTAAGTATTGGTGGCATCAACTGGAGCACTAAAACCAATAGCAGGCGCATTTTCAGTTTCTTTTGTCTGTAATGAAATCGTTTTGAAAAAATTACCTCCTTCATCACTCGATATAACATAAGCTTCTATGATATCATCATATAAATATTGTTTAGCAGTCGTTCCCGAAAGCTCACATAATTTTGCTACCGATTTGTTTACAGTAAAATTAGGTTGATTACATTTTAATTCTGGCGTTTCAACCTCGTTACTGCAACCATACAGTAACGATATAACAAAAAATAAAATTAGTTTTTTCATGAGGAATAGGTTTATAAACCGATTGTAAGATTTAGAAAATAAGTTCGGCCATAGCCATAATAATATCTTGGTCCAAAAGATGGCGTTCCACTAGATGCGTCCTGATTTAGTGCTCTAAAATTGGCATTTCTTGCCTGTTCAAAACCACCAGTTTTATACATTAAATCGAAAACATTATTTATACTGGCAAAAAGTCCCACGTATTTTTTATGAATACGCCAAGATTTGCCTCCGCTAAAATTTAGTAATGTGGCAGGATTAAACTTTTCTTGTTTTAATAATTCATTTCCTCTTTCGGAAGTTGCTTCAGGAAAAGGAAAACCATTGGCTGGATTGATATAAAATTGAGAAGTACGAGAAATTGGTGAAACATCAATATAGTTTTCTGCCAAATAATTGATGTTCCCGCCAATCCACCAGAACTTCGGATCACGATATTCTAATCCAAAAGAATAGGCCTGTTGTGGAGTTCCTGGCTGCTTATAGTTCTTTAAATAAGCGCTTCCAAAATCAAAAGTTGTTTGCGCTCCTTCTTTCGCTCTATTGGCATCGTTTACAATGATTACGTTCGGATTGCTATTGTAGATGTAATTCCCGAATGCTGCAGATAAAGTTGTTTTTACTGTTGGCCAAATCTGATATTCAAAACTTAATTCTGCTCCAATATTTTTCTTATCCAAATTGGTCAAAGTCTGACTTACAAATGCATTGGTTGAATCATAACCCGAACCGTTGTCAAAAATTCCTTCTGCATAGAAATAAGAAGTTTTTGAAGTGTTTTTAATCAAAGAATAATATGCTGTTAAACGTAATTTGAGTTTTGCAGAACGGTATACATAATTAGCCTCGGCACTACTTATATTTTCACTTTCGATTCCGTCAACGACATTGTTATTTAAACGTGAATTTGAAAACGTATTTCGAAGCGAAGGCGCTCTGGTAAAATGTGCAGCATTAAAAAACAACAATTGTTTTCCTGAAATTTTATAGGTAAAACCTCCTTTGAAACCGAAATTCTCAAAATTTACTTTCTCACTTTTACCTAGCGAATTTGTTGGATACAATCCGTTTTGATACAGTCCTTCTCTTTGGTAATCTGACATGGAATAGGATTGCGCCAAAAAGAATTCTGTTTTATTATAGCTAAATTTAAACTGCGCAAAAACATCTAAAGTATTCGCCAGTAAATTATAATTGTATCCATAAATATCTCCTTTTACGACTTGGCGATCTGGATGCTGCAAATCGGACTGAGAAAGGCTTCCTTTATAAAACGGATCAATATCATCAAAATAAGCGCCACCTAGAAGATCTAATAAATATTGAAAATTATGCGATTTTAATTTCTTAAAAGTAAATCCTCCATCAAAAGAAATATTGGGAGTTATCTGTGTATTCAAATTTGAATTTACTGCCCAAGTCCTATCATCTGTTCTGTCTTCATAAAGCACATAATGACTTTGAGCAGGCAAATAACCATTTTGCCCTATTTTTTGATTGGCAAAATACATTACATCCCAATTGATATGCGGATGTTCCAGAAATGCCACTTTGTTTTTTTCTGCATTTTCATAATCTGGAGTAAATGCGCCCGAAAATTCGCCTTGATCTTTCGCGTAAAGCGAACTAAAATAGCTTGGCATTTTTTTATAATAAACAGGATCTGGACTATCAGCATTTTGGTAATCGATATTACTGTTTCCAACTTTACCGAATTGATACATAATAGAAGAATTCAGATTGGTTTTATCATCCATTTTAAAATAATGATTCAGCATAAAGAGCGGCTCTTTTACATTTTTTATTCTTGCATTTCTCTTTTCACCATTCTGAAACCCCCAATACGAATTGTATTTTTCGCCCATTAAATCAGTAACCTCAGCTGTATTCGCAGAATTCTTTCCGCGAGAATTTGGCGTGTAAAATCCTGTAAAATTGAGAGAATGTCTGTTGTTTAATTTCTTTTCGGCACTAAGAAAAAAAGAATCAGCATCGAAATTTGTGCCTTCAAAATACCCTTCATCTGCCCAGCGTTTTCCAGCCGAAACTACAAAAGCCCAACCAGAGGCATTCATTCCTGAAGCATATGTTCCTATTGCCCGCCATAAATAAGTGGTATTGCTTCCCGAAAACGTGAGTGATGTTCCTTTTCTATATAAAGAAGCACGAGTAAAAATCTGTTGTGTTCCTAAAACGCCTCCAAAAGTATAATTGGAAGCTGCTGTTCCTACTGAGAATTCCTGATTTCGGAGCACATTGTTTAAACCACCCCAATTTCCCCATTGTGGTCTGCCATCGTAAATTTTATTCATGGGCATTCCGTTAAGCATCGTGATGGCATTTTCGCTGTCTAAACCACGAATGCGAAATCTAGCCTGTCCCCAATTGAATGCCGATGCCTGCATAAAAGCATCTCTTGAAGATTGTAAAAGTCCAGATGCCATTTCTGATGAACTGTTATCATCTGAAAAATCATTATCTGAGAGCGTAATCAATGCAGCCGGGACCTCGTCTGAATAAGTATCTTCTAATTGTAAAATTCCAAGATCAATATCCTGTCCAGAATTAGACTTTACTTTTAAAAGAAAATCTTTGTATCCTTGACTTCTTAGTAAAAGCAGCTGTTCTTTTTTGGGAAATATATGAAGTTCAAATTTCCCGGTTTTTGATGTAAGTTGCATCACGGCTGTATTCTGTATCGTTACCACTACACTTTCCAACGGATTCTGTGTTCGGGCATCAATAACAATTCCTGTTACCGTAATTTCTTTCTGCGAAAAAGCAAAATTAAAGAACCAAAAAATAAAGAAGAATGCGTATTTTTTTACCATTAAAACCTATTATTAACTTTGAAAATATTCTAGGATTACAATCCTTAATTCAAAAGATAAAATTGGTTTTTGGAAAAAAAGAAAATTTCAAACTTCAGCGCTTGAAGTTTGAAATTCAAAAATAAACAAAATATTTAATTATAAGTAAATTCTTTCAAATTTATTTTAATATAATGAAAGAATAGTTAAAAGAAATCAATTTTACAAAGGGGTTTATTACGCTTCAGTTCTAATTTTAGAAACCATAAAAGCGATTAGAACACCAAAAATTCCGATAAAAGCAAAAGAAAACTGCAATCCGAAACTTTGCGCAATATGTCCAATTACAGGCGGTCCCATTAAGAACCCTAAGAAACTTACACTCGAAACAATCGTTAAAGCTTCTCCCGCTGGAACTGTCGGATTTTTACCTGCAATACTATATACAGTAGGAACGATCGTGGCAACGCCCAAACCTACAAACATAAAAGCGATTGTGCACGGAATGATATAAGGAAGAAAAACAGCTGTAAAAAGCCCAGCCGAAATCATAACACCGCTGATCTGCATAACACGTTCTCGGCCAAATTTATTGATTAATCCGTCGCCAAGAAATCTTCCGCTGGCCATCATAATCATAAAAGAAGTGTAGCCTAAAACCACCAATGGCCCAGGGGCTTTTACAATATCTTTAAAGTAAACACCACTCCAGTCGAACATAACGCCTTCGCTGGCCATACTGCAGAATCCGATAACACCTAACCAAAGTAAAGCGGTATCTGGTTTCACAAATAGCTTTTTGCCTTCTTCTTTTGGTTTCTTTTTTTCTTTGGCTCTAACCAAAAATTTAAAGTTAAAAGCGACCATCAATAAAACAATTCCGGCTACAATGATAAAATGATGCAACGGACTTAATTTTAAAGCTAGCATTCCTAAACCTACAAGTGCACCTGTAAATCCAGCAAAACTCCACATTCCGTGAAAAGAGGACATGATTGTTTTTTTGAACAAAACTTCAGTATAAACCCCTTGCGTGTTTACGGCAATATTGGCAAGATTTCCGAACACGCCAAACAAAAATAATCCTAATGATAATTGTAACGATGTTGTCGCCAAACCTAAATTGATTAAGCACAAAACATACATAATTAAAGAGAAAATTAGAATACGATGACTGCCGAATTTGGTTACCATTTTTCCTGAAAATGGCATAACGATTAGCTGTCCAACCGGAAGTGCAAAAAGAATAGAACCTAAATCTCCTTCTGTTAAATGCAAAGCTGTTTTGATATCTGGAATTCTACTAGCCCATGTGGCAAAACTCAAACCCATTCCGAAATAAAACATTCCCACAGCAAAACGAATCCGATTTAAATAGGAAGCTTTGGCTTCTCTAAATACTTTCTTGATTTTGGCTTTGGTCTGAAAAAGCGATAATGGATTAATGTTTAACAGCATATTGAATTTTATTGGAATAGGATCAAAAATACTAAAAACGCTCGTTAAAGTGCATAAAGTCTAAGGTTATACACAATATACAACGTTATTGTTTATAAATTCAAAGGTTTTGAGTTGAATTCTTATTACTAAAATTACAATTTTTCGGCTTTAGTAGAATTATAATTGGTTTGATTTTTTTATTGAAGCAAAAAAGGAGCATTCTCAAAATTGAAAATGCTCCTTTTTTAAATATTATACTTCTTTGTTCCTACAGAATGTGTTATGATATGCCTATTACCTTTTGCTGGGCATTACTCGCAATTGCAGCTTCTATAACCTGCATTACTTTTACACCTTCGTCTGCGGTAACAGGTTCTTTTTTATTGTTTGCAATAGAATCGTAAACGCCATCGAAGAAACTGAAATAATTGCCTTGAAGCGTTGGTATTTTTTCTCGCACAATTTTACCGTCTATTTCGGTGTGTAAAAGTCCCTGTAAACTTTCATCTTCTGTTCCCCAAGAATCTAGGTTCGGTTTTTTACCAATTTTCAATTCGTCTTCCTGAACATCTCCGCGAGGTTTTAAGAAAGAACCTTTTTTCCCGTGAATGGTATATGCCGGATTGGCTTCTCTCACAAAAAATCCTGCTTTTAAACGGACTCTGAAATTAGAATAAAACAAAGTAAGATCGATCCAGTCGTCTACAACTGAGTTTTCTCTCGTTACTCGAATATCTCCAAAAACTGCTTTTGGACAGCCAAATAAACTAACCGCTTGATCTATAATATGAGGACCTAAATCTTTTAGAACTCCTGCCCCATCATTGGCAGTTTCTTTATGCGCTTTCGGACTCAATAACGGATTGTAACGATCAAAATGAAATTCGGCTTCGACCAAATCTCCTAAATGACCTTCATCGATTACTTTTTTAACGGTTTTAAAATCGCTATCCCATCTTCTATTCTGGAAAACAGCCAATTTCAAGCCTTTTTCTTTCGCGATTTTTGCCAATTCTTTTGCTTCTTCAGCCGTTGTTGTAAATGCTTTTTCTACAACAGCATGTTTGCCTGCCAAAAGCACTTTTTTAGCATATTCGTAATGTGTTCCAACTGGTGTGTTTACAATGACCAAATCCACATCATCGCTTAATAATTCGTCGAGCGAAGCATAACTTTTTACGTATGGATAATCTTCCTGAATTAGCTTTTTGCTTCTTTCCCAAGAACCTAAAAGTTCAAATCCTTCGTGAATATCTAAAAACGGAGCGTGAAAAACTTTTCCCGACATTCCGTATGATAATAATGCTGTTTTTATCTTTTGCATTGGTTTTGTTTTAGTTTATTCGCCACAAATTCACGAATTAAAAAAATAGATTCGTGAATTCGTGGCGGAAAAAAAATTAAAGTTTAGCTCTTTCGTATTGTTTTGGCCATTGAATATCGTCGTTTAGTTCTTTAGCAAAATCCAACGGAAGGTTTGGGTTTCTTAAAGATTCTCTGGCGAACAGAATTAAATCGGCTTGACTGTTATTTAAAATTTCTTCGGCTTGTTTGGCTTCTGTAATTAAACCCACTGTGCCTGTAGAAATTCCCGCCTCTTGTTTCACTTTTTCTGCAAATGGAACTTGATAACATGGTCCTAATGTGATTTTCTGATGCGAAACCAATCCGCCTGACGAAACATCAATTAAATCTACTCCTTTTTCTTTTAATATTTTGGAAAGCTGTACAGATTCTTCTGGGTTCCAACCATCTTCTGCCCAGTCGGTTGCCGAAATTCTAACAAACAAAGGCAAATCTGAAGGCCATTCTGACTGTACTGCTTCTACAACTTCTAAAGTGAAGCGAATTCTGTTTTCGAAACTTCCTCCATATTCATCTGTCCTTACGTTTGTTAAAGGCGATAAAAATTGGTGCAATAAATATCCGTGAGCCGCATGGATTTCTACAACTTGATATCCTGCTTCGACTACTCTTTTGGTTGCCGTTTTAAAATCGGAGATCACTTTCTGGATTCCGTTTTTATCTAACGCTTCTGGAAGAAAGGGTTCGTTGTCATGATACGGAATCGCACTTGGTGCAACGGTTTGCCATCCGCCTTGAGCGAAATCTAACTTTTTATTTCCCAACCATGGAGCCGAAACACTTGCTTTTCTTCCTGCATGCGCTAACTGAATTCCAGGAATCGAATTTTGAGAAACAATAAAAGCGTTGATTTGTTTTAGTTTTTCGATGTGTTCGTCTTTCCAGATTCCTAAATCGGCTGGAGAAATTCTCGCTTCTGGAGAAACCGCCGTCGCTTCCTGAATAATAAGCCCAGCACCTCCGCTGGCACGGCTTCCTAGATGAACCAGATGCCAATCGTTTGCAAATCCGTCAACGGCAGAATACTGGCACATAGGCGAGATTGCAATTCTATTTTTTAAAGTGATATTTTTTATAGTAAGCGGAGAAAATAATTTCGTTGCCATATACGTGTAACTTTTAATGAGTTTATACTACCAATTGAGTAAGGCAGTGTTCAAAAAGTAAAGTTACAGTATCTTGTTAAAACGAGAAATCGAAATGTTTATTAATTAACAAACATTTAAATCAAATTCTGCTTATTCCATAAATTATAATACTCCGTTTTTTGATCCAACAAATCAAAATGATTACCTGACTCCACAACAGAACCATTTTTCATAACCAATATAGTATCAGCGTTGGCTATTGTGCTTAAACGATGTGCAATGACGATTATAGTTTTTCCTGAGGATTTAAAATTATCAATAACATCTTTCACCATTTTTTCTGAATTAGTATCTAATGATGCAGTCGCTTCATCCATTAATAAGATTTCAGGATTTTTATACAATGCCCTTGCAATGGCAATTCTTTGCTTTTGTCCGCCCGAAAGCATCGCTCCATTTTCACCAATCTGTGTTTCAAAACCATTTGGCAATTTCTCGACAAACTCATGAATTCCAAGTTGCTTTGAAAGCTCTAAAATTCTCTGAATATTAGGAAAAGATTCCCCTAAAGCAATGTTTTCTATAATATTTCCAGAAAACAAATTAAGCTGTTGGGGAATAACACCAACAATTTTCCTTAAACTCTTATAATGAACATGTTGAAGATCAAAATCTCCAATATTAATTTTACCTTCTTTTATTGGGTAAAGATTTTGCAAAAGCGAAATTAAAGTCGTTTTTCCGCTACCGCTTTCACCTACAATAGCTGTTGTTTGATTTTTCTTGAATATGGCATTAAACTTTTTAAAAACTTCCATGCGAGATCCATAGCGAAAAGAAACATTTTCAAATTTTATATCTCCCAAATTTTCTTTTGATAATTCAATTTTGTTTTCTGTTTCTTCTCTTTCTAAATCCATGATTTCAAAAAGTCTGTCTGTTGCAATTAGTGCATTTTGTGCTGTTTTATTCATATTAATTAAGGATGCAACGGGCGAAGTAAAATAACCGATTAACGCATAAAAGGAAAACAATTCTCCAGGAGTAATTGCTCTGTCGATTACATAACCTGAACCAATCCACATTAAGATTACAGTAAATACAGATGCCAGAAACTGTGTCGATGTTGTGGCAAAAATGCCATTTAGACCAGATTTATATGTTATGAATAATAGTTTTACAAATTTGTTTTCGGTTTTTAAATTTGAAAACTCTTCAATCCCAAATTCCTTTACAGTTCTAACATGCGTAATGCTTTCAACTAATTGTGTTTGTAATTCTGCTGCATTCTCCATTATATTTCTTTCAACTTTTTTGTTGAATTTATTTAGCAGAAAATAAACTAAAACATAAAATGGAATAACTAGAATAATAACCAAAGCCAATTTCCAATAATAGGTAAACATTAATGCAAATGAAAAGACAACAATAAAAATATTTACAATCATTTCGATTGCGGTTTCATTTATAAAGGATCGTATTTTTACAGCATCATTTATTCTAGAGGTGATTTCTCCTATTTGCATGGTATCAAAAAACCGCTGTGGCAGATGAAGCAAATGTTTATAATACCCTAAAATTAATTTAGCATCGATTAACTGACCTGTCTTCATCACAAAAATACTCTTCTTTGCCCCAATATAAGCTTGAAGCAGAATAATTGCGACCATGGAAACACTTAATAAATTAAGCAGATTTCTATTGCCATCAACCAAAACATAATCTGTTATTTTTTGAATATAGATAGACATACCCAATCCTAAAACTGTAAATACTATAGCGCCAATTAATGCTTGAATTAATATAGTTTTGTGTGGCTGAATTAAATTCCAAAACCTTTTTATAGGTGACGTTTTTTCATCTACTATTTTAAAATCATCATTTGCTGCAAAAAGAATTAAAACACTTGTCCATATTTTTTGAAACTCTTCAAAAGTGTATGTTCCCATTTTGCCAAAACCTGGATCCATAACCGTAATTGTAGATTTTTCAACTTTGTAAATAACTACATAATGTTGCAATTGCTCTTTTACAATAATATGGGCAATAGCAGGAAGCGGTATTTTATCTAAAGAGTCTAAACCTCCTTTTACTCCTTTTGCTGTAAAACCCATTTTCTCGGCAGCTTCAATTATTCCAAGAACATTCGTGCCTCGCTTATCTGTGTTGGCATACTAACGAATTCTCGCTATTGGAAGATTAACTTTGAAATGGTTTCCAATAGATGCCAAACAAGCAGCGCCACAATCTTTAATATCATGTTGTTTTATTTTTATTGAAGCCATTTAATTTTAAGCTGATAGTTGTTTTGGGTTTAGCCAATTGTCTATTTTGTCAAATAGCAAATCGAATAAACTTCGGCGTGTAATTATATATCTCGTAGTTAAGGTCATTCCTTTTGAAACATCAGTCTTATATCCTGATTTTAGATGTAAAGTTTTAGAATCTAATGCACAGCGAACTTTAAAAAAAGCTTGCTCTCCCTGCATTGTTATATTTTGGTCAATATCAATTACTTTCCCTTCCAATAACCCCCATTGATTATAATTAAAAGCATCTATTTGAAATTTTACTTTTTGATTTTTCTTAATCAAACCAATATCGTTTGGAGAAACATTATTCTCAACAATAAGATGATCTGGAGAAGAAATTGTTGCAATAGATTGCGATACGTTTATAAAAGAACCTTTTTGAATCCCTGAAAAGTTTTCTATAGTTCCAGAAATGGGAGCCAAAACGAAATAATTATTGGCCTCAACGTTTATTTTAGCAACAGTTCCATTAAGATTTTTCAATCGTTCTTCTAAATCTCTTTTCTGATTTTCCCATGTTGATTTTTGCTGACTTATAAAACTTTGCAATGCTTGTTTGGCTAAGCTTAATTCATATTCATATTTTTCAAAATCTGCTTTTGCGATAATATCTTTATCGTACAAAATCTTATTTCGGTCATAATTTATCTGAGCGTGAGAAATTTTGCTTTGCAGTTCATTTTTTCCAGATTGAAATTTAAATAAATCTTCACGCGCTGTGGATGTCTGCAATTGTGATGGCTTATTTTGTAAAAGATTTGAAATATCACTTAACAACAACAAAACAGAGCTTGACAATGTATCTTGGGTCCTTTTATCGCTTTCCAAATTTTCTTTAGAGATCTTTAAAAGTGTATCTCCTTTTTTTACAAAAACATTATTTTTTAATGCTATACAATTTATCCTTCCACTTACAATTGTTGTAACAGGAACATTATCTATTTTACTTCGAATTATTCCTCTACTCTGACTGCTTATATCTAATTTAATTACTGGCAATAACCCCAATAAAGTGATAACAGCAAGAAGAATTATCAAATAAATTGAAAAGCTTTTTGTTTTGTTTTTTGCAATAAGATTTTCGAGAGTGTTTATAGGGTCTGAACTGAAGTCCATAGGTTATTTACTATAAAGAAGAATGTTTTTAGTCAAAACAATTATTAAAACTGCTTATAAATCTAATTATAAGCAGTTCTAGATAAAATTTAAATTCCTTGACGACTATGCGCAGTAATGTCGCTTTGATCAAGAAATCTATTAAACGAATTCCACATCATATGCGCCCCAACTCCTAATTCATAAAAAAAACCACCTCCATCAATGTTTTCTATTTCAACGTCATTTAATTCTACTAAATTTAATTCCGTGCAATCCATAATAATAAAGTTTTAGTTAAAAAATAAAGCAAGTGTTAAAATAATTAAATTATATAAAGAATGAATTATGACAGCATTTAGAAAAAAAGTTTTTAATCGAACCGCTGTGAGTATTAATCCTACTACAAGTTGTGGTAGGAAAAGAAATATTTTAGAAAAAATAGGGAGTGAGTTTAGTTGTTCTTCTTGATAGTTAGCAAAATGCAGTGAAACAAAAGTAACAATAGATAAAACTATAATTATGTTTTTCGTTAAACAAGCTGGCACTGCTAATTTCTTGTCAAACTGATATAGCAATATTGCCCCAATATACAAAAGACACATAATTCTAAGAAAAAACAAACTTGCTGATAGAAATAAAAACACACAAAGTGTAATACTACTTAGATAATGATTATTCTTTTTTAAAGGAAGCCTAAAAACTATTTCTTCTAGAATAGGAGCAACTAAGACAATACCAATACTACCCAAAAAAATATTCTTAAAAAAACTTTCCTCTACTTTACTGCTTGTCGGTTCATCGATACTCAAAATAATTTTTAAAATCTCAGTTACTATCCCAACCATAACAACTACGGATAAGCATTTAAGAATATAAAAAATTTTTTTTTTTTCAAAAACGTTGTTCTGCAATTCATTCATTTTTATTCTACCAGCTTCCAGTAGATACTCTGCTATAAGACTCTACCGAATTCCACCCAGCTCCAAAATCACTAAACGCATCATATATTGAAGCTACTTCTAATATTCTTCTAAAAATATTACCCCCTTCAACTTGTTCTATTTCTAGAACATTAAGTTCTACTAAATTTAAATTTTCTAATTCCATAATTTTTAATTTTAAAAATGTTAATTAATAAATCCAACAAAAATCATTTTCTCGAGAAGTATTTTAAAAAAGATATCCAATATCATAGTCAATTAGATGTAAGAATGCACATGTAAATTTCTCCAATCTTATTTGGATGTTTCCATAAAAATTAGTCTTTAATTAATCTTCATTTCCATGTAATTTTTATGTTTATACTTTTATAAATATGCTTATAGATATTTTTAAATTTTTATCTCGCCATAATTCGTCCTAAATAAAACCCTAAATAGAATAAAACAAACGCTATAATAAAGAGATAAGAAATAAAATTGAGTGTATTTTCTCTTGCGTAAAGAGCCATTTTGCGTGATATTTTTTTCATTTTCTATGATTTTATATTTTCTAACAACTCCTGTGAAATCTTAATTTTTTGAATAAATCTTAATCTTGTTTCAACTATTTTTTAGAAATAGAATATTTTTAAAGAGTTAATGACATATATAATATGCAAACTTGCCACACACATAACCTGCCCAATACAATAAAAATGACATTGCAACTATCAATAAAGCAATTTTAAGAAAGGGATCTTCTTTTAAAAATTCTTTAGAAAAATTCATAACTATTTATTTTTAAAGTTTTGCTTTTTATTAATAATATATAAAACACGACAGTCAACGCGCAAGAAATCCCAATTAAAAAAGAACAAATATGATTTTTAGGGTTTTCTCTACATATAATAATGGTAATTAATTAAATGTTGTTGATTTTTCAAACATTTTAAACTTAGAGAGAATAAAAAAATCCCTCTAAGTTTGTATTGTTTATTATGTGTAGATTAATCTACTACCGCCATAATCAAAACTAGCACTAAAAGCAACATCCATCCACCATCCAATGCTTGGCCATGCTCCTCCTTCTATTTCTTGCGTTTCCTGAAAATCAAGCTCTACTAAATTTAAATTTTCTAATTCCATGATAATAAATTTTAAAAATGTTAATTAATAATTTCAACAAAATTTACTTTCTCGAGAAGTATTTTATTACAGCAAACTTATTAGACTTCCGTCCAATAAACTTGGACGGAAGTTAGAACCGCCAAAAATTTCTCTTGATTCATCATCTTTTATTGTTTTTAGCGAAAAAATTAATATCAATTCAAAAGGAGTTTCATAATAAAATGTCTCCCTCTTTTTACAATATTTTACTGGCGCATCGAGTTCTTTTATAAGATCTAGCTCGTTATAAAACTGGCTTCGGCTCAAACATAACCTTTTGGCAAATGTTAAAGGAGAGCCTGTTTTTTCTCCGCAAATTAACTTATGCATTTTTTTGATTCTTTCAATTTGTCTAATAAAATTCATATTCTCACTGTAAAAAATTAATAAAACAAAAAAGTCTTTAAGAAATTCAAAATAGTTTTGTTAACTATTTAAGAATAATCTTTTAAGCTTAAAAAATGAAATTAGAATTGAAATTTTAAAAACACCTCCCCAATAAGTTTTAAAAATACCAGAATAGGACATTTTGTAACATTTTCATGCAATGAAGTACTAATACAATAAGTGAGATTTACTTTTTGTTTAATAAAAACTAATGTAATTATTAACAAACATTTAAAACCTTAAACACTATCTTGCACTCTTATATTAAAATAGAAAACGCTACTTTTGTGCGTTAAATACGAATTAAAAACAAAAAATGGATATAGTTATCAAACTCTCTCAATTTCTATTGAGTTTATCTTTACTTATTATTCTTCATGAATTAGGGCATTTTATCCCTGCTAAATTGTTTAAAACCAAAGTCGAAAAATTTTATTTATTTTTTGATGTTAAATACTCACTTTTCAAAAAGAAAATCGGAGATACAGAATACGGTATTGGGTGGCTGCCGTTTGGTGGTTATGTGAAAATTTCTGGAATGATAGACGAAAGTATGGACAAAGAGCAAATGTCTCTACCTCCCCAGCCTTGGGAATTTCGTACTAAACCGGCTTGGCAACGTTTAATTATTATGCTTGGCGGTGTTACGGTAAACTTTATCTTGGCTTTTATTATCTATATCGGAATGGCCTTCGCGTACGGAGATACTTATATTGCTAATGCTGACTTAAAAGATGGTGTCCTGATTGAAAATCCGGTGATGCTTAAAGCTGGTTTTAAAACAGGTGACAAAATTATTTCTATTGATGGTAAATCTGTAGAAAATTTTGACAAAGACATGAATATTAATATTATCATGGCAAAAGAGGTTTTGATTGAAAGAAACGGACAACAGCAAACACTAAAAATGCCGACTGACTTTATAGATCAGCTTTCTAAAACAGAAAAAGGGCTTCTTGTTGGAATTCGTAGACCTTTTGCAATTAGTCAGATTGCGGAAGATTCTCCAAACCATAATTTAAAACCAAAAGATTTAATCCTTTCTCTTAACGGACAAAAAATTAAATATTTTGATGAAGCTAAAGCTGTTTTGGATATGAACAAAGGAAAGGAAATTCCTGCAGTTGTTTTACGTGATCTAAAAGAAACTCCAATTACTTTAAAAGTTAGTAATGATGGTAAATTAGGTGTTGTTTCTGGTGGTTTAGACATGAAATCATTAGAGAAACTAGGATACTATAAAATAAGTACTAAAGAATACGGTTTCTTCGAATCTATTCCGGTTGGTCTTCAAAAAGGAAAAGATCAATTGGTAGGTTACGGAAAACAATTGAAAATGATTTTTAATCCAGAAACTAAAGCTTACAAACAAGTGGGTGGTTTTGCTGCGATTTACAATATTTTCCCTAGTTCTTGGAGCTGGGAAGTTTTCTGGTCAATCACGGCTTTATTGTCAATTATGCTTGGAGTTATGAATTTATTGCCAATTCCGGCACTTGATGGTGGACACGTAATGTTTTTATTATATGAAATTGTAAGCGGCAAAAAACCGAGCGATAAATTCCTAGAGAATGCGCAAATGGTTGGTTTTGTTTTACTTATTTCACTACTACTATTTGCTAATGGTAACGACATTTACAAAGCAATTGTAGGCAAGTAAAAAAAAGTCAAAAAAAGAGTGAAAATGTTTTTGAGAAACTAAAAATAGTTTTATATTTGCACTCGCTAAAAAGAGCAACACTTTCCTCCTTAGCTCAGTTGGTTAGAGCATCTGACTGTTAATCAGAGGGTCCTTGGTTCGAGCCCAAGAGGGGGAGCAAAAAAGACTATCAGAAATGATGGTCTTTTTTTTTTGCCCAAATTCCAATATTATAGGACTGCTTATTTAATCGCAAAGAACGCTAAGGTTTACGCAAAGTTCGCTAAGGTTTAACGCAGAGTTCGCTAAGAGTTTTTTTTATGTGAGACTTAATAGGAATCTATAAAAGAGATCGCAAAGGTTGCCAATCTCTGTCGATATGCGAGTGTGATCCTTCGTTCCTCAGGATGACAAACTGTAGGTAAAACAAAAAAATTCGCAAAGCCTTATACACACAAAGCTTTGCGAACTTAATCTTTAGATTTAGCTCAAAATAACCTTAGCGAACTTTGCGTAAACCTTAGCGTTCTTTGCGGTTAAAAAAAAAGAAAACCCTATTTCATACTCAAAGTTTCACTCTTAAACCTTTTCATTAAAGTATTTGCTTTTTCATTTTCATTTATTGCTTTTAAGGACTGAGCATATCTGTAATAATAAATAACCTCTAAATCTTTAGCTTCGTCAAATAATTGCGTGTAATAGCCCGCTGCGGCACTTAGATTCCCTTCAAAATAAAAACGGTCGGCTACTTTTTTAAGCATGTCGATAGATTTATACCCTTTATCAATAACTTTTTCGTACGTGTCAACCATATTAACGGTTACATATTTTGAAGTTGTCGGAGCGGGAGCTGTAATTTCGACTTTAACGGGCTCTACAGAGACAGACGAACTTGCAACAAGCGTTTTAGTCTCTATTGCATTTGGAGCTACCTTAGGCTTTCTTTTTACGTAATTAGGTATTACCGTTCTAGTATTGTTTGGTCCAAGATCGTAAGTGTCGACCATGTCCAATTTTGAAACTTGGTAGGTAATAATTCTACCTCCAAAAAGTTTATTTATTCTCTCTTCTACATAATAAGATTGAATAACAAAATCATCATTAGAAAGACTATCCGTCAAAAGTGTCGTTTTTCCTGTTGCTGGAGAAGCGGAGGCATGGTTGGTGCGCTGAGCAAAACAGCCGAGAGAAAATACGAACGCAAGTGTACATAAAATTGCTTCATACTTTTTCATGATTTTTGAATAAAATTAGATGCCCCAATTAAAAAACTCAGCCTAAAGTTACTGATTTTCTTTTAGTTAGCTTTTATTCTGACCACGAATTACTTAGAAAACCGATAAAATACTTCTTTTTACCCATTTATCATTTGAACACAGGCTTTTTGGATTTCTTCGTCTGAAAATGATTCTAGCGCTTTTGCCACCATTTTACTGGTTCTAATACAGCTTAGCATTTTAATTCGTAAAGAACGACTGTCTCCGGATTCTGTTTCTAGAAGATGCTCAAAAATCTCGGTTAAGTATTCGGTATGGTTTTTATATTCTCCGTCGAAACAAAGATCTGATACCAATCTCGCTACCGATTCTATTATTTTGTTTTGATTGGCATTGTTTTCGTTTTCTGTTTTCATGGCGTTTATTTATGGTTTTGGTTATGAATAATTATTGTACGAAAAATTGTATTTTTGTTTCGGCTAAATAAACGATAGCATACATTCTAACAAAACATCGGGTTTGGTAATTCACCAAAAAAGATAGTCTTTTACCAATATCCTAATTTTTAAGGATTTTTAATATCTTTGAAGTATGAGCACAACAGCAAAACCAAAACATATCGGGAGAAACATAAGCCGCATTCGTGAGCTTAGAGGAATGAAACAAGAAGCACTTGCCATTGCTATTGGCATGAGCCAACAGACGATTTCTAATATTGAAGGAAGCGAAACCGTTGACGATGAAAAACTAAATGTCATTGCAGAAGCTCTTGGAGTTTCGGCTGAAGCGATTAAAAATTTCTCTGATGAAGCTGTTTTAAATGTTATTGGAAATACTTATACCAATAATGACATTGTTAATGCTGGACTTAATTACAACTGCACTTTCAACCCAATTGATAAAATTGTGGAACTTTATGAGCGTTTGGTTCAGGCTGAAAAAGATAAAGTGGAGTATCTGGAGAAGTTGATGAAGGGGAAGTAGATTCTTTTGAAAATATATAATTAAAGAGGCGCTTTTAAGGCCCCTCTTTTTGATTAAATAATTTAATAATAAACTAATTTATCTTATTTTTTAAATAGACCACTCACTTAAGAATTCATATTTTCTTTCTTGTTCTATATCCATTTTATAATAGTTAATTTTTCTCTCTATAAAACTTAAATGTTCTAAATATTCAATACTATTTAGATTTTCTAAATAATCCCTTAATTCCTCGTAAATAGATATTTCTTGCCTAATTATTGGTATTCTGCTTCCTGAGGTAACTATAGTACCAGCATAAAAATCAAGCCTTTTAAAGAAATCTATATTTGAATTTTTAATCATAATAATTTTCAAAAAATCAAATTTCGATTTGTTGAATTCTGAAACCACGATATTGAATATTAATTTTAATATCCTATCATCCTTGGTTTTATTTAATAAATAATTTAGAAAAATCAAACCCTTATCCTGATTTCCTCTAAATACTACCGAAATTTCTGAAGTCACATTATGAAACAGAGAAGGAAATTCACTTACGAATTCGATTATATATTCAAAAATCTCATTTCTATTTTCTAAATCCCATAAATTTTCAAAATTGTGTTCCAATAAATCTTCCTCACTTATAAAAGTTTTATCTTTAAAATTATTTTTTAATAGCCTTTTTATAAATTCTGGTCTTTCATTCAAAATTATTTTTAATACTTCTAGATCATAATCAAAATAATTGTTTTTTGCATCTAGAATTAAATACAAAAATTGTATACCTTCTATTCTTTTCCAAAATAACTTATTATAGTTTTTATAGAGATATTTAAAAAACCCATTATTAATAGAGAAATTTGTTGCGCTAGATTTTTGTAATAAAAAATCTACTATTGAGTCTATTTCTTTTTCAATCTCTATATCAAGTCCTATAAACTTTATTAAAACATCTTCTATATAGTCAATACAAATGGTTTCTTCGTCTTTGAAAAAATTATCAAAAATTAAAAAGTCATCTTGTATTACTAAATCTTTTGGCAGATATGTTAGAAAAGGAATTATACAGTATTTTGGTATCTCTTTTTTTACAAGTAAATTTCTTAATTCTTGAGTTTTTACTAAATCATAATTTATCTCATTAAAGATTAGTCCTATAAATAAGTCATTTGAATATTCATATTTAAATATCAATTTAAAAACCTCAACAAATAATTTAAAATTAGATTGCTCTAATTTTATAAGCATTTGTGATATTGATTTTTTTATTGTTGAATAGCCTCTAAAATAATTTTTTCTATATTGACTAATTGAATCAATTTGTTGAAGTAAAATTTGATAATCATTCAATTGGAAATTTTTAATAAATGTATATAAAAGTGCTTTTTTATCTTCAGCTCTTTCATTTAGTAAATACCATAAATCAACTTCCTTATTTTTAAATTGCTCTTTTACTATTTTATCATAAGTTATATTATAATATTTCAAATTCTTTAAGTAGCTATAAACTATTTCTGTTTCTCTGAAATTTGGATTAGGTAGGAAAGAATTAAAAAAATCAATTACTAATCCTTTATCAAACTCAACGATAGTATCGTTTTTTAGATGATGGTGGTTATATCTATGCTTATCAAAAAAGTCATAAACGTATTTCTTTAAATCGTCATTTTTAAAACTTTTAAAAATAAAACTCCATAGCTTTATTCTAAAATTTTTATGCTCATCAGATAATAAAATCTGTCTTCTACTCATATAAATTTTATCTGCATCCCAATGGTTAGTTTCATAACTATCAACTAAATATTTATTAGCAATAAACAATATAATTTTTGAATAAAATATACTATTGGAAGCTTTATCATACAAGAAATCAAATAGTTTTATTTGTGTATTGTAACTTGAGTTGTAATTATATTTTCCATAAGTATATGATTGAGTAAAAACTTTTAAAAGTTTTGAAAAATTTAATTGACTGGATAATCCATATTTTAAAATTACGTTTAACGATAGTATAAATTTATCCGAGAATTGCTGAAAATTTATAAGTACATCAAATATGCTGTCTTCATAAGATTCTAAATGATTATCCTTAAACACCTCAAAAGAGAAATTTTCTACCTCTAAATGCTCTGCGACAATTAGACTATTTATATAAGTTAAAGATTCACTAGGTAAATAAAACCAAAAATCTTTTAAGAATTTAAGAGCTTTATCTGTTTGTTTAACGTTTCCCCATTTATCATAAATATCATCAACTATAAGGAGTTTAATTTCGTCAAAACCATAATTAGTAACTATTGGTGATAGAAGTTTCATTAAAGAAAACTTATTTTCATCAATATATAGATCCAATAACAGTTTAAAAGGAATTTGCTTTTGCTTTATAAAAACTAGATAGAAAATATATTCTCCTAATATTTGATCTGATATTTTATAAGAGTTTTTATATTCATCTGCAATTTCATAATTATGCAAAACCTCCAGAGTTTCTAAAAGTTTGTTTTTCGAAATATCAAAGTATTTTTCAATTTCTTCGATTAATAATAAATTACTGAAATCTATTGTTCTAAATAAAGATAGAATTCCTGCAACCTTTATTAGTTCCTTATCAACATTTAATTGTTGATTTACTAATGAAAAATACTCTTCTAATATTAATGATGCATTTTGTAATTTTTCAATTTCTCCATTAATTCCTGCAAGCGCAGCCATTACGGCAATCCTCGGATTTCCTTTTGAAATAGAATAAATTCTATTTGAATAAAACTCTGTAATATTAAAATCTGAGGATTGTAAAATCCTCATTAAATCCTCTTTTTCAAAATTTTTAAGTTCTATTAATTTATAATTTAATAACAAACGTTGAATTTCATTCTTAACATAGTTTCTTACGGTAAAAATTAATTTAATATTACCTATATTAAAATCATTTTTAAAATTGATAATTAGATCTAAATTGCTCTTTAATTTATTAGCATCATCAATAACAATTATATAGTTATTGCCTTGTATAAGCTGAATCTTTAAATCTTCCCAAATATCAAGAACTCCATTGGCTCTTATATATTTAATGATATAATTTGTTTGCCCTACAAACATATTAACTAACTCTAATGTAAATTTTGTTTTACCTACACCCGCTTGTCCTGATATGATTAGCAAATCATTTTTTTCCAAAAATAAAGTTGCTTCTTTTAATTCTTCATCTCTATTAAAAAACTGATTCGATAAGGGTGTCGAAAATTTAGATTTTTCATATTGTGACACAAATTCACTTACACTAAGAATTTGACCAGTATCTATATTAACACCTAATTCTTTTGCGATAGAAGGATATTCTTTAAATATAATTGTAGAAAAAGCATCAATACCAATAATTTCTAATTCTACAGAATAATTAATAGTATTTTTATATGAATTTAATTCTTCTTGTATTGCAGTTGTAATTTTATTGTTACACATTAAAATTATTCGAAGAATTTTTTCAGAAGGAACATCAAGTTGTTTAAAACAATGCTCTATATCTTGTTTCAATTTCGGAAGTAACCGTTTTTTATCTGTTGTTGTGATTTCATTAAATATGTAGAAATCTTTGCAAGGAATAAAATTATCTGGAGTTCCTTTTTTAGATTTCTCTTTACCTAGAACAAATCCTGTTGAATTTACGATATCATATTTATAAGAAAGATATAATCTACATAAATTTGCAAATTTATCTCCATTACAGCTGGCTAGTTTTTGTTCTATTTGAGTAATCATTCTACTATAATATATTGGTTATTTCAAGAAAACCAATATAATAAAACCATTTAAGATTTTAACAGCTAAAAGATTATTATTTATATGTGTAAATGGTAACAAACAAAAAAAAGCGCCGCAATCCAAAGATTACGGCGCTTTTCTATTTCTTAAAAACTCTAAGGTAATTAAACCCCTAATTTCTTAGCAATTTCAGCAGGAATTCCTCCTTTGTTTACTAGTAATGCAGTAGTTTTATATTTTACGAAGTTCTTAGTTACAAACAAGAAACCTTTGTAGTCGTTTGTTTCTCCCCAAGAATTTTTTACGATATAGTATTCTTTTCCAGTTTGATCTTTTGCAAGACCAATAATGTGCATTCCGTGGTCGTCTGTTGTAGTGTAGTTATCAAACGCAGCCTGACGCATTTCTGGAGTAATTTCTGGTTCTGCTTTTGGTCCGTTAAACATGTCTGCTTTTTCTTCAGCCGTCATATCATCGAATTTTTTAGATGCTACATACGCTACACCGTTTTTCCAGCTAAAGCTTTTCTCGCTAACATCTGTTGCCCAAGCAACAGTGTATCCTTTTTTAAGTGCATTGTCAATAACGTCTGTCATATCGTTCACTTTTACGTTGTAAACTTGATCCAATGACCAGTTGTCTGGCACCATCATGGTTGTTTTTTGGTAGTACGGAGCGTTTGTAAAAGATGACATTTCTACATACTCGTCTGGGTTAATACCTACTACTTCTTTTGCAAAAGTTTGTGGCGTATAGTTTTTTCCTTTGTAAGTAAAGTTTTCTGGCACTTTTCCTAAGTAAGAATCAATAACAGCTGCGTACGCTTTTTGCCAGTTTGGAGTCAATTCTCCGTTAGGGTTTTTCACCACTGCTGCAAGAACACTTTCCATAAGAGCGCCCATTTCAGCAAATTTGTTTTTGTCTGTTCCGTAGTTTAATCCTGTATAAACTTCTCTTGGCACAGTTCCGTATTTTTTATACATATTAATTACATCGTGAAGAGCACCTCCGTCACCAAGCGTAATTGCTCCGTGCATACGAACATAGTTTACCCCTTTTTCTACATACACGTTTCTTGCAGAATAAATTTGAGATAGCTCAACTGGCTGTTTTCCTAAACGAATCATTTCTGACTCTAAGAATGAGTTTGTGGAGTAACTCCAGCAAGTTCCAGATGATCCTTGAGATTTTACCGATGTTGTACCTAGATTAATTACTTCTGTAAATTTGAAGTTCTCTTTACTTTTGTCGCTTGCATTTAGTTTAAGTGAATTTACTAAGATGTCTTGCGCAAAACAGCCTGCAGTTCCAGCCAAAAATACTGAAGCAGCAAACACTGATTTGAATGAAAATGTATTCATAATTTATGTTTAAGATTTAACAAAATTAGTCTCCAATGTTTCCAATTTGTTACAAAACAATTAAATATTATACAATTTGTGTAATGTTTAGTTGTTAATGTTTTCTTAACGGCATTAATTATTAAGGCATTTAACACAAAAAGCCTCCATAACGTATCATTGAGACTTTTTGTGGTTATTAATTTATAAATTAACTTCTTACAAGTTTTTTGCTTCAAAATCTATCGCATCCAGTTGCTTCCAAAAACAATATAGTAGGCCCACTCTTCTGGCCCTCTGGCAACGTCTACTCCCATTCGGAGTTTAAACTTTCTGGCAATAAGATATCTAAAACCGGTTCCGTAACTGTAAATAACGGGTTTGGCAAAAGCCTGATCCCAATCGTTAAAGGCGCTGGCGAGACCTCCGTAACCCACTAAACTCCATCGTCTGTAGAGATCCCATCTAAATTCTAACTCGCTCACAATACTGGTGTTTCCCATGTATCTCGCGGCCGGAATTCCTCGCATATTAATTCCTGGTTTTAAATAAAAAGGCGGACTCCCCAACGCCTGCTCCCCTTCAATCCTGAGTCCGCCAATTAGTGTTTTGGCCAAAGGATAATATCCAATTGCCGAAAAGTTAATACGCCACGCCTGATAATCGCTTCCCAGCGCTTTATCTGACCAGAAAAAATCGGATTGAAGCCGTATTCCTTTATCGGGCGTAAATATATTGTCACGTCCGTCAAACTGGAGCGCGGCTCCAAGCTGACTTATGGTGCTTTTTATGTCTTTTGGATCTACAAATGGCGGCGGAAGATTAAAGTCGGGCAGGTTTATTTTTGAGTTTAAAAACAAATACTGAGGTCCCACACTCCATTTGGCATTATTAAACTGTTTGAGCCATTGCGTATAAAAAATAGTCGATTTAAAGTTCAATTTAAATTCCTCATCTTTCTGATTGGGCAAGTTATTGGCATAAAAGGATAAATTCATATCGCCATAAGCCGCAAAAGCCCGGTACAGAATTTTAGGTTTTACCAAGGTTGCAGAACGGAAAGCGCCAGCCATCCAGCTTTTGTTGGCCGTATACATTCCGACTCCTCCTGTAATATCTGGATTTATAAATCGTTTTTTTCCGTTTTCGTCAATAACAGGAGCGCGCTTTTTTAGAAAAATTGGTGCAATTGCAGCCCCAAATCCTCCTACGGCAGGTTCTGTAATTATAGTTGGCACGACTATAAATCCGTTGGCATAAATAAGAAAATCGCTTAAATCGAAAGCTCCGTCTAGCGAATCTTTCATAACGGTATGATGCTTTTGAGCATTTAAAAAATTCAACGATACAATCATGCAAAGCAAAAACAGAACGCTTTCTTTTGTTGTTTTTTTGTTTTCCATACAGTGTTTATCGTTTTAGATTTAAATTTTCACTTCTTCAAAAAAAATCTCCAGCAATTATTTTTTCTTAAAACTGAATACGTGTGCCAGCGTAATAAAGAAAGTATTTCCTTGAAATCTATTTATTGCACTTACCTCTCCAATCCATCTAAAACCCGCCGAGGTCATACAGCCAAGATGCAAGTAATTCACCTCAGCGCCTAGTCCGCCAACTCGATCTTTGTCGGGTTCAACAACCAAAATGCTTCCTACTGGAATTTTATCGTCTGACACTTTATATTGCAGATAATAAATCAGACCCGCATTGAATATGCCTTTTGGTGCGGTTTTTTCGGCATTCATACAATAAAACGTTTTTCCCAAACCTCCTTCGATGCTTAAAATATCTCCTGTTTTTATATCGGTGTCTTTCTTTTTTCCGTTGATTTCATAAGAGGCTAAAGCTGAAAAATGAATTGTCTTTTTATCATTAAAGAATAAAGTTGTCCCTGCCGAAAACTCATTCATAAACATTCCTAAACCGCTATTATCGCTAGCTCCAAGTTCATATTTTCCTGTTGGCAAATACAATTGGTAACTGAATACAAAATCGGCTCTTTTATTGTGCCAGCCTAACTGAACGGGCTGTATGTACATATCTGTAAAAGCAAAACTGCTTTTAGAATCTACATAACTTCCTTGAATAGTATTAGACGCTCCTGCCAACAGAATTGTAGCACCGTAATTGGCTCCTAGAATTTTAAAATCAGTTACATAATTGGCTCCAGCACCTGTTATAAACATGGTAAGATCTGGATTGCCCATTTTATCTCCGTCAGCATTTCTTAAAGAAGATGCGCTATAAATATAGCCTGGAATGTAGACGCTCAACGTTTTCTCTGGAGCCTGAGTTCCAGATTGGAGACCCATTGCACCCAAAATATGTCCGCCTTTTAATTGAGCATTACTGTAAAAAGAAATCAATAAAAGCATTGCTGCATATATTGATCGGAATGTTTGTATTGAAAAAATTTTTTTTGCCTTCATGCTGAAATGTTTTAAAATAAATTAAGACTTTACAACCGCTGTCAACAACGCTATTTTGGAAGGGGATAATTTTATTTAAAATAATACGCTCCTTTATGATCCGGATTTATTCGTATGGTTTTAAAATATTCTGAAGGAGATTTTCCAGTATGTTTTATAAAAGCTCTAAAACAAGTTGTTCGGGATTTAAAACCAGACCCCCAAGCCATGCCTTCTAAGGATAAGTCTTTCCACTCGGGATCGTTTATTTTATCTTTAAAATATTCAATCCTTTTGAGATTAACATAATCCTGAAAATGAAGACCAAATTCGGAATTTATCAAATTGGATAAATGATGTACCGATATTCCTGTTTCTTCAGCCAAATCTCTTATTACAAAATCCTTTTTTAAGAATAGATTTTTGGTGTTTAAAACATGGTCAAGTTTTAAAAGATACTCTTCCTTCTTTTCTGATGTTAACTCGTTTGCGATTGGAATTATATTCTTGGTTTCTTTAGTTTTTACCACGACCGTATTATCTACAACAAAATCGAATGTCTCTTCTTCGTCATGGAAGATTTGAGGTTTGAAATAAAGCCAACCGACCGTAAAAAACAATACAGAAGAAATGAGAATGTAACACGAAAGATCTGTTGCCTCTACTTTTTGCAATAAAAAATGATGCACAAAAAGTGCCGAAAATAAAAACAAAATCATGAGATTATATACTCTAATCCAGTTAATTACTTTATTATGATGAAATTGGTTTCCTGTAAATTTTTTCAGATCATAGTTTAAAATCAACATGGTTTGAAAAAAGACATAGAAAAGCCAAATCGTCAGTGTTAAAACAGAAAATGGATTTTTGATTAATCCCGCAATATAATCGACCACTTTTATATTAGTGTAGCTTCCAACATAAACAAGGAGCGTTAAAAAGAAATAAATAGCAAATGGCACAAAATGCAGCCAGTCGTATTTTCTGAAACTTTTATTTAATGATAAAATGTTTCTAACGTACAAAAATGAGCAAGGAGCGGTTAAAAATATAAACGCTTTTGTGATGGTAAATAGATCTGGGAAATTTTTAAATAAATTGGCCGACAAATAAAAATTGTAGATACTTACCAACGCAAGACTCAATAAGAACATTCCCAAAAAGAAACTCTTTGAATAGTTTTTTTTGGAAAATAAAACCATAATTGCAGTAGCCAGGCCAGCAATTGTGGCTATAAAAAAGAAAAGGGAAAGTAAAATATCGATCATTTTTTTAAGCTTAAATTAGTAACAATTATTTTTCTTAAAATCTTAAAAATAGAATACGATGGGGGGGCGTATGCAGAAGTATAAAACATTGTACTTGCCAGACTTTGGCAAGTACAATGTTGGGCTGTAGTTATTTTTTAACTGCTCCCGGAGGAAAACCAGTTAATATTTTTTTGATTGCATCGTTGATGAATTGTTCTGGATTGTCTGGTTTACTGTCAATTTCGGCATTTCCGATTCCTTGCCAAACCAGCTTGTCTGTTTTTGAAGATACGATGTCTATAATTAATGATCCATCAACATAATCGTAAGAGTTAAATGTTGTGGTGCCGCCACCCATCATAGCACCGCCACCCCAATATCCATACGGACGATACATTCCGCCATAGCCATAAAAATTACTATCGGCTGTTACTTGAGTTTTATTTTTTAAGATAGAAACGGCATTCACTTTTAAATCAGGATTGCTGGATTCTGTAAATCCTTTTGCAAGCATTTCATTTCGGATTGCTTTTGCAACACGATCAACATTTAACTGATTTACCTGACCTTGCTGCGCTTTTAAGTCATAAACCGCAAAAGTTTTGTATTCGCTGAAGTTAGCAGAATGATCATAATCAGTTGTAACTTTTACAGTTGGAGAGCAACTGTAAAACAAACCCAAAAATAAGACTGGGAGTATACGAAGACTTGTTCTTTTAATATTCATGTTGTGGTATTTATTAAATTAATAATTAAATCAGTTTAACTCGAATGTATTAAAATCGTAAAAATCTTGAACGGAGGGCAAAATGTATTAATAATTGTCAGAACAACACAAAGCCCTACTAAACAATTACTTAGATCACTCTCAAAGATAAATCATTTTATTTAATTAACAGTATTAAATAAATAAAATCTTACTTTCTATTTTCTAGGGTTATTTTGTTCAAAATTTAAAGATTTTTTTTTTGCCTAATTTACCTTGTACAGCTACATCATTATCTGTATGATGCTTATTAAATTTCTGCAGCGATAGGCAATTTTCCGTGTTTTATTGCTTCCAGCATTTTGCTGTAATCCGATTCGTTTTGATCGGCGTACAAAACTGAAAACTCCGAAATGGCATTGGCAAATTCGTTGTTATCTCCAATATAGCCAGAAATCAGCGAAGGATCTCCCGAACGTGCGTGAGCTCTTGCAAGTGCCCATCCGCAGGCTTTGGCGTACTCTGCCATGTTTTTAGGTTTCATCACTTCTAGCACTGGTTTTACTTTGGCATCTCTAAGCTGGCGTATGTAGAAGAACTTGTTTTTGCTGTCGTCTGTCCAGCCCAGAAACATATCAGATGCCGATTGCATTAGTTTTTGTCCCATTACAATTCGTTCGCCCTGATGACTGTATTTTCCCTTTATTTTTACATTTCCTTCCAATACGCTTTTTCGGGCTTCTTTAAACTGTAAAAAAATAGGTTCTCCAGATGCCGACATCAGCAAGCTAATGCCGCACAATGTTCCAACGCTGCCAACCCCAACAACTTTTATGACTATATCATGAAGCTTATATCTGCTTAGCAAAACTTGTTTTTCTTCTGAAAGGGATTCTAAATATCTATTGTGTATAATTTCTCCTTCTTTAGCAACTTGTTTTTCAAGATCTCCTGTTGGATGAAATATTAAAGGCGGATCATCTTTTATACGTGCTCTGGCTCCATCAAAATAAGTCATTTTGGCAAACTCCTTTTCATGAGCGGTATATTCTGATGCTTTTTTAATTCTCTTCTGGTCAAATTCTTTAAAGTCTTTGTCATGGCCTAATTCAATCAGTTCTGCCAGATCAATATCGGCATACCAAATTTGAAGCGCCGAGAGTTTACTATAATCCAACATGTGCCTTTTGTAACTGTCGGCCACATTAAACGCAAATTCTTTACAATTTTTATGGGAAAATTTTCGCCATCTCCCTGCGATAACAAAACTGGTTGCAAGTCTTTTCACATCCCATTCCCAAGGTCCTGGATAAGTTTCATCAAAATCATTAATATCAAAAACCAGTTTCCGTTCTGGAGTTGCAAATCCGCCAAAATTCATCAAATGGCAATCTCCGCAAAGCTGTAAATTTATTCCAGATATTGGAGTGTGAGCCAAGTCGGCAGCCATGATAGCAGCGGCACCTCTATAAAATGAAAAAGGAGATTCCATCATTCTTCTGTACCGAATAGGCAGCAGACTTTCAACCCTTCCCACACTGGTCTGAATTAAAATATCTACTGGATCTTTTCTGTTTTTAAAAGAATTCCATTCTCCATGCTTCGCTAAAGGGATTTTCTTTCTAATAGAAGCCCCTTTGTCATAACGTTCTGCCTTTGATGCTATCGGATTAAATGCGGTTTCGGCTGTATGTTTTGAATCTTCTTCCATAATTCCGATAAATAAAATTAAAAAGACCTTTAAACTTCTTTTATTATTGTGGAAATATAAAGGCTACGACTGCTCTTAATCCCCAATCTGGTCTTATGCTTGAATGCCCAACAACCGGAATTAAAGGCATAACCGCAAACTGCATGGTCTGACCTCCTAATTTTGTAATGGCGCCAACGTTTGGGCTAACGGTAATAAGAGTTGTTTTTCCTTCCCAGTTTTGGGTTATTTCTGAAGTGATTCCTAAACTTGCACCGCTTTTATAACTATGTGTTAGAAATAATTGCGTGTAAAACTGATTAAAATCTGCTCTGTCGTCATTTCCTGCAACAGACCAAATTTGATTGGCTAGAAAACCTATAGAAAGTCCTTTTCCTTGATGCATGACCAAAACGCTGGGTCCAATTCCAAACTTTTCTGTTCCTAAAAGTTGCTCTGTAGCCGTTGGTACCAAAAAAGCAGGACCAACTCCCAAGATAATTCCCTTTGTTTTAGGAGCAAAAAATGCTGTGACTGTTGCATCGCTCAAACCAAACTCATGTGTGTTTTCTCCCGTAACATCCTGCTGATCTACAACTGGAAGAATATAACGCGTAATTAAATTTAAATTTTCACTCAACTTAAAAGGAACAACTGGCTGTATATTGATCTGATATTTTGATCCATTATAAGCACCAATCCCATAAGTGAGATTATTTTGCAGCGGAACACTAATTAAATTTGCCACAGGGTTGGCCATTTTATCGGCGAGTTCCTGTGCACTATTTCCTGACTTTGGCTCTTCTTGTGCAAAAGATCCTAGTGAAATTGCAAAAAACAGAGTACTGAAAAATAATTTAAGGTCGATAAAATGCTTGTTTTGTTTCATGAATTATATTTTTAAAAGTTCTATCTCTTTCAAAATCAAATTATTTATCAGCGAAAACCTGTTTCCAATCGTCTTTCACGCTTATTACATGATATTTATATTTTGCTGCCGTATTTAATGAAAGATTATCTTTTTCCTGATAATTGTATTCTCTAATGGAGTCATTATGGTTTACAATTAATTGAAAAGATGGATATTTACTTCCAGAAGAATATCTTAACATGGCAAGATCTCCTGCTCCGCCTTCATTTCCGCAGGCAAAAACAGGTCTTTGACCAATGTGTAGCTGTATGCCAACAGGTTTTCCTTCTTTATCATTAAAATGATCTAAAGCTGGCTCTCTTAAAACTGCATTTTTAGCATCATCAAATTTGTATTTGAAAGACGTTCCCACAACTTGATCTTTTGGAATTCCGTAGAAATCCTGAGATATTGCTCTAACCACTTCAACCGTTCCGCCAGTAACAATGAAAGTTTTGAAACCATTTGCACGCAAATAATTCAAAAGTTCCAATTGAGGCTGGTATCTAATTTGTTTTACTGGAACATTTTTACCAGGATATTGTGCTGTTTTAAAAAAATCATTCACTGATGCTTCAAATTCATCTTCTGACATTCCGGTATGAGTTGCTGCAACAAGTTCAATAAGTGCTTTATCGCCTCCTTTTTCAAAAAACGTTTTGTCTTTTTCTACAACGGCTTTAAATGGCTGTTTTTCAGCTAAAGCAGGATTGGCTTCAACCATTTTTTTTACTTTATAAAAAGCAAAAAGCTCTTGTACGTATGGTTTTTCTGCCCATAGAGTTCCGTCGTTATCAAAAGTTGCAATTCTGCTTTCTACCGGAATAAAATCCGGACTTCCTTCTTTGGTTACTTTTTCAACATAAGCGATAATCTCTTTTTTTAAAGCTCCGTCATTCCAGCTTGGCAACGGATCGCCGTTATTTGCGGTAGTTTCTGTTTGTTTATTTTCTGCTGGAGAAGTTAAGGTGTCGGACTTTTTACAGGACAAGAAAAACAACACCACCATAGGTAATAGGTATATACTTTTTTTCATGATGTTTTTATGTTAGCAAAAGAGATTCAGATTTGAACCTGAATCTCTTTTTAGATTATTTATTTTTTCTTTTTTGAAACTGCCTCTTCTTCTTTTAACTTAGGTAAAACATTTTTCTCTACATATTTTTGCGCTTTGATGTCTTTCATTGCTTCTTCCATAATAGTATAAGCAGAGAAACTTGGCGGAATTGATCTTGGAGGATATTCTTTAAATGTCTCTGCAAATGCAACCACATCTTGAATTGCACCGTACATTAACTGTACATGATTTAGCTGCCATTCCCAAAATGAATTAGAAGTTATATCTGCTCTCTCAAAAGGATCTTGATACAAATTGAAAATCTTTTGTAAACGTAGTTTTGTAAACGGTTCTGCCCAAACTCCCATTGTACCTTCTAGTCGCTGTTCTGCAAAAACATACTTATAATCCCCTTCTCTTAAACCAACTAAAAGTCCATCATCATCTGTATAAAAGAATTTTTCTCTGAAACTTTTTTCTGTCTTCCCTTCTAAAAATTTACTTTGATCATAACCATCTAAATGCACCTTATAGGTTTTTCCATTTGCTGAATATCCCTTTAAAAGTTTATTCACAATATCTGGTTCACCTGCGATTGAAGCGAATGTAGGAATCCAATCATTATGGCTCATCAATTCTGTAGTTACAGTTCCTGGTTTGATATGCCCTGGCCAGCGTACAATACATGGTACACGGAAAGCCCCATCCCAGTTCGTATTTTTTTCTGAACGGAAAGGTGTCATCGCACCATCAGGCCAAGTATTCATGTGAGGTCCGTTATCTGTAGAATACACTACAATAGTATTATCAGCAATTCCTAACTCGTCTAGTGCTTTTAAGATACTTCCAATAGTTTCATCATGCTCAATCATACCGTCGATATATTCACTATCTCCGTGAGTATATCTGCCTCTATGCTCAGCTCTTACGTGTGTACGAAGGTGCATACGAGTTGCGTTAAACCAACAGAAAAATGGCTTTCCCGAAGCGCTTTGTCTCTTGATAAAATCAATTGCTGCGGCAGAGGTTTCATCATCTATAGTTTCCATTCTTTTTTTGGTAAGAGCTCCAGTATCTTCAATTTTTTGTTTTCCAACTCTTCCAAAACGAGGATCTGTAGTAGCGTCATCAGCATTTGTTGCAGTACATTTTAAGACTCCACGTGGTCCAAATTTTTTCAAATATTCTGGATCTTTTGGATAATCTGGCAATTCTGGTTCTTCTTCAGCATTTAAGTGATACAAGTTTCCAAAGAATTCATCAAACCCATTAACGGTTGGCAAACTTTCATTTCGGTCTCCAACGTGGTTTTTACCAAATTGACCAGTCACATATCCTAAACTTTTCATGATTCCTCCAACAGAAGGGTCTAACTGACTCATTCCCATTGGTGCCCCTGGAAAACCTACTTTTGTAAGCCCAGTTCTTAAACCGTGCTGTCCTGTTAAGAATGCTGCACGCCCAGCTGTACAACTCTGTTCTCCATAATAATGTAAAAAACGTAAACCTTCATTGGCTAAGCGATCAATATTTGGGGTAGTATATCCCATAAGTCCATCACTATAAGCACTTATATTAGTAGTTCCAATATCATCTCCCCAAAGCACTAGAATATTTGGCTTTTTGCTCTGTGCTGTAACAGAAACTCCCGTAAAAAACAGCAATGCAAATACTCTCAAGGTATCTGCAAATCCGTACTTAAATTTGATTTGTTTCATGATAATAAAAATTCGTTAATGATACTTATTTATATGAGTTTGAAAAGCAAAAAAATAAATAGGAAAAATGGTAAACTTTGAAAAGGCATTTCTAATCTGGGTTGCATTTTTTTGAATGTTTCAAATTCATTTTTTTTTTAAAATCTGAAACAAAATATTTTTAACTTTTTCTTAAGTATCTCAAATTTAACTAGTAAAAAAGCGAACTCTTGAATTTATTCGGCATGAACTTGTTTCATTTTATAATATGAAACAAGAAAATTGGAGAATTTGCACCAAAATGTTTCATTTTCTAAAATGAAACACATCAAAACATCAGAAAAATCTAGAAGTTATGTTTTAATTTAAAAAAAGGGAAAAAAGAGGGAAATAATGATTGGAGTTTATTTTTTGAAGAACTATTTTTTTAAAATGACCTAATGAGACAAAAAAAATCTTCTGTTTCAGGTAAAATTTTAACAAATTGTGAGAAATTCGATTTTAGAAATATCCTCTAAAAGACAAAATAGCTAAATCAGGAAAGCAAATGAAGTTTTGCACAAACAGGCTAAAACAAAAAAAAGCCGCTTACAGAAGCGGCTTTTTTTAAATTATTAAAGAATAAATTATTCGATTTCAGAAACTCTCATCGTATTAACCATTCCTTTATCTTTAATTGGCATTGCAGCAAGGTTAATCAAATAATCTCCTTTTTGTGCATAACCTTTTTCGATTGCAATTTGATTTACATCTGTTACAGTATCATCTGTACTTTCTTCATTATCATAGTAGAAAGATTTAACTCCCCATAATAAATTCAATTGTGTTAAGATTCTTCTGTTTGAAGTAAATACTAAAATGTGAGCCGTTGATGGTCTCCAAGCTGAAATTTGGAACGCTGTATAACCACTATTAGTTAGCGTACAAATTGCTTTAGCTTCAATTTCGTTAGCTAATAACGCTGCTTGGTGGCAAACTGTTTTAGTAACAAAACGTTTAGTTTTAATTTGTGGTGTATTTTGAGGCACTTGAATAAGCGGAGAGTTTTCTACAGCCTCGCAAATTTGCGCCATTCTTTGAATTACTTGTACTGGATAGTTTCCTGTAGCAGTTTCTCCAGACAACATTACAGCATCTGCGCCATCCATTACAGAGTTTGCAACGTCATTTACTTCTGCTCTTGTTGGAGTTAAGCTTGTAATCATTGTTTCCATCATTTGTGTAGCAACGATAACCGGAATTCTAGCTGTTTTAGCTCTTCTGATCAAATCTTTTTGTACCAATGGAACTTCGTGAGCAGGAAGCTCAACACCAAGATCTCCACGAGCCACCATTAAACCATCACAATATGCTACAATTTTGTCCATGTTCTCAAGAGCTTCTGGCATTTCAATTTTAGCAATAATTGGAATTTTAACTTCTGAATGTTTTGCAATTAACTCTTGCAAATCTTGTAAATCGCGTGGAGTTTTCACGAATGAAAGTGCGATCCAGTCTACTTTTTGTTCGATTGCAAAAATAGCATCTGCAATATCTTTTTCTGTTAAAGCTGGTAAAGAAATTTTTGTGTTTGGAAGATTAACTCCTTTTTTAGATTTTAATTCTCCACCTTGAATAACTTTAGCAACAACCTCTGTTTTTTTATCCGTTGAAACGATTTCAAAAATAAGTTTACCATCGTCAAGCAAAATACGCTCTCCAACATTTACATCATTTGGGAAATTTTGATATTTCATAAATGCTTTTTTTGCATTTCCGATAATATCTTCTGCAGTTGTAAAAGTGATTTCATCACCATCATTTACCACAGTTCCTTCTTCCATTACACCAACTCTAAGTTTTGGTCCTTGCAAATCTCCTAAGATTGCAGTTGTGTAACCAAACTCTTCGTTTAATCCTCTAATAATGTCGATTTTTTCTTTTACTCCTTCGTAATCTGCATGCGAAAAATTGATTCTAAACACATTAACACCTGCATCGATCATATCTTTAATGATCTCTCTTGTACTACAAGCGGGGCCAAGTGTAGCAACAATTTTGGTTTTCTTGTTTGTTAGCATTTTTTTTAAAAAATTAGATTGTTTTTTGATTTTATTTTGTCTGTATCAACGGCATAAATAGCCGCAATACTTTCTATTGTGTTTAATTTTTGTTGAATTTCTGAAAAATTAAGCGCCTCTTCGCTATTATCAATTTTCAGGAAAAAATCGACTTTTTTAAATTCAGGAAGTAAATGAATTGTTGTAGAAACCTCACTTGTTTCATTAGAAAACAAATTCTGAAAATCATTTGTACTCACAGAAATGATTTCATTTTTATTCTGAATTAAATTCCAGGAAACAGCTTTTTCTTCATCATAATAATAGAATCTTGAAAAATTTGCTTCACCTTCCTTAGTTTGAGCATGAATCTCGTTTTTGCTCTTACTTAAGTTGATCGGAAGGATTTTATTGATAAAATAGGCTAATCTATAATCTTCTAATGAAGTATGAATTGCCATTAAATAATAATCAATTTCGTCAAATTCGTCTAAATCCAATTTATGAATAGCCATGTCTTGAAAAATCAAGTTGTAAATATACTATTTCTAAACGGAGCATCAACAGTTATGACATGCTTGTTTTGTTAAATTATAAACGAAAACGTTGTAGCCTTGTGATAGTTACAACATTTTTGCAGCTATTTCTTGTCAATTTTCTCTTGAAATGCAAAATAAGCTCTTTGCGATGCTTTTTCTTCTGCTTTCTTTTTTGATGTTGCGCGCGCTCTTGCGACAACTTTATCATCAATGCTCAATTTGACACCAAATAAACGCTGGCCGTCTATACCATTGTCTTCAAAAATGTCATAATGAAAAACTCTTTTTTCCTTCTGACACCATTCGATAACAAGGCTTTTATAACTTATAACTTTTCCTTCTAGTCGAGCAATATCGACATAAGGAGTAACTACTCTTTTCTGGATGAATTTCTCGCAAAAAGAATAGCCTTTATCTAAGTAAATTGCTCCAATCAAAGACTCAAAAATATTACCATGAATGTTTTCTCCAAAGTGCTGAATGGGCACTTTACTTTCTACAAACTGTACTAAATTTAAATCTTTTCCTAATTCGTTCAAATGTTCTCGGCTCACAATTTTCGAACGCATTTTGGTTAAATAACCTTCATCGCCATTTGGAGCTTTATTAAATAAATGTGCAGCAATAACGGCACTTAACATCGCATCTCCTAAAAATTCTAAGCGTTCATAATTTATAGGATGCCCATTTTGATCTAATTTATTAGAAGAGCGATGCGTGAAAGCTCTTCGATAAAAATCAACATTTGTAGGCGGAAAACCAAGAATTTTCTGAATAGTGTCAAAAAAAATCCCGTCTTCTAGAGAACGGGATTTAGAAAATATTTTTTTGATAATATTCATATACAGAAAATTAATCAGCTAGTTTTTTAAACAATACGCAAGCATTGTGTCCACCAAAACCAAATGTATTACTCATAGCAACATTTACTTCTCTTTTTTGAGGTTTGTTTAGAGTAAGGTTTAAAGATGGGTCAATGTTTTCGTCAACAACTGTATGGTTAATCGTTGGAGGAACAATACCGTGTTGCATTGCCAAGATAGAAGCAATTGCTTCAATAGCTCCGGCAGCACCAAGTAAGTGTCCTGTCATAGATTTTGTAGAGTTGATGTTGATGTTTTTAGCATGCTCACCAAAAACTTTACTAATTGCTTTTAACTCAGCAACGTCTCCTAATGGAGTAGAAGTTCCGTGAGTATTGATATGATCAACTTGATCAGGTGTCATACCAGCATCTCTCAATGTGTTTTCCATTACTGCGATAACTCCAATTCCTTCTGGATGTGGTGCAGTTAAGTGGTAAGCATCAGATGACATACCTCCACCGCCAATTTCGCAGTAGATTTTTGCACCTCTTGCTTTAGCATGCTCATAATCTTCAAGAACTAAAGCTCCTGCTCCTTCTCCTAAAACGAAACCATCTCTAGTTGCGTCAAAAGGTCTTGAAGCCGTTTCTGGGCTTTCGTTTCTTGTAGATAAAGCGTGCATTGAGCTAAATCCTCCCATACCAGCAATTGTAACTGCAGCTTCAGAACCACCAGAAACAATAACGTCGCACATTCCTAAACGAATGTAGTTGAAAGCATCGATTAATGCATTTGCAGAAGATGCACAAGCAGAAACCGTTGTATAATTTGGTCCCATATACCCGTTACGCATAGAAATATGCGCAGGAGCAATATCGGCAATCATTTTAGGTATAAAGAAAGGATTGAACTTTGGAGTTCCATCGCCTTTTGCATAGTACAATACTTCATCCTGAAAAGTTTCTAAACCTCCAATTCCTGCTCCCCAGATAACACCAACTCTTTGTTTGTTTACGTTATCATTTGTGATTCCAGCATCTTTAATAGCTTCGTCACTGGCAGCAATTGCATATTGTGCAAACTTATCTAATCTACGAGATTCCTTGCGATCCATGTAATCTTCAATATTGAAGTTTTTTACTTCGCAGGCAAATTTCGTTTTGTGTTTCTCGGTATCATAATATGTGATCGGAGCGGCTCCGCTAACTCCATTCACAAGTGCATTCCAATATTCCTGGATATTATTCCCAATAGGAGTAAGTGCACCTAATCCTGTTACAACAACTCGCCTTAATGCCATAAATATGTATTTTGTGTCTTAAACAAATAAAACCCATTGCTTTCTTAATCGTATTGCTACTTAAGAGCCATGGGTATTTATATAAATATATCTTGTTTGATTGAAAATCAATCGAAATTTAAAAATTTAAAAAATAATAACACCCGACTCTTAAAAATTTCAAATTTCAAAAATCAAATTCCAATTGGAATTTGGAATTTCAAAAATTGGGATTTTTAGAAATCGGGTGTGGTATTATTATTTTTTTGCTTCTTCGATATAAGAAATAGCTTGACCAACAGTAGCAATGTTTTCTGCTTGATCGTCTGGAATTTGAATATCAAATTCTTTTTCGAATTCCATAATAAGCTCAACAGTGTCTAATGAGTCAGCTCCTAAATCATTAGTGAAGCTTGCTTCTGTTACAACTTCGTTTTCGTCAACACCTAATTTGTCTACGATAATCGCTTTTACTCTTGATGCAATGTCTGACATAATCTTTAATTTTAGAATTTAATTTGTTGGCAAAAATAAAAAACTTTATTTTAAAACAACTATTTAGTTTATAAATGTGACACTAATTTATAAAATTAATTTCAAGAAAGGTCTTTTAAAGCTATTTATTTTCGATTTTTATTCCGTTTTTTGCAGTCTTAAAATACACAACTCTATGAAAAAAATCATCGTTTTCGCCTCAGGATCAGGAACTAACGCAGAGAACATTATAAAATATTTTTCGAACACCAAAATTGCAAGGGTCGTTTCGGTCTTTACAAATAATGCTTCGGCAAAAGTGATTGAAAGAGCAAAAAATCATCAAATTCCAGTCGAAATCTTCTCAAAAAGCGAACTTTTAGAAAGAAACGTACTACAAAAAGTGCAAGAAATCGACCCGGATTTAATAATCTTGGCTGGCTTCTTACTAAAGTTCCCAGAAAACATAATCGAACAATATCCAAACAAAATAATTAATATTCATCCTGCGCTTTTACCTAATTATGGAGGTAAAGGAATGTACGGAATGCATATTCATAGAGCAATTGTAAATAATAAGGAAAAAGAAACAGGAATCTCGATTCATTATGTTAATGAAAACTATGATGAAGGCGCTATTATCTTTCAAGCAAATGTTGCGTTGACAGATGAAGATACTCCAGAGACGGTTGCAGAAAAGATTCATGAACTGGAACAAAAACATTTTCCAGAGATTATTCATAGAATCCTTGAGGAAAATTCTAAAATTTAAATCCCAAATTCCAATTTTAGATAGGCAGTAAATCTGCAATCTAAACTCTATAATCTAAAATAAATGAATCACGAAGTACATATATATACAGATGGCGCAGCAAAAGGAAATCCTGGCAATGGAGGTTACGGCGTGGTAATGGAATTGGTTGGCACTCCTCATAAAAAAGAATTTTATGAAGGTTTTCGTCTTACTACTAATAATAGAATGGAACTTCTAGCCGTAATTGTAGGCTTAGAAAAACTCAAAAAACCCAATATGAAAGTCCTTGTAGTTTCTGATTCTAAATACGTCGTAGATTCTGTCGAAAAAAAATGGGTTTTTGGCTGGGAGAAAAAAGGATATAAGGATAAAAAAAATCCAGATTTATGGAAACGTTTTCTAATTGCCTACCGCAAACACCAAGTCGATTTTAAATGGATTAAAGGACACAACAATCATCCGCAAAATGAGCGTTGCGATCAATTGGCTGTTATGGCATCTATGCAACCAAAACTTTCGGTTGATGTTTATTACGAAACCATAGGATCTAAAGAATAAAAAAACGCATCAATTACTTGATGCGTTTTTTGTACTTACTTTATTTCTTATTTACTCTTTATCCAAATCTTTTGCTGTTTTAAATCCAGTCAAAAGTCCGATTCCTGCCATAATGAAAATGATTGATGGATAAACCGCTCCATCGTTTAAAGAGGTGTAAGTTGTAATTAACAGCGCAAGAAAAATTCCAACACCGCTACCTATTAATAAGAATGCTAGATTTACCACAAAGATTTTCCAAGCTGGAACTCCATTTCCTTTTCCTTGAATAAAAATACTGGCATCTACTCCTTTTTCTATAAGAGCCAGACGCTCTCTGTTTCTTGTTGAATAAATAAGATAAACAATTCCGAAGATCATTAAGAAAAAGCTAATTGGAATTAAAATTTTGTCGTCCATGATATTTTACGTTTTTAATTGATTGATATATCCAATATGACGAGGGTTTTTAAAATCAGGTTACAAGTTTTGATGAAAAATTTCAAATTTTAAATTTCAGATTTCAAAACTAATTGATAATCAGTTAATTTTGGCTTGAATTTATTCATCGCTACAACTTTGTCAAAGTTTTAAACTTTGACAAAGTTCAACTCTATACTTTATTATATATAAAGATTGGAATTTGGAATTTAAAAAGTTTGGAATTTATTTTCAATTTTCTTGTAACCTAAACAAACAACCTATCGTCCTATATAATATGAGCACAATACCTGATCAACATTATATCGATAAAATTCTGCAAGGCGAGACCAATGCGTTTGCCGTTCTTGTGGATCGTTATAAGGATATGATCTTTACTTTGGCTCTTAAAATGGTTAAAAACCGAGAGGAAGCGGAAGAAGTTGCACAAGACACTTTTATAAAGATTTATAATTCGCTGACGAAATTTAAAGGAGAATCTAAATTTTCGACTTGGATTTATAAAATTGCTTACAATACTTGTCTAGATCGTTTAAAGAAAAATAAAAAAGAAGATTTAAATATTTCTATTGATGATTTTTCGTCTCATTTAATCAAAACAATGGACAATGCTTTGAGTGCCTTGGAAGAAAAAGAACGAAAGCAAACCATTCAAAAATGTTTAAATTTATTACCCAGCGACGAAAACTTCCTTTTAACCTTATTTTATTTTGATGATCAGAATTTAGAGGAAATCGGAAAAATAATGAACATTTCGGCCAATAATGCGAAAGTAAAATTATTTAGGAGCCGACAGAAATTAGCTGTAATTTTGAGACAGCAGTTAGAACCAGAAATAATAGAATGCTATGAGAGAGAGCGATAAAAATATAGAACAACTTATTGAGAAAATGATGGCTGAAGAAAAACTACAGTCACCATCAATAGATTTCACTTCAAAAATTATGGCAAATGTTCAAATTTTAGAAGAGAAAAAATTGAAAGCATACAAGCCTTTAATTTCTAAACCAATCTGGATTTCGATCGGCTTGGCGGTAGCGGCATTAGTAATTTATGTTTCTCTATTCTCAGTTTCACAAACTGATTTCAAAATTGACGAAGTCGGGAAATTATATTCTGATAAAATGTCAACAGCGTTTTCAGGAATTCATTTCTCTAAAAATATTTTGTATGCCATTTTAATTGTTCCCATTATGATTTTGATTCAGGTTGGGATTTTGAAAAATTATTTTGATAAGAAGTATCAACTATAGATTTAAAAATGAAAAATAAAACGGCAATATTTAAACACTCTTTAAGAGCAAAAAAAACATATACATATTCTCTTTTAATATTGCTGTTTTCTATCACTAATTATGCATCAGCAATTCCATCAAACTTTACTACTAAAGAAGTAAAATTTGTCACTGAGGGAGTTTCACTCGCTGGAACTGTTTTTATACCAAACAATGTGCAAGCAGCTGTTGTGATTGTTCACGGATCTGGGCAAGAAAAAAGAATGATAGATTTTGCTACAACTCTAGCCAACAATGGAATTGCCGTTTTAACGTATGATAAACGTGGAGTCGGAGAATCAGGCGGTATATATGCCGGACCTGAAGTAGGAACCAACAATGTTGATTTCTCAAATCTAAATCTTTTGTCTTTAGACGCGAGTGCTGCTGTAAATACTTTATCTAAATCTCTATCCAATAATAAAATACCAGTCGGTTTAATTGGGGGCAGTCAAGCTGGATGGATAATTCCATTGGCTGCAGAGAAAAATAAGAAAGTCAAATTTATGACCATCTTTAGCGGAGCTCTTATAACAGTTAAAGAACAATTGAGATTCCAATTTTATACAAATGGAGATAAAAATTTTTGGGATACACATTCAGAAGAAGAAGCGAGAAAACATGTATTTAATGATCCAGACAAATATGAGTTTATTGACACAGATCCTAAAGACGTACTTGCTAAAGTATCAATTCCGGGATTTTGGATTTTTGGAGGCAAGGATATTCAAGTTCCTGCGAATCTTTCCATCGAATATCTTAAAGTATTAAAATCTAAAGGAAAACCTTATGAGTATAAATTATTTCCAAACTTGGGTCATAATACCGCATTTTCAGACGATGAAGAACCTATGAAAGATGCTATCAATTGGATTAAAAATAAAAAAACAAATTAAGAAATCATGCGCAAGAATTTTTCGTGTTTCAATCGAAAAAGAAAATCCTCTTCATTTAGAAAAGTAAGATAGAAGAATCACTTGTAAATTATTCGCAATTATTTTCAAAAAACTTGCAATTTAAATCTAAAAAACATATTTTAATCTCATTAAAAAATCAATTTTAACCAATTCATTTACAATAGTTTTACTCCGAAATCGTTGTCATTTTTTTAAGAAAATTTTGAGAACCTAAACCATTGCAAGATTGTAACTTATGAAGTATCTTTGCACCCTAATTCGAAATTCATAAAATGAATAAACTATTGATTGTTGGAACAGTTGCTTTCGACGCGATTGAAACTCCTTTCGGAAAAACAGATAAAATATTAGGTGGTGCTGCAACGTATATTGGTTTATCAGCTTCATTTTTTAACTTGCAATCGGCCATTGTTTCTGTAGTTGGCGACGATTTCCCTCAAGAACATTTAGATCTTTTAACTTCAAAAAATATTGATATCTCTGGTATCGAAATTGTAAAAGGAGGAAAAACTTTTTTCTGGAGCGGTTTATACCACAACGATTTAAATTCTAGAGACACTCTTGTAACGGAGTTGAACGTTTTAGCTGATTTTCAGCCAAAGGTTCCTCAAAACTACAAAGATGCTGATGTTGTCATGTTAGGAAACTTACATCCATTAGTTCAAAGCAGTGTTTTAGATCAAATGGAGAAAAAACCAAAATTAGTTGTTTTAGATACAATGAACTTTTGGATGGATTGCGCTCTTCCAGAATTATTAGACGTTATTAAACGTGTAGATGTTATTACAATCAATGACGAAGAAGCTAGACAGCTTTCTGGCGAATATTCATTAGTAAAAGCAGCTTCTAAAATCCAAGACATGGGACCAAAATATGTGGTGATCAAAAAAGGAGAGCATGGAGCACTTTTATTCCACAACAGAGAAGTATTCTTTGCACCAGCTTTACCATTAGAAGATGTTTTTGATCCAACAGGAGCTGGAGATACTTTCGCAGGTGGTTTCTCTGGATTTATTGCACAGAGCGAAAACATTTCGTTTAACAACATGAAGAATGCAATTATTTATGGTTCAAATTTAGCTTCGTTCTGCGTTGAAAAATTTGGAACTGAAAGGATGGAAACATTAAGCAAAGCCGAAGTAGCGATTCGATTACAACAATTTAAGTCGTTAACTCAGTTTGACATAGAAATATAATGCCTAAGAGCCTCGATAAAACGGGGCTTTTTTTATTACGTTAATACACACAACTTACAACAACAACACACAAATAACAAAAAACAATGAGCGACGCTTTAAAACACGAATGTGGTATAGCCTTAGTTAGACTACTAAAACCGCTTGAATATTATAAAGAAAAATACGGAACTGCTTTCTACGGAATCCAGAAGATGTATTTAATGATGGAAAAACAGCACAACCGCGGACAAGACGGAGCTGGTTTTGCTAGCATTAAATTTGATGTTGAACCTGGACAGCGCTACATTAGCAGAGTTCGTTCAAATCATTCGCAACCTATCCAAGATGTTTTCAAACAAATCAATGAGCGCGTTAGTGAAGAACTAAAAGCGCATCCAGAACTGGGAGACGACATGAAAGAACTAAAAGCAAATATTCCGTACGTTGGAGAATTGTTTTTAGGCCACGTTCGTTATGGAACTTTTGGAAAAAACAGCATTGAGAGTGTTCACCCATTTTTACGTCAAAGTAACTGGATGCACCGCAATTTGATTCTGGCTGGAAACTTTAACATGACCAATGTTAAAGAGCTTTTCGAAAATCTGGTTGAATTAGGACAGCATCCAAAAGAAATGGCTGACACTGTTACGGTAATGGAAAAAATTGGTCACTTCCTAGACAAGGAAGTAATGCAATTGTACCAAGACTGTAAAGCTGAAGGTTACTCAAAAAGAGAAGCTTCTCCAGTAATTGCAGAACGTTTGGATATTGCCAAAATATTAGGCCGTTCGGCTAAAAACTTAGATGGAGGTTATGCTATGGCTGGTTTATTAGGTCATGGTGATGCTTTTGTATTTAGAGATCCAGCAGGAATTCGTCCAGCTTATTTCTATCAAGATGACGAAGTAGTAGTTGTAGCTTCCGAAAGACCTGTTATTCAAACTGTATTCAACGTTCCTTTTGAAAGTGTTCAAGAAATCGATCCAGGCCACGCTTTAATCATCAAGAAAAACGGAAATGTTTCTATGAATCAAATCTTGGAACCAACAATCAAAAAAGCTTGTTCGTTCGAAAGAATTTATTTCTCAAGAGGAAGCGACGCCGAAATTTACCAAGAGCGTAAAGATTTAGGAAAATTAATTTTACCTGCTGTTCTTAAAGCAATTGATAGCGATACAGACAACACCGTTTTCTCTTATATTCCAAATACAGCCGAAACTTCTTTTTATGGTTTAGTTGAAGCTGCTCAGGATTTCTTAAACCAGAGAAAAAACAATTATATTCTTGAAAATAGAAATACATTAACGACAGAAACCCTTCAAGAGCTTTTAGCTGTAAAGATTCGTACAGAGAAAGTAGCAATTAAAGATGCTAAACTTAGAACTTTTATTACCGAAGACAGCAGCCGTGACGATTTAGTGGCTCACGTTTATGATGTTACTTATGGTGTAATTAAACCAGAAGATAATTTGGTAATTATCGACGACAGTATTGTTCGTGGTACTACATTGAAAATGAGTATCATTAAAATGATGGATCGCTTGAAACCAAAACGTATCGTAATCGTTTCATCTGCGCCACAAATTCGTTATCCAGATTGTTACGGAATTGATATGGCAAAACTAGAAGGCCTAGTTGCTTTTAGAGCTGCTCTTGCTTTATTAAAAGAAAGAAACCTTTACCATATTGTAGATGAAGTATATGCAAAATGTAAAGCTCAAGAAAATTTCCTTGATAAAGATGTTGTAAACTACGTAACAGCAATTTACGACCAGTTTACAGACGAGGAGATTTCAGATAAAATCGCAGAAATGTTAAGCTCACCAGAAATAAATGCCGAAGTAAAAATCATCTTCCAAACTGTAGACGATTTACACAAAGCATGTCCTAAAAATTTAGGAGACTGGTACTTTACAGGAGACTACCCAACTCCTGGAGGAAATCGAGTTGTAAATCGTGCCTTCATGAATTTTTACGAAGGAAAAGACGCTCGAGCTTATTAATAAAATACTAACAAAAGGTTAAATTGTGCATTTCATCGGTTTTTTTTGCCGTTCATCCTATTTCTTTGGTGAAATTGAAAAGCTATGATACTTTTGAGATACCATAACATTAGTAGGTTAAGTTTATGGTAGATTTGGGGCAAAAAGGGTGGAAGAAATTCCACCTTTTTTATTGGAATCAACTCAAACAATTTATAAACAGCCGATTATATCTCTTAATCGGATTTACTTACCTTTCATCTAAATTTTTTTCATCACAAAAATAACTACCATACATTTACTATACCATAACATTAGTAGGTTAGTTTATGGTAAATTTGGGGCAAAAAAGGCAGAGTAACATCTGCCTTTTTTATTTTAATATGTAACACACTGAAAAACAATTACTTAAGTGGGTTTTATCGGATATAATTGCGTTTCATCTAAAAAATTTTCTTTATAAAAATGTCCGCCATACATTTACTGAACCATAACATTAGTAGGTTAGTTTATGGTAGATTTGGGGCAAAAAAGGTGGAAGAAATTCCGCCTTTTTTATTTTCTTTTTTTTTAGAGAAGAGAACATAGAATAAAGACAGTAGATTAGACTTAAAAAATTTTGTCTTTATTCTATTCTCTTTTTACTTAATCGGATATATTGACCATTCATCTGAAAAGTTTTTTTAATAATAATAGCTACCATACATTTACAAGACCATAACATTAGTAGGTTAAGTTTATGGTAGATTTGGGGCAAAAAAGGCAGAGTAATATCTGCCTTTTTTATTTTTATTTTTTTTTTGAGAAGAGAAGAAAGAAAATAGAATAAAGAGAATAGAACGAAAATGTATATATAAAAAAAAGACGAGCACCTTTGGGCTCGTCTTTTATCTTTATTCTTTATTCTATTTTCTTATTTGTCTAAAGCAAATCTTCTAGCAACTTCTGTCCAGTTAATTACACTGAAAAAAGCTTCAATATAATCTGGTCTTCTGTTTTGGTAGTTTAAGTAGTAAGCGTGCTCCCAAACGTCCATTCCTAAGATTGGAGTTCCACCGTTACCAGCAACTTCTGGCATTAATGGATTATCTTGATTTGGAGTACCTACAACTTCTAATTTCCCTCCTTTTTGAACTGTTAACCAAGCCCATCCAGAACCGAATTGTGTAGCTCCAGCTTTAGCAAATTTTGCTTTAAATTCTTCGAATGATCCGAAAGAAGCTTCGATTGCAGCCAATAAATCACCTGTAGGCAATCCTCCTCCGTTTGGAGACATTACAGTCCAGAATAAATTGTGGTTGTAGAAACCTCCACCATTGTTACGAACTGCAGCGTTAGATTTATCTAAGTTGATTAAGATGTTTTCGATTGTTTTTCCTTCTAAATCTGTTCCAGCAATAGCTGCGTTAAGATTTGTAGTGTAGGCGTTGTGGTGCTTTGTATGATGGATTTCCATTGTACGTGCATCAATATGTGGTTCTAATGCATCGTATGCATAAGGTAATTGTGGTAATTCAAAAGCCATGGTATTATGATTTTTATGGTTTATAAATAATTTATCCCAAATTTAGACATTTAACTTTGGAATTGAAAATACTATTTCGTTATAATTGAATTAAATTCTCTGATAATTTACATTTTTACAACATAAATACCTGAAAATCTTTATTTTCCATTAAATGTTGTCATTGTATTTTCTAAACCAGCAGTTCCAAAAGTTCTAATAATTTCTGCAGAAGTTTCTAAACGTTCTGGAAGTTTTGCTTCTTCTTCGGCCGTCCATTCTCCTAAAACATAATCTACTTGCTGTCCTTTTTTAAATTCATCACTAATACCAAATCTGTAGCGCGTATAGTTTTGCGTGTTTAAAACCAAATTAATGTTTTTTAAACCGTTATGACCACCGTCACTTCCTTTTGGTCTGATTCTAATAGTGCCAAATGACAGATTTAAATCGTCTGTAATGACCAAAATATTCTCTAATGGTATATTTTCTTTATCCATCCAATATTTTACCGCTTTACCGCTTAAGTTCATGTAAGTGTTTGGCTTTAAAAGAAAAAAGGTTCTTCCTTTAAATTTGTATTCAGCCAAAGCGCCTAATTTTACGGTTTCAAATGAAAGCCCTTCTTTTTTTGCTAAAAAGTCTAGTACTTTAAATCCGATATTATGTCTGGTGTTTACGTATTCGGCTCCGATATTTCCTAATCCGACGATTAAATATTTCTTCATATTGTCTTCTATGTTCTCTTCTTTTGATTTTGATGAAAACAGTTTTGTTATCCATTTTATCATGTTTGCAAAAGTAAGACTAATTAGAGAATGTGGCAATTGGATAATTTGAAAATGTGAAAATTAGAGAATTGTTTGCCGAATGAATTTTAACCGCAAAGGTTTTACGCAAAGGTCGCTAAGAAATAGTTTCTATCGAGATGCGCAAAGGACACAAGCAAAATCTCTCTCGCAGATTTTCTTGTCATCCTGAGCGAAGTCGAAGGAATGCAAGAAGCTCGACAATCTAAATTCCATACTTTGAGCGGGCTTCGACTTCGCTCAGCCTGACAACAATGATAAACTTAACACCTCAAGATCTTAGCAACTTCGAATCTTATGAAAAAGATACTTCCTTACTAGCCCTGACAGAAGCGGCATCCTTTTTCCTGCTCCTTTAGCAGGGAAAAGATATAGCGGATGGCAGGAATGTTACGTCTTATGAAAACGGAAAGTTGCTGCTTCTAAAAAATAATTAGAGAATTTGAGAATGTGACAATTAGAGAATTCTTAAAGTAGCTTCGACTCCGCTCAGCCAGACAAATATTATACGTGTCAGGCTGAGCGGAGTCGAAGCCCTTTTGTAGCAAAAAAAACTTAGAACCTTAGCAACTCAGCTTCTCAGAACCTCCAAAAAAAAAGCCCCAATCGTAGGATTGAGGCTTTTTGTATTGAGTTGAAAAAATTATTTTTTCTTTCCTTTTGCAGGAGCTTTTGCAGCTTTTGCAGCCTCTTGAGCAGCTTTCATAGCAGCACGAGAGATTCTTACTTGACAAACAACTGTGTTGTCTGGGTGCATAATTTTGTACTCTGGTTTTCCAACTTTAGTAACATATAATTTGTTACCCATTTCAAGTGGAGTGATGTCAGCTTCAACGAAATCAGGAAGATTTGCTGGTAAAGCTTTAACTTTTAATTTACGTTGGTTTAAACGTAAAACACCTCCCGCAAGAACACCTTTAGACGTACCAACGATTTTCACAGGAACTTCCATTGTGATTTCTTTATCATCAAATAATTGGAAGAAGTCAATGTGTAAAATTTTGTCAGTTACTGGGTGAACTTGGATATCTTGCAAAATTGCATTGAATGATTTTCCTTTTCCAAGCTCAATCACAACTGTGTGTGCATTTGGAGTGTAAACCAAGTTTTTGAACGCTGCAGCGTCTGCTGAGAAGTGTACTGCTTGATTTCCTCCGTATAACACGCAAGGAACCGCTCCAGCATTACGTAAGGCTTTAGTTGACACTTTGCCCACGCTTTCTCTTTCTGATCCTTTAATTGTAATCGATTTCATTGTAAAAAAAATATAGTTATTAATATAAATATTCTGTTTTGCTGTAAGCTTTAAGCAATATGCTTTAGGCTTTTTATGCAAAGTAAATATGCTTACGGCCTAATGCCTACAGCTTACTGCTTTTACATAATGAATTTTCCACTGATGGAATTGTTGTGGTGAACCATCTGCATAACCTCAGCAAATAGAGGCGCACAGCTTACCACTTTTATCTTTTTTGATTCTTTCTTTAACGGAATAGAATCTGTTACGATTAACTCAGTTAATTTTGAGTTTTCGATTTTTTCGTATGCTCCGCCAGATAAAATCGCGTGCGTACAAATTGCTCTTACACTTAGTGCTCCTTTTTCGATCATTAGGTCTGCCGCTTTCGCTAAAGTTCCTCCTGTATCGATCATGTCGTCTACTAAGATTACGTTACGTCCTTTTACTTCACCAATAAGCTCCATAGTATCGATAACGTTGGCTGCTTTTCTTTGTTTGTAACAGATTACTACATCTGATTCTAAAAACTTAGAGTAAGCATATGCTCTTTTTGAACCTCCCATATCTGGAGATGCAATTGTTAGATTATCTAATTTTAAACTTTCTACATATGGTAAAAAGATGGTAGATGCAAATAAATGATCTACTGGTTTTTCAAAGAATCCTTGAATCTGGTCTGCATGCAAATCCATAGTCATGATCCTTGTTGCTCCTGCAGCAGTCAATAGGTTTGCTACTAACTTTGCTCCAATTGGAACTCTTGGTTTGTCTTTTCTATCTTGTCTTGCCCAACCAAAATAAGGCATAACAGCTGTAATATGTCTTGCTGATGCACGTTTTGCCGCATCAATCATTAACAACAATTCCATCAGATTATCTGCACTTGGAAAAGTTGAACATACGATGAATACTCGTAAACCTCTTATTGATTCTTCGTAAGACGGCTGAAATTCTCCATCACTATACGTTGACATCGTTACTTTTCCTAACGGAATCCCGTAATCTTTTGCAATTTTTTCTGCAAGATAAACACTTTGTGAACAAGCAAAAATTTTAGCTTCTGGTTCTAGGTGCGACATTGTAATTTGTTGTTTTATCCCGTTACTTTTAAAAAAATTCAGCTTTATATTTCAATAAAGCGGAATGCGTATAAATGTCTCGGATGTAGTTAGTTGTGTGTGCTTCGTTTTAACGAGCTGCAAATTTATAAAATTTATTGAACACTGAAAGCAAAAATTTAAGTATTTTTAGTAGTTCGTTTAAAATTATTTTTTACATTTGCACCGTGTTAAAGGAATGACGCCATTTATGACTTCATTCTATTGCGTTAAAATAATCGCTTTTGATTATTTTTTCGTCTGCTAAGCCCGGATGGCGGAATTGGTAGACGCGCTGGTCTCAAACACCTGTGGGAAACCGTGCCGGTTCGACTCCGGCTCCGGGTACGAAAAACCTCTTCTTAACGGAAGAGGTTTTTTCTTTTTATATCACTTCACAACTTCCATTATGCAAAACAGGAAAATTGCACGAATTAGCAATAAAACACAATTGATTTGCTTTATGATGCAACTCTAAAGCCAATTCTATTTGGTCTGGATTTGAGATTTTCACTTTCGGATATAATCTTGCCTCAACAAAACGACCGCTACCATCTGGATTTACTTCTAGAATTGCTTCGGCATTGTCTGAATATTCCAGAACCTCTATTCCGTTTTGCGAGCAGACATATAAATATGACATCATGTGGCAGGAAACTAAACTGCTTAACAACAAATCTTCAGGATTGTATAACGTTGGATCGCCTTTGAAAGCTTTAGCTGCCGATATTTCTAAAATTGGTTTTGCTTCAATTTTTATTTGATGGGTTTTGCTGTAAATTTTCGAAAATGAATCTTCTTTTTTTGAAGTCCAGTTTAATGCTACTTTGAATAGATGTTTAAATGCCATAATTATTTTTTTCTGCCACGAATTCACGAATTTACATAAAATTGAATCGCATCTAAAATTCTTGCCTTTGAATTTCACTAATTCAAATTAGTACTCATTACCAAGAAATTCGTGAATTCGTGGCAGAAAAAACTCCAATAAAAAAACCTCGAAAGTAATAATGCTTTCGAGGTTCTTAGAAATTACTAAATTAATAAACAGATTCTAAAACTATTTCTTAACTGAAAACTTAAAAGTGGTTTTCGTTTTATAATTTTCTCCTGGATTTAAAACCGTTGTTGGGAAATTTTTCTGGTTTGGAGAATCTGGATAATGTTCTGTTTCTAGACATAATCCTGTTCTATGTGCAAAAGTTCCTCCGTTTGGCATTGGCAAAGTTCCGTCAAGGAAGTTTCCAGAGTAGAACTGAATTCCAGGCTCGTCTGTTGTCATTTCCATAATCCTTCCGCTTGCTGCGTGGTATACTTTTGCAATGATTGTTTTTCCTTTTTCAGGGTTGTTCAATACCCAGCAATGGTCGTAGCCTTTTCCTTTTTCTAACTGATCATTTTTAGCATTGATATCTTTTCCAATTAATTTTGGCGTTCTGAAATCGAAAGGAGTGCCGGCAACATCATCTAGTTTTCCAGTTGGAATCAAATCTGCATCAACTGGAACTAATTTATCAGCATTTAAAGTCAATTCGTGATCTAAGATTGTTTTGGTAAAATCTCCTGATAAATTGAAGTATGAATGTTGAGTTAAATTAACAACTGTTTTTTTGTCTGTTGTTGCTTTGTAAAGCACTTCCAACTGATTATCATTTGTCAAGGTATAAGTCACAAAAACTTTCAGATTTCCTGGATAACCTTCTTCCATATCTTTACTTACATAAGATAATTTTAAAGAAGCTGTATCGCCAGATTTAACCTCATCTGCTTTCCAAACTACATTAAAAAACCCTTGTGGACCTCCATGTAAAGCATTTGGAGCGTTGTTTAAAGCTAATTGATATTCTTTTCCATCTAATGAAAATTTACCTTTTGCAATTCGGTTTCCGTATCTTCCGATCAAAGCTCCGAAGAAAGGATTTTCTTTTTCATATTGCGCTAAAGAACTAAAACCGATTACTACATTTTCAGAAACACCTGCTTTATTAGGCACTTTCAAATCTGTAATTCTTCCACCAAAAGTGATGATGTCCACTTCCATCCCGTTTTGGTTTTTCAATTTATAGCTTTCTACTTTTTCTCCTTTAGCAGTAGTTCCGTATTCCGATTTGTCAATTGTAACTAAAGCTTTTGCATCGGCTTCCGTTTTTTCTGTATCAGCTTTTTTATCGCCTTTACACTGAACTGAAACTATAGCAATACCAAGCATGCTTAATATGAAAAGAGAGCGTTTTAATACATTCATAAAATGATATTTTTTGGTTTTATAAAAAGTTAGATGTTAAAAGTAATTCTTTATTGAAAAAATGCTGTGTTTTTTTACGCGGATAAAACAGATTCGTTATCACGAAGACGCGGATTTACACTGATTTTAAATTATTAAAAAATCCGTTTTATCTGCGCTTTTGCGTTAGCAAATCCGTTTTATCTGCGTTTATTTTTTTACACAAAATTGAGCTCAACAAGTTAAAAGTAACAAAAAATCTTAGAATCTCAGTAACTTAGAACCTTAGCATCTTAGATTAAAGTCCGTGTTGAAACAAATGGAAATACGCTTCATTAGCATTGATTTTATCTTTAAACTCTCTTACAGTTGTTTTTTCATCAATTACCAATAATTCGATTCCAGCAATGTCTGCGAAATCTTCCATATATTCTGTTGTAATCGATTGGCTGTAAACCGTGTGGTGCGCTCCTCCAGCTAAAATCCAAGCTGTTGCTGCAACTTCTAAATTTGGTTTACAATCCCATAAAACTCTAGCAACAGGAAGTTTTGGTAATTCTGCCATTGGTTTCACTGCTTCTACTTCGTTTACAATTAAACGGAAACGAGTTCCCATATCCACCAAAGAAACATTGATTGCATCTCCTGCAGGCGAATTAAATACCAAACGAGCTGGATCTTCTTTTCCGCCAATTCCTAATGGATGAACTTCACAAGAAGGTTTTCCGTCAGCAATAGATGGACAAATCTCTAACATATGAGATCCTAAAACATATGATTTTTGTGGTGTGAAATGGTATGTATAATCTTCCATGAAAGACGTTCCGCCTTCTAAACCAATACACATTACTTTTAAAGCTCTTACCATTGCAGCTGTTTTCCAGTCTCCTTCTCCACCAAAACCATAACCATCAGCCATTAATCTTTGTGTTGCGATTCCTGGTAATTGTTTCCAAACCCCAAGGTTTTCAAATGTATCTGTAAAAGCACCGAATCCTCCTTCTTCAAGGAAAGCTCTTAATCCTAATTCGATTTTTGCTGCTTCAACCAAAGAACTTCTTTGTGCTCCGCCTTCTTTTAAAGAATCAGTTAAGTTGTATGATTGCTCGTAAACGGCTAATAAATCATTTAATTCTTTGTCAGTTACTTTTTCAATATGTTTGGTAACGTCTGAAGAATCGTATCCGTTTACAGACATTCCAAAACGAATTTGAGCTTCAACTTTATCTCCTTCTGTCACGGCAACTTCACGCATATTGTCTCCAATACGAGCTACTTTTAAGTTTTGAAGTTCGTCCCATCCAAGAACTACTCTTGACCAGATTCCTAATTGTTTCTGAACTCTTTGATCTTCCCAGTGTCCTACAACTACTTTACGTTTTTTACGTAATCTAGACATGATGAAACCAAATTCACGATCTCCATGAGCAGATTGGTTCAAGTTCATGAAATCCATGTCGATGCTTCCCCACGGAATTTCAGCATTATATTGTGTATGCAAGTGGCATAATGGTTTTTTAAGGATATTTAATCCGCCAATCCACATTTTTGCTGGAGAGAAAGTATGCATCCAAGCAATAATTCCGATACAGTTTTTAGCAGAATTTGCTGCCAAACAAACATCTAAAATCTGAGAAGGCGATTTTACCACATCTTTATAAACCACTTTTACCGGAATTGAAGACGAAGCGTCTAATCCTTTTGCAATAATTTGTGAATGTTCTGCTACTTTTCTTAGCGTTTCTTCACCATATAATTCCTGGCTTCCTACTACGAACCATACTTCTTTTTGAGAAATGTCTATCATTTTGTTATTTTTTGTTTCAAGTTTCAGGTTTCAGGTTATTGGAATCTGAAAACTCGATTTGTTATATTATTGTTTCTGTTTTGTTTGTTTCACATTCCAAATTTTACGTCCCAACAACTTGAAACTAAAAAAAACTGAAACCTGAAACAAAGCCTTTACTGTCCGTAATACGAATCTTTTCCGTGTTTACGATTGTAATGTTTTTTTATTAATGAATCTTTTAATCTTGGTGCGTTTGGATTTATTTGTAAAGTCAAGTAAGCCATTTCTGCCACAACTTCTAAGACCTTACTATTGTAAACCGCTTTTGCTGCATTTTTTCCCCATGCAAACGGACCGTGGTTTCCAATCAGAATCATTTCTACTTCTTCATAAGAAAGATTTTTTTCTTTGAAGCAATCTAGAATCTGAATTCCGGTATTGTGTTCGTAGTTTCCTTCAATTAAATGATCTGCCATCGGGGGCGCACACGGAATATCTGCCGTTAAATGATCGGCATGTGTTGTTCCGAAAATCGGAATATCTTGTTGCGATTGTGCCCAAGCCACAGAATAAGTAGCGTGTGTATGAGCCACTCCGCCAATATTTGGCCAATTTTTGTATAAATAAGCATGCGTTTTTGTGTCAGATGATGGACGCATTGCACCTTCAATAACATTATTATCAAAATCGACAATTACGATATCTTCTGGTTTTAAATCTTCGTAAGGAACACCGCTTGGCTTAATGGCAAAAACACCATTTTTTCTATCCACGGCACTTACATTTCCGAATGTATACACCACCAAATTCAATGCATTTAATTGCATATTGGCTTCGTAACATTCTTGTTTTAAATCTTTATAAAGAGAGCTCATGTTGCGATATTTTAAGGTTTGGATCTGCAAAAGCACTTAATTTTTCGTATCCCAAAAGCAGTTTATGATACGCTTCAACTTGGTCTGTCTGAGGGAAATATTCTCCGTCAAAATCACTTCCGATTTTCTGGCTTGCTTCGATTACGTTTGGATAAATTCCTGCTGCAACCGCTGCGTAAATTGCCGCTCCTAAAGCTGGTGTTTGGTCTGAAGCTGCAACTTTAATTGGCTTATTTAAAACGTTAGCCAAAGTCTGCATGATGAAAGGAGATTTTCTCGCCACACCGCCAATTCCGATAACGCTGTCGATTTTTACACCTTCTTCTTCAAAACGATCTACAATTTTCTTCGCTCCAAAACAGATTGCGTTTACTAAAGCTTTAAAAATATGAGGTGCTTTTGTTCCTAACGATAAATTTGAAATTGCGCTTTTTAATTCCTGATTAGCATCTGGAGTTCTGCGTCCATTAATCCAGTCTAAAGCAATTGGAAGACTTTCTGAAACGGGGATTTTCTCTGCTTCTTTCGTTAATTCTACAATTAATTTATCGCTAAATTCTTCTCTTAATTGTTCTTTTTGAGCATCATTTAAAACAGATGAAGAACCTAATAAATGTTCCGTCGGCCACATTAATAATTCTTTGTACCAAGCCAATAAATCTCCAAAAGCAGATTGTCCTGCTTCTAAACCAATAAATCCTGGAATAACAGATCCGTCAACTTGTCCGCAGATTCCGCGAACGGTTTTTGTTCCCACCTCATCATAAGAACCAACCAGAATATCACAAGTTGAAGTTCCCATAACACGAACCAAAGTATTCTCTTCGATTTTAGCTCCAACCGCTCCAGAATGTGCATCAAAAGTTCCAACCGCCACAACAGTTTCTGTCGAAAGCCCTAAACGATTTGCCCATTCTTGGCTTAATTTTCCAGCAACTAAATCTGATGTATACGTTTCATCATATAAATTACCGCGAAGCTGCGCTAAATACGGATGTAATTTTTCTAAAAATTCAACTGGCGGTAATCCGTTCCAGTCTGCGTGCCACATTGCTTTATGACCCGCTGCGCAACGGCTTCTTTTGAACGTTTTTAAATCTTTATCTTCAATTAACAAATACGTCATTAAATCGCAATGTTCCATCCAGGTGTGCGCTGCATTTCGAACCGCTTCGTCTTGTCTTGCAATGTGAAGAATTTTTGCCCAAAACCATTCAGAAGAATAAATTCCGCCCACATATTTTGTAACATCTTCTCCGCCCCAACTTACTGCTAGTTCGTTGATTTTGTTTGCTTCATTTATAGAAGTATGGTCTTTCCATAAAACCATCATCGCATTTGGGTTTTCTTCAAAACCTTTTGTCAAGGCCAAGGGCGTTCCGTCTTTTGTAACCGGCACCGGAGACGATCCAGTTGTATCAATACAAATTCCTTTTACTAACGAAGGATCTACTTTACTTTCTTTTACAACGTTTTGAATCGTAATTTCTAATCCTTCGATATGATCCAAAGGATGCTGACGAAATTGGTTTATAGAAGCGTCACAATATTGTTTGTTTTTCCATCTTTTGTAATGAGAAACATTCGATGCTAGCTCCTGCCCATTTTCTGTATCAATTAGCACCGCGCGAACAGAATCTGTTCCGTAGTCCAATCCTATTACATAATTTTTCATTCGTATTTTATTTTTAAAATATTGACAAATATAATTATAAATAATTTATAAGTGTATAAAAAACACTTAATAAAATTCTGTTCTTTAATTTTTACAAAAAATGCATCAAAACAAAGATTTAAGCTCAAAACAAAAAATAAATGTCAATGTTACATTTATAATCTTGCGATTATTTCATCTTAATTTTCAAAACAGTCAAAGAATAAGCTGGAAAATCGTACTGAACTTTGCTTCCACTTATCTAAAATTGACTTTCTTTTGGACTAATTTTGGTTTGTGCTGCAAATGAATTTTCGCCATTACCATTTAGCTTTTTTAGTTAAATTGAAATATTGGTCTACCATTTTCATCAAATTTTAATTTCATCATTCTCGCATGACGATTAGGATCATATAACGGATCTGCAATAATTTCTTTCAAGGGTCTTTTGTCTGTGGCAGGCACCACTTTTGGATCGCCAACAGCTTTTTCGTAATCTCTTGCATGATAAATTACTAATGGTTCTCCGTTTTCATCCACAGTGAATGAGTTATGCCCTGGCCCATAAATGTTTTTTGCTTCATTGGTTTTTAATACTGGATATCTAGATTTTTTCCAAGAATTTCTATCTAGTAAATCAGCGTTTTCATCTGCTTCCATCATTCCCATACTGTAACAAGAACCAGTAGCACTAGCCGAAAAAGTAATGTAAATTTTTCCTTTGTTTTTAATCACCGCAGGACCTTCATTTACCCAAAAACCTACGCGTTCCCAGTCATAATCCGGAGTCGTTAGCATGAACTGAACTGTTTTTAGTTTTACGGGCGATTCCATTTCGGCCAAATACAAATTAGAAGCGGCGAACTGCCCGCCTGTTTTTTCTGCCCAACAGAAATAGCGTTTATTTTTATGTTCAAATACAGTTCCGTCCAGAGAAAAATCGGTAAAGCTTTTTGGATCTGCATCAGCTGCTTGCATTTGCCCAAGTTCAATCCACTTGTCGTGTAAAGGATCCTGGCCTGTACACTCCAAAACATAAGGTCTTAATTTCCAAATATCTTCTTCTTCGCTTGCTGCAAAATACACATACCATTTTCCATCCAAATAATGAATTTCAGGAGCCCACACATGACGGCTCATTGGTCCGCTTTTATGTTTTTCCCATACTCTAAAGGTTTCAGCATTTTGAAGCTCAGCAATAGACTTTGCACGTCTTAACTCTATAGCGTCGTAGGTTGGTACCGATCCTGTAAAATAATAATACCCATCTGTATGCTTGTAGATAAAAGGATCTGCTCTTTGCAACACAATAGGTTTGTTAGTTAAGGTTGTTTTTGTAGTAGTCACTTCTTTAGACAGTTCTTTTTCTGCTTTTTTATCTGTACAAGAAGAAACACTTACAAAAACAATTGCTGAAAGTGCCCAATTTTTTAATAGGTTTGTTTGCATATTATACTGGTTTGTTTGCATTTAATTTATTTGTGAGGAATTCAGTCTTTAAAATCAATCCACACTTTCATTTTCCCAACTCCACGATTTGACCAAGAATAATATGGAATGGCTTTGAATTTTGAATTTTCGATCACATTTACACCTTGCAGTAAATTCGCTTCTTTTCTTACTTTGAAAGTATCTGAAGCCGAAATATTGATCTTGTCAAAATTGGTTTTGTTGTCCATTTCTTCAACTGCATATACTAGCGGACCGTATTCTAAAGAAACTTTATTTTTATTCGTTTCTACCCTTGAATTGGTTTCTACTTCCTGAACTTCCATTGGGAAATTAAGTGCAATTTTGTCTCCTTTTTTCCAGTTTCTGGTTACATTGAAATAACCATTTTCAGGCTGAATTGCTACTATTTCTCCGTTTACAGTAATGGTTGGTTTTTGAGTTGAAGCCTTCTTATACGTATACAAATCTCCTGGCAAAACCTCATTTCTTGCCCAACCTGGAACGCGAAGTTTAATCGTGAATTTGCTCTCTTTTTTAGGATTAACTGAAATTCCCACTTTTCCGTTCCAAGGATAAGAAGTCTGTTGCGAAATCTGTAAATCGGTTTTTCCTAATGTGAAAGAAGCATCATTTGAAGCATATAAATTCACATACAAATCGTTCTTAGTTTTCGAATAAATCAATCCCGGAATTGAAGGAATAAAACGAATTAAATTCGTCGGACAGCAAGAGCAATCAAACCAAGCCTGACGTGTGCAAGAACCTCTGTTTGATTTGTAAACACCGTCTGCTTCTAAAGCATTTGGATAGAAAAATTGTTTTCCGTCAAGCGAAATACCCGAAATTAATCCGTTGTACATCGTTCTTTCTATGACATCAAAATATTGTGATTTCCCGTATAAGTTATGCAGTCTATGATTCCAATATACATCGCCAATTGCAGCACAAGTTTCGTTGTAAGCCGTTAGATTTGGCAATTCGTAGTTTGCTCCAAAAGCTTCGCCGTCATGTCTTGAGCCAATTCCGCCTGTGATGTACATTTTTTTATTAACCATATTATCCCATAAATTATTTACGGCATTCTCATAAGCTTTATCTTTGGTCATGGCAACAATATCGGTCATTCCTGCGTACATGTAAACCGCACGAACCGCATGCCCCACAGCTTCATTTTGCTGAATTACAGGAATATGATCCTGTGCATATTCTCCATATAATTTATGATTGTTCGGATTTCCGCGATTGTCTAAATAGTATTTTGCCAATTTCAGATAATCTTCTTTTCCTGTAATCTGGTATAATTTTATCAACCCCGTTTCTACAATCTGATGTCCTGGAACTCCTTTTACCTGTCCTGGATTATCGCCAAAAGTTCTTACCAACATATCGGCAGCTTTTATGGCAATGTCTAGGAAATTGGTTTTTCCTGTTGCTTCGTAATGCACGATTGCCGATTCAATTAAATGTCCTGGATTATACAATTCATGGCTAATCTGCAAAGATTCCCAACGTTTCCCTTCGATTACAGGAACCCAAGGTGCTGGGGGTTTTGCAGGGTTTATCGTTCTCCATGTGGTAATATATCCATCTGGTTCTTGACCAATTTTTACAATGGCAATCATCGAATCTAAAACTCTTTCCAATTTCGGATTTGGAGCACTGATTAAAGTGTTGGATGCTCCTTCTATGATTTTATAAACATCGGTATCATCAAAAGGCATATCGCCTCGTACTTTTCCAGTTTTCTGTTTTCCAGCTATTAAAAAGTTCTCAAAACGACCTTCTTCATCACATTTCTTAATCGCATATTCGATTGTTACTTCCTGTACTCTTTTGATAATTGGAAGCCAAAAAGAATCCGTCAGTTTTACATTTTGAATGTTAACCGGCTCGATTTCGTAACCTGCTTTTAAAACAGATGTTTTATGCTGCACCACATCGTTTTTGGTCTCTTTGCAAGAAACCAAAATCAGAAGTGACATGAAAATCGTTAAAATGGGTAAGTCGTATTTCTTCATTATTGTTGTATTCTATTTTAAAACAGGCCACAAATCAGTATCCCATTGTATTTCTCTAATCACTAATCTTGGTGTTCCGTTGGTTTTCTTTTCGTAACCGTGATAAAACATATAATCTTTTCCATCAAAAGTATAAGCACTGTTATGGCCTACGCCAAAGTAATTTTCATCCCCTTGAACTACTAAACTTCCTCCACCTTGATCGAGTTGTTTTCCTTCTTTATCCAAATAAGGTCCTGCTACATTTTTTGATCTTCCAACAACCACTTTGTAAGTGCTTTTTTCTCCGCGACAGCATAAATCCCAAGAAAGAAATTGATAATAGTATCCGTTTTTCTTAAAGATAAAAGGAGCTTCAAGTGCGCCATCTCCAGGGTCTGAATCTGCTAATTCGAAAGATCTTTTTCGTTTTGCAATCGTATGCCATTCCTGAGGTTGTGCAATTGATTTTAAATCGGGATTTAATTTTACCAATTTCAATCCTTCCCAAAAAGAACCGAAAGAAAGCCAAGGCGTATTGTTTTCATCAAAAACCAAATTCGGATCAATGGCGTTCCACATATCTCTGTTTGGTTGTGATTGAATGACAATTCCGTGATCGACCCATTTGTAATTTTTATCTTTTGGATCTAAAGTGGTATTGGTCGCAACGCCAATCGCCGATGTATTTTTGGCAAAAGCCGAAACTGAATAATACAGATAATAGATATTGTTATGGAATGAAATATCTGGCGCCCAAATATGATTTTTAAAATCGGCCGCAACGCCATCTGCCCAAACTGGTTTTTCTGTGAAAACTTGTGGTTCTTTGTTCCATTTTTTTAAATCTTTAGAACTAAAAATACTTATTCCGTTACCTGTACAGTACAAATAATAAGTGCCTTTTTGCTTGATAACAACAGGATCATGCACGACAATTTCCTGCGCCATAATCACCGAAGTTGTCAGCATCAAAAAAATTGAAATTGTATATTTTATATTTTTGTAAACCATATAAGTGATTTAAGTAAATTTAAGTTTAAACCTCAACGAAAACTTTTCTAGAGCATATAAGAAACCCAAACTGAAAACTGTGACTGTCTTCGACTCCGCTCAGACTGACAATCTATTGTATTCCTTCAGACGTCATCACGACACGTTTCATTGTTCCGTCTTTGTTATAAAATAATTTATCTACACAAACAGATCTTCTAAAACTTCCTCCATGTGGTTTTGATGCTCCGTTATGATAAATGAAATACGATTGTCCTTTAAAATCAATTATAGATTGATGATTGGTGTTACTGTTTCCTGCTAATTCATTCAGAATTCCTTTAAACTCCCAAGGTCCTGTAATGGATTTGCTCATGGCGTAGGCAATTTTTTCAGGAAACTCATATGCGTATGACAAATAGTACCAGCCATTATGTTTATGAATCCATGGTGCTTCAGTGAAATTTGGCAGTTTTATGTGATAAATTTCTCCGTCTATTTCAGTCATATTTTCTTTTAATTTGGCGTAATGACAGGCTGTGTTTCCCCAAAATAAATACGCTTGTCCATCAACATCAATAAAAACCGTCGGATCGATATCGTCCCAGCTTATGTCGCTAAACTTGGTCATATCGTTGGTGATTAGTGCTTTTCCCAATGCATCTTTAAAAGGTCCAAGCGGATTATCTGCAACCGCAACTCCAATCGATTTTCCAGGAACAGTTCCATGTTCAACTGTTACGTACCAATAAAATTTTCCATTTCTTTCTATTACCTGCGAAGCCCATGCATCACTTTTTGCCCATTTAAAATCGGTTACTTTCAATGGCACAGGATGTGATTCCCATTTTTTCATATCAGAAGAAGAATACACCAGCCATTCATTCATTTTATAAAAATTAAAGTCGTTTGGCGCTTCATCATGACCTGCATACAAATACACTTTGTCTTGGTAAACCAATGCTGCAGGATCTCCTGTATATTTATCTGTAATAATGGGGTTGTTGAATTTTACCGATTGTGCAGTTCCCACAATCGATAAAAGCAAAACAGAAAGGTTTATAAATAGATTTTTCATTTGTTACTTTTTTTTTTGCCACAGATTTCACAGATTAAATGGATTTATCTTTTAGTCTATAGTTTATTTTTTTTAACACATAGAATCATAGCATTACTTTGTCTGAAAAAGGCATTTCATTTATTTAAAATTCACATAGCAATCTATGTGTTCAAATCTAGATTTGTTTTGTACTCTTTTTACAGATCAAAAAAACCTATGTTTCTATGTGTTTAAATTTTTATTCTCTCGCAGATTGAGCAGATTTTTTTCTAATCTTTTTAATCCTTTATCCCGATAGCTATCGGGAGTGGCCATTCTTTAATACTTGGAATTTGGCATTTAAAAAATTGGAATTTTCTAGTTTACTTTTTTACCCCAAACTGCTAATCCCGCACTATTAATTCCGGTGTAGGTCAAAGTCACTTTTCTGGTTGCCGATTCCCAATCCCAAGCATCAATTACGTTGCATTTCACTCCATTTATTGTGGCAATTTTTTTTGCAGGATCGTAAGACCAGGTTCCCGTTATGTCCCCACTTACTTTTTTATCGGCAGTTAAATAAATCGTAACCGCTTTCTGCATGGTTTTGTACTGATAATTCATGGTAATTTGTTCCCATGTTCCTACCAGATTTCCTTCTGCAAAAGTCGTTGTTGGTACTCCAGCATAGCGTTCTGGTTCTATTACAGGCCAGCCGTCTTCTGTCCATTGAATTCCATGCACATGCCCCATCATGACTGCATTTGAAACCGCAATTCCCGAAACTCCTTCTGGCAAACGTGCCTGCGAAGCATAAAACCATTGTTTTGTTTCTGGGTTTTGAAAAACAGCACAATGCGCAAATCCAACCCAACCTGTATGATTTTTAAATTGATACGGATGCGTTACCAATGGAAAACATTCTGCACCGTTTGTAATACTCATTCCTGTGTTGGTTACATAAGGCCCCAAAATGTTTTTGGAACGCGCAACTCGTGTGTTATAAGCAACCGATAATTCGTCATAAGCCAAAAACAAATAATAATATTGCGTGTCTGGATTGTAGATGATTTCTGGTCCTTCGAGTGCTTGCCAACGATTCGTATTTACATTTCCGCGACCTGCAATTCGAACTCCGTAATCATCAATTGTTTTTAATTTATCTGGCTTTCCTGTCGTTGGATTTAGTTTTAAAGCTGCAATTCCAGAATGCCAAGAACCGTAAATTAAATATTGTTCACCTTCGGGAGTTTCAATAAAACTCGGATCGATGGCATTGAATTTAAAATAAGCATCCCAATCGTTTCCTCCGTTTCTAACATAACTTTTTACACCGTCAGGTTCTGAGCAGACTACCATTCCTTTATCAACCCAATTATTAGAAGCCAAATCTGTTGTTTCAGCCAAACCAATAAAAGCACGTTCTGTCCAAGAAGTATTGGTGTCTGTTCCTGTAATGGGATTGGTTACTACAATGCTGTAATACATTCTAAAAACATTACCTACTTTTCGAACGCATGGCGCCCAAAATCCATAATTTGGATTTTCTATCGGAGGAAGAGCTGGACTCATTCTGGCTCTTTTATTATTTAAAGAATCTTTTACCCAAGCTGGAGCCTGAGCCATTGAAGATCCCATAAATTCCCAATTGATTAAATCTTTTGATCTTCGGTAGAAAAAATGTCCATTACCCTCATGTGCATTTCCGTACGAAGCATCAGTTTGGTACATATAATAATATTCTCCCGATTTTTCAACTGACGGATCATGTACATTTGCCAGATTCCATTGTGATCTAGTGTTCCAGCTTGCAAATGCAGTATAATTATCTGCATAAGTCGGTCCGTTAAATGTTGGCGTAACCACTGGCGGTACGACAGGATCTGGCCCACCAACTTCAGGTGCCGCTGGATCATCTTTAGAACAGCTCGCCATTAGAATTGCTGCCACAAAAAATCCGATGGAAGAAATGGTTTTTAAAATGAAATTTTGCTTTTTCATCTGCTTCTATTTTATTTTCCTTCTAAAACAACAACTGAGAAAGGAGGAATAGTGATTTCAAGTTTTCCTTTTTTGTTTTCGAAACCTTTAAAAGCTGTTGGAACAATTTTATTTGGGTTTTCAAATGAATTGTAATCTTGTAATTTAGCCGATGTTATAACCGCTCCTGTGAAGTTTTTCACGCCTAATTCTTTTACATCAATTTCGATTTTGTTTTTGTTTTTTGCATCCACATTAACTAATGAAATATGAACTGTGCCATTTTTATCTTTTGATGCTGACACTGAAACCGCAGGAAGTTTTTCTCCATTAAAAGTGTATGATGGTGATTCGAAACTTACTGGCAATAACTTCGCATCTTGATGCACGCTGTACATTTTCATTACATGATACGTTGGCGTTACAATCATTTTAGCTTTGTCTGTAAGGATTACAGCTTGTAAAACGTTAACACATTGTGCTAGGTTTGCCATACGAACGCGATCTGCATGGTTATTGAAAATGTTAAGAGTTGCTCCAGCTAAAACCGCATCACGCATGGTATTTTGCTGATATAAAAATCCTGGATTGGTTCCTTTTTCTACTTCGTACCAGCCTCCCCATTCGTCAACAATCATGGCTACTTTTTTCTCAGGATCGTACTTGTCCATAATAGCAGAATGTTTCGTAACTAATTCTTCCATTTTTAGAGCCGACTGCATCGTTTTAAAATAGCCTTCTTCTGTAAAATTTCTGTCATCTCCTTTTTTACCCCAGTCAATGACAGCATAATGATGAACCCCAACTCCGCCTAACATATTTAACGGAATTCCTTTCATTAAAACTTCAGTCCAATTGTAATCTGAACTATTTGATCCAGATGCAATTCTGGTGATTCCTCCCGTATTTTCCCAGTCAGACATGAAAGTCGCATATTTACGGTATTCTCCTGCATAATATTCTGCAGTCATATTTCCTCCACAACCCCAAGCTTCATTTCCAATTCCCCAATATTTTACTTTCCAAGGTTCTTTTCTTCCATTTTTAGCACGTAAATCACTCATCGGACTTTTACCGCTGAAGTTCGTATACTGAACCCAGTCTGCTAGTTCCTGAACCGTTCCGCTTCCAACATTTCCAGATAAATAAGGTTCTGCTCCAAGAAGTTCACACATGTTCAAGAAATCATGTGTTCCAAAACTGTTATCTTCAGTAACTCCGCCCCACCATTTGTTTACAATAGTTGGTCTTTGTTCTTGTGGTCCGATTCCATCTTTCCAATGGTAAGTATCAGCAAAACAGCCTCCTGGCCATCTCAAATTTGGAATTTTTAAATCTTTTAAAGCCGCAATAATATCATTTCTTACTCCTTTTGTATTTGGAATTTTCGAAGTATCTCCCACAAAAAATCCTCCGTAAATACAACGCCCTAAATGCTCTGCAAAATGACCGTAGATATTTTTGTCAATTGTGGGCGCATCGGCCGTATTTTTAATGGTGATTGTGGTCTGCGCAAAATTCAGCTGACTGCAAAACGAAATAAGAAATGTGATTAAAAGTGCTTTTTTCATAGTGGTTTTTATTGTAGAGGAAAGCCCGAAAACTTTCCTCTGAATTTTAATTTTTTAATAAGAAAGTGTCGGCCATCCTGATGACCAAGTAAAGTATACAATTTCGAGTTTTGGATTTCCGCCGTCGGCTCCGTCATAATAATGAACCGCTCCTTTTTGAGTTCCTGTAATTCTTGACAAATGCCCTGGACCGATATAATTTCCTTGTGAAGCCAGAACGGTTGTTCCGCCGCCGCTTTTTAGAGATACTCCGTTTTTATCCACAAAAGGTCCAAACGGACTTGTAGAACGTCCAACTACAATATAGTAGGTGCTGTTAACTCCATTACAGCAAGTTCCTCGGTTTACAAATAAGTAATAATAGCTTCCTTCTTTAATTAAACAAGGAGCCTCCCAAGATTCGCTGTTTCCGCCAGCAACAATGGTTTTGATTCCTGTTGTTTTTCCTGTTGAAGGATTAATTTGAATTACACCAATACCCGCATGCCATGAACCGTAAGCCATATAGACATTGCTTCCATCTACTAAAATTGACGGATCGATTGCATTAACATCTGATGCTGACGAAGAAGAAACAACAACTCCTCTGTCTGTCCATGTTGTTCCTGCGCTTTGCGAAATGGCTGGTGTTGTTACCAATCCGATTGCAGAAGTGGCTGAACCAAATGTAGAACAGGAATAATACATATTCCATCTATTGTTAAACCAAGCAACATCTGGCGCCCAAAAGGTTTTAACGAATCCTGGAACGTATCCTGTAATCCAACTTGGCGTTGATGAAAACACCGATGTTCCCCATGCCCAGCTTGTTAGATTTGTTGAATAGGTAACTGGAATATTATCTCCTGTAGTAAAAACATAATAATTAACACCACTTTTTACAATCGTACTTGGATCATGTGATGGCACATTTCCGCTGACTGTTTTTGCTGTTAAATTGGTAACCTTTGAATCCTCTGCATTTACAACTGCTGTTGTTCCTTCTTGAGTTGGGACAATATCTTCATTCTGACAACTCCCAAATAATATCGCTAATAAAATCAAACTTGTAATTGTTTTCATTATTCTAATTTTAGTTACTGTTAAAAATTACTTCTCTTGTATTCCAAATTCTAAGGCATAATATTATAAGTCTCAGTTTTCAGTTACAATATACAGTGAGACTGTGACTGAAAACCGAGACTGAAAACTTAATAACTGTCGTTTTGAACAGTTCCCGGGTTGTTATCCATTTCTAATTGTGGAATTGGAAAATATTCTCTTCCTGCTGTATAAGAATTAAACTCTGCATCTCTTGCTTTTAACCAAGCTAATTTAGCAGGGTCTTGAAGCCATCCCCAACGGCGGATATCGTCAAAACGGTGTCCTTCTAGAGGAAATTCTAAAAATCTTTCGTGACCAATCTGCTCTCTCATTTGCGCTTGAGACAATCCTGGTTTTGCAGTGGCTAAATCAGGAAGATTTACTCTGTCTCTTACCATTTGAATGTAAGTATAAGCTCCTTGAGTATCGCCCGTTTCATTCAAACATTCTGCATACATTAAAAGAACATCAGCATATCTTAATAAACGCTCATTGATTCCGGAACGCCAATCGTATTCGTCTGCAAATTGTCCGTCAGAGTTTTGGTATTTTCTGCAGAATAAATCATTTAAATCGGCTGGACTTGAAGCATAGAATGTTGCAAAATCTTTTCCGTACAATTGCATTCCGCCTGGTTTATTGTAGAAAATAGTAGCATCTAGACGAGGATCATCTTGTCCTGTTTTTGTTTTTTCTTCTTTAAATTCATTAAACAATGCCCAAGTTGGCTGAACGTCTGTCCATCCGAAAGCACGAGGTGCATAAGTAATAGCTCTTGCAGATGTTTTTCCCCATCCAGAAGCAGGAGCACCTCCCCAACCTAAATCGACACCTCCGGCATCACGGCTAAATTGCACTTCAAAAAGAGATTCTGAATTGTTTTCGTTTGCTGTTGTGAAGTTATCACGGTAATTTGCTACCAAAGAATAAACTCCTAAATCTATTACTTGCTTGAAAGTTGTTTTAGCATTTGTAAAATCTTTTGTAAACAAATAGGCTTTTCCTAAATATCCTAACGCTGCACCTTTAGTTGCACGTCCTTTTTGTCCTCCATCTAATCCTGAAAGGCCAACATAAGAATTTGGAAGTAATTCTGCTGCCGCTTTAAAGTCTGCAATAACTTGTGCCCAGCCTTCATCTTGTGTTTTTTGAGGATAATAAACTGCTAATTCTGTTGGAAGAGGTACATTCTTAAACATGTTTACTGCATGAAAAAAATACAATCCTCTTAAGAAATAAGCTTGTCCTATAATCCTGTTTTTTAAAGCTTCGTCTTCAAATTCAATTCCGGGTACATTGGTCAATACTTGATTGGCACGGTAAATACCTTGATAATAGGTTTCATAAGCCCATCCATAAATCGCTGCATCTGCAACATTTGAATTAAAGTGCCCCACATTATACATTGATGCCCAAGGGCTGTTGGTACGAGAATCATCTGCTTTTGCATCTAATAATAATGGTGTGCTTCTCATGTAAGTTCCGTCTGTTAGTAAACTTCCGTAAGCAGCATTTACACCTTGCAATGCATCTTCATCTGTTTTCCAAAAATTATCGACTGAATCATTATTTGGATCTAGTTGAGTCAAATCTTCGTTATCCACACAGCTTGTGGTTACCAAGGCTAGTGAAAGGAAAACGGTTATATAGCTAAAAAATTTAGATTTCATTTTAATACGTTTTAATGGTTAGACCTGGTTAGAAGCTCACTTCTACTCCTAAAGAAATTGTTCTTGGATTTGGAAAAGATCCTGCATCATATCCTCTTGAAAGTAATCCGTCACTGTTAAAGTCAGGATCATATCCTTTATATTTAGAGATAATCAACAGATTTTGACCATTTAGGTAAACCTTAGCTTTTTCAATAAATTTATCTTTTATCGGGATGTTATACCCGATTTCCATTGTTTGCAGTTTCACATAATCACCGCTTTCAATAAATCTGTTTGAATCTCTGCTGTTTCCATTTGGATCTCCAATAACTGGAGCTGGAATATTGGTATTGGTATTCGTTGGTGTCCAATAATTTAACTCATCTGTATGATGGTTTGTATATTGTCCGATCATCAAATTGCGGTACATTGCATTAAATACTTTGTTACCTCCCGCTCCCTGCCAAAACATAGAGAAATCAAAGTTAGAATAAGAAGCACTGAAATTTAATCCGAAGCCATATTTAGGAATGGTCACACCTTGGAAAGTTCTATCTGCATCTGTAATTATTCCGTCGCCATTTACATCTCTAAATTTCACGTCTCCAGGAGCTGCACCCGTTTGAGTTGGAGAAGCCGCAACTTCAGCTGCATTTTGGAAAATTCCAACTGCTTCCCAAGCAAACATTTCTCCAACAGATCTTCCTACTTCAGTTTTAGAAACTGCTCCGTAGATCGGATTTCCGTTTACACCGATTTTAGTAACTTCATTTTTCAGTGTTCCAAAGTTTGCAGAAATATCATATTTAAATTTATGATGATGATTGCTGTAAGCTGCTGTAAACTCAACCCCAGAATTTTTCATTGATCCCGCATTTGTGGTAACACTCGCTGGAAATGCCCCTGTAGAAAACGGAAGCGGAACGCCTAACAATAAATCATCTGATTTTTTTACAAAGTACTCTGCTGTAAACTGTAAATCATTGTTTAAGAAACCTAATTCGATACCTACGTTTGAGTTTGTAGATTTTTCCCATTTTACATTCGGGTCCAATGCCGCCACTACAGTTGTTCCTGGAGCAAGCTCATTATTAAAATCATAACCTGCAAAACTGTTTACGGTTGAAGCAAAGAAATATTGCGAAATGGTATTATTTCCTAATGTCCCGTAACCTCCTCTAAGTTTAATATTGCTTATCCATTCTGGCAATGTCCAGAATTTTTCGTTACTAAGTTTCCAACCTCCTGAAAAAGAGTAAAAGTTTGCCGAATTATTTTTTTCACTAAAAAGAGACGTTTTATCTTGTCTAAAGTTAGCCTGCACTAAATATCTATCATCATAAGAATAATTTAATCTACTAATGTATGATATTCCAGTAATCGTAAATTTATATTCAGATGCATTTCTAGCATCAGCATATTGAAGCATCGGAATGTCGTTTGGAGTAAAACCTACACCTCTCATATTATATCTATGATAATCTCTTTTTTCCTGAATCCAACCTGCAAGAGCATCAAATTTATGTTTACCTAATGTAACTTCATAAGTTAAAATGTTATTTAAGAATGTTCTTAACTCATTTCCCGTTTCAACATCTAGAGATGCTTCGTCATTTGTAGTAATGTAATACCATCCTAAATCACTTGGCGGAATAAATTTTCTATTTTCCCAATCAGTTCTATCGTAACTTACATCCAGTTTGTATTTTAGGCCTTTTACGATTTCTACTTCTCCCCAAACATCTCCAATAAAACGGTTTCTTTTTCCATTATTATCAATCAGATTGTTGTATCCAATAGGGTTCATAGAAATTGCTCTCTGAGTCAGGTTGTCTGTACCTCCATAACCACCAAGTCTGTTTGCATCATAAACGGGCATAGTCGGAATAGCTCCTAAAATATCACTTACAACCGTTTGACCTGCATTGTATTCATTAAAAATTTCTTTATCAGATTGTGTATAAGCTATTTTTGCACCGTATTTAAATTTTCCTTTTTTACCATTTAAATTTAAATTGGTTGACAATCTCTCATAGTCCTGAGGCGTTTTAATGTAACTTGTATTTTTAAAATAGTCAACATTAAAGCTGTAAGCAATACTTTCTGCACCTCCTGTAAATGTCAAGGCTTGATTTTGTACAACACCAGTTTGAAAAGATTCTTTCTGCCAATCTGTATCTACATTTGATATGTACGATGCACTATTTGGGTCATTTCCTGGAGCAATGCTTACAGGAACACCTGCTCTAATATCTCTGTTTCTTTCGGCCTCGCTCGTAATTTTCTGGTAACCTACTCGATCTGTAACATCCCACTTTTTAGCAACATTTTGAAGACCTACAATAGACTTGAATTTAATATCCATTTTGCCTTGTTTCCCTTTTTTAGTCGTAATAATTACAACACCATTTGCACCGCGCACACCATAAATAGCAGCCGATGATGCATCCTTTAAAACCTGCATAGATTCTATTTCTCCTGGGGCAAAATCATAAGGTGAATCGACCATAATTCCGTCGATTACAAAAAGTGGATTATTGTTGCTAAATGAAGTTATACCTCTAATCTTCACATTAACAAAACCTCCCGGTTCTCCCGAAGATTGTACAGTAACACCTGGCACTTGTCCTTGAAGCATTTTTGCGGCATCATACGTAACTACTTTTTTAGCCGATTCTAAATTAACAACACTTACAGAACCTGTTAAATCTGATTTCTTTTGAGTTCCGTAACCAATAACAACTACCTCGTTAAGTTTATTAGTGTCTTCACCCAACGCCACATCAATTTTAGACTGGCTTCCTACGACTATCTCTTTGTTCTGAAATCCTATAAATGAAAAAACTAAAACATCATTTGTGGATGCTTTAATCGAATACTCTCCATCAAATCCAGTTGTAGCAACTGTTTTGGTTCCTTTTATTATAATGTTTACACCCGGCAAAGGAAGATTGTCTTGCGCCGATGTAACAACCCCTGTTATCGTTTTGTCTTGAGCAGACATCTGATTAACAGAAAATAATAGCATTAAAACTGCTAAAATCCAATTTGTTTTTGGCAATAGAAAATTGCAATACAAAAGTAATTTTTGTTTTGTAATCATAATGGTTTAGTTAAGATTGGTTAGTGGTTTAGTTAATAAGTGTTAATCTTACATTTGTAAATTTAACTAAAAAAAAATCATGTAAACAAATTAATATCACAAAAAAGAGCTCAAAAAAAACACATATCGCAAATTAAGTGTCAAATTAACATTTAAAAATTCAAGGTTTTTTCAAAAAAATTGCTGTTTTAATGATTTTAATTGTGTAAAAAATACACTTTTACTGAAAAAGTCGTTTTTTAATCAAAAAAAGATGGGAATAAAAAAAGTATAAATAATCTGTTTTTTAATGTTTTGAATTCAAAAAAAAAGATAGTTTTGTAGGTAAAAGATTGTTTATTTTTGAGTCTTTTTGGCTAAACAGAACCTATTTTTACAAAAAACTATCCTTGACTGTCCTGTTTTTTTTCTTAAAAAAATCTTAAAAAGAGAATTTGTATGTTATTTTTATGTAAAAAGTAACTTTTTTAACTATACATTTGAGTAGTTAATTATGTAAGTGTAAAATCTACATTAATAAATTATGATACGTTTTAAGAAGTTCATATATTTACCCATCCAAATTAATAATATATGCTAAATAGTTATAGCTCTGCTGATAAAGTTTTACTGGCAGTAGACTGCATCATTTTCGGATTCGACAATGATGGTCTAAAAATCCTTTTAATACAAAGAGATTTTGAGCCAGAAAAAGGGAAATGGTCCTTAATTGGAGGTTTTCTAAAACGCGATGAAGTCTTAGATGCTGCCGCAACTAGAATCTTAAATACCTATACAGGTCTTAACGATATTTATATGGAGCAACTGCATGCTTACAGTGAAATTGATCGTGACCCTGTAGAAAGAACCATCTCGGTTTCTTATTTCGCTTTAATTAATATCGAAAACCACAATGCAGAATTGATCCAGAATTACCACGCTGAATGGTTCCCGATTAACGACGCTCCAAATTTAATTTTTGACCATAACGAAATGGTTCAAAATGCGATTAAGAGGCTTCGATATAAAACTTCTGTAAAACCAATTGGTTTTGAATTGCTTCCGGAGAAATTCACCATGCGTCAGCTTTTAGAACTTTATGAAGCTATTTTGAGCAAAGAATTGGACAAAAGAAATTTCATCAGTAAAATAAACTCTCTGGAAATTCTAAATAAACTAGAAGAAAAAGACATGCAGTCTTCTCGAAAAGGCTCTTACTTATATACCTTCAACAAAGAGAAATATGAAGAAAAACTACTCAATAATTTTGTATTGAATTTATAAACTTTATTTATTCTCTAGCAGATTTAGGAGATTTGGCTGATTTAATAAAAAAATCCCCTGCATCTGCTAAATCTGCGGGAGAAATTTATAGCGAATTACGCAATATAAGAGCAGATCTATTTTCAATCTGCTCTTTTGTTCCTTTTAAAACCATATCGGCCAGAATTTTTCCCATCAATTCAAAATTGGTTGAAATGGTGGTAATTCCGTTTGCGGCAATTTTCTTCAATGGAGTTTCATTGTACGATATAATTCCGAAATCTTCTCCCAATTTTAAATTTCTGCTCATTGCATTTTCTATAACCAAAAGCAAGTCACGATCATGCGGTATAATGTACAGATCTCCCAAAGCAATAGATTGATTGCCGAAATCTGAAATAATTTCATAATCAAAACCATAAGTCTGGCAAAACGACTCAAACCCTAATTTCATTCCGGGAGGTTCTCTAAAACCAGGGAAAATTAAAATCAGTTTCCTGTATTTTGATAATCGCGATTTGCCTTTCATCAAACCTTCAAAGATATCTTTTTGGTGATTTTGATAAATTGCAGGAAACATTTTTAAGTCCGGATTGGTCTGATCCAAAATAATTACGTCGCTTACTGGTAGGGTTTTTATAGAATCGACGATATCGTTTAAGTTCGTCGGCATAATAATGTATTTTGTATAATTTCCGTTGCTGTCATTTAGCAGCTTTTTGAAAACTTGAACATTAAAGTGGTGGAAAAAAATATCGACTTGAACATTTTTTCCGATGTTTTTTAAAAACGAATTATAAATATCCTCTTTAAAAATATTCAATTCGTCAAAAAGTAAAAAAACCTTCTGAGTTATAGTGATTTCAACGCTTTTAACGTAATATCCCTTTCCTGGAATAGCGTAAATGATTCCTCTTTTCTTCAATTCGTCATACGCCAATAAGACCGTATCACGAGATAAAGAAAAAGCCAGACAGACTTTATTTACGGAGGGAAGCCTATCGCCTTTAATCAAATTTCCTTCTTCAATCGCTTTTTCGATTGAAAGAATAATCTGCTTATATTTTGGCAGACCGATGTTATTTTGAATTGAAAGAATGTTCATAATAAAAGTCATTTTGACTATAAATAACAAAAACTGGTGGGTACTGGTATGCAAAAATAATAAATGTTTCTATTTTTGGATTTCATTTTTGGTAAAAATTTTATGGAAATAAAACACATATCGCATTTAAAAGAGATTCATAATTGCAAATTATTTGGTTTAATGCCTAATAAGGAAGAAATTTATTCTTTTGATTTGGTTAATAAAAATGGAATGAAAGTTCAGATCATCAATTATGGTGCAACTGTAACTTCTATCCAAATTCCGCTTGACGGAAAATTAGTAGATGTTGTTTTAGGTTTTGATAATCTTGAAGCATATTTAGAATCTTATAATTTGCCAAGTGCTCCGTATTTCGGAACTACAGTTGGCCGTTATGCAGGTCGTATTCATAATGCAACTTTTAGCCTTGACGATAAAAAGTTTCAGCTAGACGGAAACAACAACGGCAACACGCTTCACGGAGGAGTAATGGGATTTGGAAGAAAAGCATGGAGCGTTGTTAATGCAACTTCTGGCGAAAATCCTTATATTACTTTTGCCCTTTTAAGTGCCCATTTAGACGAAAATTTTCCTGGGGAAATGACGGTTTATTTGACTTATACTTTGACCGAAGAAAATGAATTGAAGCTAGAATACAAAGCAACCTCAACCGAAGATACTATTATCAATTTGACGCACCATAGCTATTTTAATCTGGATGGACATGTCGGAAATGTTTTAGAACAGCAAATGTTTATCAAATCGGCTAAAATACTGGAAACCAATTCTGATAATATTCCAACAGGAAATTTCACCGATTTAACCAATCATGATTTTGATTTTAGAACTTCAAAAAACTGTCCGTTTCCAATTGACAATTCTTTTGTGGTGAATTCTAAAACTGAAATCGTAGCGCAGTTAATCAGCTTAAAAAATAACCTAAGAATGAATGTTTATACCGATCAGCCAAGTGTACATATATATGTAGGCGGAAATTGTTTCGGAAAACTGAAAGGAAAAGAAAACGTTGATTATAATGCGCAAAGCGGAATTTGTTTTGAAACTCAAAATTTCCCAGATGCGCCAAATCATGCTCATTTTCCAAATGCAGTTTTGAAAAAAGGCGAAGAATACACACAAAAAACACTTTACAAATTTGAAAGTTTAAATTAATATAATAACTGCTGGATAAGATAAAATAAAAATAATTTCATCCATCAAGTAAAATCTAATTGAATCTGCTGAAATCTTTTAGAATCTGCGTGAAATACTTTTGCCAAGATTTTTTCACGCAGATTTACACAGATTAAAGCTGATTTAGACAGATTTTAATTTATCTATAAGTAGTAGGTAGAATAGAAAAAATAATTTGACTCAACACATATAAAATTCTAAAACCACAATATACTAACTATATAATGAATGACATTTTAATACAGAATACCGTTTCTTTTTTTGAGAAATCTTTCGGGTCTTCTCCTCAAAAAACGGTACTTTCTCCAGGCAGAATCAACATCATTGGAGAACATATTGACTACAATGATGGTTATGTTTTGCCTGCTGCAATTGACAAAGTGATTTGCTTTGCTTTTGAAAAAAACAACACCAAAACTTCTAAAATAATTGCCATCGATTTGAATGAAGAATTTGAAATCGATTTGACTCAGGAAGTAAAACTGAGCGATGTGGTTTGGACCAATTACATTCGTGGCGTAATTAAACAATTGCAAGATAACGGATTTTCGTTTGATGGTTTTAACTGTGTTTTCAGCAGTAATATTCCGGTTGGTTCTGGATTGTCTTCTTCTGCAGCTTTGGAATGCGGAATGATTTTCGGAATCAAATCGGTGTTTGATTTAAAAATTGAGAAAAAAGACATTTCATTATTAGGGCAAAAAGCAGAACACTGGGTGGGTATCAACTGCGGAATTATGGATCAATTTTCAAGCGTTCACGGTCTTGAAAATAAAGTGATCAAACTAGATTGCAACACTTTAGATTTTGAATATCACAATGCCGACTTCAAAGATTATTCTCTGATTTTATTTGATTCTAATGTAAAACATTCGCTTTTTACATCAGAATACAATACCAGAAGAATTGAATGTGAGGAAGGTTTATCTATCATAAAAGATCAGTTCCCAGAAGTAAAAAGTTTCAGAGATTCTTCTGTAGAACAAGTTTTGAGCTTAAAAGATAAAATGACTGAAAAAGTTTTTGACCGAGTTCATTTTGTTGTAAAAGAAATCAATCGCGTTATCAAAGCTTGTGAAGCACTAGACCAAGGAAACATTGAACTTTTAGGAGAATTACTTTTTGAAACACATTATGGTTTATCTAAAGAATATGAGGTAAGCTGCGAAGAATTAGACATGCTTGTTGATACCGCAAAAGAAGACGATTCCATTATTGGTTCCCGACTTATGGGAGGTGGTTTTGGAGGCTGCACTATCAATTTAGTTAAAAAAGGAAATGAAAATGAGGTAAAGCGTAAGTTCTCTAAACTTTATTTAGATACATTTGGAATTGAATTAAAATTCTATGATGTAAAAATCTCTAACGGAACAACGCTACTTTAAAACCACAACTGTACAATGAAAAATTTTGACATTAACGAAGATCCGCACAGACGCTTCAACCCATTAATTAACGAATGGGTCTTGGTTTCACCTCACCGTGCAAAACGCCCTTGGCAAGGACAAAATGAAACTATTTCAACTGAAGAACTTCCTAAATACGACCCAACTTGTTACTTGTGTCCAGGAAATGTTCGTGCCAACGGAATGAATAATCCGCAATACGAAAGCAGTTTTGTTTTTGAAAATGATTTTGCTGCCATGAAACAGGACGAAATCATTTTTGAAGATGATATTAAACATACTTTTTTTAAGGCAAAACCAGAACAAGGAATTTCGAGAGTGGTTTGCTTTTCGCCAAGACACGATCTGACTCTTCCAGAAATGGAAATTGCCGATATTGAAAACATCATTAGAACTTGGCAGAAAGAATATACCGATTTAGGAAACATTAAATTCATCAACCACGTTCAGATTTTTGAAAACAAAGGAAGTGTTATGGGCTGCAGCAACCCACACCCACACGGCCAAATTTGGGCACAATCTTCTCTACCAACTCAGGTTGAAAAAACACAAAACAGCTTAAAATCGTACTACGATAAAAATCAGACAACATTGTTAGAAGATTATGTAAAAGCCGAATTGAAAGCTGGCGATCGCATCGTAATCGAAAATGATCATTTTGTGGCATTGGTTCCGTTTTGGGCAATCTGGCCATACGAAACCATGATTATCAGCAAAAGAGCTGTAAACAAAATCACCAATTTTACTGCCGATGAAAGTACCGCTTTCGCGAAAATCTTAAAGCAACTTACAACGAAGTATGACAATTTATTTAATACTTCATTTCCATATTCGTCAGGAATTCACCAATCGCCAACAGATGGTTTAATCCATCCAGAATGGCATTTCCACATGCATTTTTATCCGCCTTTGCTGAGATCTGCAACGGTAAAGAAATTCATGGTCGGATATGAAATGTTGGGCGAATCTCAACGTGATATTACACCTGAAAAAAGTGCTGAAATTTTGAGACAGCTTTCAGATGTACATTACAAAAGCCTAGTAAAAGCGTAACTGTTTTGTGTTGCACTTAATCCAAATCCAAAAATTTAACACAATTCTTAGTGAATAAATGTAAAAAACACATTTGCTAATAGTTGATTTCTAAATTTTTATTTTACATTTGGCTTCTGCTTTATTTTCGCAAAAAAATAACAGAAATAAAACACATCTTGCATTTTTAACAAGATTTAACAACACAAAAACAGATTTAAAACCACATAAACAAACAACCCTATAATAATTATTTAAAATACTACTAACAATGAACCAAAACCTCGCTTTCGCAGACTATGCGGTTTTTATTATTTATTTCATCGTAGTCTCGGTCTACGGTTACACCGTTTACCGCAAACGTAAACAAGACGAACAAGACGCTAAAGCTTACTTTTTGGCTGAAGGAAATTTAACTTGGTGGGCAATTGGAGCTTCTCTTATTGCTTCTAATATCTCTGCAGAACAGTTCATCGGAATGAGCGGTGAAGGATTCTTCTTAGGAATTGCTGTTGCTGCTTACGAATGGCTTGCTGCCGTTGCTCTTATTATTGTCGCGGTGTGGTTTATTCCTGTATATCTTAAAAATAAGATTTACACGATGCCACAATTCTTAAAAACACGTTACAACGAATCTACTGCACTTATCATGGCTGTATTCTGGCTGTTTTTATATGTTTTCGTAAACCTTACTTCTATTTTATACTTAGGAGCTGTTGCGATTAACAAACTTGCGGGAGGAGAATATCTTCACGTAATTATGCTTGGATTGGCTATTTTTGCTTTGTTTATTTCTCTTGGAGGAATGAAGGTTGTGGCTTATACAGACGTTATTCAGGTGGCTGTATTAATTATAGGAGGTTTAGTAACTTCTTATATTGCCTTAACAACAGTTGCAGAAGCTTTTGGTGTTGGCCAAAACGCAATTGCCGGTTTCAAAGTCTTGATGAGAGAGGCGCCAGAGCATTTTAAAATGATTATTCCGAAACCAACTGCGACGTCTTCTCAGCTTGAAATCGATAAATATTTAACTTTCCCTGGATTGTTATCTTACGCTGCTGGTATCTGGATCATCAACTTAAACTATTGGGGATGTAACCAATACATTACACAAAGAGCACTTGGAGCAGATCTACAAACCGCTCGTACAGGAATTTTATTCGCTGGTATGTTAAAATTATTAATGCCACTTATCGTAATGTTACCTGGTATTGCTGCTTACGTTTTATATACAAACGGACATTTACCTCAATTGGAGGGAGGAGTAAAAGACGAGGCATATTCTGCTATATTAACATTCCTTCCAACTGGATTAAAAGGTCTTTCTGTTGCTGCTCTTACTGCTGCAATTGTAGCATCTTTAGCTGGAAAAGTAAACAGTATTTCTACAATCTACACATTAGACGTTCATAAAAAATACATCCAGAAAGATGCAGGTGAAAAACAGCAGGTGAACATCGGGCGTCTTGCCGTTTTTGTTGCCATGCTTTTAGCTGTGTTATTTACATGGAATGACGTCTTAGGAATTGGTGGCGTTGGAGGATTTACCTACATCCAAAAATACACTGGATTTATTAGCCCTGGAGTTTTTGCTATGTTCTTCTTAGGTATGTTCTGGAAGAGAACTACTGGAACAGCAGCAATTGTTGGTGTAATTTTAGGATTCTTATTATCTGTTTTATTCAACGAATACGCTCCGGCTTTATTTGGAAACGATACACTTTTATACACAGCTTACCCTAACGGAAAAGGAGGTTTCGAAATTCCGTTCCATATCTGTATGGGATTATCATTCTTATTTACAATGATTGCCATGATTCTAATAAGTTTCGCCGGTCCAAAAGTAAACCCTAAAGCATTTGAAATTGATTCTGAAATGTTTAAAGTTAAACCGCAGACAACAGTCTTAATCGTAATTACATTATTGATTATTGCTGCGCTTTATGTTAAGTTCTGGTAATAAATTATCAGTTCTATTCTCTCTATCTTTACAGCTGTTGTTTGTCATGAACAACAGCTGTAAATTTTTAAAAAAGTTTTAAAATAGAAATAAAAGTTACGGACTAAAATGATTCGCTTTATTTTGTCACCCTGGGCGGAGTCGAAGGGCGCTCCAATTGGACGTGGGCTTCGACTTCGCTCAGCCTGACAAAACTGGATTTTAAAAATCATTTTAATCTTTATAATCTGTGGCAAAAAATATTAAACAGAATTTAAATTATAATAAATACCATGCAGTTATCATTAACCCAAAAAATCATTATCGTTACGGGAGGCGCAAAAGGAATCGGTTTAGGAATCGTTAAGGTTCTGGCCGAAGAAAATGCCATTCCGTTTATCGTTGGACGTAACGAAAATGACAACATCAAAGCCGTAGAAGAATTAAAAGCCATTGGAAAAGAAGCGCACCAAGTTGCCGCCGATTTGACAAAACCTGAAGACTGTAAAAAAGCCGTTGAAGCCGTAATCGCAAAATTCGGCCGCATTGACGGATTAGTAAACAATGCCGGAGTTAATGACGGTGTTGGATTAGAAAACGGAAATTATGAAGATTTCGCTGCTTCGCTTCACAAAAATTTAGTGCATTATTATTTAATGGCACAGCACGCTCTTCCATATCTAAAAGAATCAAAAGGAGCAATTGTAAACATCGGTTCTAAAACTGCCGAAACAGGTCAAGGCGGAACTTCGGCTTACGCCGCATCAAACGGCGGAAGAAATGCTTTAACCAGAGAATGGGCTGTTGAATTATTAAAATACAGCATCCGTGTAAACGCTGTAATCGTAGCAGAATGTTACACACCGCTTTACGAAACTTGGATCAATACTTTTGAAAATAAAGAAGAAAAATTGGCTGCAATTACCAAAAATATTCCGTTAGAAAACAGGATGACAACAGCTGAAGAAATCGCAAATATGGTGGTTTTCTTATTGTCTGAAAAATCAAGTCATACCACTGGACAGATTATTTATGTTGATGGTGGTTATACGCATTTAGATCGTTCTATTTAATTTTTTTTTTAGCCACAGATTTAAAGGATTAAAAGGATTTTTTAGAAAAATCAGCTAGATCTGCTAAATCTGCGTGAAAAAAAATAAACACATAGAAACATAGAATTTTTAATCCATAAAAAGAGTAAAAAACAAATCTAGATTTGAACACATAGAGCTATGTGAATTTAGATAAATGAAATGCCTTTTTAGACAAAGAAAAACTATGATTCTATGTGTTTAAAAATTAATCCCAAAAAGTAAAAAATCCTTTTAATCCTTTAAATCTGTGGCAAAACTAACCTTCGCATTATTTTTAAAATCAGAAGGCGTAATTCCTTTAACTTTTTTGAAGAGTTTATTAAAGTTTGAAGCCGTTTTATAACCGCATTCATACGCAATTTCAGACATGCTTTTATCGGTTTCCAGTAACAATTTGCAGGCATTCGAAATTCGGATTTCATGCAGATAATCCACAAAATTCTTTTTCGTTTTTATTCTGAACATTCTACAGAAAGAAGTCCGAGTCATATTAGCGACAGCAGCAATTTCTTCTAAGGAAATATTCTTTTTATAATTTTTGTTGACATATTGAAAAACCTCCGAAAGACGATCTACTTTCGAATCCTTCTGCATCAACGAATAAATTTCATCGTTGATATAAATCGTATCTTGACTTTCGGAAAGAATAGATAAAATTTCAAAAAGCCCGACAATGACTTCGAAGTCTTTTTTAGCAACTAACTTCTCTAGTTTCTTCGCAATCTGTTTATTGGTTTTTCCGATAATCGAAATTCCTTTTCCTGCCTGAAAAAAAAGTTCATTGATTTTTTGAGTTTCTTTTAATTCGTAAAAAGTCGGTCCGAAAATATCCTTATGAAAATATACGACAATCGAATTGGCTTTTAAATCCTCAATTCCATGATAATATTTCTCATCATTTAACCAAACATGCGGAATATCAGAACCTAAAAAAACCATATCTCCCGGTTCAAACGGCATAACGGAATTTCCAATAATTCGCTTGCCGAAACTCTCTTTTACATACACCAATTCCAATTCCGGATGCGAATGAAAAGGCGCTTGAAAAAAAGGTTCAATACGATTCAGCACCGAAACTTTTGTGTTGAGATAAGACGCTATTTTGGTTTGTTCCAATTTCATTCTGCAAAGATAATTAAAGATTAGATACGGATAATATTAGACTATTAACCAATGTGTAAAAACCCTAATTTTATTTTTCGTTAACTGCCCGAATTCTATACAAAATCAAAGGATTAAATTGTTATAAAACCAAAGCAGTGACATCAAAAAAAAAAGAAAAAACAAACAACACAATGTCTGAGAATAACACAAAAAAACTGGTTGTAAAATTACATCCTGACGATAACGTCTTGGTTGCTTTAACCGACTTACAAAAAGGAGAAACTATTCTTTTTGAAAACGAAACTTACGTTTTACAAGACCTCATCAAAGCCAAACATAAATTCTACATGCAGGACATGAAGCAGGGAGAAGAAGTAAATATGTACGGTGTTTTGGTCGGAAAAGTGCAAAACGATTTGGCAAAAGGAAGTTTAATGACGACTGAAAACCTTAAACATGCCGCTGATCCGTACGCTTACAGAAATGCTTCTTACGAATGGAATGCACCAGATGTTTCTAAATTTGAAAACAGAACTTTTAAAGGATACAAACGAAAAGACGGACGCGTTGGAACGGCAAATTACTGGCTTTTTATCCCGACTGTTTTTTGTGAAAACAGAAATTTAGATGTTATCAAAGAAGCGTTGCATAAACAATTGGGGTACGCTGTAACGGACAAATACAACCAATTTACGCACGAATTACTGGAAGGTTATTTGAACGGAAATGACATTAACGATATCAATATTGAATTAAATCCGACTCCAAAAAACAAACGTGTTTTTGAAAATGTAGACGGAATTAAATTCTTAAATCACCAAGGCGGTTGCGGCGGAACTCGTCAAGATGCTTCAACTTTGAGCGCTTTATTGGCTTCTTATGCGAATCATCCAAATGTTGGAGGAATTACACTTTTGAGTTTAGGATGCCAGCATTTACAAGTTCAGGATTTTGTAAATGATGTAAAAAGACAAAATCCAGAGTTTGACAGACCGTTGTTTATTTTTGAACAACAGCAGACAGAAAGCGAAGAAGTTTTGATTACCAATGCCATCAAAAAAACATTTGAAGGTTTAATCGAAATCAACAAATATGAAAGAACTGACGCACCTTTAAGCGATTTATGTATTGGTGTAAAATGTGGAGGAAGCGATGGTTTCAGCGGTGTTTCTGCAAATCCTGCTGTGGGTTATACTTCCGATTTAGTCGTAGCTTTAGGCGGAAAAATTCTTTTGGCTGAATTTCCAGAATTATGCGGTGCTGAGCAAAATTTAATCGACAGATGTATTACGGAAGATAAGGCGAAAAAATTCATAGATTTAATGGAGTCTTATGATGAACTGGCTCATAAAGTGGGTTCTGGTTTTCACATGAATCCATCTCCGGGAAATATCAAAGACGGATTAATTACTGATGCAATCAAAAGTGCTGGAGCGGCCAAAAAAGGCGGAACTTCTCCTGTTGTAGATGTTTTAGATTATACAGAACTAGTTACAAAACCTGGTTTAAGTTTGGTTTGCACGCCAGGAAATGACGTTGAAGCAACAACTGGAAAAGCGGCTTCTGGAGCGACTTTAATTTTATTTACAACTGGATTGGGAACGCCGACAGGAAACCCTGTTTGTCCTGTAATTAAAGTGGCAACAAACTCTGTTTTGGCAACGAGAATGAAAGATATTATCGATATTGACTGCGGACCAATCATTAGTGGTGAAAAATCTATTGAAGAAATGGGCGAGGAAATTTTAGAATACTGCATCAAAGCGGCAAGCGGCGAAATTATTCCGAAAGCGGTTGAATTAAACCAAGACGATTTTATTCCGTGGAAACGCGGCGTATCTTTGTAAAAGACTATTAAAAACAACTCATAAAAATTTATATCAAATGTTTTCATTACAAAACAAAAAAGCAATTATCACGGGCGGTGGAAGCGGAATTGGAAGAGCGATTTCGGTTTTATTTGCAAAACAAGGAGCTGAAGTCCACATTTTAGAATTGACTGAAGAAAGCGCAAAAGAAACGGTTGAAGAAATTAAATCAGCTGGTGGAAATGTTTTTGCTCACGCTTGCGACGTTTCGAACCATGAACAAGTAAACTCAACTTTCGAGAAAATCGGAAACATTAATATTCTAGTAAACAACGCTGGAATTGCTCACGTTGGAAAAGTAGACACCACTTCTGAATCTGATTTTGACAGAATTATGAATGTAAACGTAAAAGGAGTTTACAACTGTCTTCACGCTTCTATTCCTGCATTAAGAAATTCTGGCGGAGGTGTGATTTTGAACTTGGCTTCGATTGCTTGCTGGGTTGGTATTCCGGATCGTTTTGCTTATTCTACTGCAAAAGGAGCAGTTATGGCAATGACTTTATCGGTTGCAAAAGATTATTTAAATGATAAAATTAGATGTAATTCTATTTCTCCTGCGAGAGTTCACACGCCTTTCGTAGACGGGTTTATCGCTAAAAATTATCCTGGAAAAGAAGAAGAAATTTTCGAAAAACTTTCTCAATCACAGCCAATCGGCCGTATGGGAAAACCAGAAGAAATCGCAACTTTAGCATTATTCTTGTGCAGCGACGAATCTTCTTTCATCACAGGTTCAGATTACCCAATTGATGGTGGTTTTATTAAATTGAATAACTAAAAAAGGAAATAGCCACGAATTCACGAATTAAAAAGATTAAAAAATTTGTGAAATCTGTGCGAATTAAAATAACCGCGAATTTCACAAATTATGATTTGTAAAAATTCGTGAATTCGTGGCTAAAAAAAACACATATTACTAAAAAAATTAAAATATGAAACTTATTAGATTCGGAGAAGAAGGAAAGGAAAAACCAGGAGTTTTACTAAATGAAAAAAGATACGATGTTTCGTCTATTGTAACAGATTACAACGAAGCTTTTTTTGAAAACGATGGTTTAGCAAAATTAGAAGAAGCCTTAAAAAATAATCCATCTTTACCAGAAGTTAGCGATTCAGTACGTTTAGGTTCGCCTGTTGCACGTCCTTCAAAAATTATCTGCATCGGATTAAATTATGTAGATCACTGCGAAGAAACGGGTGCAGCAATTCCAGAAGAACCAATTATTTTCTTCAAATCAACCACTTCTTTATGCGGACCAAATGATAATTTGATCATCCCAAAAAACAGTGAAAAAACAGACTGGGAAGTAGAATTGGCATTTGTTGTTGGTAAAAAAGCAAGCTACGTTTCTGAAGAAGATGCGCCAAATTATATTGCTGGATACTGCCTTTTAAATGATTACAGCGAAAGAGCATTCCAAATCGAGCGCGGCGGACAATGGGCAAAAGGAAAAGGTTCTGATACGTTCGCTCCTCTTGGGCCAATTATGGCAACTCCGGACGAAGTGGGCGATGTAAATAACTTAAAAATGTGGCTTACTGTAAACGGAAAAACATTCCAAAACAGTAACACTTCGAACTTGATTTTTAAAATTCCATTTTTAGTACATTACTTAAGCCAGTTTATGACATTGCTTCCTGGTGATGTAATTAGTACTGGAACGCCTCCGGGAGTTGGATTAGGAATCAAACCAGATCCAATTTACATTAAAGCGGGAGATGTAATTGAATTAGGAATTGAAGGCTTAGGTACAAGCAAGCAAACTGCTGTAGCGTATCAACAAAACTAAAATTATGGCAACTCAAAAATTCTATCTGGCTTTAGACTTAAAAGACGACGCCAATTTGATTGCAGAATATAAAGAACTGCATGAAAATGTCTGGCCAGAAATTAAAAAAAGCATTCAAGATTCTGGAATTGAAGTTCTAGACATTTATTGCACGGGAAACCGATTGTTCATGATTATCGAGGCAGATGCCGATTTCACTTTCGATAAAAAAGACAAAGCCGATGCCGAAAACGAAAAAGTTCAGGAATGGGAAACTTTAATGTGGAAATTCCAACAAGCTTTACCTTGGGCAAAACCGGGACAAAAATGGATTTTAATGGATAAAATATTTGGATTATAATTCAAAAAAAAGCCCTGATTATTCAGGGCTTTGTTCTTTTTGCATATTTAATAAATACGCCATATTGGCTATTACGTGATCGTGTTTTTTGACAAAAGGATTTTCTTCGTTCCAAACATATCCTGCTAATACAGAACATATTTTTTCTTTCACATCTGGATTTTCAGGTTGGTGGAAAAACAGCGTCTGTAAATTTCCTGTGTACCATTCTTGAACGTAAGTGGTAAAAACAGCAATTCCGCGTTTCATATATTGCGTGAATTCCACTTCCCAATCAACAGGAATTCCTTGTGATTCTTTCAAATATAATTTTGCGGCCAACATTCCAGATTCAGTTGCAAAAGCAACTCCCGAAGAGAAAACTGGATCTAAGAATTCAGAACTATTTCCCGTTAAGGCAAAACCGTCACCATACATTCTTTTTACGGCTCTTGAGTAGTTTTCTAATTTAACTGGCTCAAATAAAAATTCTGTTCCCGCAAATCTTTTAATATAATAATCCGATTTCTGAATGGCATTTCGAAGAGCCTCAGCATTGTCTTTATTTTCAGAAAGTGAATTGATAAAATCGGTTGGACCCACAACGCCTAAACTTGTATTTCCGTTAGAAAACGGAATTACCCAAAGCCAAACTTGAGTTTCCAGAATGTCAAATGAAATTTGAGTTCCCTCTATTCCTTCTTCTCTATTAATATCTTTGACATGGGTAAAAATCGAAGAATGCGGATCTAGTTTTGATGGCGTATCCAGATCTAAAAGTCTTGGTAAAACGCGTCCGTAACCACTCGAGTCAATGATAAATTTAGCGTGAATTTCTTTTAAGTTTCCGTCCTTATCTTTTACAATAGTTTTTGAATTTTTCCCTTCAAAAGAAACTTCCAAAACTTCAGTTTCAAATTCCAGATCAATTCCTTTTCTAACAATTTCCTGAGCCATTGTATTGTCAAAATCAGCTCTTGGAACTTGCCAAGTCCAATCCCAACCTTCGCCAAATTTTACACTAAAATCAAAATTGCAGATTTCTTCACCTCTGATAAAACGAGCTCCTAATTTCTTTTCGAAGTTCATCGCGTCAAGGGCGTCAAACAATTCTGCTTCAGCAAAATGATCCATCACTCGCGGAATAAGGCTTTCGCCTACTACAAGTCTCGGGAACTTCGTTTTTTCTACAACTTTTACCTTTACGTTGTTTTTAAAAAGATACGATGCCGAAACACATCCAGACGGTCCTGCACCAATCACTAAAACATCAACAAACTCCTTTGTCATATTAGAATTATTATCATTAATTAACCTACATTTGCCATCATCAAAATAACTACATTTATTTTGATAAATAAAATTAAATTAGCACAACCAAAATCGATTTAATGAATACAATAAATGAATATCTAAGTTTAGCAGAATTTGAAGCCATAATCTTTGGAAAAAACAAAGTTGCCATAAGCGATGTGGTTCAAAATCGAGTAAACGAAAGTTTTAATTTCTTAAAAGAATTCTCAGGAAATAAAGTAATCTACGGAGTAAATACTGGCTTTGGCCCGATGGCTCAATATAGAATTAAGGAGTCGGATCAAATTCAATTGCAATATAACTTAATTAGAAGCCACTCTTCCGGAACTGGAAAACCTTTAAATGCTGAGTGCGCAAAAGCAGCAATTTTAGCAAGATTAAATACCCTTTCTTTAGGAAATTCAGGAGTTCATTCTTCTGTTATTCATTTAATGGCAGAATTAATCAATAGAGATATTACGCCTTTAATTTTTGAGCACGGCGGTGTTGGTGCCAGCGGTGACTTAGTACAATTATCACACTTAGCTTTGGTTTTAATTGGCGAAGGAGAAGTTTTTTATAAAGGAGATAGACGCCCAACGGCAGAAGTTTTCGAAATTGAAGGTTTAAAACCAATTCAAGTAGAAATTAGAGAAGGTCTGGCATTAATCAACGGAACTTCTGTAATGACAGGAATTGGAGTGGTAAATGTTCATTATTCTAAAAAATTATTAGACTGGTCGTTAAAAGCTTCTTGTGCAATTAACGAATTGGTTCAAGCTTATGATGATCATTTCTCAGCAGAATTAAACCAAACCAAACGTCATAAAGGACAGCAAGAAGTTGCCGAAAGAATGAGACAAAATCTTTCTGACAGTACTTTAATCCGTAAAAGAGAAGATCATTTATATTCCGGCGAAAACACCGAAGAAATCTTCAAAGAAAAAGTTCAGGAATATTATTCACTAAGATGTGTTCCTCAAATTTTAGGGCCTGTTTTAGAAACTATAAATAATGTAGCTTCTATTTTAGAAGACGAATTTAACTCGGCAAACGACAACCCAATTATAGACGTAAAAAACAAACATGTTTACCACGGCGGAAATTTCCACGGAGATTATATTTCGCTAGAAATGGATAAATTGAAAATCGTTATTACCAAATTAACGATGCTGGCAGAACGTCAATTGAATTATTTATTGAATTCAAAAATCAACGAAATTCTTCCTCCATTTGTAAACTTAGGAACATTAGGGTTTAATTTCGGAATGCAGGGCGTTCAATTCGTTGCGACTTCAACAACTGCCGAAAACCAAATGCTGTCTAACCCAATGTATGTGCATAGTATTCCAAACAACAATGACAATCAAGACATTGTAAGCATGGGAACTAATGCGGCAGTGATTACATCAAAAGTAATTGAGAATTCTTTTGAAGTGTTGGCTATCGAATTAATCACAATTGTTCAGGCAATCGATTATTTGAAACAAAAAGATCAAATTTCGTCTACAACTAAAAAATGGTATGACGATATCAGAACTATAATTCCAGAATTTAAGGAAGACCAAGTAATGTATCCTTTTGTTCAAAAAGTAAAAGATTATTTGATCAACAGTTAAAAATCTTTATTTTACAGTATTAATATTGAATCTTAAAATCATGAAAAAGTCACTTGTTTTTTTATTGCTAAGCTGCATTCAATTTGTTAATAGTCAAGAATTGGCATTAGTAAAGAAAAATTCCAAAATTGGATATATCGCTAAAGATGGATCTTTTAAAATCGAACCTCAATACAAATCTGCCAGAAGTTTTTCTGAAGGATTAGCCGCTGTAGAAAATGGAGGAAAATGGGGCTTTATTGACTCAAAAGGAACTTGGATAATTCCAGCCGATTTTAAAGATGCTAAAGATTTTAACAGCGGAATCGCAGTTGTACAAAAAGACAAAGACTGGGTTTACATTAACACAAAAGGAGAAATCCAAAAAGGACCAACTACAGACAAAATATTTGATTTTAATGACGGAGTTGCTTTTTTCAGACAAAACAATAAAGTGGGGTTAATCAACAACAAAATGAATGTTGTTTTAGAACCAAAATACGATCAAATCAAACCTTTTGAAAATGGTTACGCCAGAGTAGAACTGAACAAAAACTGGGGAATTATTGATACTAACGGAAAAGAATTGGTTGAACCAGTTTATGCCGAAGTAGGAAATTATTTTAAAGGAACAACTTGGGCTAAAAAAGATAAAACTTTCGGATTGGTAAGCGGTGGAAAATTTATTCCGGTTGACGGAGCCGAAAAAATCTGGGATTTTGAAACTCAGGATTTGACTTTTGCTAAGAAAAACGGAAAAATTGGTTATATCGATTTAAAAGGAAATTGGGCCATTCTTCCTATTTATGATAAAGGAAAAGCTTTCTCAAAAAATTTAGCTCCAGTCTTGGTTGGAAAAAAATGGGGATTCATTAATCCAGAAGGAAAATTTGTTATTGAACCAACTTACAGCGACGCAGAAGTTTTTAGTACAAACGGTCTGGCTCCTGTAAAAGAAAGCAATTGGGGATTTATAAATGAATCTGGAAAGTTGGTTATTCCAACTCAATACGGGATTACTGCAAATGCTATTATTGCGATGTTTGTACAACAGGACAAAGGATTTATTGATGGCGTTGCCCGAGTAAAAAATGAAGGAAAATGGGGATTTCTTAAACCAGACGGAACCGTTCTAGCCAACCAATGGTTTGAAAATGCTGAACTGTTTTCTAAAAGTGCCGAAAAACCACAACCAGTAGCTGCTCTTGCTGAAAAACCAAAACAGGAAACTAAAGCTGCGACAAAACCAGCAGCAAAGCCTGCACCGAAAAAAAAGAAATAATATTTATCTCCAAATAAATTAGACATTTGCATAAATGAAATCGCATTCTATAAAGCGGTTTCATTTATGATGAATAAAAATAAACCCTACATCAATGAAGTGTGTATTAGTAACAGGCGGTTCGAGAGGAATTGGAAGTGCGATTTGTAAAAAACTAGCCGTAGAATCCGATTATCATATTCTAATTAATTATCATTCGAATAAAACAGCTGCCGAAGAGACATTACAAGAAGTACAAAAATTAGGCGCAACAGGAGAAATCTTAGGTTTTGATGTTTCTAATTTTGAAAACGTACAAAATGTTTTAACTGCTTGGCAGGAAGCAAATCCTGAGAAATTGGTTGAAGCAATTGTAAACAATGCTGGAATCACCAAAGACGGTCTTTTTATGTGGATGACACCAGAAGACTGGAATGGCGTTATGAATACAAGTGTAAACGGTTTCTTTAATGTGACTCAATTTTTCATTCAAAAAATGTTACGCAACAAATACGGCCGAATCGTAAATATGGTTTCGGTTTCTGGAGTAAAAGGAACTGCAGGACAAACCAATTATTCGGCTGCAAAAGGTGCTATTGTTGCTGCTACAAAAGCATTAGCACAAGAAGTGGCAAAACGAAATATTACTGTAAATGCTGTCGCTCCTGGTTTTATTAGAACCGATATGACAAGTCAATTGGACGAAAAAGAATTATTAAAACTAATTCCGGTAAACCGTTTTGGCGAAGCCGAAGAAGTAGCAGATTTGGTAAGCTTTTTGATTTCTAAAAAAGCAAGCTATATTACAGGAGAAATTATCAACATAAATGGCGGAATATATTCTTAAAGAATACTATGTTTGCGAGATTATTTTAAAGATTTTTAAACATAGAAAATTGCTCACAAAGACACAGAGTCGCAAAGTTTAAGCAAAAAAACTTTAAAAAAACTTAGTGCCTTAGTGCCTTTGTGGCAAGATTAAAAAATTACACTTTAAGGATAAAAAATTACTTTTGAAAGACGATGAATAGACGAGTTGTAATTACTGGAATGGGAATTTATTCTTGTATCGGAACTTCTTTAGACGAAGTAAAAGATTCGTTATACGAAGGAAAATCTGGTATTCAGTTTGATTCTGAACGTAAAGAATTTGGTTTCCAGTCGGCCTTAACAGGGATGGTTCCGAAAGCCGATCTTAAAAATTTATTGACGCGCAGACAACGTATGAGCATCGGTGAAGAAACCGAATATGCTTATATGGCCACTATAGAAGCTTTAAAAAACGCTAACATTGATGATGCTTTTTTTGACGAACGCGAAGTAGGTATTATGTACGGAAACGACAGCGTTTCTAAAGCTATTATTGACGCAACAGATATTGTTCGCGAGAAAAAAGACACCGCTCTTATTGGTTCTGGCGCTATTTTTAAATCGATGAATTCTACGGTTACGATGAATCTTTCGACGATTTTTAAACTTCGCGGGATCAATCTTACGGTAAGTGCGGCTTGCGCGAGTGGTTCTCACTCTATTGGTTTGGCTTATTTTTTAATCAAAAGCGGTTTCCAAGATATTGTTATAACTGGCGGAGCTCAGGAAATCAACAAATATGCCATGAGCAGTTTTGACGGTTTAGGTGTTTTTTCTAACCGAGAAGGTGATCCTACAAAAGCTTCAAGACCTTTTGATATTGGTCGTGACGGATTAATTCCGAGTGGTGGTGGTGCAACTTTAATTTTAGAAAGTTACGAATCTGCCATTGCGCGTGGTGCCAATATCATTGCAGAAATTGGCGGTTACGGATTTTCTTCAAACGGCGGGCATATTTCTACTCCAAACGTTGAAGGACCAGCCACAGCAATGAAACGTGCACTTGACGATGCAAAATTACAAGCTTCAGATATTGAATATATAAATGCTCATGCAACCTCAACACCTGTTGGAGATGCTAATGAAGCTAAAGCCATTTTTGAAGTTTTTGGAGAAAAAAATCCTCCTGTAAGTTCTACAAAATCAATGACTGGCCACGAATGCTGGATGGCAGGAGCCAGCGAAATCATTTATTCTATCCTAATGATGCAGCACGATTTTATCGCGCCAAACATCAATTTGGAAACTCCAGATGAAGATGCGTCAAAATTAAATTTAGTTAAAACTACGTTAAACAAAAAATTTGACATATTTTTGTCCAATTCTTTCGGTTTCGGAGGAACCAACTCTGCGTTGGTGGTTAAAAAGTTTAAATTGAACAATGAATAAAGAAGAGATTATAGCAAAGATTAATGGTTTTTTAGTTGATGAATTTGAAGTTGATAGTGACGACATTGAACCAAATGCTAATTTAAAAGATACACTTGGGTTAGACAGTCTGGATTATGTTGATTTAGTCGTTTCAATAGAGGCAAACTTTGGTGTAAAACTAGTGGAAGCAGATTTTGTTGGAATTTCTGATTTTCAAAGTTTTTATGACTTAATCGAAACTAAAATAAAAGCCAAATCAGCTTAAATGAGTCAATGGGATGGTAAATCCAAAGGAACTGTATTAGGTTATAAAATATTCGTTTTTTTAATTCAAAAAGCGGGTGTCAAAGCGGCTTATGTCTTACTTTATTTTGTTGCGTCTTATTATTTTTTATTTCTAAGAAAAAGCAACAAAGCCATTTTCTATTATTTTAAAGAAAGACTGCAATACTCCTATTTCAAATCCAAAAAAATGGTTTTCAAAAGCTATTATACTTTTGGACAGACTATTATTGATAAAGTTTCCATTTCGGCAGGAATGCGAAACAAATTTACTTATGAATTTGACGGAATAGAAACACTAAAAAAATTACTTGCCGAGAAAAAAGGCGGTGTTTTAATTAGTGCTCATGTCGGAAATTTTGAAATTGCCGAACATTTTTTGGGAGATATTGATCTTAATTTCCAAATCAATTTGGTTACAACAGATTTAGAGCATTCTGCCATTAAGAATTATCTCGAAAGCGTTTCTCAAAAACCAACTGTAAAGTTTATTATCATCAAAGAAGATTTATCTCATATATTTGAGATCAATGCCGCTTTGGCCAATAACGAACTAATCTGCTTTACAGGCGATCGTTATTTTGAAGGAACAAAATCGCTTTCTGAAAACCTTTTGGGCAAAGAAGCCAATTTCCCTGCAGGTCCGTTTTTAATTGCTTCACGATTAAAAGTTCCTGTGGTTTTTGTTTATGTAATGAAAGAACCCAATCTTCATTATCATTTGTACGCAAGAGAAGCCGAAGTAAAACACCGAGACGAAAAAGCACTTTTGAAGGAATATGTAAAAAGTGTTGAATGCATTCTGCACACATATCCTTTGCAATGGTTCAATTATTTTGATTTCTGGAACGATATAAAATCGTAATTTTTTTAGCCACGACCCGAGCGATAGCGAACTGGCGAAGCAATTCACGAATTTTTATTAATTACTGGGGCAGAATCTTTATTTCGAATTACACTAATTTTTATTAATTCGTTTTTCGTGAAATTATTACTATTTAATAATTTAAGGAAAATCATTAATAACAACAGTATTTGAATAATTCGTGAATTCGTGGCTAATAAAAAACCATTGGTCGAAATAAGAAAATTCGTTTAAATAAATTTACTTATTTTTGCTGACCACCAAAGCCCAAAAACCTAAAATGAAAAATGTTCTCGTAATTTATTATACGCAATCTGGACAGCTGGAATCTATTGCAAGAAATATTGCAAAACCATTTCTAGATTCAGAAGAAATAAATCTCACATTTCATGAAATACAATTAGAGAAACCGTTTCCTTTTCCTTGGAACAAAGAATCGTTTTTTGATGCCTTTCCAGAATCGTTTTTACAGATTCCGACCGCATTAAAACCTGTTCCTGAGGAAATTTTAAACACAAAATTTGATTTAGTATTATTTCATTATCAGGTTTGGTATCTATCTCCTTCTATTCCAATCAATTCATTTTTGAAAAGTGAAGATGCCAAGAAAATTTTAAACAATACTCCTGTTATTACGATCAGCGGTTCAAGAAACATGTGGATTATGGCTCAGGAAAAAATCAAAGTTTTGCTAAGAAAGGCCAATGCCAATTTGGTTGGAAACGTAGCTTTGGTAGACCGTGTTGGAAATTTAATAAGTGTAATCACCATTGTAGAATGGATGTTCTCTGGAGTTAAGAAAAAATATTTAGGTATTTTTCCGCTTCCTGGAGTTTCAGAAAAAGACATACAAGAATCGAGTCAGTTTGGAGAAATCATGCTGGATTCTTTACAGCAAAATAATTTAGCGCAATTACAGCCCAAATTAGTCCATGCTGGTGCTGTAAAAATAAGTTCGTATTTGGTAACGGTTGATAAAACGGCCAACAAAATTTTTAATAAATGGTCAAATATCATTTATAAAAATCAAAAAAACCGAAAACAGCTGCTTAAAGTATTTAATGTTTATTTATTCCTTGCGATATGGTTAATCTCACCAATAGTGTATATATTGCACCTTATTACCTATCCGCTTAAGTTAAAATCTATAAAAAAGGAAACTCAATATTATCAGGGAGTTTAGAAGACGAAATTTAAATTATGTTTGAAGTATATATTACAAAAGCTGCAAAATATTTGCCAAACGAAGCCGTTTCAAATGACGAAATGGAAGCCTACTTGGGCCTTATCAATGATACTGCTTCTAAAGCAAGACGCATTATTTTGCGCAACAATAAAATTACAAGCCGATATTACGCTGTTGACAAAGAAGGAAAAAGCACACACAGCAATGCCGAATTAACCAAAAATGCCATTTTACCGTTATTCGACGAAAATTTTACGCCTCAAGATTTAGAAGTACTTTCATGTGGAACCTCAACTCCAGACATATTTCTGCCTTCGCACGCTGCGATGGTTCATGGTCTGCTAAAAAATAAATCGGTAGAATTAAACTCTTCAACAGGAGTTTGCTGTGCCGGAATGAACTCTCTTAAATTTGGTTTTCTTTCTATTAAATCTGGAAATTCAAAAAATGCAATCTGCACAGGATCAGAAAAAGTTTCTACCTGGCTAAATGCTCAAAAATACAATCACGAGGCCGATAATTTAAAAAGCCTTGAAGAACAGCCAATTATTGCATTCAAAAAAGATTTTCTTCGTTGGATGCTATCTGATGGTGCTGGAGCTTTTCTTTTAGAAAACAAACCAAGAGGACCGATTTCGCTAAAAATCGAATGGATGGAAGCTTTTTCGTATGCATACGAATTAGAAACCTGTATGTATGCTGGAGGTGATAAATTGGAAAATGGAGAAATTAAAGGCTGGAGCGATTATTCTCCAGAACAATGGCTAAACGAATCTGTTTTTTCAATAAAACAAGACGTTAAATTATTAGACGAATTTATCTTGGCAAAAGGTGCTGAAAGCATGAAAGATGCCATGGATAAAAACAATATTAAATCGGAAGATATTACTTATTTTATTCCTCACGTTTCTTCAAACTTTTTTGTTGAAGGATTGAAAAAAGGATTAAATGAAAAAGGTATCGGAATGAGCGATGACAAATGGTTCATGAATCTTTCTAGAGTTGGAAATGTTGGCTCTGCCTCTATTTACTTGGCTCTTGAAGAATTGATGAGTTCAGGAAATTTGAAAAAAGGAGATAAAATTTTATTATCTGTTCCAGAAAGCGGAAGATTCTCTTTTGCGTATGCCTATTTAACGGTTTGTTAATGGAAACAATGCTTTTAGAAAAAGAAATGGTCGAAAATTTACTGCCTCAAAAGTTTCCTTTTGTGATGGTAGATGCTATGCATTCTTATTCTGAAACTTCGTTGGTTTCGGGTTTAGAAATTCAGCGCGAGAATATTTTTGTATCAAACGATATTTTTCTTGAAGCTGGATTAATAGAACATATGGCACAGTCTGTGGCATTGCATACAGGATATCAATATTTCTTGAAAAATGAAATTGCTCCAACGGGCTATATTGGTTCTATTAAAGAAATTGAAATTAAGAAACTTCCAAAGCTTAGCGATACTATTCAATCTGAAGTTACGATTCTGCAGGAATTTGCAGGAATTACTTTGGTGGATATTGTTACGACTTTAAATAATGAAGAGATTGCCAGAGGACAAATGAAAACCGTTTTGGCAAAATAAAAGCAATCGATGAAAACTACTTCTGCTGTTGACATACAAAATTATTTACCACACCGAGCACCGATGCTTATGGTGGATTTGATTTTGGATATAGATTCCAACTTTGTAGAAACCATATTTTTGATAAAAGAAGACAATATTTTTATTCAGAATAATGTTTTTATCGAAGCGGGATTAATCGAAAATACGGCACAGACTTGTTCTGCAATTGTTGGAAAAAAATACTTTTTTGACGATAACGGAATCGAAAATGAAAACGTAAATGTAATTGGATTTATCAGCGCTTTAAAAAGTGTAAAAGTTCATGCATTGCCAAAGGTTGGCGATACGATCATAACAAAAGCCAATCTGGTTTCTAAATTTGTGGGCGACGATTATACTTTGTGTACAATGAGCTGTAAAAGCTTATTGGAAGACCAGATACTCTTAGAATGTGAAATTAATTTGTTCATTCAGAAAACAATCTCGGTTGGATAATCCAAAAAAAATCATTTTACATCTAGGAACTCGAATCGGTGTTTTGGCTCTTTTACTTGGTTTAGTTTTCTTAATTTGGTATTTTGGCCCTTCTCACTTTTCTGTAGAAAAAGGAGATAAACATAACGCTGGTGCTTTAGCAATGGTAATGATAATATCTGTTATAGTACTTATTTTTAATATAGTATTATTTATAGAAATGGTTGATTTATTTTTAAGGAAAAACAAAATTTTAGCTTTTACAAATCTTGGATTTTTAATAATTAGCCTATACATAATTTCAGTCTATATGTTTCCTAATATATTAAATTAACAATATGGAAAAAGAAAATGTACCACAAGACCAAAGCAACTTAACGAAAAACAACGTTAAAGAGCTTTTGTACGCAACTGATGAAAATGGCAATTATACCACAACATTAAGTACGGGCTGGGAACCGAAAACAATTGCCCTTTCAAATTCTATTGATGAAATAAACGAGCGTATTGCCGATGCCAAACAACAGGTTTTAAATGGCGAAGTAAGTCCGATTGTGTATTTTATGGAATTCAATAAAATGGATCTTAACATATTATCAAGTTATGTGGGATTTTGGAAATGGCGCGTAAAAAGACATTTTAAACCTAGTGTTTTTGCAACTTTAAGCGATAAGATTTTACAGAAATACGCCGATACATTTGGAATTTCAATCGAAGAATTAAAAAACAGCATTACCAAATAAATGGAATTAACTTTCACACATCATCAGTCTGCTCATTGCGAGAATGGAGTAGCGTCAAATCTGCTAAAAAACAGCGGACTAAACATTAGCGAACCGATGGTTTTTGGTATTGGCTCTGGATTATTCTTTGTTTATCTGCCTTTTATAAAAGTTAATCATGCACCAGCAATTAGTTACAGAACTTTGCCTGGACAGATTTTCAATAAAGTTGCCACTCGTTTAAATTTAAAAATAAAAAGACAAAAATTTTCCTCTATTTCAAGTGCCAATAAAGCTTTAGACGAAAATTTAAAAAATAATATTCCAACAGGATTACAAGTTGGCGTTTACAATTTAAGTTATTTCCCAGACGAATATCGTTTTCATTTCAACGCGCACAATTTGGTCGTTTACGGAAAAACCGAAACCGAATATTTAGTGAGCGATCCTGTAATGGAAACCGTTACGACTTTAACTTACGAAGACATGAATAAAGTGCGTTTTGCCAAAGGAGCTTTTGCGCCTCGCGGACAAATGTACTATCCGATTCAGATTCCAAAAGAAGTCGATTTAAAAAGCGCCATTATTAAAGGAATCAAAAATACGTGTCGAGATATGCTAGCGCCAATGCCAATTGTTGGTGTTCGCGGCATCAAAATGGTTTCTCGCCAGATTCGTAAATGGCCTAAAAAGCATGGTGTTAGAAAAGCCAATCATTACTTAGCGCAAATGGTTCGCATGCAGGAAGAAATTGGAACTGGCGGCGGTGGTTTCCGTTTTATTTATGCGGCATTTTTACAGGAAGCTTCGGTTATTTTGGGTAACGAAGAACTGAAAGTGCTTTCTAAAGAAATGACCAAAATTGGCGATTCATGGCGTGATTTTGCTGTTGAAGCTTCACGTATTTACAAAAACAGAAGTGCCAAAGAAGATGCTTACAACACTATTGCCGATGAACTTTTGGATATTGCCAATAGAGAAGAAATCTTTTTCAAAAAACTAAAAAAAGCGATCAGCTAAAAAACTATTTTGCAATCTATCATTCAAATAGAATCCCTTTCGAAAAAGTACAAAAATGCAGAAATGTATTCTTTGAACAACGTTTCGCTAAATATAAATGAAGGTCAGATTTTTGGTTTGCTTGGCCCAAACGGTGCCGGAAAAACAACCTTAATCTCGATGCTCTGCGGATTGGTAAAACCAACTTCTGGACATTTTACAATTGATGGTTTAGACTATCAGCATCATTCTTCAAAAATTAAAAAAATCATAGGCGTTGTTCCACAAGAATATGCTTTGTACCCAACTTTAACGGCCAGAGAAAATCTGCTTTATTTTGGAAGTATGTACGGCTTAAAAGGATCTGATTTAAAAGATAAAGTAATCGAAACGCTGGATCTTTTAGGTTTATTGAAATTTGCCGATAAACAAGTTCAGACTTTTTCTGGCGGAATGAAACGCCGTGTCAATCTGATTGCAGGAATTCTTCATAATCCGAAAGTTTTGTTTTTGGATGAACCAACAGTTGGTGTCGATGTGCATTCTAAAACTGCCATTATCGATTATCTGAAAGTGTTAAATCAAAACGGAACGACCATTATTTATACTTCACATCATTTGGCTGAAGCCGAAGATTTCTGTTCGCAAATTGCGATTTTAGATCAAGGGCAGATTTACGCACAAGCAACTCCGTCCGCATTAATTGAATCAACAAAAGATGCCCGAAATCTCGAAGATGTTTTTATTTCATTAACCGGTAAAGCGTTGAGAGATGATATATAAAATTTGGATGTCGGTAGTAAAAGAATTCCTTTTGCTAAAAAGAGATTTAGGCGGATTGATTATTTTATTTATCATGCCTTTGGTTTTGGTAATTGCCGTAACCTTAATTCAGGACAGCACTTTTAAAGCCGTAACCGATTCTAAACTTCAAATTCTTTTGGTCGATAAAGACCACGGATCTGTTTCTAAAACCGTTTTTGAAAATTTAGAAAAAAGCAAATATTTTACTGTTGTAACCCAAATCGACAATAAACTGATTACCGAAGAAATTGCCAAAGAAAATGTGTACAAAGGAAAATTTCAATTGGCAATTGTAATTCCAGAAAACTTAAGTTCCGATTTACAGGAAAAAGTGAATCAGAATGTAGAGAAAATTGTGAGCAATTTAGGTTTGACCGATAGTACAACAGCTGCCGAACCTCAGCGCGTCATTAAAGAAAAAGAAGTAAAACTGTATTTTGATCCAGCGGTTCAGATGAGTTTCAAAAATGCGGTTATGAGTTCGATCGACAAAATGATTTCGCAGATTGAAACCAAATCGATTTACAGCACTTTTCAAAAACAATTAGGCGAAGAAACAATCGATTTTGAACAAAAGAACTTTATTACTTTCAAAGAAATAATTCCGAGAATCAACAACAAAGAAGTTCGTCCAAATTCCGTTCAGCATAATGTTCCGGCGTGGACGCTTTTTGCAATCTTCTTTATTGTCATTCCGTTATCTATCAATATTGTAAAAGAAAAATCTCAAGGAACTTTTGTTCGATTAAGAACCAATCCAGTTTCTAATCTGGTTGTTATTATTGGAAAAACCATCACCTACTCTATCATCTGTATGATTCAGTTTTATATGATGGTTGCCGTTGCCGTTTTCTTATTTCCATCCATCGGATTGCCTTCTTTAAACATCGAAGGTCATTTCTTGCTGACAAGTGTTGTCGCATTATTTTCAGGTTTTGCTGCCATCGGGTTCGGAATTTTATTAGGAACTGTGGCCAGCACACAAGAACAATCGGCTCCGTTTGGTGCGACAAGTGTGATCATTTTAGCAGCAATTGGCGGTGTTTGGGTTCCTGTTTTTGCTATGCCGAAAATTATGCAATATATCGCAAAATCATCTCCAATGAACTGGGGATTAGAAGCTTTTTACGATGTATTGCTTAGAAACGTTTCTTTCGTCGAAATCATACCAAGAATAAGTTTATTATTTTTGTTTTTCATTATTACCACTTCCATCGCATTATTTTATGATAAAAAGAAAAGAGCAGTTTAAAGAAGCTACAGATCTAACCGTTTCACACGAAATCAGGATTCGTTTTAACGAAACAGATCCGCTTGGAATTGTTTGGCACGGCAATTATATCACCTATTTCGAAGATGGACGAGAAGCGTTTGGACGCCAACATGGACTTACGTATCTAGATATTGCCAAAACGGGTTATACAACGCCAATTGTAAAATCGACTTGCGAACATAAATTGTCTTTGCGTTATGGTGATGTGGTTACAATTGAAACAACTGTTGTTGACACTCCTGCAGCCAAAATGATTTACCGTTTTAAAATTATTGACGACAAAGGAGAAGTGGCCTGCACAGGCGAAACCACTCAGGTTTTTTTAGATACAGCAGGAAATTTAATGCTGACAAATCCTCCTTTTTATGAGGAATGGAAACGAAAAGTTGGGTTGTTGAAGTAGCCACGAATTTCACAAATTTTCACGAATTAAAAATTGTAAAATCGGAATCTGCTTAATCTGCCAAATCTGCGAGCAAAAAATTTCACGAAATTAAAATCATAAAATGTTAAGAGAAATATACATCACAGAAACGAATTGCATCACACCTTTAGGTTTTGATGTTGAATCTAATATCAGCGCCATTCTTCGTGGTGATTCTGGAATCCAACTTCATAATGATGTTTCTTTGATGCCGAATCCGTTTTATGCTTCGATTATTTCTGATGAAAAAATAAACAGTGCTTTTGCAAAAATAAGTATTGAAACCAAATATTCCCGTTTAGAAAAAATGATAATTTTGGCTTTAGAACCAATTATCAAAAATTCTGGAGTAGCATTAAATTCAAAAACCGCTTTTATTCTTTCTACTACAAAAGGAAATGTAACCGCTTTAGCAAATGATTCTGAAGAAAGTTTCAACAACGCACATTTAGATGTTTTAGCTAAAAACGTTGCCGATTTCTTCGGATTCCAAACTCAGCCAATTGTAGTTTCGAATGCCTGCGTTTCTGGAATTTTAGCCGTTTCTGTTGCTAAAAGAATGATTCAATCTACTCTTTATGACTACGTTTTTGTAGTGGCAGGCGATGAAGTTTCAGAATTTGTTTTGTCTGGTTTTAATGCATTCCAAGCGATGAGCGAATTGCCTTGCAAACCATATTCCAAAAACAGAACCGGAGTAAGTTTAGGCGAAGCGACAGCGGCAGTTTTAATTTCGGCGGAAGCCAAAAATGCTAAAATAAAAGTAATTGGCGACAGTTCGATAAACGATGCCAATCATATTTCGGGTCCTTCAAGAACAGGTGAAGGTTTGTTCAGAAGCATTCAAAATGCTTTGAAAGAAGCACAAATTGAAGCCAACAAATTAGATTATATTTCAGCACACGGAACTGCAACTCCTTACAATGACGAAATGGAAGCGATCGCTCTAACTCGTTTAGATTTACAAAATGTTCCCGTAAATAGTTTAAAAGGATTTTATGGTCATACACTTGGCGCTTCAGGATTATTGGAAACGGTAATTGCAATAGAATCTGCCAATCAAAATAAACTTTTTGAATCGAAAGGTTTTGATGAAATTGGGGTTAGCGAAACAATCAATGTGATTGAAAAAAATCAAGAAAAGAAGATTGAATATTTCCTTAAGACGGCTTCTGGTTTTGGAGGTTGTAATACGGCTGTAGTTTTTGAGAAAATGAATTTTAATTCATAATTGAAATGAAAATAATTACTTTTCTGTTTTTGTTTTTTTATTTAAATACTTGTGCACAAATTCAAGATGAATTTTTCGTTAATGATGTGAATTCTATAGAATTGTTGACAGTAAATTTTTGTGTTGATAATCTTGGGAAAACAAGTTCTGTTGTTGTAATTCCAGAAAAAACAACTTATAAAAATCAAGAAAATATTGCTCAGGTTGTAGCTTATCGAAAAGGAATAGAATATTATCCTGACAGTAAATTACGAAACAATTGTTATGACTTTATATTTAGATTTATCAATGCAAGGTTTGAAAATAAAAAACTTGAAGAATCTAAAATTTCAAAGTGTAAAGAATTCAAAAAGGGTATATTTAAATATAATGACGGTGCCTATTCTGATATAATTATAGAGAGAGACGAAAAATTTCAAGTAGAAAAAAATCAGAGTGGTTTTTCAAAATACAAAATCGATTGGATAAATGACACCAATTATGTGCTTACTTATTTAGAAGTAAGTGATAAGAATTTAGAATACTTAATTGGTGAAAAAATGAATGTCGAAATCATCGAAATTCTAGAAGATGGAAGTTATGTTTATAAAAGCAATTTATTAAATCGAACAAGTATAACTGGAATTATAAAACGAATAAATTAGCCTCTGATTTAAAAAATGACTCAAAACAAAACCTACATACAATCCTACATCACCATCCAAAACAACGAGATTGTTTTGAACGGAACTTCTGTATTCAAAATTGAACCAACCGATTTTGCTGATTTTTCTAAACAAGCCTATCGCAATTTTGAAATGCAATATCCAAAGTTTTTCAAAATGGATGCTTTGAGCAAACTGGCTTTTTTGGGATCAGAATTGCTTTTGAGTCCGATTACCTCAACCGAGCAGGAAAATAATATTGCTTTGGTTTTGGCCAATAAATCGTCAAGTTTGGATACCGATGTAAAATATCAGGAATCTATTTCAGACAAAGAAAACTATTATCCGAGTCCGGCGGTCTTTGTTTATACGCTGCCAAATATTTGTTTGGGCGAAATAAGTATCCGTCATCAGCTGAAAAGTGAAAATTCTTTCTTTATATTTGACACCTTTAACACCGAATTTATGTCGAATTATTCGAATATTCTTCTGAATACGAATAAAGCAGATGTGGTTTTGTGCGGTTGGGTAGAATATTTTAACGACAATTATAAAGCTTTTTTATGTACAATTAGTACAGAAGAAAATGCAAAATATACAAACGAGACTATCAATACATTATACAATAAATAATCATGGAAGCATTAAAAGAAGAATTAAAAAATAAAATCATAACAACTTTAAACCTTGAAGATATTGCAGTAGAAGATATTGCTGATAACGATCCTTTGTTTGGAGATGGTTTAGGTTTAGACTCGATTGATGCACTTGAATTGATCGTGATTTTAGATAAAGATTACGGAATTAAATTAGTAGATCCGAAAGAAGGGAAATCTATTTTCCAATCTATCGAAACTATGGCAGCATATATCAGCGCAAATAGAACGAAATAATCGGTAGAAATTTTGTCAAAGATTGCTAAAAAAGCTTAGCGACTCAGCGACTTTGCGAGATTAAATTTATAAGCTTTGTTTCTTAGCTGAGAAATATGCTCGCAAAGACGCGAAGACGCAAAGTTAATCTACAATCATAAATCTAAAATCTAAAATGGCAAGAGGTGTTGCAATAACGGGAATGGGAATTATCTCTGCGATTGGTAATTCGGTTGAGGAAAACTACATTTCCTTGACCGAAAACAAAATCGGTGTTTCTAGTATTCAAAATATTTCGACTGTTCATGCAGATGTTATCAAAGTTGGCGAAATAAAAAAAACCAACGAAGATCTTGTTGATGAACTGAAATTAAATGAGGATAATAATTTCTCGAGAACCGCTATGATTGGCACTTTAGCAGCAAAACAAGCTGTTGAAAATGCTGGCATTACCGATATAAATGAATTTAGAACGGGACTTATTTCGGCTACAAGCGTTGGCGGAATGGACATGACGGAAAGACATTATTACGATTATTTCGAAAAGCCAGAATTGACCAAGTACATTACTTGCCACGATGGCGGAGATGTTGCCGAAAAAATTGCTGAAGAATTAGGTTTAAAAGGAATGGTGACAACGATAAGTACTGCTTGTTCGTCTGCGGCCAATTCAATTATGTTGGGTGCAAGATTGATCAAAACGGGAAAATTAGATCGCGTAATTGTGGGCGGAGCCGATGCTTTGGCAAAATTCACCATCAACGGATTTAAGACTTTGATGATTTTATCTGACGATTACAACAAACCTTTTGACAATACCAGAAAAGGATTAAATCTTGGAGAAGCTGCCGCTTTTTTGGTTTTAGAATCAGATGAAATTGTTGAAAAACATAACAAAAAAGTATTGGCAAGAGTTTCGGGTTACGGAAATGCCAACGACGCTTTTCACCAAACTGCTTCTTCAGAAAATGGAGACGGCGCTTATTTGGCCATGAAAAAAGCGTTTGAAGTTTCGGGTTTAAAACCTTCTGAAATTGATTACATCAACGTGCACGGAACGGCAACGCCAAACAACGATTTATCTGAAGGAAGAGCTTTGCTTCGAATTTATGAAAACGAAAAAGTTCCAGATTTCAGTTCTACAAAACCTTTTACGGGACATACTTTAGCGGCTGCAGCTGCGATTGAAGCCGTTTACAGTGTTTTGGCAATTCAGAATAATGTGGTTTACCCAAATTTGAATTTTGAAGTTCCGATGGAAGAATTTGATTTGAAACCACAAACAACTTTAAAGAATAAAACTATCGAGCACGTTTTATCCAACTCTTTTGGTTTTGGAGGAAACTGTTCAACCCTTATATTTTCAAAAAGCTAATGACGAAGACATTTATAAATGGAGTAGGCTGTATTTCGACTCAAAAAACATTTGATACTGTTTTTTTGGAAGAAGCTATTGTAAATCATGAAGAAAATGTACTGGCAATTGTTCCGCCAGTATACAAAGAATATATTTCGCCTGCTGCCAGTCGTAGAATGGCAAAAGGTGTAAAAAACGGAATCGTAGCTTCGGCTTTGGCTATGAAAGATGCCAATATTGAAAAAGTCGATGCCATTATCACGGGAACTGGTTTAGGATGTATCGAAGATTCTGAAAAATTCCTGAAAAGTATTTTAGACAATAATGAAGAGTTTTTAACTCCGACTTCTTTCATTCAATCTACTCACAATACCGTTGGAGCACAAATTGCACTTTTACAGCAATGTAAAGGTTATAATTTTACCTACGTGAATGGTGCTGTTTCTTTTGAATCGGCTCTTATTGATGCTAAAATGCAGATTGAAGAAGCTGAAGCCAATTCAATTTTAGTGGGTGGTGTTGACGAAAATGGCGATTATACTACTTCGCTTTTTAAGCTAAACGGACGAATTAAAGCAGACAATTCTGCTCCGTACGATGTTCTAAATTCTTCAACAAGTGGAGCGGTTTATGGCGAAGGTGCTAGTTTTTTTGTTTTAGAAAACGAAAGAAAAGAAAACACTTATGCCGAACTTCTAGATGTTTCTATTGTAAATACTTTGGAAGAAAATGAAGTTCAAGCAGCAATTGTTTCGTTCTTAAAATCAAATAACTTAGAAATTTCAGATGTTGACGTGCTTGTTTTAGGTTTTGACGGAAATGTCGATTTTGAGAATTATTATAGAAATCTTGCCGAAAATGCATTTGCTCAAACTCCTGTTTTATATTACAAACATTTGAGCGGTGAATACGATACAGCTTCGGCTTTTGCTTTTTGGATGGCTGCTAAAATTTTGAAAACTCAAGAAATTCCTGAAATCGTAAAAGTAAATGCTGTCGAAAAATCAAGCTCCAAAACGATTTTGTTATACAATCAATTAAACGGAAAAAACCATAGTTTTACGCTGCTGTCAAAATGATAACGCACAAAAACATATCGCTGTTTTTTATCTTTTTATTGCTTTTATTGTTTCTTCTGAATCTGTATAACGCAATTCATTTTCTGTGGTTTGTGGTTATAATTCTACTTTGGATTGGAATAAATGCTTTTGGTTCTGCTAGAATTTCTTCCAATTATCATGTAAAAGCATTTTGCAATAATCCGTTAGAAACAGAAAAAAAAATTGCGCTTACTTTTGATGATGGTCCGAGCATTTATACGTTGGAAGTTTTAGAACTTTTAAAAAAATACAATGCCAAAGCGACCTTTTTCTGTATTGGAAAAAACATTGAAACACATCCCGAAATTCTCCAAAAAGTGATTGATGAAGGGCACTTGGTTGGAAATCATTCCTATTCTCATTCTAAGTTTTTTGATTTTTATAATGCAAAAAAAATAACCGAAGAACTTCAGAAAACAGACGCGCTTCTGGAAAAATTCACTTCCAAAAAAACAAACTTCTTTCGTCCGCCTTATGGAGTTACAACTCCTTCGATAAGAAGAGCTTTAAAAGTAACCGGACATAAAACAATTGGCTGGAATATTCGTTCGCTTGACGGAGGAACCAAAAATCAAGAATTAATTTTCAATCGACTCATTAAGCATATTTCTCCCGGCGGAATTGTACTTTTGCATGATACAGGAAAACATTCTGTTTTGGTCTTGGAACAGTTTTTGCAATTTTTACAGCAAAATAATTATGACGTGATTTCTGTTGAAGAATTACTGAAACTTAATGCTTATGAAATTGAACGCGGATAAAACAGATTCGCTTTCGCGAAGACGCGGATTGATAGGGATTTTATTAAATAATAATCTGTGGAAATCATTTTAATCTGTGGCAAAAAAAAAATTAAAGCACATTTTTGAGAAAACATGAAAACTAAAATAGCACTACTCATTCTATTTATTTCAGGCAATTTGTTCGCACAGGAACAAAAAATGACCGATGCCGAAATTGCTTCTTTTAAACAAGATGTAAATGTGGTGGCCAAAAAAATCAAAACGTTGACGACTGATTTTGTTCAGTACAAGCATTTAGATTTTTTATCGAAGGACATTGAAACTTCAGGAAAAATGGTTTTTAAAGAACCTGCTTTACTTCAATGGCAATATAAAAAACCGTACAATTATAGCATCACTTTCAAAAACGGAAAAATCCTGATTAACGATGAAGGAAAGAAAAGTGCGGTTGATATTGGAAACAGTAAAATCTTTGCCCGAATTAATAAATTGATTGTGGGAAGCGTGAGCGGCAATATGTTTGACGATAAAGAATTTATGATTTCGTATTTTAAATTGAAAGGTCAGAATCTGGCCAAATTTATTCCGAAAGATGCGACGCTTAAAAAATACATCAAACAAATTGAACTGACTTTTGACAAAGAGGAAGCGACTGTTGTTCAGGTAAAATTGTTAGAATCATCTGAAGATTATACCCGAATTGTACTTAAAAATAAAGTGATCAATGCAAAAATCGACGATTCAGTTTTTACTAATTAATTGCTTTCTGGCAATTGTATTAATTTCTTGTGGCTCGGTCACAAAAAATTATACGTCCAAAAAATTAGACAAAAAGTCCTATACGGTTCCGTATTTTTCAGACTCAAAAACCGATTATGTTTATAAAACCAACATTAGTGTTTACGGAAATGAATTGTCTGGAATTTTTATTGCCAAGAAAATAAATGACACCACACACCGAATTGTTTTTACAACCGAATTCGGAAACAAATTAATGGATTTCGAAATTTCAGAAACCGATTTTAAAGTCAATTCTATCGTTTCAGAATTGGATCGAAAAATATTGATCAATACTTTAAAAGAAGATTTCCGATTGCTTTTAAAGAAAGAATATTCGATTCAGGAACAATTCGAAAACGAATCGGATGACATTTACAAATCGGCAGATGGCAAACGCGACAATTACATTTTTATCTCCAAAAAAGATCAGAAATTAGAAAAGATCGTCCATGCATCTCAAACAAAAGAAAAATTTACACTGCTTTTCAGTTCAGAAAACAATATTTTTGCCGAAAGGATTCAGATAATCCATCAGAATATTAAATTGAAAATTGAACTGAATTATTTCAAATCAGAATAAAAACTTAAACTAATCCTAAACTTAAACCAAGCCCAAAATGAGAAAATTTGTTTTAATTGCATTTGTTTTATTAATCGGAATCCAAGCAGAAGCTCAAGTAAAAGTTAGTCCAGGACTAAGAGGTGGTTTGAATGTATCAACATTAACGAATATTGATGATAATAGCTCTAAAACTGATTTCTATGTTGGTGGATTGGTAAATATTAAATTCAATAAATTTTTCTCGGTTCAACCAGAGATAAATTATTCTAGACAAGGTGATGAAGGAAGATATTTTGAAAATGGCCGTTATTATTCTGAAAAGTATGAGTTGAATTATATAACACTGGGAGCGGTTGCAAAATTTAACTTTGGAGGTGGAGGTTTTCATTTATTAGCAGGCCCTTCTTTAGATTTAAAAGTTAGTGATAATTATATAAATACTAACCCCGAAGATTTTGATCTTGCATTTGTTGGAGGTCTTGGTTATACTTTACCAAATGGTTTAACTTTTGAAGCTCGACTTAAACAAGGATTAATTGATATTTATGGTTATAACGGATATGATTATGACAATAATGGATATTACTATAATGATGTAATCTTAAATCAAGTTTTCCAAATCGGAATTAGTTATACGTTTAAAACAAAATAAAAATGAATAAAAGAATATTCTTCTTTATTGCTGTTTTTTTCTCGCTTTTAAATATACAAGCGCAAGTATCAGTTAAACCAGGTTTAAGAGCTGGTTTAAGTTTTTCGACTATTTCTGAAATGCACGCCGATTATAAAACTGATTTTTATGCTGGTGGTTTTACAGAAATTAAGATAACAAGAATTTATTCCCTTCAGCCTGAAATTAATTACAGCAGACAAGGTTCTAATAATGTTGCGCGAAATTATTTTGATGAAAATACACAGACCAATAAAGTAGAACATTTAGATCTGGACATCAACTATTTGTCTCTTTCTATGATAAATAAGTTTACGTTGCCACAAGGAATTCAGTTTCAAGCAGGGCCAACATTAGATATTTTATTGAATGATAATCTTGCGGTTAGAAAAGCACAAAATGATCTTGGTTTGGTTTTAGGAGTCGCTTATGCCCTACCTTCAGGTTTGACATTTGAAGCTCGATTTAAAAAAGGACTGCTTGATGTTTTAAGCAGCGATTATTATCAAAACGACTCCAATAACCATTATTTATTTGGAGATTATAACACAAATATTAATTTTCAGTTAGGGGTTTCCTATTCATTTGGAAAATAAAAAATATGATTTTACAAGATTTTTATAAAATACTATCAGAAGAAAAAGTATCTGATTCAAAATATACGATTACAATTTTAGTCAACGAAAAACACGAGGTTTTTAAAGGACATTTCCCTGGAAATCCAATTATGCCTGGTGTTTGTATGATTCAGATTATCAAAGAACTTACAGAATCTATTACCAAAAGTTCGCTGATGATCCAGTCTTTGGCAAATGTAAAATTCATGGCGCTGATTAATCCAGAGGTTACTCCAGAATTGCGATTGGAATTGGATGTTACAACAACTGAAGACGGTTTGGTAAAAGTGAAAAACACGACTTACTTTAACGACACAACTGCTCTTAAATTGAGTAATGTGTACAAAAAAATATAATTATGAAACTATTACTGACCTTATTTTTATGGATAGGTTTTGCTGGAACGCCAGATTTGGCTTCGATACGCAAAATGTATTCTGATGTGGCAAAATCAGAAACCAACGCCAAAGACTTTGTAGACAAACTTGCGGGTGTTTCAAGCAATGATGATAAAATTTTACTGGCTTATAAAGCAGCTTCTATTTTATTGGATTCTAAATTTGAAAAAAAATTAAGCCAGAAAATGGAACGTTTTAAAGAAGGTGCAAAATTGCTTGAAGCAACAATAAAAAGTGATCCAAGCAATATCGAAATGCGAATGATTCGATTGAGTATTCAGGAAAATGTTCCTGGTATTACAGGCTACAAGAAAAACATTAAAGAAGATAAAAAATTCATAACCACGTATTATGCATCACAAGGTGCGGCTTTGAAAGATTATCTTAAAGACTTTGTTTTACAATCTAAAAGTTTCTCCGAAAAAGAGAAGCAATTTGTAAAGTAAGCTCAATAAAACCTCATGAAATCACAGCAAGAATTACTTAGTTCGACCAACTTTTGCGTTATTGTGCCTACGTACAATAATCAAAAAACGCTGAAAAAAGTATTGGATTCTATTTTAGATTTCACCACAAATGTTATTATTGTCAATGACGGCTCAACTGATTCTACGAGCGAAATTCTAAAATCATATTCACAGCTTACTCAAATTCACCATCCTAAAAATTTAGGAAAAGGACGAGCGCTAAGAAACGGATTTAGAAAAGCGCTTGAATTGGATTTTGAATACGCCATAACAATCGATTCTGACGGACAGCATTTTCCAACAGATATTCCTGTTTTCTTGGAAGCAATTCAAGATGAGCCAAACGCTCTCTTGATTGGAAGCCGAAATATGACTCAGGAAAATGTTCCGAAGAAAAGCAGTTTTGGCAACAAGTTTTCTAATTTTTGGTTCAAGTTTGAAACTGGAATAAAACTAGACGACACACAATCTGGATTTAGATTGTATCCGCTTCGATTACTGCCAAAACGTTTTTATACCAATAAATTTGAATTTGAAATCGAAGTTATCGTGCGTGCTGCTTGGAAAGGAATTACAGTAAAAAATATTCCGATTCAGGTTTTATACGATCCTGCAGAAAGAGTTTCACATTTTCGTCCGTTTCAAGATTTTACCCGAATTAGTATTTTAAATACCGTTTTGGTTACTAATGCTTTGCTTTATATAAAGCCAAGAGATTTTTTTAGAAGAGCTAAAAAAAAAGGTTTTAAAAAATTCTTTTTAGAAGATATTTTAGAAAGCAACGATTCTAATTTTAAAAAATCTGCAGCAATCGCTTTAGGTGTTTTTATCGGACTTTCTCCTTTTTGGGGATTTCAAACCATTTTGCTTTTTACTTTTGCCGCTTTATTTAGGCTAAACAAAGTCATTGCTTATCTTACTTCAAATGTAAGTTTTCCGCCTTTTATTCCGTTTATTATTTATGCTTCGCTTCAAGTTGGGAGTGTTTTTGTGTCCAGCGATGCGCCACTGATTTTAGACAGTTCAATTACGCTCGATGATATTCAAAAAAATGCTACGCAATATATCGTAGGAAGTCTTATTTTAGCAACCGTTTCAGCGCTATCAGTTGGTCTTATAAGTTATTTGCTTTTAAACGCTTTTAGTTCTAAAAACAAACCGAATATTTAAGTTAAGTTTGCCACAGATTAAAAGGATTAAAATGATTTTTACATCCAGTTTGTCAGGCTGAGCGAAGTCGAAGCCCACGTCCAATTGGAACGCCCTTCGACTTCGCTCAGGGTGACAAACTAAAGCTAATCTTTTTATCTATGGCAAAAAAATAAAATTACCATGCATCAATACTTCTACGCCATTCATTTATTTGTAAATCGAAGAAAATCTCTTTCGGTTCTATTGGCTGTTCTGATGCTTCTGGTTTTTGGATTTTTCGCTTCAAGATTAAAATTTGAAGAAGATATCACCAAACTTATTCCGACAAACGATAAAACCGATGTTACTGCCAAAGTCTTAAAACAATTAAATTTTGCGGATAAAACAACCGTAATTTTTAGCTTGGATAAAAATGGTTCTGCCGAGGATTTGAAAGAAATGGCCACTATATTTTCAGACAGCGTTTCTAAATCTTGCAAACCTTACATAACCGGAATTCAAGGAAAAATAGACGAAGAAAACATTCAGGAAACTATCGATTTTGTTTACAATAATCTTCCTCTTTTTCTAGATGATAAAGATTATACAGCTATTGAAAAGAAACTCCAAAAAGATAGTATTGCGGCAACCGTTCAAGGAAATTACAAATCGATTATTTCTCCGTCTGGATTTATAACCAAAGATTTTATTCTGCAAGATCCGTTTGGGATTTCTTTTATCGCTTTAAAAAAGTTACAGCAATTAAATATTGGCGACGATTTTACGCTCGAAAATGGCTTTGTAATGACAAAAGATAAAAAGAAATTACTGCTTTTTATCACATCCAATATTCCGTCAAGCGAAACAGAAAAGAATACCATTTTTGCTGAAAAACTAAAATCAATCCAGGAAAATCTAAATACACAATTTAAAGGAAAAACTTCGATCAGTTATTTTGGTTCTGCTTTAATTGCGGTTGCCAATGCCAATCAGATTAAAGGAGATATTATTTTGACAACATCAATCGCGATGTTTACTTTAATGCTGATTCTGATTTTATTTTATCGTAAAGTATTAATTCCGCTAATTATTTTTCTGCCAACCGTTTTTGGCGGTTTGTTTGCTGTGGCATTTTTATATTTCGTTAGAGAACAAATCTCAGCAATTTCATTAGGAATCGGTTCTATTTTATTAGGAATCACGATTGATTATTCTATTCATATTCTTACACACTACAAGCATAATAGCGATGTAAAAACATTGTACAAAGACATTACAATGCCAGTTATTATGAGCAGTTCTACAACTGCGGTTGCTTTTTTATGTCTGCTTTTTGTAAAATCGGATGCCTTAAACGATCTCGGAATTTTCGCTGCTGTTATCGTTATGGCTTCAGCTATTTTCTCTCTTTTGATTATTCCTCATTTATATAAACCAAAAGAAAATCCGGCAGATCATAAAAAGAATGTGATCGATAAAATGGCTCATTTTTCTTTTCACAACAATAAAATCTTAATTGGACTTTGTGTTATCATTACCATTATTTGCTGTTTTACTTATAATGATGTGGGTTTCAATAACGATTTATCACAGCTGAATTTTATTCCGAAAGAAATTAAGGCAGCTGAAAAACAGTTGGAGGAAAGCACGAGTTTAACTTCCAAAACGATTTATGTCGCTTCTTACGGAAAAACGATGGAAGAAGCTTTAGAGCATAATAGCAAACTTTTTGATGATTTATCTACAGCAAAAAATCAGGATAAAATTTTAAATTTCAGTTCAGTTGGCGGCATTGTACTTTCGCAACAAGCTCAAATAGAAAAAATTAAGAAATGGAATTCGTTCTGGACTTCACAGAAAAAAGAATTCATAAAATCAGAATTAATTGCCGAAGGTTCTAAGCTTGGCTTTAAACCAACAACATACAATCTGTTTTTTGATCATTTAGATTTCAATTTCAAACCTGTTTCTGCGTCTGAATTTTTAAAAATTAAAGCGCTCCAGTTACAAGAGTTTATAACCGAAAAAAATGGTTTTTATACGATTTCAACTTTAGTAAAAGTATCGCCAGAACAACGTGATGTTTTTGTAAAATCGGCTTCAGCGAAAGAAAACGTAATTGCGATTGATCGCCAGCAGATGAACGAAACGTTTTTCAGCACTTTAAAAACCGATTTTAATTCGCTTGTCAATTATTCATTTGTAGCTGTAATTTTAATTCTATTTTTCTTTTTCCGAAGAATCGAATTGGTGATCATCAGCTGTATTCCAATTGCTTTAACTGGAATTGTAACGGCAGGAATTATGGGGCTTTTTGGCATTCAAATGAACATTTTCAGTATGATTGTCTGCACTTTGATTTTTGGTCACGGAGTTGATTTTAGTATTTTCATGACCAGCGCCTTGCAAAAAGAATACACCAATGGCGTTAACGAAATTGCCATTTACAGAACTTCAATTATTCTGGCCGTTATCACGACAATCTTAGGAATCGGTGCGATGATTTTTGCTAAACATCCTGCGCTTACTTCCATTTCTCTGGTTTCATTAATCGGAGTTTTTGCAGCGTTGATTATTACTTTTATTTTCTATCCCATTTTATTCAAACTGTTTTTATCGAATCGTCCTAAAAAAGGAAATCCGCCTTTTCAATTGCGAACATTTGTTCATGGTGTAATTTCGTTTGCGTATTATGGTTTGGGCGGAATCGTAATGTCGATTTTCAGTTTTACTATAATGCCGATTTTGCCTTTTAGTAAAAAATCAAAAATGAAAGCTTTCCGATATGTGATTTCAAAATTCATGAAATCGGTATTGTATTCGAATCCGTTTATTCGCAAAAAAGTCGTTAATAATTTCAATGAAACTTTTGAGAAACCAGCCGTAATTATTGCCAATCATTCTTCGTTTCTAGACATTTTAGCAATCGGAATGCTGAGTCCAAAAATCATTTTCTTGGTAAGCGACTGGGTTTACAACTCTCCAATTTTTGGCGGTGTTGTGAGAAAAGCAGGTTTTTATCCCGTTTCTGAAGGTTTGGAAGGCGGCGTTGAACATTTACGCAAAAAAGTAGAACAAGGTTATTCTTTAATGGTTTTTCCAGAAGGAACACGTTCAGAAAATAATGTGGTGAAACGATTCCACAAAGGTGCATTTTTCCTAGCCGAAGAATTTAAAATTGATATTATTCCGGTGGTTATTCATGGTGCTTCGGAGTTAATTCCAAAAGGCGATTTTGTCATTCACCACGGAAAATTGACCGTTACTATTTTAGAAAGAATTGCTCCAGATGATCTTTCTTTTGGAACTAATTATACCGAAAGAACCAAACAAATAAGTACTTTCTTTAAAGCCGAATATCGCAAAATAAGACAAGAACTTGAAGGTCCAGATTATTTCAAAACAATGCTAATCAACAGTTACGACTATAAAGAAATCGAGGTTGGAAATAGCGTGAAAAAAGATTTGAAACAGAATCTGGAAGTTTATTATAATTTAAACAAACACATTACACCAAAAGCAAAAATCCTTCATTTAGGAAATGATTACGGCCAGTTGGATATTTTGCTCGCTTTGCAGGAACCACAGCGAAAAATAGTTTCTTTTATAAATGATGAAGAAAAATTGCTGGTTGCCAAAACGAATTATATCGTTACAAAGAGAAAAATAGTTTATCTCGACAAATTAGAATCCGCACTTGAAAGTCATTTTGATGTACTCTTAATTTCTGATGAAAGTTATAACGTAGAAATCGAAAAAGTAATTTCTAATGTTTCTATTATAATTTTAGTCAATTGTTCTCGTTTGAAAAATCAGTTTGAGAATTTTGAAATTGCTTCTGAAGAAAATGCTTTGCTAGTTTTAAAGAAAAAAGAATGAAAAAACAGTACGATGTAGTCATAATTGGCAGCGGTTTAGGCGGATTGGTTTCTGCGGTAATTCTGGCGAAAGAAGGCTACAGCGTTTGTGTACTCGAAAAAAACAATCAATATGGTGGAAATCTTCAGACTTTCGTAAGAGATAAAACCATTTTTGATACGGGAATTCATTATATCGGAGGTTTAGGCGAAGGCCAGAATCTTCATCAATATTTCAAATATATTGGAATAATGGATCATTTGAATCTAAAAAAACTGGACGAAAATGGTTTTGATATTATTTCTTTTGATGACGATCAAACTGAATATCCGCATGCTCAGGGTTTCGAAAATTTCATTCAGCAACTGACAAAATACTTTCCTGAAGAAAAAGAAAATCTCGAACAATATTGCCAGAAAATAAAAACGGTCTGCAAAGCATTTCCGCTTTACAATCTAGAATCGGAAGGAAAATATGATGATGAAATTTTAGCGCTTAACGCAAAAGAAACGATTGATTCTTTTACTCAAAATGAAAAGCTGAAAGCTGTTTTGGCTGGATCTAATTTTCTCTACGCCGGAATTCCTGATAAATCGCCTTTTTACGTTCATGCGCTTGTAGTCAATTCGTATATCGAAAGTTCGTGGCGATGTGTAAATGGCGGAAGTCAGATTACCAAACAATTGCTGAAACAATTAAAAAAATATGGTGGTGAGTTTTTCAAACACAAAGAAGTCACAAAAATCGAAGTCGAAAACCAAAAGGTAAATTCGGTACAAATGAAAGACGGAACCGAAGTTTCTGGATCGTATTTTATTTCGAACATCGAACCTAAAACGACTTTGAAAATGGCTGGTCAGGAAAACTTTAGAAAACCGTTTTTCAATAGAATTCAAAATCTGGAAAGCGTACTTTCTGCTTTCAGTTTATACATTGTTTTTAAACCTAAAACTTTTAAATACATCAATCATAATTATTACCATTTTAAAAGTGCTAATGATGTTTGGACTGCTTATGATTATGACGAAAATTCGTGGCCAAAAACTTTTATGGCTTCTATGAATCCGTCGAAAAAAGACGAAGAATGGGCAGACGGAATGACTTTTTTGACTTATATGAAATATGATGATGTCAAAGCTTGGGAAAACACTTTCAATACTACTTTTGAAGAAAACGACCGAGGAGAAAGTTATGAGGATTTCAAAGCTAAAAAAGCTGCCAAGTTTTTAGAAGAAATCGGGAAAAAATTTCCTGGAATAAAAGAATGTATTAAATCGGTTCATACTTCTACTCCACTTTCCTATCGCGATTATATTGGCGGAGACGGCGGAAATATGTACGGATATGTTAAAGATTCAAATAATCCGATGAAAACTATGATTCCGACTAAAACTAAGGTAGAAAATCTTTATCTTACAGGCCAAAGTATTAACATGCATGGTGTCTTGGGTGTTACGGTTGGAGCGGTCATAACTTGCTCTGAAATTGTAGGAAAAGAATATCTGCTGGAAAAAATTAAAAAAGCATCTGAATAATTGCATCATGAAAAGCCGAATTTTTTATTTCTTTCTTATCGGTTTTTTAAGCTTGATGACTTCCTGCGGTACTTCAAAATCAAAAAAACATATACCAGATATCACTGCTTTTAATTCGACAAAACCTATTGTCGAAAAAATATCAGACAGTATTTTTCTCTCTGGAAAAAATTCACTTTTAAAAAACAAACAAGGTCTTTGGGAATTATACGTAGAAGGAGATCCGCTAGAAATTGGACTTTCGACTGGCGCATTGACTGATTCTCTTTTGCACAAACAACAGCGTATTTTTTTCTCAAAAATAACCGATTTAATTCCGTCAAAATTCCAGCAGAAAATGCTTCGCCAGTTTTTAAAATGGTATAATCGAAAATTATACTTGAATGTTCCTGACGAATATCAAACCGAAATTTATGGCGTTTCGCAATATACATCAAACGAGTTTGACAATATTGCACCGCAATATCAGCGCGGTTTGTACTTACATGCCGCTCATGATATTGGACACGCGTTACAAGATTTGGCATTAGTGGGCTGTTCTTCTTTTGCGGCTTGGAACGAAAAATCGGAAGATGGAAATTTAATTCTGGCTCGAAATTTTGATTTTTATGTGAATGACGCTTTCGCGGAAAATAAAATCGCGGCCTTTATCAAACCAAAAGAAGGATATCCTTTTATGATGGTAACGTGGCCCGGAATGATTGGCGCTGTTTCTGGAATGAATTACGAAGGATTGACTGTAACGATAAATGCTTCTAAATCTAAAATTCCGCTTAGCGCGAAAACTCCGATTTCGATCTTGACCCGAGAAATTTTGCAACATGCGAAAAATCTGGACGAAGCCATTGCCATTGCAAAAAAAAGAAAAGTCTTTGTTTCTGAATCCATTATGGTTGGAAGCGCTAGTGATAACAAAGCCATTTTAATTGAAGTTTCTCCAAATAAAATGGACGTTTATGATGTTCCAAACAGCGATCAATTAATTTGTTCGAATCATTTTCAAGGTGAAGCTTTCAAAGAAGATAAACGAAATCTGGAACAAATTGCCAACAGCCATTCAGAATACCGTTATGAAAGAATGCAGGAATTGCTGTCTGAAAATCCGAAAGTAAATCCTAAAATTGCCTCAGAAATTCTTCGAGACAAAGAAGGCTTAAAAAATATTTCTTTAGGATATGGAAATGAAAAAGCACTCAATCAGTTACTGGCGCATCACGGAATTATCTTTAAACCAAAAGAAAAATTAGTTTGGGTTTCGGCAAATCCGTTTCAATTGGGCGAATTTGTTTGTTATGATTTAAATTCCATTTTTGCTGAAAATAGAAATGCAGCAAAATCTTTTCAAAAAGAAAATCTGAATATTGCCAAAGATCCTTTTCTGAAAACGACCGCTTTTCAGAATTTTAAAAAATTTAAAATTGAAGATCATAAAATAGATTCTATTTTAGAAAGGAAAAAAAACGTTTCTCGTGAGTTTCTTCAGAATTATCAAGCATTAAACCCTAATTATTGGGTTGTATATTATAAGGCAGGATTGTACTTTTACCAAAAAAAGGAATTTCTTCAGGCAAAGCTTAATTTTGAAAAAGCTTTAAGTCATGAAATTACTACAGTTCCTCAAAAACAAGAGATTGAAAAATATTTAAAAAAAGTCAAAAGAAAATTACAATGATTCCAGCAATAGAAAAAGATTCTTTAGAAGAGATTAAAATTTTTCAAGAAAAAAAATTAGCCGAACTTTTAGCTTATATCAGTAAGAATTCTCCTTTTTATAAAAGACTTTTTGCAGGACAGAATATTGATATTTCGAAAGTAAAAACACTGGAAGATTTACAACATTTACCTGTTACAACCAAAGAAGATTTACAGCAATATAATGATGATTTTTTGTGCGTTCCGCAACATAAAATTATAGATTACGCTTCGACTTCAGGAACTTTAGGCGATCCCGTTACTTTCGGTCTAACCGATTCTGACTTAGATCGTTTGGCTTATAATGAAGCGATTTCGTTTGCTTGTGCCGGAATTGCAGAAGGCGATGTGGTACAGTTAATGACCACAATCGATAGAAAATTTATGGCTGGTTTAGCTTATTTTCTAGGGCTTCGAAAATTGAAAGTGGGCGTAATTCGTGTTGGAGCCGGAATTCCAGAAATGCAGTGGGATTCTATTTTAAAATACAATCCGTCTTATTTGATCACGGTTCCTTCTTTCCTTTTAAAATTAATCGAATACGCCGAAATGCACGGAATCGATTATAATAATTCGAGCATAAAAGGCGCCATCTGTATTGGAGAATCTTTGAGAGAACAGGATTTTTCAATGAATATTCTATCGAAAAAAATCACAGATAAATGGAATATTAAGCTGTTTTCGACTTATGCTTCTACCGAAATGAGCACCGCTTTTACAGAATGTGAACACGGAAAAGGCGGACATCATCATCCAGAATTGATCATTGTAGAAGTTTTAGACGAAAACAATCAACCGGTAAAAAACGGGGAAACGGGCGAACTAACCTTTACTACTTTAGGAATTGAAGCGATGCCTTTATTGCGTTTTAAAACGGGAGACATGGTTCAGTTTCACGACGAACCTTGCGCTTGCGGCAGAAATACTTTACGTGTTGGTCCAGTTGTTGGCCGTAAAAAACAAATGATTAAATATAAAGGCACAACTCTTTATCCACCAGCAATGAACGATGTTCTAAGCAGTTTTGATAATATCGAAAATCATTTGATTGAAATTTCAACTAACGATTTAGGAACTGATGAAATCCTGATTAAAATTGCGGTAAAAAATCAAACACCAGAATTTTTACAAGAAATAAAAGATCACTTTAGAGCCAAATTGAGAGTGACTCCAAAAATAGAATTTGCTTCAAAAGAAGTTTTAAATCCGTTGGTTTTTAACCCAATGAGCCGAAAACCAATTCGATTTTTTGATTATAGAAAAACTTCTGTTTAAGAGATTAAAAAAAGCCTAGTTTTAGTAAACTAGGCTTTTCTGTTATAAAGCTTCTTCTAATACGCCTGTGGATTGAACTACCATCGGCTGCGTTGAAAACGATTGGCCATTTGCATCAATTACTCTGAAGTATAAATTATAATAAGTAGATTTAATTGATGTTTTTGTCAATAAATATAGATCAGAACCTGCTCCAACTTGTAAATAAAATGAATCTGGATCCTGTTGACGCTTCAGCCACCATGTAAGTTGATATGGTGCTGTTCCTCCAGCAACCGTTGCAGACCAAGAGCCCATTGACGTTTTTGTTACATAAGTAGAACCTGTAAAACTTGCTGTGGGAGGTGCAGGAGTATTTGATGCTAAAGTAAAGTTGTACGAACTAGTAACCGTTTTTGGAAACGATGCATTATTTATGATTACATTTCTTTGATGTGTAGCACTTAACCCAACATTATAGCTACCTGCAGCCGCAGTTTCTTTAACTTTAAGAGTAATGCTGCTTCCGTCATTTGATACTAACTCTAAATTTGTTGTATTATAAGTCCAAACATAGTTTACTTCTAATGCAGCTGCAAAGTGTTGAAGTGAAACCGTAAAAGTCTGTCCTCTTACAGGAGCTGTAGCCGGCGTGTTTAAATCAACATTTAAAGAGTATGTTCTATAGTAGCTTTTTGCTGTGTTCAAATAGTAATATCCAATACAATTTCTATAGAGACCTGTTAATCCTTGTTTAGAATAAACAGTTGTATTACCACTATCTGTAATAATAGCAGCATGATCTACAGCTCTATAATCTTTCGCATTGTAGCCAGCAAGTTCATTCCAGTATAAAACTTTGGTTGCCTTATTACTGTAATCTTCTTTAAACAATCCTGAATCGATATATGCCGCATATATTTCAGCATTGTCCATTGGTTTTTTCTGTCCCGTCTCACTAAAAGAAAAAGCAAGACCAAAGCAGTTGTAAGTGTCATCTGCAGCACCAATTAGAGCTGGTGTACTGCAATCTTGGGCTAAAATTTTTTGTGTAGTTGTTGTGCTTTTTGTGGTTGAAACTACTTCAGCATCTTGTTTAATGTTTTCCTCAGAGCAGGAAAAAAATGTCAAAATGACAAATGACATCATCAATAATTTTAGATTTTTCATAGGATTAATTGGTATTTGGGGGTATGTTAGTACTAAACCAAATATATAATAATTTAAGATAAATCTTATGTTGCACATTAAAATATTGTAAAATTATATTTACAAGAAAAACCTTTATCCTCTGTTAATCTGTACCTTTAACTTCAATTTGGTACAAATTGAACTAAATGTTGTAATTTTGCAAAAAATTACGAAGATGGTCAAGATTGGCAACATAGAATTACCCGAATTTCCTTTATTACTAGCTCCGATGGAAGATGTTAGTGATCCGCCGTTTCGCAGGTTATGCAAAACGCATGGAGCGGACATGATGTACTCTGAATTTATTTCGTCGGAAGGATTAATTCGCGACGCTATAAAAAGCCGAATGAAGCTGGATATTTTTGATTACGAACGTCCTGTTGGAATTCAGATTTTTGGAGGTGATGAAGAAGCGATGGAAATGTCGTCTAAAATTGTTTCTACTGTGAAACCAGATTTAGTGGATATCAATTTTGGATGTCCAGTAAAGAAAGTCGTTTGTCGTGGTGCTGGAGCAGGAGTTTTAAAAGATGTTGATTTGATGGTTCGTTTAACGAAAGCGGTTATCAAAGGAACTGATTTACCTGTTACAGTAAAAACGCGTTTAGGCTGGGATGACAGCTCGATTAATATTGATGAAGTTGCAGAAAGACTTCAGGATATTGGTGTTCAAGCTTTAACTATTCACGCTAGAACTCGCGCACAAATGTACAAAGGCCATTCTGACTGGTCGCATATTGCGCGTGTGAAAAATAATCCAAGAATTACAATGCCAATTTTCGGAAACGGTGATATCGACAGTCCTGAAAAAGCATTAAAATATAAAAACGAATACGGAATTGACGGTATCATGATTGGCCGTGCTGCAATTGGTTATCCGTGGATTTTTAACGAAATCAAGCACTATTTCAAAACGGGAGAACACTTACCTGCTCCAACGGTTATTGATCGTGTTGAAGCTGCGAGAAACCACTTAAAATGGTCTATGGAGTGGAAAGGCGAGCGTTTAGGAATTGTAGAAATGCGTCGTCATTACACGAACTATTTCAAAGGAATTCATTCCTTCAAAGAATTCAAACAAAAGTTAGTAACAACTGATGCTCCTGAAGATTTATTCGCTATTATGAAAGAGATTGAAGAGGTTTATGCTGGATATGAATTTGTTTAAAATAATCTTTGATAAAGAACTATAAAAAGAAAGACCTTCAAAAATTTGAAGGTCTTTCTTTTTAATCATCATAATGGAATCGACATTGTAAAATCACACATTTTTGATCAACACTTTTCGTTCCTGAAACTTTGTAAACCAGCCGATGCTCTCCTGTAATTCGGCGAGACCAAAAACTTTTTAAATCATGTCTTAAAGGCTCGGGTTTTCCAATTCCTTTAAAAGGATTCTCCCGAATAGATTTTATTAATTCTTTTATTTTTATCGCGGTATCTGTATCGTTTTCTAACCAATATTCAAACTCTTCCCAACCATTTTTAGTAAAACAAATATCCATACAATCTAAATTTCATCTGGGTTAAAGTCCACAAGTTTTCCTTTTTCCATTTGTTCTATAGATTCTGAAAGTCTTTTTCTATTTGCTTTAGTTGATAACAAATGTTGTGTTTCTAATATTGAATTGTATTCCTTCATAGAAATTATTACAACCGCATCTTCTTCCGAATTTCTCGGAACAACAATTATTTCTGATGATTCTGAAACTTCATCAAAATAATTTTTAATATTCTTTCTTAATGTTGATATCGTAATTGCTTTCATAAATTGGTACTTTAAAATGTACGTTCAAATGTACAATATTTTACATTTATAAACTGGCTATGTAAAATATTTAACTTTTAATTGAAAAAAAAGGCCTTCAAGTATGAAGGCCGTTTTCTTTATTATACTTGAACTCGTTTCCACTTTCCTCTTTTATAGAAAACAATTCCAGCCAAAGTAATCGCAGTTTCAGCAACAGGAATAGCAATAAAAACTCCTGTTGGTCCCATATTAAAATGTTTGGCTAATATATAAGCAAGTGGAATTTGAAACAGCCAAAATCCGAAAAAGTTAATTCCGGTTGGTGTCCAGGTATCTCCTGCTCCATTGAAAGTATTGATTAAAACCATTCCGATTCCGTAGAAAATAAAACCGATGCTCATGATTTGCAATGCTTCAATTGCAATGGTTTTTACTTGCTCGTCATTCGTAAAAAAAGAAATTATATATTGTCCAAAAGCCAAAGTAATAATCATAATCGAAGCCATGAAAATTACATTATATCTGGCTGTTGTATAAACCGATTTTTCTGCGCGTTCAATTTGTTTGGCTCCTAAATTCTGTCCTACTAAAGTGGCAGCGGCATTACTCAATCCCCAAGCTGGAAGTATGAAAAACATCATAATTCTTAAAGCTGTCTGATAACCTGCCGAACCGTGATCGCCACCCGTTGTCGCGACTAATTGTGCCAAGAAAATCCAGCTGCAAGATGCTATTACAAACTGCAGAATTCCAGGTGCTGCAATTTTTACCAAAGCTCGTATTTGTTTAAAATCGGGAGCGAAATAAGGTATTTTGATTTTTAAAATGCCGTTTCCAAAAAACAAATGGTAAACCTGATATAAAACTCCAATACTTCTTCCGATAGTGGTTGCCAAAGCTGCACCAACTAGTCCGAAAGCGGGTATTGGCCCTAAACCATTAATTAGAACTGGACATAAAATAATATTACAAATGTTCGCGATCCAAAGACTTTTCATGGCAATGGCTGCATTTCCTGCTCCGCGAAATATTCCGTTTATTAAGAACAAAAGCATAATGCACAAACTAGAGCCAATCATAATCTGAGTAAATCGGAAACCATGTTCTGCAGATTCTACAGAAGATCCCATCAAAATTAAAATCTCTTTGGCATAAATAACTCCAAAGATGCTCATCAAACTGTTAACTGCGAATGCAATTATGATGGCTTGCATTCCAGCTTTTGCAGCAGCAACAGGATCTTTTTCTCCAATTCTTCGTGCCACAACTGCTGTTGCAGCCATACTCATTCCAATTGCGAGAGAATAAATTACTGTCAATACAGATTCGGTCAAACCGACGGTCTGAATGGCAAAACTGCTATGTTCTAAATGCCCAACGAAATATAAATCGACTAGAGCAAAAACCGATTCCATCATCATTTCTAAAACCATCGGAATGGCTAGTAGAATTACGGCTTTTTTAATACTCCCAGAAGTATAATCAAAAGATTCGTCGCCTTTTAAGGCTTGTTTTAGTGTGGTAAAAATTTTAGAAAAGAAGCTTTTCTTTATAGATGTTTCTGTCATGATATTTTAGGATAAATGATAAAATTGGTTCAGATGTATCGTAATCTGAACTAAAAAAGTAAACGTAAGTATCCTAATTATTCTAAAAAAAATAAAATAGGATTAGGCAGAAACAATCATATGCTGTAGATTTTCAAGGCAGTAAATATAAGTAATATTTCTAAAGAAGAAATTAATCCAGTAATTTTTTACTTACTCGGCTGCTTGCAATTAATGAAGCAACAAACCCTAATGAAATAATGGTCGTCATTACTATTAGAACATTTTCTATTGTAAAAACAACAGGGTAAGCCAAAGTTGGCGTGATCATAATAAGTTCAAACTTCTGCTGTAATAGGACAAGGATTACACCTAAAGCAAGTCCGATTAAACCACCAAAAACACTCAATAAAGTGCCTTGAAGCAAAAATATTTTTCGAAGTCCAGTGATGTCTGTTCCTAAGTTGAACAGCGTTTTAAGATTTCCTTTCTTTTCTAAAATCATCATAATCAATGCGCCAATCAAATTAAAAAGAGCTACAATAATTACTAATGTAAAAATCAGATAAACTGCAATGTTTTCGGTATTTAGCATTCTATACAAAGACTCGTTTAGCTGTGCTCTATTTTTTAAAGTGATTTTATTTTTAAAAATAGATTTGAGCTGAGTCTTTACTGCTCCTTCATCTGCATTTTCTTTTAATTTAAATTCAATTCCAGAGATCTGATTTGGTTTGTACATGAGTAATTCTTGTGCCAATCCTAAATCTGCAAATACATATTTTGAATCTAAATCTTCACTGATCGAATAAATTCCAACAGGCAAAACATCGGTTTTAGTGAACGCTTCTTCTGGATTTTCGATTGCGCCTTTTCCTGGTTTAGGAGCAAAAACCTGAAGTGGGTTTTCAAAATCAAGAATTCCCATGGAGAAATTTTGAGCTAATCCGTAACCAATTACAACCTGATAACTGTCTGGTTTTAGCCACTGTCCATTAAAGAGTTTTTTCTTAATATCGTTAACAACTGGATAAACACTATCAACTCCTTTTAGATAAGTAACTTGCTGTTTGTCTTTAAATAAAAACAAAACACGCTCTTCTATAATTTTGGTATAAGAAGCAACACCATTGATTTTCTTAATTTCGTTTTCCTGATCGGGAGTAAGTAAAAAAGACTTTCCATAGGTATTTGTCAATTTTAAGTCTGGATCAATTTCGTTTGTAAACGAAAGACTAAAAACCTTTAATCCGCTAAAAACAGATAAAACCACAAACAAAGCCATTGTTCCAACAATGATTCCCATGCTGGCAATACGATTGATGATATTGATAGCATTGTTTTTACTGCTACTAAAAATATAACGTTTGGCTATGTATAAGGGGAAATTCAAATTATGATTTTCTTCTTTTTTCTAAAAGATCTCTGTTTTCTATTGGGTTTTCTTTTCCTGCAAGTGCATTGTCGATTTTCTCGATGTAATCTAATGAATCGTCTATGAAGAATACTAAATTTGGAACACGGCGCAATTGTAAACGTACACGTTGTGATAAATCATGTTTGATTAAAGTGGTATTGGTTTTAATTGCCTCTAAAGTTTCTTTGGCTTTTTCTTGTGGAAAAATACTTAAATATACTGTCGCAACAGATAAATCTGTAGTTACACTCACTTTGGATACAGAAATCACCAAATTTGTAATTCCGTTTTTTCTCACTTCACCTTGCAAAATGTCAACCAGATCTTTCTGAATAACACCGCCTATTTTTTTCTGTCTATTTGTTTCCATACTGCAAAAATACTAAAATTTAGTCGTATTACATGCTCTTTTAATTGTTTTAAAAGCTGATAAAGGTCATAGCTTTTGAGGGAATTATTCTACATATTTGATATAAATATAAAACTAATCTATCATGAAAAAAAGAGAACCAATTAGTCATATTATGACTAAAACCGTAGTGACCGCAAACGAAAAAGATGATCTTAAAAAAGTGGTCGAAAAATTAAAAGCACATACAATACGTCACATTCCGATTGTAAAAGGTAAAGAAGTTGTTGGAATTATTAGCCGAACGGATATAAACCGATTAACTTTTGGAGCTTTATTTGAAGGTCAGGAAAATGCCGATGAAGCGATATTAGAAATGCTAACTATTTCTCAGGTTATGACTTCGAAACCGAAAACAGTATCATCTGATACCATAATAAGAGATTTGGCTGAGATTTTTGTAAAAGAAGATTTTCATGCTCTTCCCGTTGTTGATAAAGGTGAACTTAAAGGGATAGTAACCACAACTGATGTTGTGAAATACTTTTTGGAACAGTACGATTAAATGACTGAAATAAAAAGGGAGCAAAATGCTCCCTCTTATTTTTATCTGCTTTGCAGCCATCCTTCAGGATTATTATTCGATGTGTTTTGAAGAATCAAGAATTTAATAATAGTTTTTCCTGTATCACCACTTGTTCTCACTTTTCCAATGTTTTGCTTGATAGTCACTTTATCTCCCTGACTCACAGAAACAGAGCTTAAATTTTGATATACCGTGAAAAAGTCTCCATGCTGAATCACGACTGCTTTATTCACAGGCGATAAAACGATTACTTTAGAAACTTCTCCAGCAAATACTGCTCTAGCGCTTGCCCCGTCTTCTGTTGTAATCTCAACTCCAGAATTGTGAACTGTAATTGAAGGATGCAATGGGTGTGGCTGATCTCCATATCCAAGAGAAATAAATCCTTTTTCAACTGGCCATGGTAATCTTCCTCTATTTGCTTTAAAATCTGCAGCTAAAATTTTATCTTCTGGTGTCAATGCAATTTTAGAAGAAGACACTGGTGCTTTTGCTTCACTAGATCCTGGATTCGCTTTTGCTCTTTCTGCAGCTGCTTTTCTATTGGCTTCAGCAATGGCTTCACGGATTAAACGATCAATTTGTTTATCAATTCTTTTCGCTTCACTTTGTTTTGATCTGATATCTGCAGCAATTTTATTCTTATCCTTTTTAAGGGCATTAACTAATTTCTGCTGTTCTTTTTTCTCTGCTTCCAGCGTAACTTTCTCTTTCTGGTTTTCAGCAATTACCTTCTTTTTTATTTGTCTTTGTCCATCCAATTTAGCATTAAAATCTACTAATTGAGCCGTTTTGGACTGAATTTCAAGACCTTGATTTTTTCTAAAAGCAGTATATTGTTTTAGGTATTGTGCTCTTTTATAAGCTTGTAAGAAACTTTCAGAAGATAAAATGAACATAGCACGGCTCTGTTCAGAACGGCTTTTGTACGATTTTAAAATCATCTCAGCATAATCTTCTTTTAGAACTTTTAGTTCTTTTTTAAGTTTATTTACCTGAACCTGATTAATATACATATCATTACTAATCAGCCTTTCTTGTTTTGCTGTAGTATTGATTAATTTCTCTTTTAGCTTGATTTTGTTTGCCTGAATTAAATATTCATTCACAGCAGATTTCTCTTTTTTTCGAACAGATTGTAGCATCTTTTCGTTATCTCTGATTTCCTGCTGAATTTGAGCTTTACGCTGCTCCAGTTTTTCTTGCTGAGAATCTTGTGCCCATACAAATGTAGTGGCACAAACTAAAACTAGACTTAGGAGAAATTTTGGCATCTTTCTATTTTTATTTTTGCAAATTTACTTAATTGTAACTTTTTTATAACCGCTTGGAACACTATACGGAAAAGAAAGTTCTTCATTAAATGAAATATTGTTGTAGTTCAAGTTAATACTTGTTTTTCCTTTTGGCTGCACTGCATTGATTTCGATACTTGTAGGCAAGGCTCCTTGATCAAAATTTTTAGTGTCAGAATACGCAATTTGTAAAGTTCTGTTTTCTGATGGCTGCGAAATTTCTTCTTTCTGAATTAAATATTTCTCTCCGTCTAAGAAAAAGGTTTTCTTCAAATTGGCATCTTTTTCTTCGTCTAGTCTAAAAAGATTATCTACAATAGTTTGAGTATATTTTCCTTTTCTCAAATCATCAAATGCTTCTCCAACCAATAGATTCTGAACTTTAGAATAATCTAAATCTGTTCCTAACCATTTGCTTAAACTAGTAAAATCACCTTCGTAATATGTACTGTTTATTTTCTCATAATAACTTACTGCATCAGGTGTTATTAAAGCTTTTGCCATTGTAATTCCTAAGAAACGAATGCTTATTAAAATCTGCTTATCCTTTTCGATTCTAATCTCAGCCGTAACATTTTGGCTTTGTTTTTCATCAATATATTTTGCACTTGCTTTGATGTATAAAGTCGAAAAATCTAACTTATTATCGTAATGTTTTTCGATTACTTTTTTGTCTTCTTTTGGTGCAATTGTCTGGCTTGTATTTCCTTGCACTGCTACTGCTTTCGATTTACATGAAATTACGGCAATAGACAATACTAGTATTGATATATATTTTTTCATCTGATTCTCTTTTTTATTTTTTCTTCTTTAATACTTCATTTGCCTTCAAAAAGTATTCCTCTTTTTTCTTTGCATCTCCCAACCCATTGTAAGCCTCTCCTAACTGAATATTAAAATTTGATTCTAATTTTACATCATCCACCACATAATCAAGACCCATTTCTAAAACAGTTTTTGCATTCTTAAATTGTTTCAGCTGATTACTTCCTAAACCAGCATAGTAATAAAACTGAGCCTGACTCGGATAAACTTCAATCAGCATCATGGCTCTTTTGGTCATTGGTTCGTATTGTTTTGCCTGCGAATAGGCTTCTAGCAATAACATATTGGTTTCAAGATCTGTATCTGAATTTGCTTTTAAATCTTTTTCATAATATTTAATGGCATTTTCAAATTGTCCTTTGCTGTGATAAAACTTTCCAATTTCTTTGGCAACGTCAACATCTTTATCGTTATCAAAATAAGAAATGGCTTTTTCTAAATCGGTAGAATACTGTGGATTTTTATTTACATAAATCAAAAACTCATTCAAAGTTCTATGTTTGATTTTTGAATCGATTTTTGAACTTGCTAAAATCACATTCATCGATTTTATAGCTTTATCTGCCTGATTGGCATCTAAATAAGTTTTGAATAAACTCACTTGAGCCCATTCTGAATTTGGAATTTCTTTAGCCAATTGCTTTGCTACTTCAAGCGATTTTTCGTTTTCATTACTTTTTGAATATAAGAGAATGAGATTCAAGTAATTTGATTCTTCTTTTGGATCTTTTTTAATCTGTTGAATCAAATTATCAATTTCAGCATTTTGATATTTTCCTTGCGATAAAATCTGTGCTTTGTAAATTTCGCGATCAGAAGATTTTCCGAACTTATCATTCATTTCATTAATCGCGATCAATGCTTTATCATACTGATTGGTAATCATGTACAACGAAATCAAATCGTCTTTATATTCTTCGTCAAAAACAATTATTTTTTGAATAATTTCAATTGCCAGTGGATAGTTTTTTGTCTCATAACTTACATCGTAAATTCCAAGCCAAAACCATTTGTTTTTAGGATCAAGCTGTGTTGCTTTTTCAAAGGCATCTTGTGCGTTTGGGTATTGCTTAAGCGCCAGATAGTTTTTTCCTAATTCAAAATAAGCAACTGCATCATTGGGTTTCAGTTTGATACATTTCTCCAATGATACAATGGCTTTATCATAATTTTCAATCCCTTTTTGTTTTAAAGATTCATAAAATGAGTCTTGGTATTCGTCTGGTGCCATAGCAATATCTTCGGGTTCTGTCTGTGCAAAAACCGAAAATGATGTGCTGAAGAAAGCAAAAAACAAAACTGTAAAAACTCTTTTTTTGATCATTTGTAAAATTACATTTTAAACAAAACGAAAATCTGCTAATTCTTATTTTATTCTAAAACAGCGTAATCACCAATGCTGATACTTGTAAATTTACCATCGTAACTTACATGGTTTCCAATCATTGCATTATCAAGATTAGCATTTTTAATTTTAGAATACGTTTGTACCAAACTGTTTTTGATTGTACTGTCTGTTACGTGACATCCATTTCCAAGAGAAACATTTGGTCCAATTGTCGTATTCTTCAAAACCACATTTTCTCCAATATAACAAGGCGGAATAATTGTTGAATTCTCTAAAGTCACGCCATAATCTACTAAATGTTCTCCGTCATTATGAAGAAAACCTAACATTCTAGAATTAGTCTCAACCGTAACATCTTTGTTTCCGCAGTCCATCCATTCGTCAACACTTCCTGTTTTGAAAACTTTTCCATTTGCCATCATCGCTTTGATACCGTCATTAATCTGGTATTCTCCACCATTCTGGATATTATTATCCAAAACACTTTGAAGTTCATTTCTTAAAACTCCAACTTCTTTAAAATAATAAATCCCAATAACAGCTAAATCGCTTACAAACTCTTTTGGTTTTTCAACCAATTCTACAATTTCATTATTTTGGTTTAGTTTTACAACACCAAAAGCCTCAGGCTGATCTACTTGTTTTACCCAGATTACAGCATCTGCTTCTGGATCCAATTCGAAATCTGCTCTAATTAAAGTATCAGCATAAGCAATTACTGCTGATCCTGAAAGAGAATCCTTAGCACACATAATAGCGTGTCCTGTTCCTAACGGCTGATCCTGACGGTAGATTGAAGCTTTAGCTCCTAATCCTTTTGCTAAATCTTCTAAACTTGCCACAACATCGTCTCCAAAGAAAGCTTCATCTCCTAAAATAAAAGCAACTTCTTCAATTGGTTCCTTCAATATTTTGGCAATATCTTCTACTAAGCGGTGTACAATAGATTTTCCCGCAACCGGAATTAATGGTTTTGGAACAGTTAATGTATGAGGCCTCAATCTTGATCCGCGGCCCGCCATTGGCACAATTATCTTCATTTTTTATTTGATTTTATGTGAAGATTTTATAAAATCTTCATTGGGTTTGGTCTTTCTTTTTAATTATTTTACTCCAGTGCTTCCAAAGCCTCCTTCACCTCTTGATGTTTCAGTAAGTGTTTCAACTTCGATCCATTCTGCTCTTTCGTGTTTAGCAATAATCAACTGCGCAATTCGCTCTCCATTTTCGATTACAAAATCGTCATTAGATAAATTTACTAAAATTACTCCTATTTCTCCTCTGTAATCTGCATCAATAGTTCCTGGCGAATTTAAAACCGTTACGCCTTTTTTTGCAGCCAGACCGCTTCTTGGTCTCACTTGCGCTTCGTAACCAATTGGCAATTCGATAAAAAGTCCTGTTTTTACAATAGTTCTTTCTAAAGGTTTTAACGTAATTGGCTCTATAATATTGGCACGTAAATCCATACCTGCAGAAGCAATAGTTTCGTAATTTGGTAAATCGTGCTGTGATTTATTGATAATTTGAATTTTCATTTTTAAATATAAAATTTTTAAAAGCGTCTTATTTTCTCTTTATTATTCCTTTAATAGTATCTTTTTCAAAATGGTAAACCATATATATAAAAACTAAAAGAAGCGGAATTCCAACATAATATTTTTCTCTAAATCCGTAAAAAGAAATAATTGAAAACAATATTGAAACGCCTAGATAAGCGCCAATTTTGTTCATGTCGTAAGGAATCGGGTAATATTTATTTCCTAAAACATAAGAAATAAGCATCATACTTCCGTAAGCCGAAATAGTCGCAATTGCAGAACCATAATAGCTGTATTTCGGAATTAATAGATAATTTAAAATCAAGGTAACAATTGCTCCTACAATAGAAATGTAAGCTCCAATTTTTGTTTTATCAGTTAGTTTGTACCAAACCGATAAATTGTTGTAAATCCCTAAAAAGAAATTTGCCAAAATAATTAATGGCACTACTTTCATTGCTTCCCAATACGATTTATTGTCTAATAACAAATATTTCAAAACGTCGGCGAAAACAATTACACCTAATAAAATCAATGATCCTAAAATCACGAAATACTTGGTAATTACCGCATAAGTCTGCGGTGCGTTTTCATTTTTAGCATGACTAAAAAAGAATGGCTCAATTCCTAACCTAAAAGCAGTTGCAAAAAGAACCATAAACAATCCCAGTTTGTAACAAGCAGAATAAGCTCCAACTTCAGACTTTGCTAAATTTTCTGGAAGTAAATATCCTAATAGAATTTTATCGAAGTGTTCATTTACTGCAAACGCTAGTCCAGCCACTAAAATAGGCAATCCATACTTCATCATTTTCTTCCAAAGCACAGGATCGAATTTTCGTCCAAGCGAAAGATAATTTGGAGAAAGTACTATAAAGGTTGCCAAACTTGCCAAAAGGTTTGCAATGAAAATATAAGCAATCTGGAAATTTTGAACATATAAATTATCCCAAACCGAATTCGGATTTTCTGTCGCCAATTTTGGCAGATACAACAAGAAAAAAATATTCAGCAATAAGTTTATCACTACATTTCCAATCTTGATTGCCGCATAAACCATTGGTCTCTGATTGGCTCTAAGTTTAGAAAACGGAATTAAAACCAATGCATCTAAAACTAAAATCCAAACAGTATAAGTAATGTATTGAACATCCACTTCTGCTAGATTTGCCAGCGTATTTCTAAAAATTAATCCAACAAAAAGAAAGATTATTGAGGTCCAAAATATAGAAATGGTAGAAGTGGCTATTACATTCTTCTTGTCCTCTTCAGCACTGTAAAATCTAAAAAAAGCAGTTTCCATTCCGTAAGAAAGAACTACGTTAAAGAAAACCATCCAAGACAATACAATTGAAACTTCACCATACTCAGCTGTAGGCAAAATTCCTGTATATAATCTCACTAGTAAAAAACTCAGCATTCTCGGTAAAACTGTTGCCAGTCCGTAAATTGCCGTTTGTTTGAATAGATTTTTATATAATCCCAAAATATAATTCTAATAATGTTTGTAAGACAAAAATAACCATTTCTTTTGTTTAATGGCGCTTTTGTTGATGCAATAAAGAAAACTTCTGATCGTTTTTAGACAGTCATTTTATTTTCATCTAAAATTTTGACAAAATGAAATCCTTTTGGAACATAACCTTGATTATAATAAAATCTATGAGCTCCAAAATTTCCTGTAAAAGCATCCAAAACTATACTGCTGCAATTTAACTCAATTGCCTTTTTTTCTATATAATCGGTAAGCAATTTTCCAATTCCTTTAGATCGCTGATCTGGATTAACAACAAAATTGTCAATTTCTAGATATTTTCCAGTCCAAAGTTTTGTAGCCGACCAGCAGCCCGTCAAACCTAGACAAATCTCGTCTTCAAATATTGCAATCTGAATATAATTATGTAGGACCATTTCAGAAAGAAATGATTGATACTTTTCTACAGATATATTAGGATACAGAAATCGAATTGTATTGATTTGAGCCACCATTTCGTCAATGGTCGTAAGCTCTTTTATTTGTAAAGCCATTAATTTAAAAATGAAATAGAATTCAAAAATACTCAAAATATAATCACGAAAGAATCTGTTTTCCATCATAGATCTATTCTACTTAAACGTCTTTAACTAATTTTATTGAACATTAATTGTAGTACAGAAAAAATAAATTCACATTTTATACGTTTTACATAAGAGCAATTGCTTTAAAAACTTCTTGATAACAGACAAAACTGAGGAATGTCTACGCAAATTACTGAAACAGTAATAATATCTCATCAATCTACTTACTCACAGATAATTACAACTATTTTTTAACACAACATGTGAAATATATAAAACAAACATGAAAATTATGTAACATTTTTTTTACAGTCTTTTTTTAAATTTGTCTCAAAGGGAATGAGAAAGCTAGTAACAACCCTTCATAAAAAAGAAAGCACTGGGACTAATAAAGCTTGTTTGTTCCCATAAAAGACAAAGCATAAGGGATTGATTCAGCTGTATTGTAACCCTAACAAAAACAGAGCACTGGGACTGATAAAGCTTGTTTGTTCCCAAGAAAGACAAAGCACAAGGGATTGATTCTGCTGTATTGTAACCCTTAAAAAAACAGAGCATTGGGACTAATAAAGCTAGTTTGTTCCCATGAAAGACAAAGCACGCAGAGTTATCTGTCTATTTTTATAAAATGGTAGTGATTCTCAACTTAACTGTAATTTGAGAATCACCATTTTATAAAATTATTTTTAAAAAAGAATAAAACTTCCAATAAAAAGAAAAGCCAGCATTAGCTGGCTTTTCTTTTATATATTATAGGATAAATTATCCATTCAAAGCTTCTGCTCCACCAACGATCTCCAAAATCTCACTTGTAATCGCAGCTTGACGAGCTTTGTTATAAGTTAATTTCAATTGGTTTCTTAATTCAGTTGCGTTATCTGTTGCTTTGTGCATTGCAGTCATACGTGCTCCGTGCTCAGAAGCAAATGAATCACGAATACCTTTGTACAATTGCGTTTTTAAAGACTTAGGAATTAAAGCCAATACAATTTCTTCTTTTCCTGGTTCAAAAATATAATCTCCAGAAACAGCAGCACCATTAGTATTAATAGGCGCTAACGGTAAAAACTGCTCTACTTGAACAATCTGAGTAGCAGCATTTTTAAACTGATTGTATACTAGCTCAATTCTATCGTATTCTCCAGATAAGAATTTCTCAGTCAAATTATCTGCAATTCCAGCAACATTTTCAAATGTTAAATGATCAAAGATTGCATTATGATGACCGTGAATTTTATGTGTTTTAACTAAAGCATCACCACCTTTTTTACCAATAGCAAAAACGTCAACTTGCTTTCCAGCATAAAATTCAGTACGATTTTTAATCTCTTTAATAATATTCGAATTGAAAGCACCGCATAAACCTCTGTTTGAAGTTACAGCAACTAACAATACTTTTTTTACTTCACGTTGTGTAGTGTAATCTCCTCCTATTTCACCTTCTAGTGTAGCAGAAAGATCTTGCAATAACTCCGTTAATTTCTCGGCATAAGGACGCATTGCAGTGATTGCATCTTGTGCTTTCTTCAGCTTTGCAGCAGAAACCATTTTCATAGCCGATGTAATCTGCATCGTCGATGAAACGGAAGTAATTCTATTACGGATTTCCTTTAAATTTGCCATCTATTAATTAGAAAATGCGACAATTTTAAAATTAGATAATTAGAATAATGATGAAACATTATCTAATTATCTAATTTACCAATTATCTAATTAGTTATATTTTGCTGAAACTTCTTTTGCTGCTTTTTCGATAACATCTGTAATAGCGTCATCTAATTTACCAGCTTTCAAAGCGTTAAGTGTATCTTTATGTTTGCTGTTTAAGTAAGCTAAGAAATCTGCTTCGAATTCTTTTACTTTATTAACAGGTACATTTCTTAATAAGTTTTTAGAACCAGCGTAGATAATAGCTACTTGGTTTTCAACTGTATAAGGATCATTTAAACCTTGTTTCAAGATCTCAACGTTTCTTTTTCCTTTTTCAATTACGTTTAAAGTAACAGAATCTAAGTCAGAACCAAATTTAGCGAAAGCTTCTAATTCACGGAATTGAGCTTGGTCTAATTTTAAAGTTCCAGAAACTTTTTTCATTGATTTAATTTGAGCATTACCTCCAACACGAGATACAGAGATACCTACGTTAATTGCAGGACGAACCCCAGAGTTGAACAAATCTCCATCAAGGAAAATCTGACCATCTGTAATAGAGATTACGTTTGTTGGGATATATGCAGAAACGTCACCAGCTTGAGTTTCGATAATTGGCAATGCAGTTAATGAACCACCACCTTTTACGATAGATTTTATAGAATCTGGTAAATCGTTCATGTTTTTAGCGATACCATCATCAGCGATTACTTTACAAGCACGCTCTAATAAACGAGAGTGTAAGTAGAAAACGTCTCCAGGGTAAGCCTCACGTCCCGGTGGTCTTCTTAATAAAAGAGAAACCTCACGGTAAGCAACAGCTTGTTTAGATAAATCATCATAAACGATAAGAGCTGGACGACCAGAATCTCTGAAATATTCACCAATTGCAGCACCAGCGAATGGAGCGTAAACTTGCATTGGAGCTGGATCAGAAGCATTAGCAGCAACGATAACTGTATAAGCCATTGCTCCTTTTTCTTCTAACATTTTTGCGATTCCTGCTACAGTTGAAGCTTTTTGTCCAATTGCAACATATATACAAAATACAGGTTTTCCTGCATCGTAAAATTCTTTTTGATTTAAGATTGTATCGATACAAACAGTCGATTTACCTGTCTGACGGTCACCGATAACAAGCTCACGCTGACCACGTCCAACTGGGATCATAGCATCAACTGCTTTTACTCCTGTTTGTAATGGCTCAGTTACTGGCTGACGGAAGATAACTCCAGGTGCTTTTCTTTCTAAAGGCATTTCGTATAAGTCACCACCGATTGGTCCTTTTCCATCAATTGGAAAACCAAGAGTGTTAACTACACGTCCTACCATTTGCTCACCAACTTTAAGAGAAGCAATACGTTGAGTTCTTTTTGCTGTAGATCCTTCTTTAATTCCAGTTGATGGTCCTAATAATACAACCCCAACATTATCCTCCTCAAGATTCAATACGATACCTTCCATACCGTTATCAAATTCCACTAACTCACCATATTGAACATTAGATAGCCCGTAAACACGAGCAATACCATCTCCAACTTGAAGTACTGATCCTACTTCCTCTAGCGTAGCACCAGATTCAAAACCTTCTACTTGCTTTCTTAATATTGCTGAAATTTCAGCAGGTTTGATTTCCGCCATCTTAATTTATAATTTAGACACTTTTTGTGTTATAAAACTAATTACTTAACTCTCTTTTTAATACTTGTAATCTGTTAGCAACTGAAGCGTTGTACTGATTATCTCCTATTCTCAAAATAAATCCACCAATAATGGAAGGATCTACTACATTTTCTATTGTAATTTTTTTATCTGATAAAGTTGCAACTTTTGCCAAAACTTTAGCTTCTAAAGCTGCATCCATTGGAATAGCTGTTGTAACTTTTGCTACTTCAACACCATTACTTTCATCAAATAATTTATTGTATTCTAATGCAATTGCATTTAGAATTTCGAATCTTTTGTTTTCAAATAATAAATGGAACAAACCTTTTGTTACTCCATTTACATCTGCAAAAACTTCCAAAAGAGCACTTTCTTTAACTTCAACAGTAGTTGTTGGGTTTTGGATAAATGTACTCAATTCTTGATTCGTCTCAATTGCATTCGCAATTGATTTCATATCGTTATTGACAGCTTCGGCAACACCTTTAGAGTTTGCTAAGTCTAGAATTGCTTTTGCATAACGAATTGCTGCTCTTGTACTTGCCATAATCTTAGTTTAACTTTACGTCACCTAATAATTTCTCTACCAATTTAGTTTGAGATTCTTTATTAGATAGTTCTTCTTTCAATAATTTTTCAGCAATACTCAAAGATAGAGTTGAAACTTGAGATTTCAATTCTGCCATTGCAGCATTCTTTTCGCTTTCGATAGCCGCTTTAGCTTGATCAATCATTTTTTGACCAGCTTCTTGAGCTTCGTTTTTAGAATCAGCAATCATTTTCTCTTTCATTTCGCGAGCTTCTTTCAACATCGCGTCACGTTCTGCACGAGCTTCATTCAAAATTCTTTGATTATCAGCTTGTAAATTTTCCATTTCTCTCTTTGCGTTTTCAGCAGAAAGCAATGCATTTTTAATACCTTCTTCTCTTGCAGTAATAGATTCCATAATTGGTTTCCAAGCAAATTTTACTAAAAGCAAAATTAATATTACCAAGATTAAAGCCTGCCAGAAGAATAATCCGAATGAAAAATCGTTAATTAACTTATCCATTTTATATAACTATATTAAATATTTAATTTCTTTTTTAAAAGTAACAACATCTTTAACCAACCGTTAAAGATGCTGTTATTTCTCTCTTTATTATTTTCCTAAGATTAAAGCAGCGAATGCTAAACCTTCTAATAAAGCCGCGATAATAATCATCGCAGTTTGAATTTTACCAGCAGCTTCTGGCTGACGAGCAATAGCGTCCATAGCAGATCCACCGATTTTACCTAAACCTAAACCTGCACCGATTACTACTAAACCAGCACCTACTAAAGTTGGAATTGTTCCCATAACTATTTATATATATAAAATTAAACTTCTAAATTAAATAATTGCTGTTTCGTCTTCATGGTGGTGAGCATGATCATGATCTTGAACTGCCATACCAATAAACAATGATGATAACATTGTAAAGATGAATGCCTGTAAAAATGCAACTAAAATTTCAATAACAGAGATAAACAATGTCAATCCTAATGAGATTGGCAAATCTGCTGCTAAATTTTTTCCAACAAAAATCATTGCGATCAAACTCATAATTACTACGTGACCTGCAGTAATGTTTGCGTACAAACGAATTAATAATGCGAATGGTTTTGTTAATGTTCCTAAAACCTCAATTGGAGCTAAAATAATTTTCATTGGAACTGGTACTCCTGGCATCCAGAAGATGTGTCCCCAATAATCTTTGTTTGCACTAAATTGAGTAATGATAAATGTAAAGGCAGCTAAACAAACTGTAATAGCAATGTTTCCTGTTACGTTGATTCCTAGCGGAGTCATTCCTAATAAGTTTAAGATCCAAACAAAGAAAAATACAGTTAATAGGTAACCCATATATTTACGGTATTTTTTCTCTCCAATATTTGGAACAGCAATTTCGTCTCTGATGAAAATTACTAATGGTTCTAAAACTCTACCAAATCCTGTTGGGATTGGTCCTTTTTTATATGATCTTGCTAAACCAGTAAACATTACTAATAATAGTACTGATACGAAAAGCATTGAAACAACATTTTTAGTAATTGAAAAATCTAATGGTTTTTCATTTGAAGGATGACCGTGCTCATCAAAGTTGATTGTTCCGGCAGCATCTGTTTTGTAAATTTTACCGTGAACTAATTTGTAGTAGCTACCATCAACTTCTGCAACTTCTTCTCCGTGGTGTAATTTTGAAGAAGAAAAAACTTTTAAACCACCATCAATTAAAATAACTGGTAATGGGAAACCGTAGTGTTTATTTTCTTTTTCATCTGAAAAGAAAACAAAGTCATGAGAGTCTTGTAAGTGGTGATCAATAAAAGCATCTACTTTAGCCTTTGGATCAAGAGCAACATGCTCTCCTTCTTCGTGAGCAGTATGTGAAACTACTTTCTCTTCGTGAGCTGTTTCAGTTTGAACATGCGTCGAATCATTCTCTTGATTTGCAAAACCCATAATAGGTAGAGAAGCTACAAAAGCTGCAAGAATAAAGCTGAGTGGTTTGTTTGAAATCACCATATCGTGGAAAATCTTATTTTTTTACGTTTCTAAAATTTGGTGCAAAGGTACATTTTTTATTAATATTCAAAAGGATATGAAAAATTATTTTTAAACCTTGTTTTAAAGAATTGTTATTTTAACGCTTTTCATTTAATAATCGGACAGTTAAAAGCGTCTGAAATAACAAAAACAGCACAAATGTTATAAAAAAACTGACTTTTTCAACATCGCTTTCTCCCATTTTATTTTTTAAGATCGGCTGAAGAAATAAATAGGCTAATAACATTTGTGTAAAAGTTCCAAATAAAAATGCCATTCCGACAATTTCAAAATTCTTCTTTTTTACTATTAATAATATAAGGTATAATAAAGACGAAATCGCGAAGAAAGAAAAATACAGTATTTCTAAACTGTAATGAAAATTCTCCGTACTAATTTCACTAAAGAAAAAACCGGCTTTATGAATACAATAAGTTCCTAAAGCAAGACATAACAAATAAAAAACTGGTTTGTAATTTTTTGAAAGCATTTAAATAATTTTTGTGCAAAGATGCAACTTTTATCTTAAGGCATTTTTATTTACAAACTACTTTGTTTTATTGATATCGTTTACTTGTCGGATTACATTGTACAATGCAACTCCAACACCGGCTAATACAAAAATGGTGTTATAATATACTTTTGGGCTTGGATGTTTCTCGTCGAGCCAGGTTCCGAGATAAGAGAATACGAAAATGATTACTCCCATTTGAAAGGGAATATTAATAAATGCCAACCATTTATTTCTCCTATTATTATTCGGCTCCTTTTCCATCTTCTAGCATTATTACTGTATTTGAATGCGCAAGCATAGTGCAGGTTGCTGTAAAGTCAGCTCCTGGTTCTATAGAAAGTTTTCCTACTGCTACTTCTCCATGAATTTGAGCAGTCGATTTAATATTAAGGGTTTCAAGAACTTTTATCTTTCCATGAAATTCTCCTTCGATGTCTGCATTGTTACAAATAATTTCTCCTTTGATAACTCCTTTTGCTCCTATCACAATTTTGCCCTGCGAAGTAAAATTTCCTATCAACTCACCGTCTAATCTAAAGTCGGCTTTAGAGACTATATCTCCTATTATTGATGTTCCTTCAACAATTCTATTGGTTTTTCCTAATTGTTCAGTTCCGTTTTTTTTTACTTTTTCAAACATGGCGGTTAAGATTTAAGGGGTTTTCGGGGTAAGGTATGTGTCTAGATTCTTTTTAATCTGAACAATTTTGTAATTATCATTTGATATAATGATTGCTTGATCTGGGATTTTATATTTTTTATCTTCTCTGAAAACTCCAGCAATATCATTTGCATAAGCTTCAGATTTTAAACCATGAATAACTACAAAACTTTCTGTTTTATTGTATTTATCTAGAGATGTTGTCAATCTTTCGTAGTTTTCAACTAATAAAAATACTCTAATTGCTTCTTCTATTCTTTTAACCGCTTTTGTATCGTTGTTTGCAACACGATATACTATTTTCCAGTTTTTAGTATCTGTTGTTGTAAAGTTAAGTTTCTCCAAAACAGGAACTTGTTTTTCTAAAATCTCTCTTGCATTTTTACCTTCTTCACTATTCGGATAATTATCTGCAACATTCTCAAGTCCTTTTTTATATGCTTCTAAACCATATACTTTTCCTGAAGTATTGGCTTTTAGCAATTCGTATTTTGAAACAATATCATCTCCAGAATATTGATTAATTAGATTATCAATATTGGCCAAGACTTCATCAAAATGTTCTTCCTCAAAAAGTTTATACCATTTTTGATATTCTTTGTCTGGACTAGAATTTGGATCGTCTTCTTTATTGTTTAGAATGTGAGCATATCTCGAATCTGGATATTTAGATGAAATCTCTGCTTTTATAGCTTCAGCTTTTGCCGGATTTGTAATTTGATAAATTTTATACAAATTATACATTGATGGCAATACTAGTTTTTCTTCAGGTTTGTTCTGAAGCAGTTGTTCTAGTTTGTTGCTAGCCAAATTATATTCTTTAAACTTCTCCTTATATATAAGTCCTAATTGATAGTATGAAAAATTACGCTCTTTGCCAATACTATCCATTGCGGTTTGTGAAGTTGGAAGCTGTTTTACATAATAGGCTACAGTATATTTTTCTGGCACAATTGTATCATTGAGCACATTGGCAACTTCTTTAGTAGAAATCGTATCATTCATAGCATCACTATTTGCGCCTTTTATACCTGACAATCGCCAGTTTCCGCCCATAGTTCTGCTACCCCACATTTTTTTAAACTGTAGTTTTCCATAAGCAACTGTTGTTGGATTATAAAAATAAAATGAACTGGCATTATCATTTCCTCCAGGAGGCATTCCAACTCCTTCTGGTTCTACTGGTTTACCCAAAGAATTAGGATTAACAGCTCCATTTCCTGAAAAATCTGCTTGAGAGTTTCGGTCTATATTAGCTAATCGTTCTTTTTCCTTTTCTTCTAAAAGTTTTTTTGCTTCGTCCTTCTTTTTAAGTTCTGCAATATAATTTTCGAAATAAACTTTCTTATCGTTTGGTGGCAGATTATATACTTTAATGATACTGTCATTGCGTTTTGCAATAGCTTCGTATTTAATTACATCATCAAGATTTTTTCTGTTTTTTTCTATAAATGCAAACTCTCTAGTTTTAGGATCCAGTTTAACCAAAGTACTATCATAATACTTTGCCGCCATAGAATAATCTGTATTTTTAAAATACATGTTTCCAATGTTTCTATAAGCAGAAGCCATCAAATACGGATCTTTAGATTTTCTTCCTAAAGACTTATTGTAAAATTTTAATGCGTTTTCTTGATCTTTCTTTTTATCATAATAAACTCCCATTTCATAAAAAAGAACATCATAATAAGGACGATTTTCACGATCAGTCACCAATTTATTAAATGTTTTCAAGAAAATCGTATCATTATCTTTTCCATAATCAAACATCTGCGCTTTTTTCGCGTAAGCGTGCATCATGTACTTTCGATCTGCTTTTCTGTTTAAATCAATAACCGCATCATAAAAATAAATGGCACTGTCACGTTTTCCTTCTGCCTGATACATTTGGCCAAGGATAAAACGATATCTTGCGCGCTCTTCATTATTTCGGGTAAATTGTTCTGCAACTCTAAGTCTAGAAACAGCACTGTCTTTTTGTTCCAGATTTAGAAAGGCTTCTGCTAGAAGTGCGTTGGCATCTGCATAAGTTTGCTTATCTAAATCTGTTTTTTTAAGTAAAATTTTGATATTCTTAAGAGCAATAGCGTCATTACCTAAACGCATATTGGTTTTTTCACGCCAGATTTTTGCCGTATAAATATTATTGCTTTCTGGATATTTGTATAAAATATAATTGAAAGCCTCAATTGCCGGAATAAAGCGCTGATCATAATATCTTGCTTTTCCAAGCATAAGATACGCTTCGTCAATCTGCCAGTTTCTTTCTCTTCCACCAATATTCATGGAGTGTTTTTGAATGGCTTTTGTTGCTTTTGTTTCTGCCAATTCAAAATCAGGATTTTTTGCTTTTTCAGCTTCAGAAAAATTTTCGTCGAACTGCATTTTTTCAATTGGCAGTTGCTTCCAGAAATTATCTTCGTTATTGGACTGAATGGACTTTAAACCTTTATCTAGACCAATTCCTCCATTGTAAAGAATGTTATATTTTGTTCCAATCGAGTGAGAACTTCGAGCCAAAAAGGTATTTTTTTTGGTAGAACAAGCTATCAAAAAGAATAAAAAAACGAAAGTAAAACTATATTTAAGAGTATTCTTTTTCAATAGAAAAGAGTTTAAAACAGATAACTACTAAAAATTGGTTTTAGTATATTCATTTGTAAAAATACGCTTCTTTTTGAAATATAGAAATTCTTACACAGCAAAAAACAATTCTAATTCTTGTAAGGTTTCTTCTGAGGTCTGAATATCTTTAACAATTTCGCCTTTATTAAGCGCCACAATACGATTGCAAACTTCTACAGTATGCTGTAAATCATGACTTGAAACCAAAACCGTTACATTTGGATCGTCGGCTAATTCTTTTATAATTTTTTTTAATCGGCTCACTGTTGTGGGATCTAAATTTGCAAAAGGCTCATCTAAAATTACAACTTCAGGATTACCAATAAGTGTAGCAATAATACCTGCTTTTTTCTGATTTCCTTTAGATAAATCGCGAAGGTATTTTTTGTTGTTCAAAATTTCACCGTTAAAAAACTCCTCGTGTTTTGCTAGCAACGCATCAATATCTGCCTTATTCTGATTGCGTAAATCGCCAATAAAATAAAAGTATTCTTCTGGAGTTAAATACCCGATAAGGAAATTTTCATCTAAAAAAGATCCTGTAAAAGATTTCCAATTCTCGCTTGTATTTACCTGAATATCATTACTTTTTATATATCCCGTTGAAGGCTGGATTAGATCTAAAAGTAAACTGAAAAAAGTCGTTTTTCCAGCTCCGTTATTTCCCACCAAGCCAAAACTTTGTCCTTTTGGAATTTCTAGATTATTAATGTTTAAAACTGTTGTTCCGTTATATGTTTTTGAAAGCTGATTTACTTGTATCATAATAATTTTAAATTGTTGATTTCAGATTTTAGATATAAAATGAAGATAATGATCTCATTTTCAAATTGACAATTTATCTACTTAACCCTTTTGTTTATAAGCACTTATTGTACTATACTTTTCTTTTTTGTACCTCTTTTCTATTGATGAAAATACTTTTTCTTTAAAGATAAAACCCAAAATTCCTGCTCCTGCAACCAAGCTTAATGCTACAGTTTTATCTGCAAAACGAAGACCAAGCCAATACAATAATAAAGGAAGGAATATTTTTGGCAAAGACAGAAGCATCGAATTTACATTAAACGCTTTTTTATCTCCAAAGGCACCACTAGCACTGCTTAAATCAATTGGTGTTTTAGTAAAAGCGCCTCCCAAAAGTACCAAATGAGAATTTACGCCAATATTATAAATTGCACCAACTACAATAGTTAGATAAACTTCCCATCCGTAAAAAAGATAAAAAGATGCTAGAATTGTAGAAATAAAAGTAGCAATTACAATTAGCCACCATTTTGCGGTAATATAACCTCTATACGGAATATTCTGTGTCATCATTAATTGATAATATGAACTATCCCAGCTGGGTACAAACTGTCCGAAGACAAATAGAAATCCTCCTGAAACGAATATTCCAGCAAAAATTTGCATAGCAGGCGGTTGATGTGTATTTCCGAAAAAAATCAATCCGTAGAATAAAAAGATCACACTCATTACTATAGTAGTTTTTGATCTTTTATTTCTTTTGATGAGTCTAATGTCATTTTTAAGGAAAGTCCCCAAAGTACCAAACTGATTCAGCCAAGAAAGATTTTCTGTAGAGGCAACATCATGTTTTACAGAAAGTCCTGCATCGAGATATAAATTCTTTTCGAAGTATTTAAATGTAAAATAATGCAACGCAAATAATACTAGAATCGGAATCAAGAACAATCCATCTATTTCATAAAAGCTTTGAAAAAATGGAGATGTAAACTCGGTAATATCAAATAATTGATAGTACTGCGCACCTCCTAGAACTACAATTAGCAGCAGAAAAAGAGCAAATAATCTATCAATATTGCTTAAAATAATATTGAGAAAATTGTTAATGTAAATAATAGACATTACTCCCAAATGCCAAAAAATAATTTGGACAACATCATATCCGTTTAAAATTAGGACAACTGTAAATGGAATAAAAAATAAAGCGTGTATCCAGTTAAAAAAGGATAAAATGGTTTTGCCTAAAGAAAAATGAACAATGGTTGTTTTCTTTAAAGGAAGAGCTAGCAAAGGTTTGATGTTTAATACAGGTATTGACTGTAATAACAATCGAACTGCTAAATCGCCTAGAAAATAATAAATTAGAAATTTGTTTAAAGTTGCCAGAGGTTCCAAATTCATTTCCTTAAGCATATAAAATGCCCCCACTCCCATAGCAATAAAAATTAATGAAAAATAGATCATCAGAAAACCTATTATAATTTTCATTGCCAGGTTTTTACCGAAGGATGCCGACCTAATAAAAGCCTTCCATTCGAGGTAAATAAACTTCTTAATCATGGTTTTTGGTTTTAATATTTTTGTAGTAAGAGACCAAATGTAGGAAAACGTTACAAAAAAAGTTAAAAAAAATAATTTCGTGCTAAAATTTTAATAGTGGTTTGCTACTTTTGCATAAAAATTCTATCATGCCTTCATTCTTAAAACTTATAATTAAAGAGGTTAAACGCGAAACTGCAGATGCTGTTTCTATCCTTTTTAATGTTCCCGAAGAACTAAAATCTGACTATAATTTTATAGCAGGTCAATATATAAATTTAAAACTAACTCTTGATAACCAAGAAATTAGACGTGCTTATTCTATTTGCTCAGCACCAGACAGCGGCGAATTAAGAATTGCTGTAAAAGCAGTAAAAAATGGTCTTTTTTCTCAGTTTGCCAATACTACATTAAAAGCTGGAGATGTTCTTGAAGTAGGTCATCCAGAAGGTAAATTTACTTTTGAACCAGATGCTGAAAGACAAAAAAACTACGCGGCTTTTGTTGCAGGAAGCGGAATTACTCCAGTTCTTTCTATCATAAAATCGGTTTTAAAAAATGAACCAAAAAGTTCATTTGTATTGGTTTACGGAAATAAAACTCCCGAAAGCACCATCTTTCATCAAGAGCTTCACGATTTGCAATTACAATATGTAGGCAGGCTTTTTGTGCATTATGTGTACAGTCAAGCAAAAGCTGAAAATGCTTTATTTGGAAGAATTGAAAAATCGGCTGTGAATTTTGTTTTAAACAACAAACACAAAGAACTTCAATTTGATAAGTTTTTCCTTTGCGGACCAGAAGAAATGATTAACACCGTTTCTAATGTTTTGAAAGAGAAAAATGTAAAAGAATCTGCAATTAAATTTGAGTTGTTCACGTCTTCTTCTGAAGAACATGAAATTCAGGGTTCTCAAGAAGGACATACAAAAATTACTGTTTTGGTAGACGATGAAGAAACTACTTTTGAAATGTCTAAGAAACAAACTATTCTTGACGCAGCTCTAAAACAAGGTGTTGACGCTCCTTATTCTTGCCAAGGTGGAATTTGCAGCAGCTGTTTAGGCCGTGTTACAAAAGGAAGCGCAGAAATGACTAAAAATTCTATTTTAACAGATGGCGAAATTGCTGAAGGTTTAATTTTAACTTGTCAGGCACATCCAACATCAGAAACCATTTATGTTGATTACGACGACGTTTAATCAATCAAATTCCAATATCAAAAATTCCAAATTCCAATCTTTCAATTGGGATTTGGAATTTTTTTTGTTTAATTGCGTTTCTACTCTTTGTCAAAGTTTAAAACTTTGATAAAGATGTAACTTGGAATTTGGAATTTAAAAATTTGAAAATTAATTGTTTATGAAATCTGTACGAGAAATTTTTAGAAATAAAGAATATCTTTTGGAAGAACCAGAAGTTATGAAGCTGGTTGATTACTGCGAAGAACTTCAGGATGAAATTGTTGAATTTAAATTTCAAAAAACCGACAATAAAGAACTTGCTTTACTCGACATGATCAAAGAGGTTATAAAAGGGTGTGATGCCATCGAAAGAGAACAAATGGAACATGAACGCTACGGTTATGACGCACCAAATTATCAGGAAACTATTGCAAATCTAAAAAGTTACATTTACAGTCGCTGCCGTGATGAGAAGATTTGGCTCTAATTGAAATAAAAGCAAAATTTTGGAGAAATATTGCTGATTTTTCATTAAATTAGGAGTATAATTACGGCAATCTTACTCTCATTGTTTTGAGAATTTGTGGAGCTAAATCAAATTTGTCAAACATTTAAACATTAAATATCATGACAGCTCACGTTCAACACTTTCATTTATATCTATTTATTATGCTGGTTGTAACTGCTTCGCTATGCGTTCTGGCAGTTATTATAAAAATGAAAAACAAAAAAGGCCCTAAATTACTCGAAAGAGAAAAATACAATTCAACTTTGACCGAAAAAATGGTAGAAGTAAAAAAGACAGATTCGAATATCTTTAATATCTGGCCTTATGTAAGCAGACTTAAATCGGCTAAAATTTTATCTAAAAAAATTAAAGATCACGACTTAATTTATAAAATTTACAGAGATTCATCTGATAAATTCGAACACATTCTATTGTCAACCGAAGACAAAAATAACTTTGTCACTATTATAGTAAACAAAAAAAGAAAAAAAACTATCGGATATTCTTTCCTCGATTCTAATGAAAGATACGATTTAAACAAAAATATTGCTTAAAGATCATTTTTACCAGCAATACTCCAACTGGGAAAAATATTTATACAAACGAAAGAAGCTCCAAAGAAGCAACTATATTATAAAAAAATATGTCGCTCCTCTGGAGCTTTAATATTGTAGACGTTATTCTTTGCTATAAATATTTCGCTTCTCCGAAGCTTGCAAGTAACTATCGTTTTAGCCTGTTTTTCTAAATATTTATAAAAGCTGTTCTGTAAGTTTGTCAACAACCTGTTGCGGTAAAATTGTCCTCATCGCGTCCTCATATCCTTCAACAACTTTATTGCCATAAACTGAAGTTGGCAATTTTGGATATTGATTTCGGTCTGAAGTCAATGCATTTTCCAAAGTTTGATTAAATGGCAAAAATCCTGCGTACGGATGTGTTGCGCCCCAAAGCGTAATGACTTTTACACCCAGCATCGCTGCGATATGTGCATTTCCAGAGTCCATGGAAAGCATGACATCAAGATTGCTAATCAATTGTAATTCCTGCTGAAATTTAATTTTCCCAGCCATATTAATTACATTTTCGAATGGCTGTGCAAGAGAATCTAAAATTTCGATTTCTTTTTTTCCTCCGCCAAAAAGTAAAATTTTATATGATGGATTTTCAGCCAATTTTTCAATTACCTCTTTCATTAAGTCCAAAGGATAAACTTTAGAATCATATTGTGCAAAAGGCGCAATTCCAATAAGCTTTTGATTTTCATTTCCGATAATTTGTAAAATATCAGAACTTAAAACTGCTTTTTCAGGAAATGCTGGTTTCGATAAATCTAAAAGAAAACCTAACTCTTCAAACACTTTTGCATGTCTTTCAAACATGGTTGGCAATTGTTTGAAAATCTTGTTTTCGGCTCTCATTAATTCTTTTTTTCCTTCTCTTCCTTTATCAACGGTTGCTCTTTTTTTTCCGCTTAAAGCGAAAAACAAACTCACAATCTTAGATCTTAAAACATTATGAAGATCTGCAAAAGCATCAATTTTCAGTTTTTTTACGTCTTTATATAAGCGCACAAGACCTGGAAAACCTTTATGCCTTTCTTTTTCATCAAAAGCAAAAAACTCCAAATTAGGAATTCCTTCAAAAAAAGGTTTAAAAAATGGGCGAGAAATAACGGTAAGTTTTACCGTTGGATATTGTTTTACAAAAGCTCGTAAAACAGGAACCGTCATGGCGACATCTCCCATTGCGGATAGTCTCATGACGGCTATATGCTTAATTTTGCTAGACAAGTCTGCCAAATTATTATTTTTTATTTTGATATAAAACTGGGTTCAAATCATCGTCGTTGTACATTTTCATTTGTTTATACACTTTCATGAATTTATCTCCGTTTTCGATATCTGTCAATAATTCTTCAATTGCTGTAGATAAATCTGTTCTTTGTTCTAAAAGAATATTTAATTTTTCCTGACATTTATCTCTGTGTTCCTGAGAAGCTTCAGCACGATTAGCTTCTTCATTCATATGATAAATTTTTAAAGCCAAAATAGACAATCTGTCAAAAGCCCAAGCTGGACTTTCAGAATTGATTTTCGCTCCGTCTTTTACTTTAACATCACTGTACTTTTGTAAAAAGTAGCTATCTATATATTCCACCATATCAGTACGTTCCTGATTTGATGCATCAATTCTTCTTTTTAAAGTTAATGCCGCAACTGGATCAATCTGCGGATCACGAATAATATCTTCAAAATGCCATTGAACGGTATCGATCCAGTTTTTTAGATATAACAAATGCTCGAACTTATCTTTTGGATAAGGGTTATTGATCGGCTGATCTACATTATCAAACTGGTGATAATCTTTGATGCTTTGCTCGAAAACAGAATATGCTAATTTTGAAAACATGTTTTTATTTTTTTATAAAACAAAGATACTTTTTATACTTTTATACTTTGAAAAAAAACAGCAATTTTTCAATTATTCTTAAAAAACAATTGCTCTTCTAAAAAAATAATATGAAAATCCATTATATCTCTGAGAACAACAGTGTGTTAAATCATTTTTTAGGTCAGATTCGAAATGTAAATGTTCAAAACGACAGTATGCGTTTTCGTAGAAATATTGAACGCATTGGGGAAATTATGGCTTATGAATTAAGTAAAATTTTGCCTTATAAAAAAGTTGAAATTCAGACGCCTCTAGGAATTAAGAACACTACAGAAATTGATGCCGATTTGGTATTATGCCCAATTTTAAGAGCTGGATTACCACTTCACAATGGTTTTTTGAATTATTTTGATCATGCCGAAAACAGCTTTGTTTCTGCATGCAGATATCATCCAAATAATGATGATGAATTTGAAATTCGAGTTGAATATCAAGCCATTTCAGATTTAAATAATAAGACCGTTCTGCTTCTTGACCCAATGCTGGCAACTGGACAATCAATTGTTGCTGTTCATAAAAAATTAGTAGAAAATGCAACTCCAACAGAAATACATATTGTTGTTGTTATTGCTGCTCCAGAAGGAATTGCTTACCTAGAAAAAAATCTTCCAGAAAACTGCCACTTATGGGTTGCTTCTTTAGACGAAAAACTAAACGAAAAAAACTACATTGTTCCAGGACTTGGCGACGCTGGCGATCTTGCTTACGGAAGCAAATTATAACTGAGAGAAAAAAGTAAATAAACTACACACAATCAAGGTATAATATACAATTTCGTTGTTAAGTTTCTGCTGTACATATTCGACATGACTTGCTGCCATTATTGTTAATGGCGCAATACTGAACAATAATAAATCGTTACTTTTATTTGGCGAAATAATGTAAACAAAGACTGCTATAAAAAAACAAGCTACAATTTTCTTGTATGAAGAATGTACAATTTGTGGTCTGTTTGACAGCGTCATTAGCATGGAAGTAACAAAAAATAGCGCTACAGCTGTGTATATAGAAAGTGCTGCGTTTTCGTAATTATTCTTAAAATAATCTATTCTAAAATCGACTACAGCTCTTTCTTGAATGAAAGTTAAAGCATCAATATTCAAAATTAATGATGTCATGTAGAATAAAATTATTACGGCCAAAAGTGCTATAAAAGGCAAAACCCAGTTTCTATAATCTCTTGAAACGTGAAAAATAATAGAGATATAAACCAATATTATAAAGAGAATACTCCAAAATTGAAATAAAGAAGCTACAAAAATCCAAAATGCAGCATCAAATATTTTTTCTTTTGATGCTTTTAGAGATTGCAGCGAAACTAATCTTCGAAGCGCCAATAAAATGAAAAAATTGGCATAGACAACATTTGAATCATTAAAGATCGTTGGAAAAAATAAAATAAACAACAAGTAGAAAAGTATCGCGTAACCGTTGTCTTTACTAAGTCCGTTCTTTTTTACGATAAAATTAATCATAAAAAAAGAAGCCAAAATAAAGCACAACAAACTCACTTTTTGAAAAGCCAAAAAATAAGAAGTAACCCAAGATGGGTCTTTAATTTGGAACATAAAAAAGAAAACCAGTATTAAAATTACAACCAATGAATAATTTAATGGTGTAGATTTTTTAAAAACACTTGTTATCATAAGGATATTTTATACTTTTGTGATTGTAAAGATAATACTTGTTTAAAAGGAAAAACCTAACAAGTTGAAAAAAAGATTTGGTTTACCGAATTTTATCTTCAAGGCATTACACAACAATAAATAACATATAATTTTTAAAATTATGACAGCTTTTTTTGAAGGAATTCAATACCTATTTGTTAACATTTTGTTTGCTCCTCTTGACTTTTTACGTCATTTAGAATTAATTACGTGGTTTGGTGCAAACACTATTAACTGGATTTTTATGATCATCTGTGCATGCGCAATCGTTTATTGGATTAAACAATTACGTATTTTTGATGACGCTGGAACAGAAAACCAAGATACAACGGCTCATTCATTTTTAAAATAAAAAACCAAACCCTTTAATTAAAAAGGGCTGGTGAATTTATTTTTTAGATTAAATCAAAACCGATATCTTTTCTAAAATACATCTTATCAAAGCTTAGTTTATCTATGTTTTGGTAAGATTTTTTTATGGCCTCCTGGAAATTATCTCCATAAGAAGTTACAGCAATTACACGTCCTCCATTAGTAACGACATTTTCTCCATCTAATTTTGTTCCTGCGTGAAAAACTATAGAATCTGTAACATTTTCTAAACCAGAAATTACTTTTCCTTTTTCGAATTCTTCAGGATATCCGCCAGAGACTACCATTACAGTTGTTGCACTTCTTGGATCAACTTCTAAATTAAAGTCTCCTAATTTCTGATCTGCAACAGATAAGAACAATTCAACTAAATCTGATTTTAATCTTGGAACCACAACTTCAGTTTCTGGATCTCCCATTCTAACATTGTACTCAATAACGATAGGTTCGTTTTTAACATTAATCAAACCAATAAATACGAATCCTTTATATTCGATTCCGTCTTTTTGGAAACCTTCGATTGTTGGTTTTACAATACGTGTTTCAATTTTTTCCATTAAAACAGCGTCAACATAAGGAACTGGAGAAACTGCTCCCATTCCGCCTGTGTTTAAACCTGTATCTCCTTCTCCAATTCTTTTGTAGTCTTTTGCCGTTGGAAGAATTTTATAGCTTTTTCCGTCAGTTAAAACGAAACAGCTTAATTCGATTCCGTCCAAGAATTCTTCGATAACAACTTTTGCACTTGCTGTTCCAAATTTTGCATGAACCAACATATTTCTCAATTCTGTTTTTGCTTCTTCAAGATCTTGAATAATCAAAACACCTTTTCCAGCTGCTAATCCATCTGCTTTTAAAACATAAGGCGGCTGTAATGTTTCTAAAAACTCACATCCTTTTTCAACTGTTTCAGCAGTGAAACTATCATAAGCTGCAGTTGGAATGTTGTGTTTCATCAAGAATTCTTTTGCAAATTCTTTACTTCCTTCTAATTGAGCACCCAATTTTGATGGTCCAATAACCGGAATATGTTTTAAACTTTCGTCGTTTTTAAAATAATCGTAAACTCCTTTTACTAACGGATCTTCTGGTCCTACGACTACTAAACTTATATTTTCTTTAAGCACTAATGCTTTTACTGCTTCAAAATCAGTTGGAGATATCGCAACGTTTTCAGCAATTGCAGCAGTTCCTGCATTTCCAGGTACTACAAAAAGTTTTTCGCAAAGCGGACTCTGAGTCATTTTCCACGCAAATGCATGTTCTCTTCCGCCTGATCCCAATAGTAAAATTGTCATGGTGTAGTTGTATTTAGTTGTGCTGCAAAAATACTTGCTTTTGTACGTAAAAAATAATTAAATCTTTAAAAAGTTGTTGAATCATTCCGAAACATTATTTTTGACGAAAATTATTCTAAAAAATGATTCGCCTTTTTGATATTTCGCTAAAATTAAATGGTTTTCCTATAGAGAAGGCTAAAGTTGAATTGGATACAATAATTGCCATTCCAAACGAAGATTATTATGATTTTGTAGAAAGAAGAAAAAAAGAAATTGTTGATTTTCATTTAAAAAATAATACTTTTTACAAAGAATTGACCCATTTAAATTCTTATCAAAATTGGTCAGATTTACCTATTTTGACTAAGCGAAATCTACAAACTTCTTTAAATAAACGATTATCAAGGGGCTTTAGTTCAAAAAATGTTTTTCTAAATAAAACTTCTGGTTCAAGCGGAGATCCAATGGTTTTTGCAAAAGATAAATTTTCTCATGCCATTACATGGGCCGATTATATAAGACGTTTTTCATGGTACGGAATAGACTTTAACTCTTCTTTTCAAGCACGTTTTTATGGAATGCCCTTAGATTTTTTAGCAAATAAAAAACTGCGTTTTAAAGATTTCTTGAGTCGCCGATACCGTTTTAACATCTTTGATCTATCTGATAATGGATTAGAAAAAATTACAGCTCAATTTCAAAAAAAGAAGTTCGAATACATTAATGGCTACACAAGTAATATTGTTTTACTTGCTAAATTTTTACAGAAAAAAAACAAAATACTTGCTGACGTTTGCCCATCTTTAAAAGTTTGTGTTGTAACGTCTGAAATGCTTTTTGAAGAAGATAGAATCTTACTAGAAAAACAATTAGGCGTTCCTATCGTTAATGAATATGGCTCATCTGAAATAGGTATTATTGCTTTCGAAAATCCTAAAGGAGAATGGCTGGTAAACTCTGAAACTCTTTTTGTTGAAATCTTAGACGAAAATAATCAGCCTGTTCCTCATGGTGAAGAAGGAAAAATTGTCGTTACTAGTTTAGACAATAAAGCACATCCTTTTATCAGATATGAAGTTGGTGATTATGGAGTTTTAGATGAAAAAAGTACTTCTAAAAAACCTATATTAAAAAAGCTGATTGGCAGAACCAATGATGTTGCTATTTTACCAAGCGGTAAAAAAGCACCCGGAATGACTTTTTATTCGATTACAAAAAAGCTTTTTGGAGATGAAGGAAATGTAAAAGAATTTATAATTAAGCAAACCCAGATCAATGTTTTCGAAATAGAATATACCAGCGAAACAGCACTAACTTCTGCTGAAATTAAAAACATAGAAAAAGAATTTTCTAACCATTTGGAACCTAATCTACAATACATTTTTATTCGAAAAGAAAAACTCGAAAGAGGTAAAAGCGGGAAACTAAAACAATTTAAATCTTATTTATAAAAAATAAATAAAATCTTACATTTGTTTTTTTTTAATTAAAAACTTATGGAAGATCAATCTTTACTTTCTGAAGAAACAATTTCTAATAAAATATATTTTATCCGTGGTCAAAAAGTGATGCTTGATCGTGATTTGGCTTTGCTTTATGAAATAGAAACTAAAGTTCTAAAACAATCTGTTAAAAGAAATTTATCCCGATTCCCGGAAGATTTTATGTTTGAACTTACTAAAATAGAATATGATTCTCTAAGGTCACAATTTGTGACCTTAGAGAAAGGAAGAGGTAAATATCAAAAATATCTGCCTTTTGTTTTTACAGAACATGGAATTTTAATGCTTTCAAGTATCTTAAAAAGCGACAAAGCAATTCAAACCAATATTCAAATTATGAGGATTTTTACGAAAGTGAGACAGATGCTTTTTGATACAACTGAAATTAAAGTTGATATTCTTCAAATTCAGAAGAAATTAGAGAATCATGATAAAAACATAGAGTTGGTTTTTTCTTATTTGGATGAATTGACTGAAAAGAAAGAAAATGAGTCTGAAAGAGTGAAAATTGGATATAAAAAATAATTCTCTAAGATCGCAAATTGCGACCTTGAAGGATTTTAAATCTTCTTTATATACTTTGATTTGATTATCAATTGGGTAAACAAAAACCTCATCATTAATAAAACAGAAAACACAAAATTATATCTGTGGAATTCTCTATAAACTCCAAAATTATGTTTGATCAATTTAAATTTTGAAGAGGAAACAGAATCTTTTCTAATTCTGTAAAAAGCTAATGGTTCCGGAACTGGTTTTGCTATTTTAATTTGTTTTAAAATTGTAAGCCATATTCTCCAATCTTGTCTTTTTTGCGACGTCTCCAAGATAATTTTCCCAAAATAATCCGAGTCATAAATAGCTGTTAGATTGCCTACATAATTGCAGAAAAACAATTGTTTATAAGTCAACGGATTTGGGGATTCAACTCTCCTATTCAAATCATTTCCTTCTTCATCAATAGAATCGTAAAAGCTAAAAGTAAAATGTAAATTATTTGCTTTTAAAAACTGAATTTGTTTTTCTAATTTCTCAGGAAACCATAAATCATCAGCGTCTAAATAGGTAATATATTTTCCTGTGGATTTTTCTAAAGCGGCGTTTCTGGCAAAACCATTTCCGCGATTTTGTGGTAATTTGAAAAGCTTTATTCGACTGTCTTTTTTTACAAATTCTTCAATTATAGTAATTGTATTATCTGTAGAAGCATCATCAACCAAAATCATTTCCCAATTAGTATAGGTTTGATTTTGAGCTGATTCTATTGTTGACCTAATGAACTTTTCAGTATTATACGTTGGAGTTAAAATAGATACTAAATCGTTCATTAGAATTTGTATTCTTTAAAAATATTATTTGATATAGCTTGAAAAGTCTTTATGTTCTTCTTTAGAAAGTTCTTCTGGAGATAACGATCTAAAATAATCGTAAGTAATCTTCATTCCTTCTGCACGACTTACTTTTGCTTCCCAACCTAACAATTCTTTTGCTTTTGTCGTATCTGGCTGACGCTGTAAAGGATCGTTTACTGGCAATGGATGATAGACTACCTTTTGGTCCGTTCCTGTTAGTTTAATGATCTCTTCTGCAAAATCTTTAATCGTAATCTCATCTGGGTTTCCAATATTTACAGGATACACATAATCTGAATGTAATAATCTGAATATACCTTCAACCTGATCGTCTACGTAGCAGAAAGAACGAGTCTGCATTCCATCACCAAAAATAGTTAAATCTTCTCCTCGGAGTGCTTGTCCGATAAAAGCAGGAATTACACGTCCGTCGTTTAATCGCATTCTTGGACCGTAAGTATTAAAAATACGAACGATTCTGGTTTCTACGCCATGAAAAGTATGGTAAGCCATTGTTATAGATTCCTGAAAACGTTTTGCCTCATCATAAACACCACGTGGGCCAATTGTATTTACGTTTCCATAATATTCCTCAGTTTGTGGATGTACTAAAGGATCTCCGTAAACTTCTGATGTTGATGCAATCAAAATTCTAGCCTTTTTTACTCTCGCCAATCCAAGTAGATTATGCGTTCCTAAAGATCCTACTTTCAAAGTCTGAATCGGAATTTTTAAATAATCAATTGGGCTTGCCGGCGAAGCAAAATGCAATATATAGTCTAAATCTCCAGGAACATGAACAAACTTAGTAATATCATGATGATAAAATTCAAAGTTTTCTAATTTGAATAAATGCTCAATATTTTTAAGATCTCCCGTAATCAGATTATCCATTCCGATTACAAAATAACCTTCTTTGATAAATCGGTCACATAAATGCGATCCTAAAAAACCTGCCGCTCCTGTAATAAGTATTCTTTTCATTTCAATATTTTCTGTTCATTACAATTGTTTACCAAATTAAGCATACAGTAAAAAATTATAAAGAAAATTATTCCTCTTTGTCGACTCAAAAAAGATTCGGTCAAAAATAAGACTATCATTGTTACTGCGAAAGCAATATGTACAAAATCTTTAGTAGCTATTCCTTTTCTGATGGTGGTAAACAACATCATTACGACTGTCAAAAATCCAAATATTCCTAATTCTGAAAATATTTGAACATATTCATTATGGAAATTAAACTCGCCATAATTGGGGTATAAATTATGTTCTTTTACTTTTTCTTTTATTTTATTTTGAGAAGCATCTAATCCAAATCCTGTGAAAAAGATATTCTCTTCCACAAGCATTTCTTTAAAAATCCTAATTTGAAAAAGTCGAAAAGCTGTTCCTGGAAAAAAATCATTTTGTTGAAATTGATCTTGGTTCCAAGCTTGTTTTAGACTAATATTATAAATTGGCCCTTGATTTTTTCCTGTAGTTTCATTCAAAGATCCATCAACAAATACAGTTTCAAATTCAATCATAAATCGATCTCTAACGGGTTTAATAAAAAGTATAGAACTTACAGATAATATAATGACTGCCAACAATATCTCTTTCTTCGTTTTTCTAGAAACATCAGAAAAAAACGAGTAATATATTATTATCATTATTAAATCGACTATAATGATATTCTTTGATGATAATAAAAAAATAAAAACAATAAGGATTATAAATGCTATTTTATCGATAATTGACTTTTCTTTTTTGGCTAGAAAAAAAAACATGGCCAATGAAACAAAGACAGCCATATATATAGCATTCAATTCTAAAGTAACGAGTTCATGGTAGAAAAAGACTTCTTTATTTCCTGAATTTATAAATCTTACAATTGCCTTTAAAATATAGAAAACCGTAAAACCTACCATTGCAAAACTATACCAACTGAAAACCTTGTTTACATCATTTCGATTTATTTTTGGCAAGCTGCAAAATGCTAGAGGAATTAATAAAAATAAAACTTCTTTTTGTAACCCCTTAATTGTTTGCTTACTTTCTATGGTCCAGATAAGTGATAAAAGCATTAAACCATACAATAGAATTGGAAATAGTAAAAATTTCGGAATTGAAAAATTTGCTTTTTTTGATTTGACTAAAGAAACCAGTAAAAAAACAATACAGGTTAAACTTCCTATTGAATGTTTCAATGGAAGGGCTATCAACATTACGGCTAAAAGAAAAATGAGCAATGTTTTATTCTGCCATAATTCATCAATTTTACTGAAGACTTTTTTCAAATAATCTGAGGTACGATTCATTTATTTTATTCCAATTAAATTCTTGAATTATAGTATCGAAGTTATCTTGAACCATTTGGTCATAATCTTTTCTTTTTACCGTTTCTATGAGACGCTTAATATCTGCTGCATCTGAGAAGTAAAATGCATTTTCTTGTAAAATAGCACGGTTAAACTCATTATTATGCGCTACAATTAATCCTTTTGCCGCCATCGCTTCCAGTAAAGATGGATTTGTCCCTCCTACTGAATGCCCATGAAAATAGAGGTTAGAAAAATATCTCAAATTATCTAAATGCTCTTTATTATAAATTCCGCCTGTAAAACATATATTTTGATAACTGCTAAATTTATTTTTAAGATGATTTCCAAAACCATTATTATTATTTCCTACAACCAATACAACCTTATCATCTTTACTATCGACAATTCCGTCTAAAATTACTTCGATATTATTCTCCGGTTCAAATCGAGCGATCAATAGGTTGTAGTTGTTTTTTTCTACATTATAGATTGAAAGTAATTCTTCATTTTGTTTAAGGAACGGCTCAGCTCCATACGCAATGTAAGTTGCTTCTACATTGTATTTCTCTTGCAAATATTGTTTAATTCCAAGTGAATCGGCAATCAGATAATTGCTGCTTTTCACTGCTTTTTGTTCTGCAAATTTTAAAAACTTTTGGGTGGTTTTAGAATATTTTGTTCTCTTCCATTCCAATCCATCCATATTGGTAATAATAATCGATTTTTTAGGGAAAAGAAAAGACCAAACAGAACTGCTTGTGTATCCTAATTGTAAGATAATGTCAAAATTTCTTTTTCTTGAATCTAGAATACAATTCAAATCATAAATAAATTGTCCTGCAGAACCCATTTTATCTTCGGGATCATATTGATGAATAATATGTACTCCCCTATACTGTTTTTCCTGAAAAACATGATTATGTGAATTATATACATAAACTTCATGTTTTTGCTGCGCTAAATACACTGCAAAACATTCTGCAAATTGCTCAAATCCGCCATAATTGTTAGGGATTCCTCTAGTACCAAGAATGGCTATTTTCATCTATTTTTTTATCAATCAGAAGCCAAAAATAATGATTTTAAAAATTAAAATTTAGTTATAACAAATTCTATTTTAAATTATGAATACATAATTAAATTCCTATTTTTGTTTGAAAGCAGCTTATAGCAATATTTATGATAAATTTTGAATATCTCGAAAACCACTTAGATGATCTTCGCTTAAAGTATTTAACAGCAAACCCTTTTCCGCATTTAATAATTGATAACTTTTGTGAAGAAGAAAAATTACTTAAAGCTCATAAAAGTATCCCTGAACTCAACAACAAGAGTCGCGATTATTCTTTTGCAAATAATAAATTTGAAAAATCAAATTATAGAGAATTAGGCCCTGAACTTCATGAACTATATGATGACCTCTCATCTGAAAGATTCAATAAAATCATATCTTATATAACATCAAAATCAATTTTTGTTGACCCGAAAAATCACGGTGGAGGATTACATCAGGGCAAGAAAAATAGTTTTTTAGATATGCATTTAGATTTTAATTATCATCCTATTAACAAAGATTGGTACCGAGAATTGAATCTGCTTTTATATCTAAATAAAGATTGGAAACCAGAATATAAAGGAGGTTTAAAAATATGTGATTTAAGAACTCGAGAAGAAGCTGAACTTGATGTTCCTTTTAATCGCTTAATTATCCAACAATGTGCTCCTTACACACTTCATGGATATGATATGACTTATTTTCCAGAAGGAAGTTATAGAACATCAATCGCAACGTACGCCTATCAAATTCATAAGAGACAAATTGAAAAACCGCGAACAACAGATTGGTTTCCAAAAGAAGATGCTTCTTTTTTAAAAAAACAATTTGCAAAAAATTATAACTTTTTAGTGCAAACGAAAAATAAGCTGTTTGGAAGCAATACTGCTAAAAATCAGTAATTAAATTATCTAATTACTAATTCTGTTTTATAAGACGGTATACTATTTCTGCTGATTTTTTCCAGCTATACTTTTCTTTAATCTTTTGCGCCATTATTTTAAAATCTGCGCCTAAGTTTTCTTTTAAGATTTTTTGAAGTTTATCATTAAAATCAATCTGATTATGAGGGTCGAAATAATAGTCTTCAAAAAAGCTAAAATCTGACATAGCCGTTTTATCTGAGCAAATTGTCGGAATTTTTGCCGCTACTGATTCTAATGGAGGAATTCCAAAACCTTCAGCCATAGAAGGGTAAACAGATACATCTGCCCCTCTTAGTAGTAATAACATGGTCTTAAAATCGATGTTTTTTAAAGTAATTATCTTCTTTTTTATTTCAGAATCTACTTGGCTAAAAATTTCATTGTATTGAGGATTAAATAACGTATCATTTCCTAAAAAAAGAAGCTCGTATTCTTTATACAACTCCAAGTCTAAAAAAGCCTTTAAAACCATTTCGTGATTTTTTCTTGGCTCCCATCGGCTTACATAAATAATATATTTTTTTAGTGAAAATTTTTGGGCTACTTCATTCTTAATTAACACTTTATCATAATCTTCAAAAAACACATTGTCAATTGCGTTTGGCGTTATTTCATAATTTGAAAAACCAAAATGCTGATGGATTTTTTGTTTAGAAAATTCTGAAACTGTTAATCTAATTTCTGACCATTTGGCACTTTGTTTATATAAAAACGTATTGATGGTTTTGCTAAAAAAAGAGAAATATTCTGGAAAATCAATAAACAATATATCGTGTGTTGTAACAATGTATTTACACCTTTTAAACGGTGAAACTGTATATTGAAAATGAGCAAAATCTATTTTATGTTTTTTTATAATTTTCGGTATATCAATAAGCAATCTCAAATATTTGTTTTCGTATTTATATTTCAAATAGGTAACATTTGAATGATTGCCAAAAATAGATGCTAAATTATCTGGATTAGAAGACACTAAAAAGAAATGAAGATCTTTTTTTATAATCAACTCAGAATATAAACCTTGTATATATGTTCTAGTTCCTTGAAAACCACTATCAAAAACATGACAGTCAACAAAAATACTGGTTGTGTTTTTAATATTCATCTTTTATTCTTTTTTGGCTATTATGCTCTCTAATCATTAATTCTCTAAGAGCAATCAAGAATCCAATTATTATCGATTTGTTGTCTAATTTTAAATACAATCCTAAAAATACCCAATTTGAAACTATCAGAAAAACACTAGAGCCTATTAATAAATAATTTATTGTCTGCACGTTCTCTACATCAGATTTTTTTTGTCTGAATAAAAAAATCAAAAAAATCAGTAGCAATGAAACACCCAATAATCCCGATTTTAAAAACACAGTCATGTATCCATTGTGTACAATTGGAATATACTGAACATATTCGTGGTCGTTTGTCCAAATTTTTCTACCCAAATTCAGAGTCGATCCTAAGCCTTCGCCAAAAATTATAGCCCTATTTCCGTTAGCTGAAACTTGTTTTACAGTAATTATATTTTCAAATGATCTATAATTGTCATTAAAATCTTTCCAGTCATCCTTGTCTATTTTTGTTTTAAAAGCTTCCTGAGGAGCAATTTTTATTTTATACAAAAAAGCTTGAATTCCTTTTCCTTCTCTTTTTGGATTAATATAAACAATGGCTGTATAACCTACAATTACAGCCACTAGAACCAATAAAATTACTTTTAAAGATCTTTTATTAAAAGTTAAATATCCTTTTAAACCAACATATAGAATTATAAATTGAATCAAATTTGTACGAGCGAGATATAAAAAGCTTGATAAACCAATTATGACTATTAAAAGTAATCTTTGATTCTTTGAAATTTCTAATTTCAGGTTTTTATAAAAAATAAGAATAATTAGTATATAGATTTCATAATCACTAAAATATCCTCCATGTTCTCTTAAAAGATTTACACTTAAAGTTCTAAATTCAATTACAGCAAAAAGTATCATTACCAAGTGCATAATAGCAATCGCTAATCCTGTATAAACCATGACTTTTAATCCTAGTTTACTACTAAATCTGCATAGTTGATAACCTATAAATAATCCTAAAATCGGTTTAACGAGATAAGTAAAATCTCTTATGAATAAAAATGGTGTTGTATTATTGAAAAAAGTAGAAACAATTGCAATTAAAAGAATTAGGAGAAAAATGGCATTGTATTGAATTATGGTAAAAGAGTATTTTCTTTTAACGGTTACCAATAAAGTTAAAGACCAAACTGCAAAAGTAAGTTCGTAATTAGCAAACAAGGAAACTACAATGCATAGCAAAAATAAAATTTGATACGGAAAACTTTTATAAATCTTGATATTCATTATTCCTTGTTCAATCTAATTATTGGTTTTAAAACAGTACAATATAAAAGTATTACCATTATTTCTATAACAATTGTAGCCAAAAAAGCACCTTGGAGTCCAATGTTTTTTACGAACAAGTAAATTACGAACAAACTAAAAATAGAAGAGCTAATCGTAATATTTATGTACATTTTATTCTTGTCTAATGCAAAAAGCAATTGTTTTAAAGCAAAGGAAATTGCCATAAACAGAGGAATAATCAGACCTAGTCTGAAAAAGAATGCCATAGAATCTAATTCATTTGAAGAAATATTGAAATACATTAAAATCTGATCTGTCAATACAAATGCAACAACTACTAATAATAGGATAAACAAATAATTTAGACCATTATACTTCAACCAATTAGAAATTCCGTTTTTTAAACTAGTATGTATCTGCAGACAAACATCAGCATATACGAAATTGAAAAACATTTGCAAATAAGTCCTGAAAGTCATAACAATCTGCTCTATAATTCTATATTGTCCGGCCATGTTATTTCCTCCGACATAACTAATAATCATTATTGGCAGATACTGATAAAATGAAAGAAACAATTGAGAAAAAGTCAGAGAAAACTCTTCTTTTAACAACATCACAGCGTCTTTAGTAACATTGCGGTAGAATCGTAAATTATATTTTTCGATCAGACTAATTAATCCTATCAAACTCGAAATAATTAATCCCAATCCTAAATAAGCATTGGCAAAAATGTAGTCTTCCTTTTTATTAATAAAAATAAAGATCCCAACTACATATATTGCTTTAGAAATAATATTGATGAAAGAAATCCATTTATAATTTTCTAGACCCTGAAAAATCCAAGTGGGATTTATTAATTGACCAGCCACATATAAAAAACTGAAAAAGAATACAGCCTGTTCTTTTTTAAAAAAGGGTATAAAATAAACCAGGAAAAGAGCTATAAATAATAAAATTACAATCAAAAATAACTTCATTACATAAATTGAAACTATTTTCTTTCTTATAATTTCAGCATTATTTCTGTTAATTGATATTTCTTTAGTTCCGTTAATATAAGAACCGTAATCGACCAAAACATTTAATACTAAAGCAAACGAAAATCCTACTCCAATCTTACCTAATCCTTCTTTTCCACAAATAGTTACCAAATATGGCATTACCAAAAGCGGACTCACCAGATTAACAATCTGACCAATTCCGTAAATAACAAAATTCCTGATTCGGCTATTTTGCAATATATTTTGGTAATTTAATTTAAACAAGATATAGGATTTGTTTAGAAATTAGAATAAAGCTTTTGGTTAATTTTAAAAGCTACGAAATTCATTATAAAAAAGTTAAAAAATATTTTGTATCGAAACCAGATAAAAAGAGCCACAAAATGTGGCTCCTAAATATTTATAAAATATCGTTATTTTACGATTAATTGTATTTGATCATAAAGTGCTTTTTCTGAATAAAACAACGGATCATATTTTCCTTCCTTAGTTTTGAAGTTTTGTATAACAGCATTTTTCTTATCTACAATTTTTATACAATCATTTGGAATGAAATAGTTAAAAAATAATGAATCTTTAGCTTCAAAACTTTTACTGTAATACTTCATTTTAAAATTTTTGATAATGATTTCTTTTTGGTCTTCATTTGTTCCAAAATCAATTCGGATATAATTCGGAATTGCATCTTCTGGAAGATTAAAAACAATGTCTTGCGGATTATCATTACCTTTTACAGCTGTCCAAACTGAATTTTCTTCTTTATAAGGAGCCTCATAAGCATCCTGGCTATAATACAACTGAAAATTATCGTCCGTTTTTACTGTTGCTGTTAAAGTCACTTGAAAATTATTATTTTTTGTTTCAACTTCAGCGGGTTTAACCTCTTCTTTACTAACTTCTTTCTTACATGAAGTAAATGTGACGAATAAAATCAAACTTGCAAAAAATAGTTTTGTTCTCATTTTAAATTTTTGGGCTAATTTAGTTTTTAAAGTTTAAAAATGCTTTATCTGTATTAATATTTCTTCTATGCTATTTTATCTACAATTAATAACTTCTGCTTTCTATAAAAAGCCTTAAAAAATTGTAGCAAAATATAAATAAAAACAAATAAGAAAGGAAAAAACAGTTTCTTTTTTCCGTAAAGGATACCTTCTTTTTCAATGTTTAATGTTGTACTAATATCTTTTATAATTTTATCGTAGCCTATTAATTCAATTCTATGATTTCCTTGTTCTCTAACTAAATCCCCTTTTGTTTTAATAACATCGTTAAGCTGGCTATTCTCATTATAATAAACTAGTTTGTCACTTTTTTGAGAGTTATTTGCTTTGCTAGAAAATTCATTCAATATGCCTTCAATCTGAGAAATTGTCACATCATTTTGCTCCATTTTCGCTTTAACATTAGCTAATTGCACCTCCTGAATTTTTTTATAAAACTCTGTTTGATTTAAAAAACTCAAAAATGGTTCTGTCCCTTTTTTATCATCAAGTAATCCATCTGTCATAATTGAAATTCTGTGATATCGGTAATTTTTACTGGTTAGATTATCCTCTATAATTTTTTTGACATCGCCATTATCTGACATCAATTTTATTAATTCAAAATTCTCGGGTTTATTTTCAATTAATTTATAGATATCGGTTATAGGCTTTATTTCAATAGATTTAAGGTTTTTAGGATATTGAATTCCAACAGTATTTTTTAAAAATAGCGTATCGCCTTCATTAATTTTAGAGTCAATTAAATTAATTTTTGAATATAAATAATCAGTACTCTCAAAATTTGGAGCTACAATAATTTCATGCGTATATTTTCTTTGAGTAATGTCTAGAAATAGTCCTATACCGAATCCTAGCAAAACTAAAACCAAAACAATTACCCAATTTTTTATAAAAAACTGAATTCCTTTAAAAATAGAAGTATTAATTCTAGCAAAAAAACTATTAACCTTCTTTGAAATCAGAACTAAATCAATCTCTTGATCTTCTGCATTTTGCGGTACTTTTGTACTCATTTAAAAGCGCTATTATAAATTGAAAATCTGTTCTAAAATTTTAATGGTAATCAAATAAGTTGGTTTTACACCTGTTGTTCCTAATCCGCCTGAAGCCAACGTGCTTCCTGTTTCTAAAGGATTATCTGAAGCATAATACGCATAACGAACTTTAATATCGTGCGGTACACTTTTTCTAATTTTTGATGCCGACTGAATTGCTTTTTGGTAGTAAGAACCTTCCATTTCTAGACCAATTACGCCCCAAGTCGATTCGTGGAAAAATTTCAATAAATCTCTATTTTGCAATGATGTTCCTAAAACGGTAACCATCGCTCCTTCATAAATATCAATATCATTTCCTTCGAACATTGCTCCAGTAAGTTCATTTTCAAAGAAATAATTATCAGCCGTTCCTTCGTTAATATGTGCAGATGGAATCATGATGTCTCCTTTTCCACCTTCCAAAATTCCAGCTTTACCCATGATAGAAACCGATTTTACATTTAGTAAAGTTTCTTTTTTATATGGTTTTAAAAGTTCGTCGATAGTCTCGTAAGCTTGTTCGCCAAAAGCATAATCCATTACGATAATTACTGGTTTATCTTCCCCAACATTAGCGTGAGAAAAGGCTGTTTTTGACCAGTCAATTTTAGCGGTATCAAAAATTTGAACATCGATATTGGTTCCTGAGCAATCTGGCAATGAAATCATTCCGTTTTTTAAAGCCAAATCTTCTACTTGAGATCTAATTTCTTTTGAACCAGAACCGCTTAATTCTTCATAAATAAAGAAATCTGTTTTTCCTTTGTATTTTGTTTTTAACAATGGCGTTGCAAAAATCGAATTCATTACACTGTGCATGTTAGCGCTAATGACGTGAATTGGTCTTTTTAGCAAATCATTTGCTTTAAGAACTTCTTTGATATTTGTTGCCCAAATTTCTCCGTGAATATGGTGTCCCAGACGCTCACGTAAAACGGGGCTAAAAGTAATTGTACGTTTATTATTTTCAACAATTTCTTCGATTGCTAATTTTCCTAACCAATAAATAACGTGCAAGAAGCGATCTGGCGCAGTTTCTGAACCAAATGCGTCGTAAATGTCTAAAACCTCCTCAAAAGTTCTCGCCAAAATATTCGCAACATGAGAAATCGCTTTTTCTTTTTCTACCAAAGTAAGCTTTTTGGTCTGCATAACAGCTTGTTCCAGTTTCTGCCAATCGCGAGAAACCTCTCCTCCATCGTCTATTAAAACTCTATTTTTAATTTTATGAGATTCAATGAAAATGAAAGTCAAGTGGGTTAGAATATCGTAAATATCTGAACGTCCGCGCGTGATTTCAACATTCATTTGCTCTTCATCGATTCTATAGCAGTTTCTTCTTCTTTTTGGAGGAACAATTGCCTGGAAATGTGATTTAGAGTATCCTTCGTCTGAAGTCAAATTGATAAAACGGCATTGCTCAATTCCTATCGGAAGACGCTCAATAACGTACAGAAGTCCGTTAAGTTCTACTTTTTCTTCGGCAATATTCCCGTAAATCTCAGGACGTAATGCTAATAATGATTCTCTTAAACTATCGCCCGAAACTCCCATTGGTTTGTAAAAACCACGGTTGAATAAATGGCGCATTGTAATGTACATTTTTTCTATCGCCGCAGAAGATTCCTGCGCTCTAGATCTTGATATATGTTTAGTTTCTTTCATGCTTTTTTATTTTAGAATGATCTTCTTGAGAAGATAATTCAAGTATTTCGATAAACGAAAGTAGGAAATATTAATATTATTCCAATTTAAATCTAAAAATGTGATTTAATTATAACGTTTATTTTAAACTGAGATTTACAATTTGGACAACTTCACATTCTGCTACTTTATGCGGTCCTTCCATAAAAAAACCTTTTAAACCAATTTTAATTTGTTCTTTATGTAAAACTTGATTTGCTTCGTTTATAATCCACATTTTTGCTTTTCCAGAAGTCGAAACTCGTAATGATTTATCTAAAATAATATTATCGTCATTATCTAAAAATTCAGGCCAAATCATCCATAATTTTTTTGCTTTTTCATCTTCAGAATACATAAAATCAGAACGATACCCTTGTATTGGATTTCCTGTTTTTCGACCTCCTTCATCTGGTGTAAAAAATCTATAGGTAACTATAAAATCACATTCTCGATTTTTAATTTGTTCGTAAGGTATATGAACATCCATTATTTATATTTTTCAAAATCAACCTCTACTTTTTGAAAGTGTTCATTTGTATCTAAAAGTAAATCTATTTTAATGATACATTCCTGATTGTCATCTGCCATTATAAAAGCAAAATCCCAAATATCTTTTGAAATGGAAAATGAACCAATGTCTGAATTGACTTCCATTAAAATTTCATCATTCATCCAAAGATCATTAATTTTATTATTAACTTTTGGATTAATTACTGCAATTGCATCTAATAATTCAACCAAAAAGGTTTCATATTCTGCACCTCTAAAAATCTCAATTAATAAATTTTTAGATTTATACCCTGGTCTAAATTTATATTCATATTTCATTATAAATTTTTATATTACTTCAAATTATCAGCAATATCTCTATTATTTGATAATCTAGGAAGTTTATTTTGCCCGCCCAGTTTTCCTTGCGATTTCATGTAATCTTGAAATCCATTTTTAGAAACTTTTGTGATCACTACTTTTCGTAAAACGTTTCCGGTAATTAAATCATCGTAATAAATGTTTTGCTTACGCATTGAATTGTCAATCGTTTCTGCAAAAATTTCCATGTCTTCGGGCTCTTTTTCAAATTCTATTAGCCATTCATGATAAGGTAATCCGCTTGCAGGCGTTATTTGTGGTGCAACGGTAAATTCGTTAATCACAATATTAGTAGAATTTACGGCTTCTTTCATCGCATTTTCGACCTCATTGGCAATTACGTGTTCACCAAAAGCCGAAATATAATGTTTAATACGTCCAGAAACTATAACACGATGCGGAGCCAAAGAGGTAAATTGAATAGTATCTCCAATATTATAACGCCAAAGTCCTGCATTGGTCGAAATAATCAAAACGTAGTTTACTCCTACCTCAACTTCACCAATTGTATATACTTTCGGATTTTCGTTAAAGAATTCGTCTGCTTTTATAAACTCGTAAAAAATACCAGAATTCAAAAGCAGCAACATTCCTTTTTCTTTCTGAGAATCTTGATAGGCAAAAAATCCTTCAGAAGCAGGAAACAATTCGATACTATCAACTTTTCGGCCAATCATGTTTTCAAATTTGGCACGATAAGGTTCGTAATTTACGCCTCCGTAAATAAACAGATTAAAGTTTTTGAAGATCTCGCCAATCTTTTTTCCCCCGCTTTTTTGCTGTAAACGTTCAAAATACATCTGCACCCAAGACGGAATTCCAGAAATCACCGACATATTTTCTTTGATTGTTTCATCGGCAATTGCATTTACTTTGGTTTCCCAATCTTCAATACAATTGGTTTCCCAAGATGGCATTCTGTTTTTCTGTAAATATTTAGGAACAAAGTGTGCTACAATTCCAGAAAGTCTTCCAAATTTGATTCCGTATTTTTCGGTTAGAATTGGGCTTCCCTGCAAAAAAATCATTTTTCCGTCAATAAAATCAGCATTTCCAGTTTCATGAATATAATGCAGAATCGCATTTCGAGCCGCTTCTATATGATAAGGCATCGATTCTTTGGTTAGCGGAATAAATTTTGCTCCCGAAGTTGTTCCCGAAGTTTTAGCAAAATACAATGGTTTTCCTTTCCATAAAATATCCGATTCGCCTTTTACAACCTTTTCAACATAGGGTTTTAAATCTTCATAATCTCTTACAGGAACGCGTTTCTGAAAATCCTCAAAGTTTTTTATCTGATCAAAATGATGATCTTTTCCAAATGCAGTACTTTTTGCATTCTCTATCAAACTTTTAAAAACCCTTTGTTGGGTTTCAACTGGTTTTTCAGTCCATTTAAGCGTTTGTTTATATATTTTTCGAGCAAAAATTTTTGCCGCAATTGACTTAATTAACATTTTCAGTGGTATTATTTTTTGTCACTTTTCTTTTTGTCTTGAGATTTTGTCTTTAGCTCTTTTTCTGTTTCGGCTACGTCTTCTCTTAGTTTTATTTCTGCATCAGATGCTTTCATATTTAAATCTGAAGCATCTTCAACAGATTCTGCTAAGATAGAATCTTTATTAAATTTTGAATAATCTAATTCCCCTTTTAAAACTTTCTGAATCCCTTTTATATAAGCCTCATTTTGTTTTAAAGCCGTTTCTAAAGAATCTGATTTAATAGCCAGTTTCGTAGCATTTCGTTTTAATTCTGTCGAAGAATATCCAGGAATAAATTCACGAAGTGGGGTAAATGCAATAATGAAAGTTGTAACCAAAATTAGAAATATTCCGCCTAAAGTAAACGTTACAAACACATTCATTAAAGTAAGCTTAAAAGAAAAGATCTCTTCAAAAGTGTCTTCATTTAAAATTACTAATCGGTTTTTAATGAATAGTTTTTTCCTAAAATTCTTTTTCTTATTCTTAGTCATTCTGCTTCTTTATGCTAGCAAATATAGTAATTAATCGTCATGATATTTGTTCTAAAAATTTCATGAAGAGCTATAATTTACGATTTTATAAAATATTTAACGCGGTCTAATCGAAATATTTTAAACTAAAAATACTTCTATTTCGTATATTTCTATATACCTTTGCGGAATAATTAAGATAAACAATTTGCTTCGGCATTAAATATATTAGTCATGGGAAGATTAGGTCTTACAGAAATCCTTGTTATCGTAGGTATTGTGATATTACTTTTTGGAGGTAAAAAAATTCCAGAATTAATGAAAGGTTTAGGAAGTGGAATTAAGGAATTTAAAAACGCTGCTAAAGACGATCAACCTGCTGCTTCTAAAAAACAAGAAGAAGAAACGAAATAATAAATTCGAAAAAATTATTAAATCCCAAATTACAAATGTAGTTTGGGATTTTTTTTATATCTAAAAATTCTTACTTTTAGAGTCCCAAATTTTTACATATGAAAAACTTAATTTTAGTGATGGCTTTTCTGCTCACAGCAGAAAGTTGGTCGCAAACTCAACCCTTTCCCGCCAATAAGGTGTACGGAAACGGAATTATGGCAGTATCCAAAAACAGTCAGGATGCACAAGAAAGTTACGACACTTGGAAAATCAATTTTGTCGAAACCTGTAACAATGGCCGGTACAGGGTAAAATTTGACAATCCAGGTGAAACCGTTTCTGAAGGTATTGCATACGGAATGCTCCTTTCTGCTTATATGGCCGATAAAATACTCTTTGACGGTTTCTGGCTTTACTACAAAGACCATGTGAATGGAAATGGCGTTATGAATTGGAAAATAAACGGATGCTCAGGAACAGCAGGTGCAAACGGAGCTACAGATGCCGAACTAGATGCAGCATTTGCTTTAATTGTTGCCGATTATCAATGGGCAAGTTCTGGAAGCATCAATTACAAAAGTGATGCAAAAGCGCTTATTGCAGCAATTAAAAATTATGAAATTGAAGCCAATACTTTTGTTTTAAAACCTGGAGATCAATTCGGCGGAAGCCAAATTACCAACATATCCTACTTCTCTCCTGCTTATTACCGAGCTTTTGGTGTTTTTACAAACGATGTAGTTTTTTGGAATCAGGTTGCTGCTAAAGCTTATACGGTTATCAACAATAATTTGACGCAAAATAACGCCGTTGGCGGTTTAGTATCTGATTGGTGCGAAGCTTCTGGGGCATATTCTTATGTTGCTGTAATTAATCGTTATAATCGAGAAGGAAAAACCTATACTTATGATGCCGCTAGAACTCCTTGGAGAATTGCCGTTGATTATCTTTGGTATGGAACTCCAGATGCCAAAACCTATTCTAAAAAATCATCCGACTTTGTTCGCGTTAATCTAGGAGGTTCTGCAAACATCAAAGACGGTTACAATCAAAATGGAAACGTAATCGGACAATGGCATAATGCTACGTTTGTGGGCGCTTTTGCCTGCGCGGCCATGGCTGGTGAAGATCAGGCGCATTTAAATGCTTCTTATAATGATCTTAAAAACCTCAACGAGCCAAATAGTTATTTCAATCATACCCTTAAAACATTATATTCCCTATTACTAACAGGTAATTTCTATTTACCACTAAACGCCACATTATCTAATGATACTTTCGATCTTGAAAAATCTACAGTTACGCTTTACCCCAATCCGAGTGCTGATCGAATCACAATTAACGCGCCTGGGCAATCTACTATCTCGATAATTTCTTCTTCTGGAAGTATCATTCATCAGCAAAAAACAACTTCAGAATTGACAGAAATAAATTTAGCTAACCAATCAAGAGGTGTTTATTTTGTAAAAATATCAAATGCAGATTTTAAAAGCATTACCAAAAAAGTGATTTTGAAATAACTCTAAATCAAAAACTCCCAAATTACGATTGCAATTTGGGAGTTTTTTTATTTATAAATTTCGTTAAATATTCTTGAGAGAAAATTTCTATATATTTGATTAAAATTTTTTTATATGAAAAAAACTCTACTTTTTTTACTTTTCTTTTTAAGGTTTATTTCTTTATCCGCTCAAAATCCAGCTGAAATTGAACACAATTTCGGAACAATTCCTGGATTTGATGACGAAGTAAAATGTATACTAATTCAATCTGATGGAAAAATAATTATGGCTGGAAAATTTTCTAGCTATAACGGAAACTCCAACATCAAACAAATAGTTCGTTTAAATCCTGATGGAAGTATTGATTATTCTTTTAATTATATTAGAGAGGGTGAATATTATGAAATATTGTCTATTGCATTACAATCTGATGGAAAGATACTTGTGGGAGGTACAAATTATCTCGCAGAAAAACGATTAATTCGTTTAAATGTTGATGGCAGTAAAGATAACACTTTTGACGTAGGATCTAATTTTATTGTAAAAAATAGGGTAAGTTCTATAAGCATACAACCAGATGGTAAAATACTAGCAGCTGGTGATTATTTAATAGCACGTTTAAATTCGGATGGAAGTAATGATGCCTCTTTTAATTTAGGAACTGGTTTTGATAACAAAATTTCATCTATAGCTCTACAACAAGATGGAAAAATAGTTGCAGGAGGATCGTTTAATAAATTTAAAGGAATTAATCAAAATTATTTAATTCGTCTAAATTCGGATGGAAGTAAAGATAGTACATTTGATATTGGAACTGGATTCACTGGTTTCGTTAATACTATTATTATTCAACCAGATGGAAGAATAATAGTAGGAGGTCGTTTTGGCACTTATCAAGGAAGTTCTCAAAATCGTTTGATTCGCCTAAATACAAATGGAAGTAAAGATTCCTCTTTTGTTGTTGATAATTATAGAGATGTAAACGATTCTACAGGTGTAACTTCTTTGGCGCTACAGTCAAATGGCAAAATAGTTGTTGGCTACGGGGGTAGTGGTAACTCCGATAAATCAGCAGTTTTGCAATATTTAAACCCAGATGGAACGAAAGATCAAAATTTTATTGGAACTAGATTCAACCATGATATTTATTCTGTAGCTATTTTAAATGATGGAAAAATATTGGTTGGAGGTAAATTTAGAGGTTGGCGAAACAATATTCAGTACTATAATATTCAATATTATATGGTTTGTTTAAATGCTGATGCAACCAAAGATATGACATTCAATAAAGAAACTGGTTTTGACGGTATAATATTATGTTCTGCTTTGCAAAAAGATGGTAAAATTTTGGTTGGTGGTTATTTCAATAATTATAAAGGAATTCTACAAAGAAATTTGATTCGTTTAAATTCTGATGGAAGTATTGATAATTCTTTTAATTTGCAATATAAATTCAATAATTCAATTACTTCTATAATCTTACAACCAGATGGGAAAATATTAGTAATGGGTTCATTCACGTACTATGATAACAATAACTATAATACCTCTAAACAGTATCTCATACGTTTAAATCCTAATGGATCATTAGACACTTCTTTTGCTAAGAGATTTGATTATGAAGTTAGCGCAATAGCTTTACAAGCTGATGGAAAAATATTAGTTCATACATATCAAGATAATTTTCCTAACCTCCCAAAAAACAAATTATATCGATTAAATCAAGATGGAACTCAAGATCAATCTTTCTTAACAGGGACAGATTTTAACAATGTAGCCTATAGTATTGTTGAACAGTCAGATGGAAAAATACTTGTAGGAGGTCAATTTACTTCTTTTCAAGGAACTACTCAAAATCGTTTAATTCGTTTAAATACTGATGGAAGTAAAGATAATTCGTTTAATATAGGAACAGGATTTGATGCCAGCGTTAGATGTATAACTTTACAAGATGATGGAAAAATTTTAGTTGGCGGTGATTTTGACAATTTTAAAGAGATTCCTCAAGTAAATTTGATCCGATTAAATAAAGATGGAAGTAAAGATGAATCATTTGATTTGGGAATTGGTTTTGGACATTTACCCAGATCAAGTTACAGCTTGGGTGTTAAATCAATAGTTTTACAAAAAGATAAAAAGATAATTGTTGGAGGAGAATTTCAATCTTATAAAGAAAGTGTTCAAAATCGCTTAATTCTTTTAAATACTGATGGAAGTAAAGATAATTCCTTTGATATAGGGACGGGATTTAACGCTCCTATCGAGACTATAGCATTATACTCAGATGGAAAAATATTACTGGGAGGATGGTTTTTATCTTATAAAGACCAGCTTTCTTCAAATTTAATTCGTTTAAAAGGAACTGAGGTTGTTTTATCAAACGAAGATTTCATTAAAGAAAACAAATTTTTTTCTGTATGGCCAAATCCAGTAAAAAATACATTAAATATCAATTCATTAAACGAATCTAATTACTCCGTAAAAATTTATGATTTGTTAGGAAGATTGATTTACACAAAAGAAAATGTAAATACTTCAATAGACGTAAGTTCTTTTACATCAGGTTTGTATTTAATTAAAATTAAAGCCGAAAACGGAGAAGCTTCGCAAAAGTTCATAAAAATATAATCGATTGATTTCTAAATAAAAATGCCCAAATTACGAATTGTAATTTGGGCGTTTTTTTTAAAAGGTAATACTATTTTTTATTTACACTTATTTTTATCAAAAATAGATGTAATCTGGTTTAATACTTTGTCTAGCTCAAATGTTTCCTTTTCAATTGCTTTGCTTATTTTGGTACAATCTGCAAATTCCTGCTTGGCCATTTTTTTCATGGTCGCATCTGTTCCGTATGATTTTACTACATTTCCCATTGTGTTATAGCCAAAAACCAAATGGTCTGTTTCTTTTTTTCCAAAAAAATAAGACGAACTAGGTGACCTGAAAGTATTTCTTCTGGCATCTCCCTTATCAAAAATTTTACCTATTTTAAATTCTTTGACATACACAATTTCAAACCAATGTTTCTTTTTTGAATTAGAAAATTTTCCTGAAAAAATATTGGCACTGGTTAAATAAAGATATTCCATTGTAAATATACCGCCTGATTCACCAGTGTATACTATTTTAGTAAGCTCTTTGCTTGGTATTTTTTCAGTATCTGAATCTTCATTCGCTTTAAAAGTTACTTTAGAATCATCATCATCAACTAGTTTTGCTAGACCTGTTTTTTGAGTTCCATCTGCTAAATACAAAACTGCTTTAAGAAATTTTGCTTGTCCTACAGTAGAACATAATAAAGCTATTAGAATTAAAAAGTTTTTTTTCATAAGTATTTTTGGGGTTTTAATTTCGGGCAAATATAGTAGTATAGGTAAGAATTATTTTAAAAAATAAGCCTAACCACTAATATTCAATCTTAAATCAAGCTTAGTTTACTCATTATCAAAGATTTTAAAACATATAAAAATGACTTACAAAATTTAAACTGAAACTGATTTAAACTAAAAACGCCCAAACTTCAAAAAGTTTGAGCGTATTATTTTGTTTCCTAATTAAAAAATAGAATTTTATAAAATCATCGTCAGCTGAATACGTTTTCTATCTTCATCAACCTCAGTAACTTTTACATCGACATGCTGATGCAGTTTCACCACTTCATTTACATCGCTTACAAACCCCGCTTTTAACTGCGAAATATGAACCAATCCGCTTTCTTTGATTCCGATATCAACAAAACATCCGAAGTTGGTGATGTTATTAACAATTCCTGGAAGAATCATCCCTGTTTTCACATCTTTGATCGATTTTACGTTGGCATCAAATTCAAAAACCTTAGCCGACTTTCTTGGATCCAATCCCGGCTTTTCAAGCTCTTTTATGATATCTTTCAGTGTAAGTAAACCTATTTCTGGTGTTACATACTTTTCAGGCTTAATAAGCGCTGTTTTCTCTTTATTTGCAATTAATTCATTCAAGGAAATATTCAAATCCTTCGCCATCTTTTCAACAACCGGATAAGCTTCTGGATGCACCGCCGAATTATCCAGCGGATTTTTAGCATTTGTAATTCTAATAAACGCTGCTCCTTGCTGATAGGCTTTATCTCCCAAACGTGGCACTTTTTTCAACTGTTTTCTATCTTCAAAAGGTCCGTTTTCAGAACGATATTGTACAATGTTTTCAGCCAGCTTCTCCCCGATTCCACTCACATAACTTAATAAGTGTTTACTTGCCGTGTTGATGTTAATTCCAACCGAGTTTACACAACGAATAACCGTATTATCTAATTCTTCTTTTAATTTAGTTTGGTCAACATCGTGCTGATACTGTCCTACTCCAATCGCTTTCGGGTCGATTTTTACCAATTCGGCCAACGGATCTGAAAGCCTTCTTCCGATGGAAACTGATCCACGTACCGTTACATCATAATTAGGAAATTCTTCTCTCGCAATTTTGGAAGCCGAATATACTGAAGCTCCAGCCTCAGAAACTATAAATACCTGAACTGGTTTGTCGAACGCGATTTTTTTGATGAAAAATTCAGTTTCTCTCGAAGCCGTTCCATTTCCAATAGAAATCGCATCAATTTGATACGCATTAACCATCGAACGGATTTTTTTTATTGCCATCGATTCCTCATTTTGAGGCGCATGCGGATAAATGGTTTCATTGTACAATAAATCTCCTTTTTCATCCAGACAAACGACTTTACAACCGCTTCTAAATCCAGGATCGATTGCCAGAATACGTTTTTCTCCCAACGGTGGAGCCAATAATAACTGTCCTAAATTGTTGGCAAAAACCTGAATTGAGTTGGCATCGGCTTTTGCTTTTGCTTCTTGCAGGGTTTCATTTCCAATTGCCGGATTCAATAAACGTTTATAACTATCCTCAATTGCTAATTGCAAATGAGCTGTTGAATTATTTTGTTTTTTAATGATGATTTCGTCAATAACATCGTACGCATCGTCAATATCTACATCAATTTTCATTTTGATAAAACCTTCATTTTCTGCACGAAGCATTGCTAATAATCGGTGAGCTGGAGCTTTTGTCAAAGGTTCTTCCCAATCAAAATATTGGTTGAATTTCTGTGCTCCTTCTTCTTCCGCTTTCTTTTTAACCACTTTTGTAGTAATCGTAGCTTTTCGCTGAAATAATCTACGAAGCTGTTTACGAACGTAGATGTTCTCGTTGATCCATTCGGCTACAATATCTCTTGCACCTTGAATAGCGGCCTCTTCGTTAATAACATTTTCATTAATGTACTGTGTTGAAATAAAATCAATATCAGCATCACTTTCAGATATAATCAATTTCGCCAAAGGTTCCAAACCGAATTCGCGCGCAACATCGGCTTTTGTTTTTTTCTTCTTTTTGTATGGAAGGTAAAAATCTTCGATTTCTTGCAAATCAAAACTGTCTTCAATTTTTTTCTTCAAATCTGGTGTAAGTGCTTTTTGTTCTTCAATAGATTTTAAAACGGCTTCTTTACGTTTTATAAGTGTGTCATAATCTTTTTGAAGTTTTGCAATCTGCTCAATTACAGTTTCATCAAGATTTCCGGTAGCATCTTTTCGGTAACGCGAAATAAACGGAATCGTACAGTCTTCTTCTAATAATTTTACTGTGTTTTGAATACTAACTGCTGGCGCCTGCACAGACTTGGCAATGAATTGAATATTAGTCATACTTTTAATGAAATGATTTTCTTACTTAAAATAGTGTAATTTACTTGTTAAAACATTTCTGCAAAATAGTAAATCATTTGGCTAAAATAATATCTTTGTTTCTAATTTTAAACCAATGGAAGTTTTATTACTATATTTTTTATTTATAAATGTTCTTGTTTTTATTTTCGCTGGATATGACAAATCTCAAGCTCGAAAAAACAACCGAAGAATTCCTGAAAAAACCTTGTTTCTGATGGCTTTAATTGGAGGTTCACCCGGATTATTAACAGCAATGTTACTATTTAGACATAAAACGAGTAAAACTTCTTTTATTGTGAAGTTTGTTTTGATTTTAGTAATTCAAGCATCACTTATAATTGCCTTTCTGAATTACAAAAAGTAGATATTAACATTGTTGATAACTCAAAAAATAGTCTTTTTACAAAAGTTTAAATAACTGAATTATAATTACTTAAATAAAAAACCGGGCAAATTAAAAAATCGGCCCGGTGTGTTTATTACTAGGTGCGAAGCACCGAATTTTTTTTGACTTTTTATGCACAAGCAATTTTATTCACTCTATTTTGGTGTCTGCCACCTTCAAAAGCGGTATCAAGGAAAGTTTCAACGATTTCAACAGCCTGATGAATTGAAGTAAATCTTGCTGGAATACTCACAATATTTGCATCATTATGTAAACGAGTTAAATAGGCAATTTCTTTAGTCCAGCATAAACCAGCTCTTACTTTAGGGTGTTTATTAACAGTCATTGCAATTCCGTTCCCGCTTCCGCAGATAACGATTCCAAAATCAGCTTTTCCTTCAGATACATCATTTGCCACCGGATGTCCAAAATCAGGATAATCAACAGAAGCATCAGTATCTGTACCATAGTTAGTTACTTCATATCCTCTAGCATTCAGCATTTCAACAATTGCTTTTTTATATTCTGGTCCTGCGTGGTCGTTTCCTATCGAAATTTTCATTTTTCTATACTATTAAGTTGTGTTATGCAAATTTACTCAATTAATAAATGGTTGCTACGAATTACACCAATTTTCACAAATTATTTTCTTTTTCAATACTATATAAACATTCCAATATAAGTTCCTGCACTTTCGTGTAATTCGTTTCAAAAAAACAAGAATCACAACTATCTTACTGTCAAAACCTTATAGGTTATTAACAATTTTGATAACTCTATAACTATCTCATAATCAATGAAGAATAAACAGAATATTTGTTAAAATTTTGAGGTGTTAATAGGAGTTTGTAATTGCTTGATATTCAATTAACTTTAAGTTAACAGAAAATGTTAATAAGTTCGAAAAGAAAATTAGAAGTTTTTTTTGGTTGTTTCAAAAAAATACCTAATCCAAAACTTGATTTTAATATGCAAGAAAAGTTTCGTGAATTTTTGGAAAAGTTATCAATATCAAAAATACCATTTTCAACAGAAATCAACATATCAACTTATCTACAAAATCAATTCAAATTTGGTTGTCAACCGTTGTTAATTAAAATACAAAAAGTCTTATAAATTAATCATTTAACTAAAAATAACTATGTTGATAACTCAAAATAACTAAGAGAAACTTCATTTCAATACTTTTAAAAATAAATTTATTCGACATATTAACACACTATAATAACCAACAAATTTTTTTAAATTTTTAAAAATCTTTTTTGTTGTATTTAATATATGTTGAAAACTAAAAAAGTTGAAAAGGAAAAAAAATTTTTGATGAATTGAATTTTACTCTTTTTTTGAGTTTGTTTGAATTTGTTTCAGACAATTTTGAGAGGATTGTTGAGATTGTCCAGAATTTGTTGGACTTCTTCGAAATCGTTTGGATGAACTTTGAGTTTGATGCCACCGAGTGCGTTGGAGTAAAACGGCATGACAGAGAGTGTCATTTCGTTTTCGAAAAAATAAGGAATTCCTTCTTGCTCTAGTAAGTGTTTGAGAACTACGGTTTCGTGCAGATAATTGAATACGGCAATCGTTTTGAAGCTTTCCATTTTAGGTCTTTTTGTAAATGTACGAAAAGTTATAATTTTAATAATTCTATTTGTTAAAATCTGTAATCTGATTTCTTATTCGTAATTTTAAACCTTATTAGAAAAGATATATGAGTAAGAAAATTAGAAAGCCGATAAAAAAAGAGAAAGATTTCTCTGGGAAGATCCTGAAGATTTTATCGCAAAATGCCAATAAGCCATTCAATTACAAACAGATAGGAGCAAAGCTAGAATTAGATGATACAAATAGTAGAAATCAAATTATAAAAGAACTAAAGATTCTTGCTGCTCAAAAGAAAATTATAGAAACAGAACCTGGAAAATACTTGATTAAAGCAGTAAGCCAGGATTACTACGAAGGAACAATAGATATGACAAGCAGAAAAACGGCATATTTTATTTGTGATGAATTTGAAGAAGATGTTTTTATTCCGTCCAATAATTTGAATCGTGCATTAGATAAAGACAAAGTAAAAGTTTACGTTTATAACCGTAGAAAAGGAAAAAGACCTGAAGGTGAAGTAATTGAAGTGGTCGAAAGAGATAAAACAGAATTTGTTGGTGTAATTGATATGCAGCCAAATTTTGCTTTTGTTTCTACTGCAAATCCTAAAATGTATACCGATATTTTTATCCCTAAAGATAAAATTGGTGAAGCAGAAAATGGTGATGTTGTTTTAGTTAAGATTGAAGACTGGCCAAAAAGAGCCGATAGTCCGTTTGGATCTGTAATTAGAGTTTTAGGTAAACCTGGAGAACATAATACTGAAATCCATGCTATTTTAGCTGAATATGGCTTGCCAGCAGATTTTCCTGTTGAAGTAGAGGTGTTTGCACAAAAACTGGACACTTCGATTCAGGAATCTGAAATTGCAAAACGTCGTGATATGCGTGATACACTTACGTTTACGATTGACCCAAAAGATGCAAAAGATTTTGATGATGCCTTGTCTTTCAAAAAGTTAGAGAATGGAAACTTTGAAATTGGAATTCATATTGCCGATGTTTCGTATTATTTAGAAGAAGGAACAATCTTGGATGATGAAGCGTATCAAAGAGCTACTTCGGTTTATTTGGTCGATAGAGTAGTGCCAATGCTTCCAGAAGTATTGTCTAACTTTGCTTGTTCACTTCGTCCAAATGAAGAGAAATATACATTCTCTGCTGTATTTGAAATTTCGCCAACTTCGCAAGTTATTAACCAATGGTTTGGAAGAACAGTAATTTATTCTGATCAGCGTTTTGCTTACGAAGAGGCTCAGCATATTATTGAAACAAAAGGAAATAATACCATTCCAGTTGATATTTCTATTACCGGAGAATCGTATGTAGTTTCAGATGAAATTGTTGAAGCCACTTTAAAATTGGATGAATTAGCTAAGATTTTAAGAAAGAAAAGAATGCAGCAAGGCGCTATTTCTTTTGATAAAGTAGAAGTGAAATTTAATCTTAATGAAGAAGGAGAACCAGAAGGAGTATATTTTAAAGTATCAAAAGATGCCAATCATTTGATTGAAGAATTTATGCTTTTGGCTAATAGAAAAGTAGCAGAATATATTGGAAAACAAAAGAAAACCTTTGTTTACCGTATTCACGATGAACCAAACGAAGATAAACTGGTTGCCATGCAAACCGTAATTGCTAAGTTTGGTTATAAAATTGATTTTAGGACAAAAGGCGATATAGCAAAATCAATAAATGCTTTGATGGAAGAAGTAAATGGTAAGAAAGAACAAAATCTTATTGATACTCTTGCCATTAGAAGTATGAGCAAAGCCAAATATTCGACTGATAATATTGGTCATTATGGTTTAGCTTTTGATTATTATAGCCATTTTACATCGCCAATACGTCGTTATCCAGACGTTATGGTACACCGTTTGTTACAATACTATTTGGATGGAGGGGCTTCTGTAGATGAGGAAACTTACGAAACCAAATGTCTGCATTGTTCAAACATGGAAAGTTTAGCTACTAATGCTGAGCGAGATAGTATTAAATACATGCAGGTTAAATACATGCAAGATCATCAAGATGAAGAATTCCTTGGGGTTATTTCTGGTGTTACCGAATGGGGAATTTATGTTGAAATCGTTTCTAATAAATGTGAAGGAATGGTAAGAATCAGAGAAATAAAAGAGGATTACTATACTTTTGATGAGAGACAATATGCATTGGTTGGAGCAACTTCAAACCGTTTACTGCAGTTAGGAGACGAAATTTATGTGAAAGTAAAAAATGCCGATTTAGTTAAAAAACAACTTGATTTTCATTTTTTAAGAAGAGCAGAATAAATAATTAATTTAAAAATAAAAGTATGAGAAAGCTAATTATTGGAGCAGCAATTTTATTTGTACAAATGTCTTTTGGTCAGGTTACCAAAGAGTTAGGTGATTTTGATAGCGTAAAAGTATTTGATAAATTAAGTGTAAAATTAGTTCAGTCATCTGAAAATAAAATTGTTATCAAAGGAGCAAGAGAAGCAGAGGTTGAAGCGGTTAACAAAAATGGTATTTTAAAATTAAGAATGCCTTTTCCAAAACTTTTGTCTGGAAATGATCTCGATATTACATTATACTACAAACATTTAGAACTTATTGATGTTAATGAAGGAGCAGAGGTAAAAAGCAGTGAAGCTATCAAAGCAACTTCTTTTAAAGTAAGTGCTCAAGAAGGAGGTGTTATTAATGTTGATTTGAATGTTGATAAACTCAAAGTAAGCTCTGTTTCAGGAGGTTCTATCACTTTGACAGGAAAAGCAGAAAATCAAGTTGCAAGTTTAGGAGCTGGCGGTTATTTGTTAGCAAGTAAATTAAGTACGTCTCAGACTACTGTAAGCGTTTCTGCGGGAGGAAAAGCCGATGTTAATGCTTCTACCCTTGTCGATGCAAAAGTGAGCGCAGGAGGCTCTATTTACATTTATGGAAAACCAAAGCAAATAAACCAAAAGACTGTTTTTGGCGGTAAAATAGAAGAAGTAAAATAACAAGTAGCAATTGATGATTAATGATATTCTAGCGGGACTTCCCTGGGGACTTGTTCTTAGTTTTATGGTAGGTCCTGTATTTTTTGTTTTATTAGAAACCAGTATTACAAAAGGATTTAGAGCTGCAATGGTTTTTGATCTTGGAGTAGTACTAGGTGATATTTTTTTTATTGCTATTGCTTACCTAGGAAGTTACCGCTTGATTTCGAGTTTAAAAGACGATCCAGCACTTTTTATCTTTGGAGGAATAATTATGCTTTCCTACGGTATTATTTCGTTTGTAAAACTAAAGAAAGAGGAAAAAATAAACGATGAAGAAATTGATCGTGACATTCTGAAAAGAAACTATGGCAGTTTGTTTGCAAAAGGCTTTTTATTGAACGTTATTAACATTGGAGTTTTAGGCTTTTGGTTAGCAGTAATTATCTCTGTAGGACCAAAGTTAGATATGCAGACTTCAAGAATGATGACCTTTTTTGCTGCCGTAATTATCACTTATTTATTAATTGATTGTGCTAAAATTTTATTAGCCAAACAGTTAAAATCAAAAATGACTCCGACTAATATTCTTAAAATTAAAAAAGGAATAAGCATTGTTTTAATGGTTTTCGGATTTGCTTTAGTTATTCAAGGCTGGTTTCCAAAAGAAAAAGAAATGGTTAAAAATGCTTTCGAAAGAATAGAGAAAAAGTAGTTGTTAATAACTCAAAAATATAAAATCAAACCTCTGAATTTCAGAGGTTTTTTTGTGTTTATAAGTCATAGTGACTAATGAAGTAATTCCGTGGATTTCGCAATCTTGTCATTTCGACGAAGGAGAAATCTCCGCTAGAAGCTCTACAAAGATTGGTCTATTAGTAGCGGAGTTACTTGTGAAGATTTCCCCTTCGTCGAAATTACAAAATTGTGCAAAAATGAGAAACCCGACAGGTTTTTAAAACCTGTCGGGTTTATGTACAAACTTTAATAATTAATTTTTTATAAAAATTAAACATAAAAAAAACCTTCAATTTGCTTTGAAGGTTTGAGGATCGTCCGGATTCGAGCATAAATCTTTATCTAATTTTTTCTAAAAATTAAATATAAAAAAAAAACTTCAATTTGCTTTGAAGGTTTGAGGTATTGTCCGGATTCGAACATAAATCTTTATCTAATTTTTTCTAAAAATTAAGCAAAAAAAAACCTTCAAATTGCTTTGAAGGTTTTGAGGCATCGTCCGGATTCGAACCGGAGTAGGAGCTTTTGCAGAGCCCAGCCTAGCCGCTCGGCCACGACGCCATTACTTGAACGGTTGGCAAAAGTAACTAAAATCTTTAAATTTCAAAAGTTTCATAGTAACTATTTTAAAATTTTAGGATTTTAATTTAAAAGATTACTTTCTAATTTCCGTCATTTTTATAGTAACTGACTCAACATCACCACCAATAGGTGGATTTATTTTAGAAACCCAAACTGTTGTTTTTTCTACCATTTCTATCTCTGCCAATACACGAATATTGATTCTTTTGGCAACATGCTCTAATAAATGCGAACGAATTGCCATTTCTTCGGCTACAATTTTGTTCAAATGAACATAATCTACAGTGTCTAAAAGATGATCTGTTTCTGCTGATTTCTGTAAATTGGTTTTAATTTTTAGATCTACTTTGTAATCAGATCCAATTTTTCCTTCTTCAATTAAACATCCGTGGTAAGAAAAAGTACGAATGTTTTTAAGTTTAATAACTCCCATTTTTATAATTTTATTCTTGTAGTGTTTGGATCTTGATAATTGCAAGTTACAGCTAGAATAGAAACAATTTTTTCTATTTCATCAACTGTAAAGTGAATGGTATAAGGAAATTTCTTTAATGGTAAAGTACGCACAACATTGTATTTTTCCTCAAAAAGAGGAAATTTATAAAGTGTTTTCAAATGGTCTTGGTAGTCTAAGATAAATTTTTCTCCCAAACCTTTTCTAATATTTTCATAGTATAAAAAAGCCTCTTCAATTTCTAAATCGGCTCTTTTTACTATTAGAACTTTAAAAACCATATTTCTTTTTCAAATTTTCTAAAGCAACATTTGCATCAATAAAATCCTCTGGCTTAGCATTCTTCATACGTTCTAAAACCATTTCTTGTTGCCATAGTGGAATTTCATTCTCAACATTTTCATTTATAGAAACATCTGGAACATGTTTGAAAAAACTAATAAAAGTTTCGTAAAAATCGTCTGGAATTGTAACAGTTAATTGTCTCATAATTCTGAATATTTATACAAAAATACTAAATAAATTAATTAAAGATTTTGAGTTTAACGTTTCATGTTTTCAGTAAGTTTCCAAAGAAAACCATAAACCATAAACTATAAACTATAAACTTTTTTATCTTTGCTAAAATTACTATAAAATAATGGCATCAGAAGAGAAATCACTCAATTTTATTGAACAAATCATAGAGGAAGACGTAAAATCAGGTCTTTCAAATACTAAACTTCGCTTTCGTTTTCCACCAGAACCTAATGGTTATTTACACATTGGGCACGCGAGTTCTATTGCGTTAAATTTTGGTTTAGGAATTGATTATCAATCTCCTGTGAATTTACGTTTTGATGATACAAACCCTGAAAAAGAAGAACAGGAATTTGTTGATGCTATTAAAAAAGATGTGGAATGGTTAGGATATACTTGGGCTGAAGAATGTTATGCATCAGATTATTTCCAACAATTATACGATTGGGCAGTTTTCTTAATTAAGAAAGATAAAGCTTATGTTGACAGTCAGACTTCTGAAGAAATGGCGATCCAAAAAGGAACTCCAACTACTCCAGGAACTGATAGTCCGTACAGAAATCGTTCTGTTGAAGAAAATTTAGATTTATTCGAAAGAATGAAAAATGGTGAATTTGAGGCTGGTACACATATTCTTCGTGCAAAAATTGACATGAAATCAACAAACATGTTAATGCGTGATCCGATCATGTACAGAATTTTACACAAACATCACCATAGAACTGGAGATGCCTGGAAAATCTATCCAATGTACGATTGGGCACACGGACAAAGTGATTATTTAGAACAAATTTCGCACTCATTTTGTACACTAGAATTCTTGCCTCACCGTGAATTATACGATTGGTTTTTAGATCAGATTTTAGATGAAAATAAACTGCGTCCAAAACAAAGAGAATTTGCTAGACGTAACTTATCACATACTGTTGTTAGTAAAAGAAAATTACAGCAACTAGTTAAAGAAAAGCATGTTAACGGTTGGGATGATCCAAGAATGTCAACCATTTCTGGATTGCGACGACGTGGTTATACAGCTGCTTCATTACGTAATTTTGCTAATACAATTGGTATTGCAAAACGTGATAATTTGATCAATGTATCGGTTTTAGAATTCTGTATTCGTGAAGATTTGAACAAAATTGCACCTCGTGTAATGGCTGTTTTAGATCCTGTAAAACTGGTAATTACCAATTATCCAGAAGGAAAAGAAGAGTGGTTGGAAGCTGAAAACAATCAGGAAGATGAAAATGCAGGTTTTAGAAAAGTACCTTTTTCTCGTGAATTATACATTGAAAGAGAAGACTTTTTAGAAGAAGCTCCAGCTAAATTTTTCCGTTTGACATTAGGAAAAGAAGTTCGTCTTAAAAATGCTTATATCATTAAAGGTGAATCAGTTGTAAAAGATGAAAACGGAAATATTACAGAAATTCATGTAACGTATGATACAGATTCTTTAAGCGGAAGCGGAACTGAAGCAAGCCAAAGAAAAGTATCTGGAACCTTACATTGGGTTTCAATTCAGCATGCATTAGAAGCAGAAGTTCGTTTGTACGATCGTTTGTTTACAGATGAAGCTCCAGACAGTTATAAAGAGAAGAATTTCTTAGATTTTGTGAATCCAAATTCATTAGAAATTGTAACTGGATATGTTGAACCAAGTTTATCAACAGCGCAAAATGAAGATAAATTTCAGTTTCAACGTTTAGGTTATTTTACTGTTGATAAAGATTCAACTGCTTCAAAATTAGTATTTAACAAAACTGTTGGATTGAAAGATGCTTGGGAAGAAAAGGGTAAAAAAGAAGAAAATAGCATCAATAATTCTTTGAAAGATATCAACAAATATTTTAAAGTTGAGACTAAACCAGAAAGAATTGCAATTGAAAGTGCAATAGGGGAGAACATTAAAAATATCTCGACTTTTTCACTTTTACAGAATTCTTTAAAGAAGAATATCAACAATAATAAGGCTTCGCTGTTGTTTTCTCAGTTTATTTTGAAATATTCAAACTGGAAATCTACAGATTTTGAAGAAGAAGATATTAAGAAATTATATTCAATGTCTCTAAAAAGTGAATCGACTTATGTTAGATCAAAAGCACTTTTGAATTTAAGAGATATTGAAAGTGAAGATTTGAGAGATCAGTTTTCAGACGAAATTTTGAAATTATATTCAAATCCATCAAAAAATGCTTCAGAAAGAGAAATTGAAATTCTTTCTGAAATGGTGAAGAAGTAATATCAAGTAAATTTATGAAAAGCGCTTTTATAAGCGCTTTTTTTTATTATATAGATTAACTATTAAAATTAATAATTTTATAATTTTTATAGATTAAAAGTGACTTTCATAAATTGATTTTAACGGAAAATAAAATTATGTTGGATAAGGAATTCATTTTTTTAATTTTCTTCTATTTGGAAGCTTTATTTTAATTTTAGTCTTTTTTTACTCCCAATTTTTCCTATCAAACTTTATTTTATAGTTTATATTGATTTAATTTATATTTTTAATTGTGTATGTTTATTATTTATAAAATCTATTAAATTTAATTTTTTTATTTATTTTATAGATTAAAAGTAACTTTCATAAATTATATTTAAGCTAATATAAAAAATAGTTGAGTAGAGAAGACCTTTTTTTGTTTTTCGTTTCTTAAAACTCTTTATTTTTATTTTTTGCTATTTTAGTTCTATTTTTCTTCTCAAAAAACTAAAATTAAAGTTTTTTCTTATTTTTTTAATTTTTGGCTTCAATTTTTGTAATTATAAGTTTTGATTATTGTTATAGTTTTAAAGTTAGTTTATAGTTATTATTTATAAAAATTACTATAGAATTTAAATCTATAGTTTTTAATTATTTTTTAAGCATTTGCTTTTAATTTTATTTATATAAATTTTTATTATAGATTTTTTAAAACTTTAGTTTTTAATTATTATTTATAAAAATGATTAAAAATATAAGAATAATAGTTTTTATAGATTGATTTTAACCTTCATAAATTAATTTTAAGACGTTTTTTAAACGTGTTTGATATATAACTCATTTTTTAGATAATTGTTTATTTACGGTCTTTATTTTAGTTTTTACTGTTATTTTAGTCAGTTTAACGGGTTGTTAACATACAATTGTTTATAAAACTGCTATTTTTAACTCAATACCAAAAGTCAGAGATGATTTTTGTAAAAAATTAAAATTTGCCGTAAAGAATCTAAGTTGAAATTTATTGTTTTTAGAAACTCGTAATTTTTATAATAATAGATTTTCAAAACTGATTTCCTAAAAAGACAATTTTATGTTCTCATTTTTATTATGATGTAGTTTTGATAATATTTCCCGTAAAAAATATTTTTTCAAATTATGTCATAATGTACAAAATACCATAATGTTGAATTTGAGTGAAAGTTTAGTTTTTAAATTTCAGGTCTGACAATTTTTAATTTAAATCTAATTATCATGAAAATTTTATATTTCGCAGTAGCACTATTATTTGCAAACGTAGCAATTTCACAAACACATCAAATTACAAAACACAACGGAGAACAGCTTGATGTAAATTTTATTAAAAACGAAAATGGTTTTGTTTATTATTCTTTGAATGGAAGTTCTGAAGAAATCAAAATCAGTAAATATGCAGTTTCATCTATTACAAATAAGGAAACAAAACAAACTCAAAAAGTTTCTGATAAAATAATAGTAGATTCAAAAGACGATTACAAAATGGTAACTGTTCTTCCGCAAGAAAAAACAATAGGACTGAAACAGGTGGCAAGTTTTACTGGAGTCTCAACAAGGACAAAAGGTGAACCGCCAATTGCAAATCAGAACCAGACTGCTATGAGAATCAAATCTAAATCTGCTTCAAATGGTTATCCTTTTGTTAGCATTGTTGAAAAAGCAGATGGTAAGTACGAAGCTGTAGCTTATGTGTATTAATAAGATTGTTAATTTTTTGTAAATTGCAATTAATCAAAGTTTTATCATTTTAAAAAAGAGTATCTTTATTAATAATTTTAAATTGTAACTATCATGTCTAAGAATTTAAATACAGCAGCAGCAATTTTGGCTGCAGCGGCTGCAGGAGCGGCAATCGGAATTTTATTTGCTCCAGATAAAGGATCAAAAACAAGAGCAAAAATTAAGGAAGGTATCGATGATGCTAAACATAATCTGAAAGATTCTTTTGATGCCAGCTCTGAAGTTCTTCGTGAAAAATTTACGAGTGCTACTCATAATCTTGACGGAACTTTGAATGAGTTACTTTCTAATGTCAGCCATAAAACAGAAGAAGTAATTACTTTTTTAGAAACTAAATTGGCTGAGTTAAAAGCACAAAACGCTAAACTTCAGAAATAATATTTTTATAAAGCACATTACTTGCTTATTTTTATAAGAAAGTAATGTGCTTTTTTTTTATCTAAAATTTTAAATATGGCTTTTGAAGAATTAAAAGAAAACACTGAAAAAGTTCAGGATCAAGCTAAAGAATACATTGAAAGTCATTTAGCTTATTACAAACTTTGGGGTTTTAAGGTTGCAATGAAATCAACAACTTTAATCTTTAAGTTTACTTTGATTTTATTGTGTTTCAGTATGGTGATGATTTTTGGATCTTTTGCCGCAGCGTATGCTTTTGGTTCTTTGTTTGAAAGTAATGCTCTCGGATTTTTAGCAGTAGGAGGGATCTATCTTTTCTTTACCATTTTACTTTTCTTTCTAAAGGATAAGTTTGTTGAAGGACCAATTTTAGAGAAATTTTCAGAAATCTTTTTTAATGATTAATTATGGAAAGAAAAAAATACTCTTCGTATGCTGAGATTGAAAGAGATCTGGAAATTCTAAAACTAGAAAAAGAAATCAATTATCAAAAATTGGTTTTAAGTTTTCAGAAAACTAAGGAAAGCATAACACCGCAAAATATTGTAAATGGTTTTATTTCATCTTACACAGGTTATGTCAAAAAATCATTTCCAGAAATTTTACAATCTATTTTACCATTTGTGATCAATTGGTTTATAAATAAAAAAAGAGGCAATTAAGCCTCTTTTTTATTTTGTAAAATTATTATTGAACATCTGGTTGAATGTCATCTTCATAACCAGACTGTGGCTGAATTGGTTTTGGTTTCTCTACTTTTTTATTGTGTTTTTTCATCATTTCGCCAACTTGATTTGATGCTGTAAATGATGCAACCATATTATTTAACATGTCACTACCAGCTTGTGGAGAATTTGGAAGTAAAATTAAATTAGAATTAGCATCAGCTCCAATTGCTTGCAAAGTATCATAATGCTGTGTCACTACAATTAGGGCAGAAGCTTCTTGAGAATTAATTCCAACATTGTTCAAAACTTCAACACTTTCTACAAGACCTCTTGCAATTTCACGACGCTGATCTGCAATACCTTGTCCTTGTAAACGTTTACTTTCTGCTTCGGCTTTTGCTTTTGCAACGATTCTAATTCTTGAACTTTCAGCTTCAAATTCAGCTGCAGTTTTTTCTCTATCAGCAGCGTTGATTCTATTCATTGCATTTTTTACCTGAATGTCTGGATCAATATCGGTAACTAAAGTATTGATGATATCATATCCGTAAGTAGACATTGCTTCGTTCAATTCACGTTTTACTGCAACTGCAATATCATCCTTTCTTTCAAAAACATCATCCAATTTTAGTTTAGGAACTTCGGCACGAACGACATCAAATACGTAAGAAGTAATTTGATCGTGTGGATATTCAAGTTTATAAAAAGCTTCATATACTTTTTCCTGAATTACTTTGAACTGAACAGAAACTTTCATTTTAATAAAAACGTTGTCTCTAGTTTTAGTTTCGATGATAACATCTAACTGCTGAATTTTAAGATTTACTCTTCCGGCTAATCTATCAACCAACGGAATTTTAAGTTGTAATCCAGAATTTCTAACACTTTGAAATTTTCCAAATCGTTCGATAATAACAGACGATTGCTGTTTTACAGTAAAGAAAGACGACATGAAAATGAAGAATGCCAATACTAAAAAGATAATAAATGCTGTACTCATGGTTATTTAGTTTAATTTATGAATTTCGGTAAATTACGAAAATTCTTCTAAATTAAAATTTTAAAACATTAAAAAAACGCTAAGAACATTTTTGAGATGTTGCTTAGCGTTTGTTTTTTTAACCACTATGGTATTAAGAAAATTAAGATCAAAGCTTTGTCAAGAGAATTAAACTTAGCTTTATGAACTTTTAAGTTCTGTTTTTTACCATCAAGAAATGCTTAATTAACTTAATATCTTAATGGTAAAATTTTTTACAAAGAAGAAATTGCTTTCTGAATTCTAGAAATAGTTTCTTCTTTTCCAATGATTTCAACAATGTCAAATAGGTGAGGACCTTTAAGTGCTCCAACCAAACTTAGACGGAAAGGTTGCATTACTTTACCCATTCCGATTTCGTTTTTAGTTAACCAATCTTTTACGATTGCTTCAATATTTGCAGAAGTAAAATCTTCGATATTTTCTAAAACAGAAATCAATTCTTGCATTAAAGTTGGAGTTTCTTCTTTCCAATTTTTACTTGCTTTCTCATCGTAAGATGTTGGCGCTTGGAAAAAGAAATCTGTCAGATCCCAAAATTCTGAAACAAAGTTTGCTCTTTCTTTGATAAGTGATATAATGTGAGTTGTCACTTCGAGCGGAGTCGAGAAGCCTTTTTCTTCTAAAATACGAGAGAAGGTTTTGGCCAAATCAGCATCATTTTGTTTTACTAAATATTGGTGATTGAACCATTTGTTTTTCTCTGGATCAAATTTTGCTCCAGCTTTGTGAACTCTGTTCAAGTCAAAAGATTGAGCCAATTCTTCTAAAGAGAATAATTCTTTATCTGTTCCGTCATTCCATCCTAGCAAAGCAAGGAAATTTACAACAGCTTCTGGGAAAAATCCTTTTTCTCTGTAACCAGATGAAACGCCTTCTTCAGTTTTCCATTCTAATGGAAATACTGGGAATCCCATTTTGTCTCCATCTCTTTTTGATAATTTACCATTTCCAATTGGTTTTAAAATCAAAGGTAAATGTGCAAATTCTGGAGCTTCCCAACCAAATGCTTTGTATAATAAAACATGAAGTGGCATAGATGGCAACCATTCTTCTCCACGAATTACATGTGATGTTTCCATCAAATGATCATCGACAATATTGGCTAAATGGTAAGTTGGCATTCCGTCACTTTTAAATAAAACTTTATCATCCAAAAGATTAGTTTCAAACTTCACATCTCCACGAATGATATCTTTCAAATGTAAAGTTTCATCAACCGGAGTTTTAAAACGAATTACATAATGTTCTCCATTTGCAATTCTTTTAGCAGTTTCTTCTGCAGAAATTACCAATGATGTATCTAGTTTTTCACGATTATGGTGATTGTAAATAAATGTTTTTCCTTCAGCTTCGTGCTGTTTTCTATGTGCATCCAAAGCTTCCGGAGTATCAAAAGCATAATATGCCCAACCAGAATTGATTAATTGATCTGCATATTGCTGGTATAAATCTTTACGTTCGCTTTGTCTGTATGGACCAAATTTTTCATTTTTTCCAACTGTTTCTTCGGGAGCAATTCCTAACCATTCAAGAGCTTCCATAATGTAAGCTTCTGCACCTGGAACAAAACGAGTCTGATCTGTATCTTCAATTCTCAGATAAAAAACACCATTATGTTTTTTTGCAAATAAATAATTAAATAGGGCAGTACGAACTCCGCCAATATGTAACGGTCCAGTCGGACTTGGTGCAAAACGCACACGAACTTGCTTTGACATTTGTTTAAAATTTTGTTGCAAAGATACGTTTTATGATTTTAGATTTCAGAATGTTGATTTTATTGATAAAAAAAAGCTAAAGAAATTTCTTTAGCTCTTAACTTTGTCATTATAAAAATCTTTTATTTTCTGTTTTCTATTAAATCTAATGTTGTATCTGCTGAAGATCTTTTTCCATTTTCGAATAGAAGGTCATATTTAATAGTATAGTTTTTGTTTCCATTTTCTTTTATAATCAAAAAGCCTTCTTTTACACCAGATATATCTTTTGTGTTTGAAGAAATTATTTCAAGTCCAGAAGGTGTATTTACCGAAGAAGTATATGATGTTAGATAACTATCTAAAATTCCTATATCATTTTTTCTCCAGTCGCCTAAATTATATGTACCCGAAATACTTTTAGATGTGTCATGAAAAATGCTTAATGAAACATTATTAGTTTCAGATGCATTATTATTTATATTTTGTAGATCAATACTTGTGTGAGATATATTGTTTGGAATTTTTAAAGTGGTAATTAACCCAAATGTAACATCGTAGGTGACATTATCCAATGTGAATTTTCCTTTACTATTATTTGTAGGTTCTGTTGGTTTTTCTACAGGAGGATCTATTGGTTTAGTGTTTTCTGTATCACTATTATTACTACATGATGTAATTGCTATTAAAGCAATAACTGAATAAATTAATTTTTTCATAAGTACTTAAATTTTTTTGTAAATCTGAGACTAACTGAATTAATTTAATACTAGTAAAAGTTTTATTTATGATATTATAGGCTTTTAAATCTAGATAATGTATTAATTTAAATTGAAGATTGAATTTTGAAATAAGAATAGTTATAATTACTACTTTTATAGGTTATAATTAAAACAGATTTATTTTGAAAACATCATCTGCAATATATCAAAAGCTAGAGGCTTTCATTAAGAAATATTATACCAACGAACTGATAAAAGGGATATTACTTTTTACCGGTTTTGGGTTGTTGTATTTTTTGTTTACGCTTTTTGTAGAGTACTTTCTTTGGTTGAAACCTCTTGGAAGAACTTTTCTATTTTGGCTATTTATTGGAGTTGAAGTTTTCCTTTTAGTTCGTTTAATTCTTTTTCCATTGTTCAAGTTATTCAAACTTCAAAAGGGAATAGATTATACTCAAGCTTCTAAAATTATTGGAAATCATTTCACAGAAGTGAGCGATAAGCTTACCAACTTTTTACAATTGTCTTCTGAATATAATGCTGAAAGTTCAGAATTGGTTTTAGCTTCAATTGAGCAAAAAGCAAATTCATTGCAACCAATTCCTTTTGGAAATGCAATCAATTTTAAAGCAAATAAAAAATACTTGCCATTAGCTTTAATACCAATTTTACTTTTTGCATTATTTTATATTTCTGGAAATAGTAATGTAATTTCTCAAAGTTTGAATAGAGTAGTACATTTCAATTCTGCATTTTTACCACCAGCTCCTTTTAAGTTTGTGGTTTTGAATTCAAATTTGCAAGCAGAACAAAATAAAGATTTCGTGATCAAAATGGAATCTGTTGGAAATATAGTTCCCGAAAATGTTATGATTCATATTGGCAATGAAAGCTATTTTATGGAATCTTCTCAAACTGGAAAGTTTGAATTTAAAGTGGAGAAACCAGCAGAAGATATTCGTTTTTCTTTTGAAGGAAACTCGGTAGTTTCTGAAGAGTATGATTTGAAAGTTATCACTGTTCCGTCAATTGCAAACTTCGAAATGGTTTTGAATTTTCCTTCTTATCTAAAGAAAAAATCAGAGACAATTCAAGGAACTGGAAACGCAATTGTACCTGAAGGAACAACGGTAACTTGGAAAATGAACACCAAATCTACACAAGAAGTAGCATGGAAAAGAGATAATGAAGTTTTCAAGTTTAATAAGGTAGAAAATGAGTTTAAATTAGTAAAAAATATTAGTCAAAATACAGAATATCAAATTCTTACGTCTAATAATAAGGTTAAAAACTACGAGAAATTAGACTATCAGCTGTCTGTGATAAAAGATCAGTTTCCAACCATCAATGTGGGGCCAGCGCCAGACAGTTTGAAGCTAGATAAGAACTATATTCTAGGAAGATTGGGTGATGATTATGGACTTTCGAAACTGCAAATTGTATACTATGAACGTAACAAACCTCAGTCTGCTAAGCGCGGAAATATTCCTGTAAAGGCTGGAATATTTGATCAGTTTGTTTTTAATTTTCCAAGCAATCTCCCAGTAGAAGAAGGAGTTTCATATGAATACTATTTTGAAGTTTTTGATAACGATGCACCACACGGATTTAAGTCTACAAAGTCTTCTACATTTTCAGATCGTGTAGCTACAACAGATGAAATTCAAGATCAGGAATTACAGCAACAAAATCAAAATATTAATAGTTTATCTAAATCTTTGAAGAACCAAACAAAGCAGATTTCAGAAATGGATAAGCTTCAGAATACCGGAAAAGAAAAAGATAATTTAGAGTTTAAAGATCAGCAGAAGATCAATGATTTTATCAAACGTCAGAAACAACAAGACGAAATGATGAAACAATTCTCTGAAAAAATGAATCAGAATTTAGATAAATTCAAAGATGATAAGAAGGATAAAACTGCTGAAGATTTGCAAAAGCGTTTGGATAATGCACAGAAAGATTTAGAGAAGAATCAGAAATTATTAGACGAATTAAAGAACTTGAATGATAAATTAAACAGCGAAGAACTGTTTGATAAGATGGAAAAGTTCAAACAAATTAGTAAAAACCAATCTCGTAATTTAGAGCAATTGGTTGAGTTGACCAAGCGTTTTTATGTTTCTAAGAAAGCAGAACAAGTTGCTGAGAAACTAAATAAACTGTCGGAACAACAGGAACAGTTATCTAATAAAGAGAAAGAAAATACGAAAGAGAAGCAAGATGAAATCAATAAATCTTTTGATAAGATTCAGGAAGATTTAAAAGATTTGAAAGAGGAAAATAAGACTTTGAAGAAACCTTTGGATATTCCATCTGATGCTTCTAAAGAAAAAGATGTAGACAATGATCTTAATAAAGCTTCTGAAGAATTGAGCAAAAAGAATACTTCTGCGGCTAAGCCAAAGCAGAAAAGTGCGGCTAAGAAAATGAAGTCTATGGCTCAAGAAATGCAGAGCGAAATGGAAGGTGGAGAACAAGAACAATTGGAAGAAGATGTAGCAATGCTTCGTCAGATTCTAGATAATCTTTTGGCTTATTCTTTATCACAAGAAGATGTGATGAAACAGTTCAAAGCAATGAAATTGGGTTCCTCTACATTTACAAAGAACATCAAGATTCAGCAGAATTTGAAACAGCAGTTTAGACATGTAGATGATAGTTTGTTTGCACTTTCATTACGTAACCCAAAGGTAGCAGAAGACGTAACTAAAGAAATTGGAAATGTACAATACAACATGGACAAGGCGATTGAAACTTTAACTGATGTTCAAATTCCAAGAGGAGTTTCACACCAACAATATGCAGTTTCATCTGCTAATAAATTAGCCGATTTCTTGAGTGATTTATTGAATAATATGCAGATGTCTATGTCTAAACCGGGAGCGGGAAAACCTAAACCAGGTGACGGACAAGGAATGCAATTGCCTGATATTATTCAGAAACAAAAAGGACTTGCTGATAAGATGAAAGAAGGTATGAAACCTGGACAGCAATCTGGAGATAAACCTGGAGAAGGTAAAGATGGAAAGTCTGGACAAGGGCAAAATGGACAAGGAAAAGAAGGTCAGGGTAAAGAAGGACAAGGTAACAAAAGTGGAGATAAAGGTTCTTCTGGTAAAGAGGGTAAGAGCGGAAAAGGAGAGAAGAACGGTAATGAAGGAGAAGATGGAGAAGGAGATGCAGAAGCTATTATGGAAATATACAAGGAGCAAGTTAAACTTAGAGAAGCATTGCAAAAGGAGTTAGCAAAGAAAGGTTTGGATGCGCAAGGAAAATCTATAATGGACCAAATGAAACAATCTGAAAAGCAGATTTTGAACAAAGGATTTAAGAATGAGAACCTGCAACGTATATTAAATATCCAACAAGAATTATGGAAATTGAACAACGCAGTTCAGCAACAAGGGCAAGATACACAAAGACAATCTGAAACTAATAAGGCTGAATTTAGTAATCGTTCAAATGCTTTGCCAAGTTCATTATTGGAATATTTAAACAGCGTTGAGATATTAAACAGACAATCACTACCTTTGCGCTCGAATTTTAATCAAAAAGTTCAAGAATACTTTAATACAAAATGATAAATTTTAATTACGAAACAGATTTTACTTTAGGAGACGAGCAGGCTTTTAGTGACTGGCTAAGCGCTGTAATTGTTTCTGAGAATAAGAATGAAGGAGAGATCAACTATATATTTTGTGATGACGAATATCTACATAAGATCAATGTTGAATATCTAGATCACGACACGCTTACAGATATTATTAGTTTTGATTATTCTGTTGGTAACGAGTTAAATGGAGATATTTTTGTTTCTGTAGAACGTGTTGCAGATAATGCAAAAGACTTCAATGTTTCATTTGCTGAAGAACTTAAAAGAGTGCTATCTCATGGTATACTACACTACTGTGGATATAAAGATAAGTTGGAGGAAGAAGCTCAATTAATGAGACAAAAGGAGGAAGAGAAGATAAAGATGTTTCACGTGGAACAGTAATTAAATCTCTTTTCATATATATGTTTCACGTGGAACTTTCTTGGTTTTTGATTTTTAAAACGTTCCACGTGAAACATATTTTAAGAAGAATAGAAGAATTTTACAACGTTCCACGTGGAACGTTAAAGCAAAGAAGTTGAATAAAAGATTAAATCGTTCCACGTGGAACGATTTTTAGGTTTGAATTTTAAAGAGAATAAAGAAGATGTTTCACGTGGAACATGGTTAAAAAATATTCTTTGGAAGTTTAGAATGGAAGTTTAGAATGGAAGTTTAGAATGGAAGTTTAGAAATGTTTCACGTGAAACATTTCTTTCAGAAGTTCTGCTTTGAAAGTTCTGCTTTGAAAGTTCTGTTTGGAAGTTCTGTTTGGAAGTTCTGTTTGGAAGTTCTGTTTGGAAGTTTTGTTTGGAAGTTTTGTTTGGAAGTTCTGTTTGGAAGTTCTGTTTGGAAGTTCTGCTTTGGAAGTTCTGTTTGGAAGTTCTGTTTGGAAGTTCTGTTTGGAAGTTCTGTTTGGAAGTTCTGCTTTGAAAGTTCTGCTTTGAAAGTTCTGCTTTGAAAGTTCTGCTTTGAAAGTTCTGCTTTAGAAGTTCTGCTTTGAAAGTTCTGCTTTGGAAGTTCTGCTTTAGAAGTTCTGCTTTGGAAGTTCTGCTTTGGAAGTTCTGCTTTGGAAGTTCTGCTTTGGAAGTTCTGCTTTGGAAGTTCTGATTTGGAAGTTCTGCTTTGGAAGTTCTGCTTTGGAAGTTCTGATTTGGAAGTTCTGATTTGGAAGTTCTGATTTGGAAGTTCTGATTTGGAAGTTCTGCTTTGGAAGTTCTGCTTTGAGAGTTCTGCTTTGAGAGTTCTGCTTTGAGAGTTCTGCTTTGAGAGTTCTGCTTTGAGAGTTCTG